>NZ_JBWKXD010000003.1:506336-550282 GCF_059422625.1 Acinetobacter sp. GW821-FHT01C12
AGATGGCAGGGGCGGCTGGATTCGAACCAACGGATGCCGAGATCAAAACCCGGTGCCTTACCACTTGGCGACGCCCCTATCATTACACTGTAAAATGAGTGAGTGGTGATTCATTCAAACTGTTGACCAAATAGGCTTTGCAGGGTGAATGATTTAAAACATCATCAATCTTCATTTGTTCAGTGACTTCAACAAAAACACAAGCACCTGTACCTGTAAGCTTTGCTGTACCGAACTGATCTAAATACTGCATTGCTTCATCAACTTCAGGATATAAATTTCTTGCCAGTGGCTCAAAATCATTTCTAAAATTGGATGGCTTTAGCTGATAGGCGCAAAATTTAGTAGGCTTCGTATCTCTTGTCAATGTTTTTTGCGAAAAAAGTCGTTGAGTGCTGATAAAACAATCAGGTTTTAACACAATGTATTGTTTTTGATCTAAGTCTATGAATGTTAAGTGTTCACCTATACCTTCTGCCCAAGCATTACGACCATGAACAAAGATTGGAACATCTGCACCCAATTTAACCCCAAGCTCAGCCAGTTGTTCAGTATTTAAACCGCACTGCCAAAGTTGATTAACCACAATCAATGTGGTGGCAGCATTGGAAGAACCACCACCTAGACCTGCACCCATTGGAATATTCTTTTCGATACGAATTTTTAAACCAGTCGGCTGTGTAGCATAAGGTTTTAAAATTTGAATCGCTTTATAGATCAGATTATGTTCCAAATCGACGTTACTCAAACCTTCAAGACTGATTTCTGCTTGAGAATGTTCTGTTTGGGTGAATTCTAACCAGTCATACAAATCAATCAGCTGAAAAATACTTTGCAACTCGTGATAGCCATTTTCACGACGACCTGTGATATGCAAAAACAAATTCAATTTTGCTGGAGAGGGAACACGAATCATAGATTTCATTGTCTAAGGTATAGATTTAGCGGTTTTGAATCACCATTGTAATACGATTTTCCTGACCAGATTCAAGTTGCTGTTTTAAAATCAGCTTATTGGGCAAGCTCGCTTGATTGTTATAACTAAAATCTACAGTCCAGCCATCTTCAATGATTTGAGCAATACGTTGAGTATTATCTCGGGTGATTTGTGCATTTTCAGTGGCAGGGTAAGCTTGAATCCAATCGACAATATGGGTAATAGGTGCAGTCCAGCCTGTGGCTTTTTCAAGCAGTTCTTCTGGTGTTTCAGCCGAAATTGAACCTGTTTTAGCGCTGTTTAGAGTAACTTCCCCAGATTTTCCTTCAATAATAGTTTTGCCAATACCTAAGATCCCATTCAACTGGATGTTAAAATCTTGTTGGTCTTGTGTCCATGTGTAGAACGCACTGCCAGACTGTTTTGGTGTTTTCACCCCAATTTTCCCTTCAAGATTAAATTGATTTGACGGTTTTTGCAGGGGCGTTGTGGCATCAGTGGGTGCTGTAAGCGTTGGTGTGGTTTGTGCTGGTTTTACGACTTGTTGACAACCTGTGAGGGTAAAAGCGGTTACAGCAGTTAGGGTACAAAAGATCTGTGGAATGTGACGCATACAAGTCATTAACTCTTTTTAATATGTTGCGGTAATATTAATGAATCTAATTGATTTAATTGAGGATCATTTGGGTGATTTTGTTTGAGTTGTTGTAACACTTCATTAAATTGAGCTAAGGCACCTTGCATATACAAAGATTTTGCATATCGAATACCGATGTTTACACTATGACTCAAATTATAAGCTTTCGATAAAATGTTCGAGGCGGCATCAAAATCATTTTGCAAGAATGTGATATATCCCAGTGTATCTAAAATCGAGGCCTGATCTGGTGCAGAATCTAAGGCATGTTCAGCATACTTTCGCGCTTCATCTAAACGTCTATTTTGTAGTGCAAGCGTATAGGCATAAGCATTTAAATAAGCAGGATTATTTGGCTCTAAAGTTAAGAGTTGTTTCAATGCTTTATCAAGTAAATCACGATCTTCAAATGGATCAAGAAGCAGAATTTCTGAATAGAGAATTTCAGGATCATCAGGCAAGTTCTTCACTGCTTCAGTGAGTAATCTCAGCGCTGCTTTTTTATTGCCCATGCGTTTTAAAATCTCGGCTTGAGCCTGATATAAGAAACTTGCATGTTGTGGATAATTGACACGTTCTTGGGTTAAAAACCGCAAAGCATCATTCATCTTGTCTTGTCTTTCAAAAATCGAGACCAGATTACGGCGTGAAACCGTATATAAGTTTCCATCAACCAGCCGATAATAGGCTTTTGCCGTTTCATCATTTTGCTTTCGTTCAGCATTTACTGCCAAATAAAAATATGCTTCGTTTTGATAACGTGACGAGTAGCGTAACTCCACTAAATATTGTTCAGCCTGATCCAGCTTTTTTAAATCAATCGCAGTTAAACCTGCAATAAATAGGGCTTCTTCAGCATCTGGCCAAGCTTGAATAATCGATTCTAATTTGCTTAAGGCCAATTCAGATTGATGAATCTTGATCAGATATTTGACTTCTGCCAGACGGATATCATAGTTGTACTTGTTTTTACGGCTGCTTCGATCATACCAATTTAAAGTCGCTTCTTGGTCACCCAAAGCCTCTAATAAGTTGGCTTTCATCAGAATAAAGCCAGTCACTTTTGAACGTTTTTTTAACGCTTTATTGACGGTTTTTAAGGCTTGTTCGATTTCATCGTTTTGCGCTTCCAAACCCGCAATTAGAATTAAAACAGAAGGGTTGTTTTTTTCTTTACTTGCTCTGAGCGTATTGAGCAGATTTTGACGATCTACTTCTGATTCTGGTGCAATTCCTTCTAAAATCTTTTCTAAATCAGCGTTGGGGTCAATATTGAGAATACTGTCCAGAGTCTCTGCTGCAAGCTCATATTCATGTGATTTGAGCGCGATATGCGCCAAATAAAATTTTGCAGGAACGTCCTCAGGTTCTTGTACAACCCAATGGGTGGCAATGTCTAAAGCTGCTTTTAAATCGTTTTGTTCAATTGCAACATTCAAGGCACGTTGCTTAATGGTGGTTGAATTACTACGAATTGCGAGCACAGTATAATTGTGTAAAGCAGTTGCAGTATCATTATAAGCCAATGAAAATTCAGCAATAATACTTTGTTTTAATGCATTAGTATTATATTTAGCATGATAAAATTCTCCAGATGCTCTAATATGAGCACTAGAAGCCATGCTACCAACCAGTAAGAATGTGGTAGAATATTGCTTAATTGTCATGCCGCTTAAGCGGTTGTTTATTTGACGCAATTTTTCCGAATCCAAGTATGCTTTTTATGACACCGTTATTGCACAATAGCACAAATTTAGCGAAATGATGATCTGATATGTCTTTCTTTGCATTGGGTGTCAACCATCAAACTGCTTCTGTTGAGCTACGTGAGCAAATCGCTTTTAATCCAGAACGATTAAAAGATTTATTTGCCGTAGAAAGCCTTCGCCAGAATTTGAATGATATGGTGGTGGTGTCAACATGTAACCGCACTGAAGTCTATGCCATGGCTGAAAATGCCGATATGGTATTAAATTGGCTCGCCCAAACCAATGGTATTGATGTAAAGCAATTGTCAAATCATGTATATCGTTATGAAAATACCGATGCAGTTTCGCACTTAATGCGGGTTGCTAGTGGTTTAGACTCGTTGATGCTGGGTGAACCGCAAATTCTTGGTCAAGTTAAAACAGCACTATCAATCGCAAAAGATGCTGAAATTGTCTCGCAAAATCTGAATCAAATATTTGAATATGCTTTTTATGCAGCCAAACGTGTACGTTCTGAAACGGCAGTCGGCAGTCATGCTGTCTCGATGGGATATGCTGTTGCTCAACTCGCATTGCAAGTGTTTAGTAAGCCTGAACAGCTTACCGTCATGGTGGTTGCCGCAGGTGAAATGAACAGCTTGGTAGCAAAACACTTGGCTGAAATGGGCGTTGCAAAAATCCTGATTTGTAATCGAAGCCGTGAACGGGCAGAGAAATTAGCACAAGAAATAGCGCATCGTGTTGAAGTGGAGATTATTCCATTTGATGAACTCACTACTCAGCTTTATCGTGCGGATGTAATTTCCAGTTGTACAGGCAGTTTGCATCAAGTCATTGCTTATGCAGATGTGAAATTCGCTTTAAAAAAACGTCGTTATCAACAAATGCTTATGGTCGATTTAGCTGTACCTCGTGATATAGATCCAAAAGTTGAAAGTTTGGATGGTGTGTATTTATACGGTGTGGATGATCTACAAAGTGTAATTGATGAAAATTTAGCACAACGACGTCAAGCTGCGGTTGAAGCAGAGGTTATGGTCAATCAACTGGTAACTCAGTTGGTGACACAGCAAAAAGTAAAAGATGCTGGTGGGACGATTCAACAGTTTCGTGAACATGGTGAAGAACAACGTCAGATGGAGTTGTCGCATGCCTTAGAGCGTATTCAGGCAGGTGAGGATACGCAACATGTACTTGAGGATTTTGCACATCGTTTGACGCAAAAGTTATTGCACCCATCTTCAATTTTGCTACGCCAAGCAGCACAGGATGAAGATCCTTCACATTTTGAATGGATGAAAGAAAATATTCAGGATATTTTTGAACAAGAAAGAAAACCAAAAGCAAAGTGATTGTTTTTTAAAGCGAATCTGATTTAATGTTTTTGCTTCACCAGCTATTATTGGTGTATATACTAGTGCGATCTAATTAGAATCAAGCCATCAAGGATCTACATAGCCTCTCTACTCAGGGTGGAATTATGGGGGTAATTGATTCCGTTGATCGATGCTATAAGAATCCCAAAAAACCTAAACTATATTGCTTTTATCTAGATTACTCAGGGCGGATATTTGATGCCCTTATGGTCGGGAGTATAAATGCACACTCAGATTCTAATTACCCTACCAACGCGTTTTTTAGTGATGAAAACTTTCAAAAACGTATATTTATAAACCTATATAAGCCTTATGATTCCTCAATGGAAGAGGCCAATAGCCATATGAATTTTTTGTATTACAAAATAATCGATAAGCTCAATGAAGCGTTTATGGAAAATTAATGATGTACCAACTTTAAACTAATTTGTTTAGTCAGTTCATTGAGTTGTTTTCGTAAATTACGTGATTCACTCAATGAGGTTGGTGCTTTAAGCTTTAATTTTAAATATTTCTCTTGCAAGGCCAAAGAGTAATCTGAAGCCAATTTATCTGCCATTTCAGGCGCTTCAGCCAAAGCCTGAATATTGGTACGTTGTATGATTTCAGAGAGTTCCAAATGATAAGCACCACATGCACCTAAAATATAATAGGTTGCAAGTTCTTGATCATCTGGTAGATCGTCAAAGACACGGTCAAATACTGCTAAGATTTGCGCCAATAATTCATCTGGATGAATCAATGCACGCAATACTTCAAAGTGAATATATAAAAACGGATGTTGCATCAAAATCGCCACAGCAAAGTCTTCATCTTTGGTGCGAATATTAAAAGACAATGAGGCATCTAAGCTGACTTGAGGTTGCCATTTTCGATTAAAACCTAACTTTTCTTTAAAAAATTGTCTTAATAAATAGCGGTAAGAACCTTGTTTAGGCAGTAACTCAGTCAGTTGATTGAGTTCAGCCATCACCTGACTTTTACCTTCAGGTGTAGCAACATCATAGTTTTGACTCAATAAAGCAAAGACAAAATCCGATAATAAAGGGGATTGTTGCCATATCCGTTGAAACGTTTCAAAACCTTCCTTACGAATCAACGAATCTGGGTCATGTTCTTTGGGTAGAACAAAGAATTTAAGTTCACGACCATCATTCAATAAAGGCAGAGCAATTTCTAAGGTTCGGCGTGCTGCTTTTTGTCCAGCGGCATCACCATCAAACGCAATCGTGATTTGATTGTTCTGCTTAAATAAAATAGTTAAATGATCTGCATTACTTGCCGTACCTAATGTTGCTGTTGCACCAGAAATCCCGTTTTGTTGTAAGGCGATCACATCCATATAGCCTTCAACCATGAGCCAATTTTGCGCACGGTCTTTCCGACCTTCATACAAGCCGTAAAGCAGTTGGTTTTTATGGAAGACTTCAGAATCAGGTGAGTTAATATATTTCGGTTTGATTTCGTCATTCAATGCACGACCACCGAAACCGACGACACGACCTTTGTTGTCTCGAATCGGGAAAATCACCCGATCACGCAACAAATCGAAGTCACGACCACTATCACTGGTACGAATCAAACCCAGTAATTTTAAACCTTCAATATCTTGTGGGAAAGCTTTTTCTAAATGTTGCCAATCTTCTGGCGCATAGCCTAAGCGCCAATATTGGATTGTTTCGGCGCTTAAACCACGATGTTTAAAATAATTCTGCGCCACTTTACTGTTTGGTAATTGGCGTTCATAAAACTGCGCAATATTTTCTAACAGATCATAAAGGTTGCCATCTTGAGGGATCTGATCAAAACCTACTGAGTCAAACTGGGTTGGATCGAAATGCTCAGGATCAGGATATTGGCTAAAGGCTTCAAAAGGGTCAATTTCAAGGGGCTGAACAGAATCTGTTTTTTGCTCAGCGGGTTTAGAATCGACTACTTTATCTTCTACAGCCTTCACTGCTGGTTTAGGCTTGGATACTTCACGCTTATACGACAGTTTTTTATTGTCATGATTGTCTTTGGGAAGTTCGACACCTGCATGGCTGGAGAGTTCTTTCATGACATCGACAAAATTTCGATTATCAATATCCATTAAGAAGCGAATGGCATTGCCATTTGCCTGACAACCAAAGCAGTGATAATACTGTTTATCACGGTAGACATGAAAAGAGGGTGACTTTTCCTGATGAAAAGGGCAACAGCCTGAATAGGTGCGACCAGTTTTTTTCAATTTCACACGTTGACCAATCAGATCGACAATATCTGTGCGATCCAAAATTTGATCTATCGTGTGCTGAGGAATAGCCATAAATTTAATGTCATGTATCGTTTAAACCAATTTAAAGTTTAACGTAGTTTTGAGTCTAAAAATATCTATGAATAAAAAAGACGGGTAAAAACCCGTCTTGATTTGTCGCAATCAATATTTATTTACGTTGTCCATCATACAAACTTTCATCTGCACGTGCTGGCTCTTTAGACACTTCACGATTTGGACGATCAAGTAAGCCAAAACTCACTTTATTTAACAGGCTTGATTTTTGTTCTGCTTGATCAGACGTTTCAGAACTCGCTTCTTGCGATACTTCTGCTTTATCACCGCGACCTAAAATACCTAATGTTGCACGGTTCCACCAGCTCGCTTCTTTGCGTGCTGCGCGGATATTCACTTCGCCATTGGATTTAACAAGATTCGGGTAGTTTTGCTTAAGCACGCCAATGTACTGTTGTGAGGTTTCTTTATCGCCCAACTTGTCATAACCATATGCCATTGTTGCTAAGGCTTCAGGAACTTGAGGTGTTTGAGGATAATGTTCAATCACCCATTGTGAACGTTCAATCGCAGCCAAATACGCTTTACGTTTAATATTGAAGCGTGCAGTATTCATTTCACTTTCAGCCAATTCTTGACCGATGTATTTCATTCGTTGTGCGGCATCAACTGAATATTGGCTTGAAGGATAGCGACGAATTAAGTCGACAAAGTTTTGATAGGCAATTTTTAAATAACCTACATCACGATGTGCTTGTTTTAGTGAGGTATAGCGAAGCAAACTGTCATAATTTTGCTCCATATTGGCTACGCCACGGACATAGTAGGCATAATCTAAATTCGGATGTTGAGGATTTAAACGAATAAAACGATCTGCCAGTGCAATTGTGCCTTCATAATCTTTTTGCTTAAATTTTGTGTAAAGCAATTCAAGCTGAGCTTGTTGTGCATATTGCCCAGTCGGGAAATAAGTATCCATTGCTTCTAACGCTTTTGCAGCATCGCCATATTGCCCACGGTCTAATGATTTTATCGCATTATTGTAATAAGTCTGCTCATTTGATTTCGGGCCTGTATCAACAACATCCTTCTTCGGATTGCTGCTACAGCCGACAAATGCAGTTGCTAAGCCTACAGTTAAAGCAAGCATTGTGACTTTATAACGTGGTAGCGACATAAAAATTCCTCTGTTTATACGGGCAATAGGCTACAATTGCGCTATTAAACCACTTTTGTCCGAATGAGCAAATGACTTCAGCACACTCTTCTAATTCTAATTTCCCAGAAAATGATTTCAATTTACTTGAAGATTCTGAGGATGCAGATAATCATAATTCTGCGCCGACTGCAACACGTTTATCGTTGCAATTTCAACTGGATGAAAGCTATTTAGGGCAACGTATTGACCAAGTCGCAGCACTGGTTTGGAACGAGTTTTCTCGTGAAAAACTCAAGCAGTGGATGAAAGAAGGTCATTTGTTGGTAAATGGTAACATTGTCAAGCCTAAGTATAAATGCGAAGGCAATGAACTTCTATGTTTAGATGTTGAATTGGAAGCACAAACCTCTGCACAACCTGAAAATATCCCTTTAAACATTGTTTATGAAGATGACGATATTATGGTCATCAATAAACCTGTTGGCATGGTTGTTCATCCTGGTGCGGGTAATCCAAATGGTACTTTGGTGAACGCCTTACTTTATCATTACCCAAAATCTGCCGAATTAACCCGTGCAGGTTTAGTACATCGTATTGATAAAGACACCAGCGGTTTATTGGTTGTTGCTAAAAATTTAGAAGCGCAATTTTCTTTAAGTAAACAATTGGCTAAAAAAACAGTTTACCGTGTATATGACTTGATTTGTTATGGTCATATTATTGCAGGTGGAACGATTGATGAGCCGATTAAACGTCATCCTGTTGATCGTATAAAAATGGCTATTTTACCCGGTGGTCGTGATGCTGTGACGCATTACAATGTTAAAGAACGTTTTCAACATTTCACCCGTGTACAAGCGCAACTTGAAACAGGGCGTACTCATCAAATCCGGATTCATTTCACCTATATTGGTTATCCATTGGTGGGTGATCCAGTCTATGTTAGCCGAGTTAAAGTTCCAGCAGGTGCTTCTGAAAAGTTGAGTAGTGCATTGCGTAACTTTAAACGCCAAGCTTTACATGCCTCTAAATTGGGTCTAGTTCACCCACGTACACAAGAAGAAATGATGTTTGAGGCGCCTTGGTCAGACGATTTTGTTGAGTTGGTTGAAGTTTTACGCTCTGAAAACAAAGCCTATTAATTGATTTACATGATAAAACTGCTCAATGAGAGCAGTTTTATCCATTGATTTAGTTAGCACAAGCATCTTTTGTACCTGTAGGAAAAGTATTGGTAAATTTTGATTTATCCGTGACCAATTCTAATGACATGGTTTTATTTAGGTATGGAGAGTTGGCTTCAAAACCACTGAATAGTGCTTGAGGTTGAAAAGTTAATGACTTAATTTTTGAATTAATCGTAGCCACATAACCTAAATTTTGTTTATTTAAAATAAATCCAATTTGATTGGCATTTTGATTGATATACACCCCTACATTTTGGGTAGCTGAAGCATCGTAAGGTTGTAGATAAGCATAGGTAATATCATTTTGATTTGTGATAGGATTCTTTTGCATCACCCAAATCAATAACGGTTTCTTATAATTCTGTATTGCTGAATTATTTCCATACATAATGGCGATAACACCCATGGTTTGATTGTTTTGATCAAACATTAATAAATTCATCCCTTTGCCGATATTATTAGTTCCTGTTAATTCATTTGAAATCGTATCAATATTAAATTCCAATCCAACAATCCCCGTATTTGCAATCGGGAGTGTTCCTGTCGCAATATTATTGCTGGAGCTGAAATTACTATGGGTTGCTGAATATGTGATTTGGTTGGGTGCATTCAGTATTTTATAAGCAACTTTTTGACCTGATACAGTAGGAAATTTTTGTGCTGCTGGATTAGCAGGTTCAGGAAAAAATCCTTCTAAATCATAACGACAGAGTGCAAATCCTTGCGTGCTGATAACACTCAGACTCAATAAAACAGCAAGCTTTAATTTTTTCATGGTTTATCCTTATTTTTAAGTTTTAATTAATATTATTGAATTTGATTAAAAAAACAACACTATATTAAGTTGAAATGTTTAGTTTTGTTAATCAATAAAATGGACGAGAAGATTGGTTTTGGATTGAGTAAATTTGTTATAGTTATTGAGTCGTGAAAATGATTTGAATAGGAAAATGAGTCATATGCAATTTGTTCAAGGATTACCTCAAGGTGTATATGCAGGTCAGACACATATACTTCACCCAAAGGCTTTGCCATCTGTACAGCCTGAGCTTGAAGGTTTTAATTTGGCATTGCATGTAAATGACGATCCTCAACGGGTACAACAACACCGTATGATTTTATTGGATGAATTCGCAGAATTAGGTGTTAGTAAAATCACATGGATGACGCAAACCCACAGCACAATATGCCATACCATTAATGAAGAAATGACTTTTAGCGCATTGGAGGGGGATGGTTTGGTCACACAGACTCAGGGGCATGCTTTGATGATGATGACCGCTGATTGTTTACCCGTTGTATTAGGCAATGCCGCAGGCACAGAGGTTGCCAATCTACATGCAGGTTGGCGCGGTTTAGCAGGGGGAATAATTGAAAATACCATTGCCAATATGAAGTCTCCACCTACTTGGGCTTGGTTGGGTGCAGCAATCAGCCAGCCTTGTTTTGAAATTGGTGCAGAAGTCAAAGCTGCTTTTTGTTCTAAATATGCTGAACTAGACACTGCATTTATAGAGGGTGAGCAAGCAGGTAAGCACTATGCGGATTTGTATGCGATTGCGCGTTATATTCTTAAACAACATGGGGTGAATGTGGTTACAGGAGGAGATCAGTGTTCTTATCGTCAAGATCAGGATTTCTATTCTTATCGTCGCCATGCAAAAACAGGGCGTATGGCTACTTTTGTATTTATTCGAAATTAAATCTTTATTTTTAAATAGATTTATCGTTGTTTTAAGCGTTATGTTATAGGTTTTCTGAAGATTACAAGAATTGTTTAAAAATGAATTGATGTTAAACTTGACCAAATTTGTTTGTTTTCAATTGATATGTCTTTATCTGCTAAATCTATCGCGATCGTTTACCACAGTCCATTTGGTCATACTGCAAAAGTTGCGAATTATATCGCACAAGGTGCAGAGAAGATCGGTGTAACTGTTCATCAAATGGATATTGAGCATATTGATTGGGATATTTTAGATCAAGCGAATGCCATAATTTTTGGCTCACCGACCTATATGGGAAGTGTTACAGGTCCATTTAAAATGTTTATGGACTCTACATCTAAACGTTGGAAAAATCGTGATTGGCAGGGCAAACTAGCTGCTGCATTTACCAATTCAGGTGGTTTAAGTGGCGATAAGCTATCTGTACTGCAACAGATTAATATCTTTGCAATGCAGCATGGTATGTTATGGTCTGGACTCCCTTTAATGCCTACAGGTGTTAAACCCACAGATTTAAACCGTATGGCGGGTTATTTAGGGTTAATGACACAATCAGATAATGCACCTGTTGAAATTACACCGCCTTCTGGTGACTTGCAAACCGCAATATGGTTTGGAGAGTATATTGCGTTACTCATAAATAAAATTACGCCGTAGTTGTTCGATGTAATTACATAAAAAAACAAAAAACATCATAAATAAAAAGCCTTTAGAATCATTGTAAAAGTTGAATTATTGAGTGAAATGTTTTGTTAATTGAAGGCTAAACTGTGTTTTGCCTTTTTTTTATTGTCGTTTTCATATAATTTTTACCAATAAGAAAAAATCTGAGAAGATGATATGGATATTAAAGATAGAAAAACAATTAAAATCATAAGGATGTTTTTAACTTATGGTCTGTTGTTTTCTCCAGTTTATTGTTTTGCAAACTCTTTTCAATCTGAAGGATTAACTGAATTAAATGACGCTGAGCTTTCTAAAGTTAGTGGTCAAGCCCTGATGAGTTTAAGCTATATTGCACCTAATGATTCCGTTAATAAAATGCAAGGGCAAGGTATCGGTTTTTATAAACTTGGACTCGAAGCTGATCTTGAATTAAATGCCAATATTAAAAAATTACAGCTCGGTTGTGGTGGGGTAAATGGGGCGGGCGGTTGTGACATTGATATTGATAATTTGAGTCTTTCAGGTATAGCAGATACCCGAGAAGGACGTGTAGGTTCAAGTGCAAAATTGACCAATCCATTTATAGAGTTTGCGATAAAAAATCCCAATTCTGCGTCAACACGAGAAGTAGTTGGCCTACGATTAAGTGCTGAAAAAGCATTAGGTTTGTTAACAGCAGGTACTGAAAACTCAGATTTGCCAAATGGTATTAATAGCTTGAGTGGTGCTTTAAAAATTAAAGCAACAACAGGCAGTGCAAATACGACTGCGCGGAATTTACAATATGCTGATACAAATATGTCGATTAAAGGGAACATTAAATTAGGTATTCTTCCGACAGCAAGTTTTCAGACAAATGACTATAATCTAGGATTGCAATCGACTGGCGCTACATTGGCTGTTAATGGGAAAACTTTATACGGCAATCGTATGACGAGTGCTCTTTTGACTGGAACAGCTAAAATTGATGAACTATTTTTTAGAGGTTCAATCAAACCAATTCTTGCAGGTATAGATTTATCATTTTTAACATTGAATGCGAGTGGTAGCATATCGGGTTTAACTGCAAATTTAGATATTAATCAAAGCTTGGGATATATTCATAAGCTACAATTGAATAATCCATTTTCTTTATCATTACAACAACAGTCTGTGTGGTGGCCAAATGCTGAAATTGCTGCTCAAAGAGGGTGGTGGTTAGCGATTGAAGATGAAATTGATATTGGTAAAGTCACGCCATCAAATACGATTGATGTAACCAATGATGTTTTAAAACAAGTTGTACCAAGTTTAAATGAATATCTTGCTAAATCTGAGAATACTGTGAAATGTCCAGGTTTAATTGGCTTATCTTGTATTGCGAGTGAGGTGGCAATTGGGCAAATTAATTTATCAGGTTCAAATCCACTATATTTCCCGATTAATGATTTGAAATTGGCGACTCAAGATTTTGCGCCTAACTGTTATGGCAATTTAAAATTCTGTTAAATCTTTGAGACTAAAGAAAGCCTCCAGATGGAGGTTTTTTTTATTGGGTATAGCTTGATATGCGTTATATCGCAGGAGTCAATAATCCACTTGTTGAAAACGTATTATGCATTGGTGACTTCTGATCTGCTTTGGACGGATTATTGTTATATTATTAAGTATAAATATATAATTGTTAAAATTAGTTACATAAGTAAATATCAATAAAAAGTCTTTAGAATCATTAAGAAAGTAATCTTGGTTTGCATAATTGTTAGAGTTTTGAGATATTTAATTCACTTTTTTATTTGCTTTATTTATATTTTAGTATATTTTTTATGCATAATAAAATGAGATAAGCTGATATGGATATCAACTATAATAGAATGATTGATAAGAAAATCATTAAAGTCGTAAAAAATGTCGTAATTTATGCTGGATTGTTTTCTTCAATGCATTGTTTTGCAAATTCTCTTTACTTGGAGAGTTTAACTCAATTGAATGACTCTGAGCTTTCTGATGTTCATGGTCAGGCACTGATGAGCTTGGGTTATATTGCCCCAAATGACTCAGTCAATAAGATGCAGGGGCAAGGCGTTGGTTTTTATAAACTAGGACTAGAGGCCGAACTTGAATTGAATGCTAACATTAAAAAGTTACAGCTCGGTTGTGGTGGGGTAAACGGGGCGGGTGGTTGCGACATTGATATTGATAATTTGAGTCTTTCTGGTTTGGCTAATACGCGTGAAGGGCGTGTGGGTTCAAGTGCAAAATTAACCAACCCATTTGTAGAGTTTGCGATAAAGGATCCCAATTCTGCATCGACAAGAGAGGTTGTTGGCCTACGTTTAAGTGCTGAAAAAGTTTTGGGTTTGTTAACAACAGGGATAGAGAATTCTGATACACCCAATGGAATAAATAGTTTAAGTGGTGCAATAAAAATTAAGTCAACAACTGGAACTGGCGTTACAGCAGCAAGATCAATGACTTCTAATGATACTGGAATGGGAATTAATGGCCGAATTCAGCTTTTAGGTGCACTTGTCCAACCAAGTTTTAATACAAATGACTATAATCTTCAGTTGCAATCAACCAAAGCAAATTTATTGATCAATGGTACAACTTTAACTGGAACGCGTTTAACTTCTGCAAAACTAACAGGAACCGCGCTTATCGATAATTTAAACTTTGGTGGAAATATTAATGCAAGAGTGAATCTGCCAATAATTTCGTGGATTCCTTTGAGTATCAATGCAAACGGCTATATATCAGGCTTAAGGGCTAATTTGGATATTGAAGAAGATCTTGGATATATTCATAAACTCCCTTTAAACAATCCATTTTCTTTGTCCCTACAATCAACCAAGGTTCACTGGCCTGGAGCTGAATATGCTGCGAATCGGGGATGGTGGTTAGCCATAGAAGATGAAATTGATATTGGGAAAATTACACCTAAAAATCAGATTGATGTAACCAATGATATTCTTAAACAAGTTGTACCAAATATTAGTAATTATTTGACGAACAAGCCACCGAATTGCCCATTAGCATCTTGTTTAATTGCTGGGCTGAATATTGGTGAAGTAAATTTATCATCGGCAAACCCCCTGTATTTCCCAATTAAGGATCTACCATTAGCAACCCAAGACTTTGCTCCCAACTGCTACGGCTCGTTAAAATTCTGTTAAAAAGATGTCTAAAAGAAAAAACCTCCATTTCGGAGGTTTTTCGTATATCAAACAGATTATTTATGCATGATTCGTGATTTATCGCGTTGCCAGTCGCGATCTTTTTCAGTGGCACGTTTGTCATGTAACTGCTTACCTTTTACCAAAGCAATCTCAAGTTTAGCCAAATGGCCTTTCCAGTAACACGCCAAAGGTACACAGGTATAACCTTTTTGATTGACAGCACCAAGTAGCTTTTCAAGTTCACGGCGTGAGAGCAACAGTTTACGGGTACGTGTCGCTTCAGGGACTACGTGAGTAGATGCTGAAAGTAAAGGTTGAATTTGAGCACCGAAGAGAAATGCTTCATTATTTTTAAAGGTGATATAGCTTTCAGTAATGGTCATTCGCCCAGCACGTAATGACTTGACTTCCCAACCTTGTAAAGAAAGCCCAGCTTCAAATTTTTCTTCAATAAAATAATCGTGGCGTGCACGTTTATTTTGTGCAATCGTCCCACTATTATTTTTTTTAACGACAATGTTTTTCGACATAATACAAATATTCCAAGAATAGCCTTATTTTGCCTCAAACTTGGCTTCAGGTGAAGTCATTTCACAATTAAAGCCAAAGCTAAATCAAAAGAGGTTATTCGCTAATATTTAAGTTTTTGTTAAACTATAGCCCTACATAACAAACTAGAGTACAAATGGATGTCTAAAACTCGTGTCATCTATCCAGGAACTTTTGATCCAATTACCAATGGCCATGTTGATTTAGTCGCACGTGCTTCACGAATGTTTGATGAAGTTGTGGTCGCAATTGCAATTGGGCATCATAAAAATCCAGTCTTTAGTTTGGAAGAGCGTGTAGAGTTAGCAAAGATATCACTCAAACATTTACCCAATGTAGAGTTTGTCGGTTTTGATGGGTTATTGGTAAATTTTGCACGTGAACAACATGCTACAGCAGTGTTACGTGGCTTAAGAGCTGTTTCAGATTTTGAATATGAATTTCAGCTTGCGAATATGAATCGTCAGCTTGATCATGATTTTGAAACAGTATTTTTAACACCATCAGAGCAATTTTCATTTATTTCTTCGACGATGGTTCGAGAAATAGCACGATTGAAAGGCGATGTGGCAAAGTTTGTTCCTCAATGCGTTGTCGAAGCCTTCCATCGTAAACATCAGCAAGGTTGGTAGCGTGTCTTTAATTATCACTGATGAATGTATCAATTGTGATGTATGCGAGCCTGTATGTCCAAATGATGCCATTTTTATGGGGGAGGAGATTTATGAAATCCGTCCTAACCTATGTACAGAATGCGTCGGGCATTTTGATCAGCCACAGTGTGCGCTTTTCTGTCCAGTTGACTGTATTCCGCTCGATCCGAACCATGTAGAGAGCCAAGACGACTTGATGGAAAAGTATAAAAAACTAATTGCTCAAAAAAGCGCAAGCAATTAGCCGAGAAATTTGTTAGGATACGCCCCGAAGTGAGCCAGACGATCGCTGCTGTGGAGATCTCCGTGATTGAAGCAGGGGAGGAAAGTCCGGGCTTCATAGGGCAAGGTGCCAGGTAACGCCTGGGCGGTGTGAACCGACGGAAAGTGCAGCAGAGAGTAGACCGCCTTCAATAACGTTTTTTTTCGGAGAAATGGAAGGTAAGGGTGAAAGGGTGCGGTAAGAGCGCACCGCATGGCTGGTAACAGTTCATGGCATGGTAAACCCCACCGGAAGCAAGACCAAATAGGGATCCTATAGGCATGGCCCATGCTGGATCCGGGTAGGTCGCTTGAGCGTATGAGTGATCATGCGCCTAGAGGAATGATCGTTCTAGACAGAACCCGGCTTATCGGCTCACTTCGATGAATTTTATTTTAATTAGTGCTTGACGTAACATTGTTTACAGCAGATAATGCGCGCACAGTTTTAGGCTATGTAGCTCAGTTGGTTAGAGCACCGCACTCATAATGCGGGGGTCACAGGTTCAAGTCCCGTCATAGCCACCATTTTTATAGACCACGTTTCCAAAAACGTGGTCTTTTTTTATCTACAGGATTTAAACTTTAACAGCGAGACTTGGTCTTGTTTAAAAACCAAGGTTCAGCGCTGTACTCTCCCCAATATAACTTAAGCTACTTTTAGGCGTCTTTTTATAATCATAAAGCGTTGTTTTTGATAATTTAGCCAAGCCAAATTGATAAGAAAAGTTAAATTGCACCTGAGTGATGTGGTATTGCGTTAACATCTCAGCGTGTTGTTGATTAATCTTTTCTAGCAATGTTTCGGCACGATCAAGGTCATCCAGATAATCTGGATGATTCACATTTAAAATTAAAACCTGATTTGTGGATTCCGCTTCTCCGATATACGTATGGCGACTTTCAACTTGAGCATTTTTAATGTCATCGGAAATCAAACGAAAATCATTGGCTGACATTGCTTTGCTTTGGAAATAACCCCATAAATTGACAGAAAAAATCACAATCGTTAATAGCGCAATGATGTAGTAATGAATACGCCATACAGATTGGTGTGGAATATTGGATTGAGCGTTTCTGAGGATTTGAGTTTCACTGAGCAGATCGTGCAGAGATTGTTGGCTATTTCCATTAAAAATAGCCAAGTAAAAACAGGCAAAGACGATACTTTGAAAAAATGCCACAAGTAGGCTGAGTGAAAGATGCTGAGTTGAATATGTTTGTAAATAACCAGCAAAGCAAAATGGAATGATAAAAATACTTGATCTAACCAGAGAGCGCATAAGTGGAATTGAAGCACCATTTAAGTCTTTTACCCTAATTTTACCCAGGATTTTCCCAATGGTTTTACCATTACCGATATGGCTGTTAAAAGCAACAAAATAAAATAGACAGAGGAGCGTACCGATACATTGGAAAATAAAAGGAGAATTTTCAAAATATGGGTAGAGTATTTTACCCATCACTAAACAGGCTACGCCAACATTAATACAGTCGATGATAAATGCGAATATTCGCGGAAATATAGGGGCGGCTTTTTGAGTTTCAGTGGTAATTTTAGACATGGTATTGGTTTAATTAAGTTTATGAAAATATTAATAATTAATGTAAATTTATCATATTATAAGTTTTTTAATGAAAAATAACCACAAAAATATAGTTGAGCTATCACGCTTTTTAGCAAGTCGTATTGAACTTTGCGTTATTTTTAAATTGGCGATTTATAGATGATTTATAAATTTTAGGCATAAAAAAACCAGCTTATCGCTGGGTTCTTTATCGCACCATTTTAATAAGACTTAAAATGGTGCCCGAGGCCAGACTCGAACTGGCACGCTTTGTGGGCGGGGGATTTTAAATCCCCTGTGTCTACCGATTTCACCACTCGGGCATGTGCGCAATAATAAAGGACAGTTTTTCTCTTGGCAAGCGTATTTATGTCGATTTGCTTTCTTTTCAATCAATTCATGTGCTTATGTTTGAAAATAAAGCATTTTAAGCCGTTGAATGGGTATTTTGTCATGATTTTTTCATCAATTTGAGATTAAAGCGAAATATTAAGCCTTTAAATTAATTGGATAAAAAAACTTAGAGGAAACCAACTTCAATGCCAAACTCAATTTCACGCCGTGAACTTATTCAAAAGTCATTAGCCAGTTTTGGGGCATTATCTATACCAGTGTCGTTGACTGCTTGTGGGAGTGATAACAACGATTCAACATCTCCTACAACAAAAGTTGAATTTTTACATGGTGTTGCCAGTGGCGACCCATTAAAAGATCGTGTGATTTTGTGGACGCGTATTACGCCGCAGGATACGTCTTTGCGTTTAGAAGTGGTTTGGGAAATTGCCACAGATGATAAATTTACGCAAGTGATCAATACTGGAAAAGTACAAACAGCATCAGCTCAGGATTTTACTGTTAAAGTTGATGCAGACAAGCTTAAGTCTGGGCAAACTTATTATTATCGTTTTAAATTTGGTTCGGTGATTTCGCCAGTAGGGCGTACCAAAACATTACCTGAAACCACCAGTTCGGTGCAGTTTGCGGTGTGTTCATGTTCAAACTATCCTGCTGGCTATTTCTATGTATATAAGGAAATGGCCAAACAAGAGGTCGATGCGATCATCCATTTGGGGGATTACATCTATGAATATGGTAAAGATGGATATGCCACAGAAGAGGCAGTAAAGCTAGGTCGTACCCTCGCTGCTGACAATGATAAAGAAATTATCAAGTTGGATGATTACCGTAAGCGTTATGCGCTTTACCATACTGACAGCGATTTACAGGCCGCACATGCACGTCATCCTTTTATCGTGATTTGGGACGACCATGAACTGGCAAATGACGCATGGAAAGACGGTGCAGAAAACCATCAAGCCAATGAGGGTAATTTCTTAGACCGTAAATT
Organism: Acinetobacter sp. GW821-FHT01C12; assembly: GCF_059422625.1. Taxonomy (NCBI): domain Bacteria; kingdom Pseudomonadati; phylum Pseudomonadota; class Gammaproteobacteria; order Moraxellales; family Moraxellaceae; genus Acinetobacter; species Acinetobacter sp. GW821-FHT01C12. The sequence goes on from NZ_JBWKXD010000003.1 coordinate 525,544, forward strand.
GGCAGCTTTACAAGCCTATTTTGAATGGATGCCGATTCGCCCTGTATCTGCAACAGATCACTTGAATATTTATCGCCAGTTTGACTTTGGGTCATTGGTACAATTGACCATGTTAGATACCCGTATTTTGGCACGTGATAAGCAACTCGATTATGCCAATTATATGACGGCTTCGGGCTTAGATATCGCTAAGTTTCAGGCAGATTTAACCAGTACTACGCGTACACTGATGGGTTATACCCAACGTGAGTGGCTACAAAAGAAACTGGCACAATCTACCGCGACTTGGAATGTATTGGGTCAGCAAGTGTTGATGGCAAAAATGTTAATCCCTGCTGAATTGCTATTGTCTTTATCTGCAATTACCAGTGGAAATGTCACAGCCGAAACTTTGGCAAAAATGAATCAGCAGATCATCGAGTTAGTTACTTTAAAAGTTCGTTTGAAAAGTGGTGATCCAACATTAACCGCCGCAGAAAAAGCCCGTGTAACCACAGTTGCACCCTATAATTTAGATGCTTGGGATGGCTACTATGCAGAACGTGAAATTTTATATGGCACACTTAAAACATTAAATAAGAAAGTTGTGGTGTTGGCGGGGGATACCCATAATGCATGGTCTGCTGACTTGCATACTCAAGCGGGTGATTTTGTTGGGGTGGAATTGGCAACCAGTTCGGTCTCGTCACCAGGGATGGAGAAGTATTTAAGTATTCCTTTGGCACAGTTACAACAATTTGAAATGGCCTTCACCACGCTCATTGATGAATTGAATTACACCAATTTAAATCAGCGAGGCTACTTAAAAGTCAGCTTTACAGTACAACAGGTACAAGCGGATTGGATTTTCTTAAATAGCATCAAGGAAAAAACCTATACGGTGGATACGGCTCGTGCCCATCAAGTGGTTTTAAATAACAATTTGGTTGATGTAAAGACTGTTCAGAAAAGTGCATAAATTTTCAAGCCTAAAAAAGCCGAGTTTAGATCACTCGGCTTTTTAACGTGATAGATGGATTACATCATACTGTCCATATAGGCATCTAAATCTTCATATTTATAGGTTTTACACATTTCATTTTCATATTTTAATAGTTCTAAATGTAATTCTAAAAAGGTGACTAAGCGCTTTTGATAAAATTGATACTTCTCAGAATCTTTGGCTAAGAATCGCATTTTGAATTTGGCTTTCTTGGCTTGTTTATAAGCCCATAAACAGCTTTTTCGAATTTGTTGTAATTGGTAATATTCAGTGTCTTTGGTGCTATCTCTAAATAAATTTTCTTTATAAAATTTGACAAAACCAAAGCTCATTGCAAAGAAAAATAACAGGCCTTGCAGCAGGGTGCTTTCTATAAAATAAAGATTGAGTGCTTGCAGGACGATCAGTACCGCAAGCTTAAGCGGAATATTATTGAGTTGTTGGTATAAATGTGTCGAACTGTGTTTTATTTGTTTGATAATGATCGGAACAATAATCATAAAAAATAACATAATCGCTAAAGCGGCAATGCCATTGGCTTGAAAGCTATCGAATTGAGGAAAATGATTTGCAATATACTGACCTAAACTAAAATAGATGCTGCAAAAAATCATAATCGACAAAATCCAAGGAATAAATTCCTTTGCTTCATCTAAAAGCCCTTTGGTTTTAATTTGACTATAAAATAGAAAGTTGCGCTTAAATGCTTGTGGGTATTGTTGTTGTAATTGATTTAAATAGAGGGAAACTTGCTTGTTTTGAATCATATAGGCTTCGCTTATCTAAATTTCACTTTGGATATTAACATAAAAAACAATATAAAATTTTAGGCATAAAAAAACCAGCTTATCGCTGGGTTCTTTATTGCACCATTTTAACAAGAATTAAAATGGTGCCCGAGGCCAGACTCGAACTGGCACGCTTTGTGGGCGGGGGATTTTAAATCCCCTGTGTCTACCGATTTCACCACTCGGGCTTTACAAGATTGGAGGCGGAGGTCGGAATCGAACCGGCGTACACGGAGTTGCAGTCCGCTGCATGACCACTCTGCCACCCCGCCATGTCTTGGTGATGCACATATTAGCAATCTTTGAAAAAAAAACAATACTATAATTCATGCATATGCACATAAATTCAGCATATGAAAGAAAATTGTCTAAATAATCATGTATTATTTGCAAAATTGATTCATATCTACTTTGGAGATGTGCCGTGGCATTGGTATTGGATGGTCGCGCATTAGCGAAACAAATTGAAGCAGACTTGTTGACTCGTGTTGAAGCTATAAAAGCAAAAACAGGTCGTACCCCAATTTTAGCGACTATTTTAGTGGGTGATGATGGTGCATCTGCGACGTATGTACGCATGAAAGGAAATGCTTGCCGTCGTGTTGGTATGGATTCTTTAAAAGTAGAGTTAGGTAAAGAAACCACAACTGAACAATTATTGGCTGAAATTGAAAAATTAAATGCCAATCCTGATGTTCATGGTATTTTGCTCCAACATCCTGTGCCTGAACAAATTGATGAGCGTGCTTGCTTTGATGCCATTTCACTTGAAAAAGATGTAGATGGAGTAACTTGTTTAGGTTTTGGTCGTATGGCAATGGGTGAGACTGCTTATGGTTCGGCAACACCTGCGGGTATCATGACGATTCTTCAAGAAAATAAGATTGAAATCGCTGGTAAACATGCAGTTGTGGTAGGGCGTTCGGCTATTTTAGGTAAGCCGATGGCAATGATGCTACTTCAGGCCAATGCAACAGTGACAATCTGCCATTCTCGTACACAAAATCTTGCTGAATTGGTAAAACAGGCTGATATTGTTGTTGGTGCAGTCGGTAAAGCTGAACTAATCCAAAAAGACTGGATTAAGCAAGGTGCTGTTGTGGTTGATGCTGGATTCCATCCTCGTGACGGTGGTGGTGTGGGTGATATCCAATTGGTCGGTATTGAAGATGTCGCTTCCGCTTATACACCAGTTCCAGGTGGCGTAGGTCCGATGACGATCACAACGTTGATTCGTCAAACTGTGGAAGCAGCTGAAAAAGCGTTAGCTTAAGCCCTGTTTTATTTTGGGCACAGTGAAAGCCATGCATTCACTGTGCTTAAATTCAGCCTACATTTACACAGCTATGTTTATTTTTCAGTAAAAGTAGGCAATATTGTCATTAGTTTAATGGTCATTGGCTTAACGCGTTTAAGATGTACTTTTAAGTAGCTGTATCTGAGACTTAACAAGAAGTATCGTCTTGAACCTTAGCACATGATGTTACTGTCTATCGAATATGAGGAAGAAGCTGTATTTCCTCAATATCAAAATAATAATTTTGGTCATATTTTGCATGAGCTGTACTTATCAATTTCCTAAAGCCCCACAACATTTACTTGATGCTTTGCATGAAGTAATTCCTCAATGCGAATTATTGGCACAGCAGTTGCCTGAAAGCCCAATTTCGTTATGGTTGATTCCACCTGTTTTTCCAACAGATCGTTTGGATGATGAGGTAATTCGCCGTATTTGGAATGATACACCGTATTGGATTTTTTGCTGGGCTTCAGGTTTAGCAATGGCACAATGGTTGATTGCAGAGCCACAGCATGTAAAAGATAAAGTGGTACTGGATTTTGGTGCTGGGTCAGGCGTTGTCGCAATTGCAGCCAAAATGGCAGGTGCAAAACGTGTCATCTGTTGTGATATCGACCCGATAAGTTTGGATGCTTGTCGTGAAAATGCCTTACTCAATGATGTTGAGCTTGAGTATCTAGATGATTTATATAAAGCCGAACAGGTTGATGTCTTATTGGCTGCAGATGTTTTATATGATCAATCTAACCGTTTTTTCTTGGATGAGTTTTTAAAATTTGCACCAGAAGTATGGGTGGCAGATAGCCGAGTGAAAAACTTTAGTCATCCAAATTACCAAAAATTGGATGAACGAAGTGCAACCACTTGGCCTGATTTAGATGAAGCCAAAGAATTTAGAAATGTGAGTTTTTATAAGACGCTATGACAGCGTCTTATTTTATTCTGCGATACACATAGCTAAAATCAAGAACAGGTATAACGTACCACATGTAAAGTGCTTGGACGGGTATCTAAGGCTTGGCGTGTTGCATAATCTTCACTGTTATTTAGGCTTGGCGTGTTGGAAAGCCCAAAAGATGTACGGCTATGTCCAAGTTGAACACCAGCCTGACCTTTTGCTATTTGCGGATTGATAATTTCATTGGTACTTAATACAGAAATTTTATAGTTTTTGTTTGCACCCAACACTTTTTGACATGCGCGCTGTAATTTATCTACATCCAAATCACGATCTGCACGACCTGAAAGGGTATACGCCAGTGTCGCACTATCTGCTGTTTGATTTTCAATTTGATAACCGGTTACGCCATTGTATTGACGAGGGGTTGTTTGACATGCAGATAAAGCTAAAACGATTAATCCTAAACCTGCATAAGTGATTTTTTTCATCTTTTAAAGTCCTAGCTTTTTGAATTATTTTTAGTATGCCATAGCTTTGCAATTTTCACGATAAGTGAATTGCTTAAATAAAACAGCTTTTTTATGTGAATAAAAAAGCTGTTTTAAATGAATTAGATTGCAAAGTTTATTTTGAATTAATCATCCGTAATCAGGCTATGTTTTTTGGTATCTTTCATAAACACATAGGTGATTAGAGATAAACCGATCATAAAGGTAATGTAATAGAAGAAATAGTTTTCATGCCCAGCATTTTTAAAGCTTAGTGCAACTAATTCAGCCGTACCGCCAAATACAGTGTTGGCAAGTGCATAAGGTAAGGCTACACCTAAAGCACGAATATGCGGTGGAAATAATTCAGCTTTTACAACCGCATTAATGGCTGTATATCCAGTCACAATGACCATACCACTCATACATAAGAAGAAAGCCGTTTTAGGGTCCGTTGTCGAGCCTAAACCATTGAAAATAGGAACGGTAAATAGCACACCGAGTATACCAAAAGTGATCATAATTGGTTTACGGCCAATTTTGTCTGAAAGTGCACCGACTGCAGGTTGAATCAACATAAAAATAAAGATTGCGGCTGTGGTAATTTCAGTTGCGGTGGTTTTTTCAAAGCCAGAAGTGTTGACTAAGTATTTTTGTAAATAAGTCGTAAATGTATTAAAGGCTAAGGTACCGCCCGCAGTCAGCATAATGACTGTAAATGCTTGTTTAGGATACTTGGTGAATAAGGCCAAAGCACCAGATGTTTCACCGCCATTTTTAGCTTGTTGTTGTGCTTGTTTAGATGATTCTGTTTCAACCAGACCACGACGAATCCAGAACACAACAATTGCAAGTAATGCACCGATAAAGAAAGGAACACGCCATCCCCATGCATGTAAGGCATCTTCAGAAAGATTATGTTGCAGGATAATCAGTACACAGAGTGCCAGTAATTGACCTGAAATCAGGGTGACATATTGGAAACTTGAGAAAAATCCGCGGTGATTTTTACCCGCCATTTCAGTTAAATAAGTGGCACTTGAGCCATACTCACCACCAACACTTAAACCTTGTAATAAGCGTGCAAATAAAAGTAGTGCGGGAGCAAACATTCCGACTGAATCATAAGATGGCGCACAAGCAATGATTAATGAGCCAATACACATCAATGAAACAGAAAGTGTTAAACCCGCTTTACGACCTTTACGGTCAGCATAAACGCCCATGATCCATGCGCCGATCGGACGCATTAAAAAACCTAAAGCAAAAACTGCAGCAGCTTGGAGAAGTTTGACCGTTTCATTACCTTCTGGAAAGAACACAGGGGCAAAATAGAGGGTAAATGCGGCATAGACATACCAATCATACCATTCGACTAAATTACCAGCTGAACCACCAAGTATAGATTTGAAACGAGTTTTTCTATCAAGTTGCGAAGTGGCAACTTGAGGAGATGAATTGGACAAGGCAATTCTCCAAAAGAATATGCAAAATACAGCCTGTTTAACTTTCATTTTGGATGAAAATCAAAGCAGAAAAATCAAACAGAGAGAATTTCAGTCAGTAAGACGAGGGAGATACAAATAATTACAATGCTCGTTATACGCTTGAATGAAAGCAGACCTTATTAGACTTTGGTCTTAGCTGTGTTGAGGGTTTATTATTGATCTAGAATGAGAAATTCTAGAAATAAATGAATAATTTTTTTAAAACAGCTATTTAATTTGAAATATTTTATAAATTATAAGAATTTAGCTTAAAATTAAAGCATATTTGCTTGCATCTAAATGTATGAAATGTACACAATTTAATAAGCTGAGTTGGATGAATTTAAAAATTTAATCTAGTCGTACAGTAAGCAGTCATGCTATTTATAGCAGCTAAATGTTCATTTTTGAAAATAAAACAATAAGGTTTCACATCTATGGACTTGATGATTCGACAACAGCAAACATTAGCATTGGTTAAGGCTCGGGGCTACGTCAGTATTGATGAGATTGCACAGCATTTTGCAGTTACACCACAAACTGTACGGCGGGATATCAATCAATTGGCAGATGCCGGACTATTACGTCGTTATCATGGTGGCGCTGCGGTAGACTCTAGTGTCACCAATACCGCATATAGTCAACGGGTCAGCCATAATTTAGCGGCAAAACAGCGCATTGCAACAGCTGTTGCAAACGCAGTTCCAGACCATGCATCTTTGTTTATCAATATTGGTACAACAACCGAAGCTATTGCCCATGCTCTATTGCAACATCGCGGTTTAAAAGTGATTACCAATAATTTAAATGTGGCGAAAATTTTGAGTATGAATGATGATTTTGAAGTACTGATTGCCAGCGGAAAAGTACGCCCCGATGGTGGTGTGATAGGACAAGCCACCTCTGAATTTTTTAAACAGTTTAAAGTTGATTATGCCCTGATTGGTATCAGTGGGATTGATGAAGATGGAACCATGCTCGATTTCGATTTTCAAGAAGTGTCTGTCTCGCAAGAAATTATTTTAGGTGCTCGGCAGGTATTTTTAGCAGCAGATGAGAGCAAGTTTGGTCGTCATGCAATGATGCGCTTAGGCCATCTTTCTGAAATAGATCGGCTTTTTACCAATAAAGAGCCCACTGAAAATTATTTAAAACAAATTCATGCAGCAGAAGTGGCTTTAACTGTGGTTTAGGCTAATTTAAAAACCCATAGTGAAAATATGATAAACGTGAAATTGATCATTTTTTGATAGACATTGATTAAAAAACTATCTATTATTTTCTTAAATGAAAACAAACGAAAATATATTTTCAAAAATGATTGTGAATATATGCAAATGATCAAAGGTGGTGGCGTTTATGACACAAATCAATGAGCAACAAACGTATTATGATATTGCTGTAATTGGTGGTGGAATAAATGGTGTTGGTATTGCCAATGATGCTGCAGGGCGCGGTTTATCTGTGTTCTTGTGTGAAAAAGATGATCTAGCTAGTCATACCTCGTCTGCAAGCAGTAAGTTGATCCATGGTGGTCTGCGTTATTTGGAACATAAAGAATTTCGCTTAGTGCGAGAAGCGTTGGCTGAGCGAGAAGTCTTACTGGCAAAAGCACCACATATCATTCGTCCTATGCGTTTTATCATGCCACATCAACCTCATTTGCGTCCTGCTTGGCTGATTCGTACGGGGCTGTTTTTATATGACCATTTGGGCAAAAGAGAGAAGCTTGCAGGTTCACATTTGGTTGAATTTGATCCTTATACTAGCCCACTAAAAACAGAGATCACACGCGGATTTGAATACTCAGATTGTGCTGTAGATGATTCACGCTTAGTGATTTTAAATGCGATGCAAGCACGTGAAAAAAATGCCACTGTGGTTACGCAAACACGCTGTATTTCAGCACAGCGTGAAGATGGTTTATGGAGTATCCAGTTTGAAAATGAGCAGGGCATTTATCAGATACAAGCGAAGGCTTTGGTCAATGCTGCGGGGCCTTGGGTTGCACAATTTATTAAGCAAGAGCTTCAGTTAAAATCGCAATATGGAATTCGCCTCATTCAAGGCAGTCATATTATTGTGCCGAAAATATATGACGGTGATAAAGCCTTTATTATGCAAAATGATGATCAACGTATCGTGTTTGCAATTCCTTATCTCAATCAATACACCATGATTGGTACAACTGATCGTGAATATTTAGCAGATCCGAATAATGTTGAAATTAGTCAGCAAGAGATTGATTATCTGCTTGATGTATCCAATGATCATTTTAAAGTGCAACTGACTCAAGCCGATATTATTCAGACATTCTCAGGGGTGCGCCCATTGTGTGATGATGAATCTGATAATCCAGCCGCAATCACCCGTGACTATACTTTGGCTTTATCGCAAGATCATGAAAATGATGCACCCTTACTTTCTGTGTTTGGTGGCAAGTTAACCACCTATCGACGCTTGGCTGAATCTGCCCTGGAGCATTTGCAGAAGTTCTTCCCTAACACTGGGAAAGCTTGGACTGAAAAATCCTTACTGCCGGGTGCTGAAAATTTAGTTTCGGTTGATGGATTGGTTTTAGAAATTCAAAATAAAATCAAAGGGCTTGATCATGAAACTGCAAGCCGTTGGGCACATGCCTATGGAACTTATACATGGAAATTTTTAAATCATTCGACATCTGTTCATGAACTTGGTCAAGATTTTGGCCATGGTTTATATGCCCAAGAGGTCGATTATTTGGTTGACCAAGAGTGGGCGATCACCAGTCAGGATATTTTAAAGCGCCGTAGCAAGTTATATTTAAAATTTACCGAAGCTGAAATTCAAGCATTGGATGAATATTTACTTGAATTGCATGAACGCCGCTTACAGAAAGATGTTGCCTAAGCAAAAGTGGAAAATATATAGCTTTGCACAAGAGTCGTTATGACCAATCAAAGGTATATAAAACGCGTCGGGTTTCAGGTTGGTAGTACATTAAAATCCAATCTGCCCCATGTGAACAATATTCCCAGCCAGCAACAGCTGCAATAAAATAATAACGCTTGCCATCACGGTCATAAATATGAACTTCTTGATCATCGCGGTCTGCGTTGATGTAGCGTAAATCAAAATGTTCATCAATTGGATAAGTCCAGTTTCCACCGCCACATTCACCCCCTAATTGGTCAAGTAAGGTTGTTGCAGAATCATTTTGATATTCAATGCGTGATGTTGAAATGACTTTTCCAGTTTCGGCAAAGCGCTGTTTAAGCTGCAAGTAATCTTCATGCATTTCTTTATGATGGGTTTTTAGATCGGTCTCGCAATCAGGATTTTCTAAAGCAAAATATCTTTTGTTTGCTAACCATTCATATTGATTTTGTTGATTTAATTGCATAATAAACCAATTTTCATTGGCAAATGCATCAGAAAATTCTGTGGTATCACTTCCGATATAGCATTCATAAGGTTCAATCGGATTGAGCAAATGAATTTTTCCTTGCCATGCTGGATTGATTGCAGATAAATCAATTGAAATAAGTGGAAGTAAATGCTGAGCTAGAAATAGACTTGAAGGGGCGAAGACGACTTCGTGGTCAGGTAGCAGGGTTAGATAAGGTTGAGTTGTGGTAATGTTTTTAATTGCTGTCATTGCGCTTATTTTTAGATATTGAATGATTGCATTAAATCACAAAAAAGACCGAACACGTCGGTCTTTTTGCTCGGCTTAGTCAGTCAGCCATAAAGCGCCTAACTTTTCATCCCACTCACTTGGGGTGATGACCATACGACCTGCATTGGGGGTTAAAGTAATCTCACTAAAGAAAACATCGTCTTGAGATAATAAGAAATCGATTCGGCTATAACCATATTTAAAACAAAGGTCTTCTGACAGTTGAAGCATTGTATTTAATTTTTGTGGTCGTGCTAAACAGCTTGGCGTATTACTTTTTAGATCAACGGTAAAGGGTTGCAGCACCCAAGATGTGTCATACATATTTGAATAATCCACGCCTTGGCTGTCTTGTACATCGACTTCAATATATCGAGGCTGACCTTCAAAACAATGAACACGGCATGTTGTAATGGTCAGCTTATTGTCTTGATCAACTAACAAATCAATATGTTGTTCGGCCAAAATTAGAGGAACAATATCTTTGTAATGCCATTCTCGTTTTCTAAAATACATATTTTGTTTAAGGTGGTGATTGAGTTTGTGCTGCGCTTTTTTGATATCAAATTGCGCTTTATCATTACAAACAATTGCACTGCCACTGTCATGATTGCATTTTAAAACAAACTTGTTAGGAAGTTGATTAAAGTCAATTTCCTCAAAGCACTTATATACACCAATCAGTGGAACAAAATGGGAACAACAAATTTTCTCTGCAAGCATTTCGCGTACAGCAAATTTATCTGCTAATTTCGTATGTAAAGGTGCTCTTTCATAGATCATTCTGGCGGTGACTTTTTCATTGAAACTTTTAGGCTGATCAAAGTTCGGGGTATAACCCAATTTAGCAATAAATCTTTTGGTGAGATAACGTCTATCTGAGACAAATTTGGCTCTAATAACTTTTGCCGAATAAATAATATTTTCTAACATGATTAAAAAAAATCAATAAAATAAAGTAATGTTTGAATTATAGAGAAAATATGAATCTTGTACATGGAAACAGTAATCATTTGTATTTTTATTACATAATTGTAATGAATATCAAAGCAATAAAGTGAACTGTATCACACTAAGCAAAAAAAAGACCGCTATTTAGCGGTCTTTTTGTATGTCTTAATTTTTAGCGATTAAGCAGATTTTTTAACAGCCTCTAAAAGCTCATTTTGACGAGTTTTAAGTGCAGCTGGTAAGCGCTCACCAAGTTTATCAAATAACTCAGTGTGGCTCTCAATCTCTTTGATCCATTGATCTTTGTTTTGAGAAGTCACAAGATTAAATTGATCTTTAGTGAAGTCAGAACCTGTCCAGTTCAATTGCTCATAAGTTGGAACAAAACCAATCGGTGTTTCCACTGCTTCAGCACGACCTTCACAACGGTCAATGATCCACTCAAGCACACGCATGTTTTGACCAAAACCTGGCCATACAAAGTTGCCTTCAGCATCGCGACGGAACCAGTTTACGTTGTAAATGCCAGGAAGTTTATTGCCTGCAGCTTTCGCTTTCGCACCAACTTCTTCACCCATTTCTAACCAATGAGAGAAATAGTCAGCCATGTTATAGCCAGCAAATGGAAGCATTGCAAATGGGTCACGGCGTACAACACCTTGTTGACCTACTGCAGCTGCAGTTGTTTCAGAACCCATCGTTGCTGCTTTATAAACACCATCAACCCAGTCAAAAGCTTCTGAGATTAAAGGTACTGTATCTGCACGACGACCACCGAAGATGAACGCAGAAATTGGTACGCCAGCTGGATTTTCCCAGTCAGCATCAATAGAAGGGCATTGACCCGCTGCAACGGTGAAACGCGCATTTGGATGTGCTGCTTTTTCACCAGCAACATGCGGTTGGCCTTTCCAGTTGGTCAAGTTAGCAGGCGCTTCTTTGGTTAAACCTTCCCACCATACGTCGCCATCTTCTGTTACAGCAACGTTTGTATAGATGACATCTTTGTGAAGTGTCGCCATACAGTTTGGATTTGTTTTGATGTTTGTACCAGGTGCGACACCAAAGAAACCAGCTTCAGGGTTGATTGCATATAAGCGACCATCTTCACCTGGTTTGATCCAAGCAATATCGTCACCTACAGTTTCAATTTTCCAACCTTCATAACCTGCAGGTGGAATCAACATCGCAAAGTTAGTTTTACCACATGCAGATGGGAATGCTGCTGCAATATAGTGTTTCTCACCTTGTGGATTGGTTACACCAAGGATCAACATGTGTTCAGCTAACCAGCCTTGTTGACGACCCATAGATGATGCAATACGTAAAGCAAGGCATTTTTTACCCAATAATGCGTTACCGCCGTATCCTGAACCGTAAGACCAGATCTCACGCGTTTCTGGATAATGCACGATATATTTTTCTGGGTTACAAGGCCATGCAACATCTTTTTGACCTTCAGCCAGTGGAGCGCCAACAGTATGTACGCAAGGAACATAATCGCCATCAGTGCCTAGTACGTCATAAACAGCTTTACCCATACGAGCCATTTTACGCATACTTACAGCAACATAAGGAGAATCTGTAATTTCGATACCAATGTGAGCAATGTGAGAACCTAATGGACCCATAGAGAATGGAACCACGTACATGGTACGTCCTTGCATTGCGCCATCAAACAAACCGTTAAGGCGAGTACGCATCTCAGCAGGAGCTTCCCAGTTGTTTGTCGCACCAGCATCTTCTTGTTTTTCAGAGCAGATGTATGTACGACCTTCAACACGCGCTACGTCAGACGGATCAGAATTCGCTAAATAAGAACCAGGATGTTTTTCTTGGTTCAACGCTTGCATAGTGCCGTTAGCGATCATCAAGTCGATATAACGTTGATTCTCTTCTTCGCTTCCGTCACACCATTCAATTTTTGCAGGTTTAGTTAATTTAGCAATTTCTTCAACCCATGCAATGAGCTTGGGATGACGAACGAATTCTGGTGCGTTCACTTGGGTCATGGTGAGGCCTATCTAAAATATGTACAATTTTGTGTACAAATAATAATCTGAATGAAGGGATACTACATTCAAATTTAAGTATGAAAAAAAGTGGTGGTATTAAAACATATATTCATAAAAAAAATAAGACTAAAGGCTTAAAAGATACCAATGCTCGAATTTTCACTAAGTGTTTGATTTGTATTATCTAACATGGATTATTGTTTGATTTTTATTGGTATTTTTAAATAGAATGTAGGGTATTTTAATTGTAAATAATAATAGTTTACAATAAGTTGAAATTATAAGATTTACTAAATTAATTATTGATTTAATAAATGGGCATAATTCGAATTTTACATAAAGGTGCTTTTATTTGTTTAGAAAATCGACGAAATTAGTGCAAATACTTCAAAATAATCAAGCTTATGGACACAGAACTCAAGCCTCTTTCAATGATTTACAATGAAAAGTCAGGTTTTCATGCCAATCAGAAAGATGATATTTATGAAAAACTCATGACCATCTGGACCTCACATGGTTTTGAAATTCAAGTTTTTGATATTGGTTCAGAGCCTGATATAAAAACCCTGATGCAAAAAATCTTTCAACGTCATGCACAATACTCAGATTGTGGTGTCATTGTCGCTGCTGGTGGTGATGGTACGTTGAATGCAGTCGCCTCGCAAATGTTAAAGCAAAAAATTCCTATGGGAATACTACCTTTGGGTACTTTTAATTATGTGGCGCGTGTTCTACATATTCCTTTGAATATTTTAGAGGCAGCCAATGTGATTGCCACAGGGGAGCCGCGCGCCTCACATGTGGCCTGTATCAATGATCAAATTTATTTAAATAATGCCAGTTTAGGTCTATATCCTTTGTTTATTAAAAAACGCGAAGAATATAATCGTCGGTTTGGACGCTTTCCTTTAAATGCGTATACGTCTGGTTTGGATGTCCTGATTCGTGATCGTAAAGAACTCAAATTAGAGATCGAAGTAGATGGGCAAAAGTATCCTGTAAAAACACCACTGATTTTTTTTGGTAATAATCAACTGCAATTAAAAGAATTAAATTTAAAAATTTCGAAATGTGCAGAGGTGGGGGAGATTGCCGGTGTGGTGATCGCCAAAGGAGATAAAGCCACTTTATTTAAAACCTTGTTTCAAACCATTCGTGGAAAATTGGAAAACGCTTCCGATGTGTATAGTTTTGGTGCACAAAAAGTCATTGTCTATTCAAAAAAGCCTAAACTGACCGTTGCTGTCGATGGAGAAATTGTTTCAATGATGACCCCGTTAACCTTACACGTAGAAAAAAATGCTTTAAAAATTATGGTGCCGCATGTTATTGCATCTGTCTGATCTACATTTTGGTACTGAGCGTCCAGAGTGTATACGGGCGATTCAAAAGTTTTGTGCTGTGCATAAACCAGAAGTGGTTGTGGTGAGCGGTGATTTAACTCAACGTGCTAAATTTAAAGAATTCTATGCATGTAAGCAGTTTTTAGAATCACTAAACATCCCTTATTTTGTGGTGCCTGGCAACCATGATATTCCTTTGTATCATGTTTGGAATCGTGCCTTTAGACCATTTGGCTTATATCAACTGTTCTTTGGCAGTTTAGAACGCACCTTATTTACAGAGCAGTTTTATCTAATTGGCATGAACAGTATTCGTCGCCGTTATCATACACGCGGACATATTTCATTTGAGCAAATTCAAAATGTAAATCAGTTGTTGACCAATGCACCAAAAAATAAATTAAAAATAATCGTTAGTCATCAACCTTTTTATACCTCAAATGAAGGCCATCACTTAAAAGATTGTCCGGCTTTAGGGCAGTTTGCCATTAAAGAATGGGGACAACATCAACTGTATGCTTTATTGCACGGTCATTTGCATTTAGTTGCGGTCTATGACCTGAATCAAGCCTTTGCGCTAAATTTAAAACAACCAGTTTATGAGGTTCATGCGGGTACAGCAGTTTCTCGACGTTTGCATAAAAATATACCCAATAGCTTTAATGTGATTCACCAAGATGGGCGCTTTGAACATTATTTTTTTGATGAACAATTACAGGAATTTATTGCCAAAACTGCGGTAAAAAATTCTGAATTAGACATGATTTGATACAAAAGAAGAAAAAACATACAAATTAAATAAATTTTTTTTCGTTTTCCCCTTGAAGCGTTTATTTCCATCCCCACAAATGTGACATACAAATATTTTGTCGATGACCTAGGAATAAGAAGTCATCTTCGCTGAGTAATCAATGACATTTTAAAATGTCTATGGAGTTAGAAATGAGCAAGATTCGTCCTTTACATGACAACGTTGTGATCCGCCGTGTTGAAAAAGAAACTAAAACAGCAGGTGGTTTGATTTTAAGTACTTCTGCAGCTGAACAGCCTGCTCAAGGTGAAATTCTTGCTGTAGGTAATGGCAAAATCACTGATAACGGTGTACGCGCTTTAGACGTTAAAGTTGGCGATAACGTACTGTTTGGTGCTTATGCAGGTACTAAAGTTAAAGTTGATGGTGAAGAACTTCTTGTGATGAAAGAATCTGACATTTTAGCGGTATTGGAAGGTTAATCTTCTGCTGTTGAGATGGGTTTTCATCCAAATATATTGGTCAAAATTTAAAATTTATAAAGATATCTGGAGTTTAGTATGTCAGCTAAAGACGTAAAATTTGGTGATTCAGCGCGTTCAAAAATGATCGCGGGTGTAAACGTACTTGCAGATGCAGTAAAAGTAACTTTAGGCCCTAAAGGTCGTAACGTGGTTATTGATCGTTCTTTCGGTGCACCACACATCACTAAAGATGGTGTAACTGTTGCTAAAGAAATTTCTTTAAAAGACAAATTCGAAAACATGGGTGCGCAATTGGTTCGTGAAGTTTCTTCAAAAACCAATGATATCGCAGGTGATGGTACAACAACTGCAACTGTACTTGCTCAAGCGATTTTAAATGAAGGGATCAAATCAGTTACTGCGGGTATGAACCCAATGGATTTGAAACGTGGTATCGACCTTGCTGTTAGAGCTGTTGTTGAAAATATCAAAGCAACTGCTAAACCAGCTTCTGATACTAAAGCAATTGAACAAGTCGGTTCGATTTCTGCAAACTCTGATGAAACAGTTGGTAAGTTGATTGCGCAAGCAATGGAACGCGTTGGTAAAGAAGGCGTGATTACTGTTGAAGAAGGTTCAGGCTTTGAAGATGCGCTTGATGTTGTAGAAGGTATGCAGTTTGATCGTGGTTATATCAGCCCATACTTTGCAAATAAACAAGATACTTTGACTGCTGAACTTGAAAATCCATTCATTCTTCTTGTTGATAAGAAAATTGGTAATATCCGTGAATTGATTACAGTTTTAGAAGCTGTTGCAAAAACAGGTAAACCATTACTGATCATCGCTGAAGATGTTGAGGGTGAAGCACTTGCAACACTGGTTGTAAACAACATGCGCGGTATTATCAAAGTATGTGCGGTTAAAGCACCTGGTTTTGGTGATCGTCGTAAAGCAATGCTTCAAGATATCGCGATCTTGACAGGCGCTACTGTGATTTCTGAAGAAGTGGGCATGTCTTTAGAACAAGCAACGCTTCAAGATTTAGGTACTGCACATAAAATCACGATTTCTAAAGAAAATACTGTGATTGTTGATGGTGCTGGTGATGCAAATCAAATTGCTGAACGTGTAACTCAAATTCGTGCTCAAATCGAAGAATCAACATCTGAATACGATAAAGAAAAACTTCAAGAGCGCGTAGCTAAACTCGCTGGCGGTGTTGCCGTAATCAAAATTGGTGCTGCAACTGAAGTTGAAATGAAAGAGAAGAAAGACCGTGTAGACGATGCGCTTCATGCAACGCGTGCTGCGGTTGAAGAAGGTGTTGTTGCAGGTGGTGGTGTTGCGTTGGTACGTGCAGCTAAAGTACTTGACGGCCTTGTTGGTGCAAATGATGACCAAACTGTAGGTGTGAACATCCTTCGTCGTGCGATTGAAGCGCCACTTCGTCAAATCGTGTCTAACGCTGGCGATGAACCATCAGTTGTGATCAATGCAGTGAAGAGCGGTGAAGGTAACTTTGGTTACAATGCTGCAACTTCACAATATGGCGATATGTTAGAAATGGGTATCCTTGACCCTGCTAAAGTAACGCGTTCTGCTCTTGAGCACGCTGCATCTGTTGCTGGTTTGATGTTAACAACTGAATGTATGATTACTGATATCCCAGAAGACAAACCTGCTATGCCTGATATGGGCGGCATGGGTGGTATGGGCGGAATGATGTAATATCGTTTCGAACTTAGATCATAAAAAATCCTCGCTTTATGCGAGGATTTTTTATGCAAGTTGTTTCATTCTTGTCTTTTTGTGTGTTTTTTATTATGCTTTTGTACTGTTCGGTAAATATAAATACAACACGAAAACTGAGGAGAACTAAAATGAAAAGATTAATCTTCATTATTGCAATCAGCCAGATGCTAACAGGATGTTTAAGTATCATGGGGCAAAGACTCGAAACAAGAAATGATTTGATGCAGTCTTGGGTGGGGAGTACAGAAGAAAAACTGATCAGTAAATGGGGACCACCGTATAGAAGCTATGCACTCCCAAATGGTGCAAAAATTATTTCATATAATGATGGCTGGAATGCTTGTACAAAGAAATTTATGCTTGAGCAAGGCGAGGTCACCAAATGGGGATATAGCAATTGTTCTATGAGTCTTAATCAGCCTGACAAAATTGACAAGAATATTCCAATTCCAAAACCTTCTCTTTAATCAATTCTTTATAGAAATAATTTTAAGCTAAAAGTGCGTTGTTCGAGTTAAAATATCGCGGTGCTTAGACTGAATTAGCGCAGCAAAGCAAAATTAGGCTGTTATCAATTTTTATGAATTGACATTTTACCTGCGGTGGAATGTCAATATTCTTTCTAATTTTTCTTAAAAGAATACTTAGCTAAAAAGATTATTTGATCTAAAAATAATAACTTATCTAAAAAGAATAATGACCCAGGTAAAGAAAATAATTGCTTGAGCTACGAACTGTGCAGCACTTCCCATATCTTTAGCATTTTTTGACAGTGGATGGCGTTCTAAAGAAACACGATCAACCACAGCTTCTAATGCTGAATTAAACAATTCTACAATGATTGCCAATAAGCACACAGCAATCATCACGGCCTGTTCAACAGAAGAGACATCGACGAAAAAAGTAATTGGAATTAAAACGACATTAATCCAAACAATTTGACGGAAAGCAGCTTCATTTTGATATGCAGCTTTAAATCCTGCTAAAGAATAGCCTGTTGCATTGAGAATGCGTTTGAAACCCGTCGTACCCTTAAATGGAGAATAATCACTCATAAATCAAAGCAGCTAAAGTTTTTAAGTAGTGTATTATTCTAAACTTAAATTGGGATTAATTTTAAACAAAAAACACCAAGTTTAGAAAAAATTAAGCAAACATTTGAATCGTTTGCTTAATTTTTTTAATGAACTGAGTATTACTTGCTATTTGGATTGGCTTTCCAGTACGCATCCAAAGCTTTACGACCTAAACCAGGATCATCGGTAAATACACCATCTACACCAGCTTTAAAATACATCTCATATTCTTTGTTTGCGCCAGCTTCACAACGCTTGGCTGCATCTGCTTCAGCTGTGCTACATTTTAAATTGTTGGCAAGGAAATTATTTTCAGGACGGAAAGTATATGGATGGACTTTTAAGTTCACCGCATGCGCATCGGTAACGAAAGAAGAGGGTGCAGTATAGCTATCATTAAAAATATACGGTTTCCATGGACCAACACCATCGGCATATTTGGCGACGTCTTTTAAACCTTGTGCTGTGGCCATATCGCCATAAGTGGTTTTAATTCCTTGCGCGACATAATCTGCTGGGCTGATTTTCTTATCATCATAAAGCTGAATGATTTTGGCATGCTTTAAACTTTTATGCGCTGTCAATTGGTCCTTAAAATACTTTAAATTATTGACTTCAAAAGACTGTAGATAAATCGGCGCAATTTCACGGCTATATTGGTACTTTGCCAAAGTCTTCAGCAATGGGTCTTCCATGGCTAAATTTAATTTTTGAAAATATGTTGGGTGCTTGGTTTCGATGTAGAGCCCAACCACTTTACTGGTTTTTTTATAATTCTTTTCCGCCAGTTCAATAATTTGCTCAAGGGTAGGGATATTCAACTGATCATTGTATTGGGTATTGTTTGGGCGTAATGCTGGAATACGCTCGCGGGCTTTAAGTTG
Organism: Acinetobacter sp. GW821-FHT01C12; assembly: GCF_059422625.1. Classification (NCBI taxonomy): domain Bacteria; kingdom Pseudomonadati; phylum Pseudomonadota; class Gammaproteobacteria; order Moraxellales; family Moraxellaceae; genus Acinetobacter; species Acinetobacter sp. GW821-FHT01C12. Next base: position 544,387 of record NZ_JBWKXD010000003.1, read on the forward strand.
ATTTAACTCACTTAAAGTAAAGTCTTCTGTAAACCATCCCGTTAATGATGTCCCATCGATGATTTTTGTTTTCTTGCGATCTGCAAATTGGCTGAATGTGCTGACATTGGTTGTGCCACCAATTTCATTTTCATGACGTGCAACCAATACGCCATCTTTGGTCGATACCAAATCTGGCTCAATAAAATCAGCACCATCATCAATGGCTTTTTGATAACTTTCAAGGGTATGTTCAGGGCGTAAAGCACTCGCCCCTCGGTGACCAACAATAATGATTTTAGGTTCTTTATATTCTGGTGTGACGTTTTCTGATTTTTTATCGTCATCATTACAAGCGGTTAATAGCGCCATAATACTGATCATTAACCCAGTATTTTTAATCATATTTTTCTCAAATTTTTATATGGAAATTGTGCATAGTTTATTTCATTAAATTGACACTGTGATGACATCAAGATGAAAAATTGATGAAATACTTTCGGTTGATTGATGTCTAGAATAAAAAAATTCTTCATAGTTTCTTCATATTTAAACTTATCATTCGCTTTTCTGTTATTTTTCCTTGAGTTTTTAGTTTAAGTCACAGAATATCCATATAAAGTCGATTTAATTGCTACAACAACTTTACCTCAATCCTTTGACGCAGAACCTACTCTGATGCTCTCAAAATTTTTTATTCAACGTCCTATTTTTGCCTGTGTACTTGCAATTATTGTCATGGCTTTAGGCGTATTTTCAGTCTTGAATTTACCGATAGAGCGATATCCAGATATTGCTCCGCCAAGGATTACAGTTTCTACAACCTATACAGGTGCAGATGCTGAAACTGTTGAAGAGAGTGTTACTCAGGTTTTAGAGCAGCAAATTAAAGGGATCGACAACCTGCTGTATTTTAGTTCGAGCAGTGACTCATCGGGTCGTGCCAGAATTAGTATCAGTTTTGAAAACGGAACGGATCCAGATACCGCACAAGTCCAAGTCCAAAATAGTATCAATGGTGTACTCAACCGCTTACCAGATGATGTACAGCGTCAAGGTGTAACGGTGAATAAATCACTTGGCGATACCTTTATGGTGGTGGGCTTGTATGATGAAACAGGTAAAAGTAACAATATCGAATTAGGTGACTATTTATCTGATCATATAGAACAAGAAATATCACGGATTGAAGGGATTGGTGAAGTTGATGTCTTCGGTTCTCAATACGCCATGCGAATTTGGCTGAATCCGAATTTACTGCGTCAGTATCAATTGATGCCCAGTGATATTCGTGCAGCAATAGAAGCACAGAATACACAGGTTGCTGCTGGTGGTGTCGGGGATTTACCTGTAACCGCTGACCAATATTTAAATGCAAAAGTTACCGCAGGTTCACGTTTAAGAACAGTCGACGAATTTAAAAATATTATTGTTAAATCCAATACCGATGGTAGCTATATCTATTTAAAAGATGTGGCGCGTATTGAATTGGGTGCAGAAAATTATCAGTCGTTTAATACCATTAATGGTTACCCTTCATCGGGCATGGGGATTTCTTTATCTTCAGGTGCAAACGCTTTAGCAACCTCTGCATTAATTAAAGCCGAATTGGCAAAGATTTCTGAAAAACTACCACAAGGCTATAAGATTGTTTATCCACGAGATAACACGCCGTTTGTGCAAGAATCGATTAAAGAGGTGGTCAAAACCTTATTAGAAGCCATCGTATTGGTGGTTCTGGTCATGTTTATTTTCCTACAAAGCTGGCGTGCCACGCTGGTTCCAACCATTACTGTACCGATTGTGATTTTAGGTACCTTTGCGGTACTCAATGTGCTCGGTATGAGTATTAATACATTGACTTTATTTGCCTTGGTGTTGGCAATTGGTCTGTTGGTCGATGATGCCATTGTGGTGGTGGAAAATGTCGAACGTTTGATGCATGAGCAGGGCTTAACTGCAAAACAGGCATCTATCGAGTCTATGCAGGAAATGACAGGAGCTTTGATTGGGATTACCGTGGTTTTGACCGCAGTATTTATTCCAATGGCGTTCTTTACGGGTTCGACAGGCGTGATTTATCGTCAATTTTCCATCACCTTAGTGGCGGCAATGGCTTTGTCATTGTTGGTTGCATTGATCCTAACCCCAGCACTCTGCGCCATTATTTTAAAACCCAATCCTAAACCCATGCGTTGGGCCACTTGGTTTAATCTTAAACTCGAAAATCTAAGACAAGGTTATATTCGCCTGATTCAAAAGACTTTAAATTTGAAATGGGTAATTTTGACGATTTTTGTGGCTTTGATTGCTGTATTTTCACTGATCTATCGGGCTCTACCCACCAGTTTTATCCCAAGTGAAGATCAGGGCATGTTGAGTGTACAGTTCCGTTTAGCTGATGGTGCACCGATGTCGAGTAGTCAGGTGGTTGGGGAAAATATTCGAAAATATTTCCTTGAGCATGAAAAACAAAATGTTGATATTGTCTTGATTCGTTATGGGCGTAATTTTTCGGGTACAGGACAAAATTTAGGAACAGGTTTTGTGGCGTTAAAGCATTGGGATGATCGCTCAGGTATACAAAATTCTGCGCAAGCGATTCGTGAACGTGCGACAAAGTATTTTAGTCAAGATCGCAATGCTCGGATTACAGTCAGTTTGCCTGCTTCTGTAAATGGCTTGGGGGATAGTGATAGCTTAGAATTTTGGATTCAGGATATTAACGGCCAAGGACGGAAATATTTAGATCAACAATTCACAACATTGCAGGCACAAGCCAAACAGTTCCAATCCTTTGAGAATCTGGATAAAAAATCCAATCCAGATAAATCTAAGTTAAAAGTTGATATCAATCAAAAATTGGCATTGGCAAATGGGCTGAGTCAAACTGCGATTAACAATACTTTGTCAGCAGCATGGGGTGGCTCTTATGTAAATGACTTTATTGATCGTGGGCGAATTAAACGGGTGATGATGCAGGGCGATGCAGAGTTTCGTTCTAAGCCTGAAGATCTACAAGTATGGACGGTGCGTAATGCACAAAACCAAATGGTGCCATTTAGCAATTTCGCAACAACGCGCTGGGAAGGTGGGCCAGATGTGGTGAATCGTTTCCAAGGTTATACCGCCTTGCAAATGGAAGCCAATGCAGCGGCACATACCAGTTCGGGTCAAGCCATGAAAGATATTCAGACTTTGATCAGTCAACAAGATGGAATTGATGTTGCGTGGAGTGGCTTGTCATTTGAAGAACAAAAATCAAGTAGCCAAGCAGGGTTACTGTATTTGATTTCGATCGGCTTTATTTTCCTTTGCCTCGCAGCCTTATATGAAAGCTGGTCGATTCCAACTGCTGTGATTGCGGCAATTCCTTTGGGGATTGGAGGCAATATTATTTTTAGTAAATTGGCGGGTTTTCCAAACGATATTTACTTTCAAATTGCATTGCTGACCACAATTGGTTTGTCGTGTAAAAATGCGATTTTGATTGTTGAGTTTGCGGCACTATCACAGGAAAAAGGTAAAACCGCGATTGCTGCTGCATTAGAAGGCGCAGGGTTGCGGTTACGTCCAATTCTGATGACATCTTTGGCCTTTGGTGCAGGGATTATTCCCTTGGTTGTTGCATTTGGTGCAGGTGCTGCCAGCCGTCAAGAAATAGGGGTAAGCGTATTGGGTGGGGTGATCTTCGGAACAGTTTTAGTTTTGCTGTTTATCCCATTTATGTATGTGCTGGTTCGTTCAATTTTTAAATCAAAAGCACCCTCTGAGTAAGGGTGTTGATTGATGAGCTTTGCTTGCTCAATGTTCTTTGATGAAGATTGAGCAAGCTTCAAGTCATCCAGAATTTTTGAAAATATGTTTCACAACAAAAAACATCTTTATTTTCGTGGGATTGCAGTCCAACATGTGGCAAAAGTTTGATGGAATTTGGATCATCCTATGCAATTTTCTTTGGCACTCGTTTCAGAAATAGAAAAAGCCATTCAAAACCATCAATTTGATCTCATTGAAAAACAATTTGAACAAATCAATGATGCCGATATCGCGAAAATTTTGGCAGATTTATCTTTAAATGAACAGCTGGCATTGGTGGAGTATTTGCCCAATGCTGCCTATATTCTTGAGTTTTTATCACTCGAACAACAACTTAAAATTTCTGAACATTTACCAAAACAGATACTGGTCAATATCATTTCTGAGATGCACTCGGACGATCGTACAGATTTATTTAAGTACTTGCCTTATGCATTACAGCAAGCTGTTTATGCCGATTTAAGCCTTGAAATACAACAGCAGATCCAACATTTAGCCAGATACCCAGAAGAGTCTGCTGGTGCAATCATGAGTTCAGATTATGTGACATTGTCACCTGATTTGGACATGACACAAGCCATCAAGCAGATCAGGGCAATTGCCACAGATCGTGAAACGGTCTATTTGATTTATGTGGTCAATGCACAAGGCAAGTTACTCGGGGTTGTGTCCTTACGTGAAATTATTCTTGCTGAGCCTGAGCAAACCATTGCTGAAGTCATGAGTACGGATTTGATTGTTGGGGACGTTAATGAAGACCAAGAGAGCATTGCAGAGAAGCTGCATTATTATGACTTTATTGCGCTGCCAATTGTTGATGAGCAACAAAGGCTTTTAGGTATTGTTACTTATGATGATGCGATGGATGTCGTCACTGAAGAAGCCACAGAAGACTTTTTAAAATCCAGTGCAGTCTCATCGTCTCCTAAAATGAGTATTAAGACAGCGCCGATTCATTACCTGTATAAAAAACGGGTATTTTGGTTGGTGATTTTGGTTTTTGGCAGCTTATTGTCTGGATTCGGGATTGCCCATTTTGAAGATATTATCGCAAAGAATATTGTGCTGGTATTCTTTTTGCCGCTTTTGGTCGGGAGTGGCGGGAATGCTGGCTCACAATCGGCCACCTTAATGGTACGGGCATTGGCAACGGGTGATGTACATTTAAAAGATTGGATGTATCTTATTGGGCGTGAAAGCTTGGTTGGTTTATGTTTGGGCGGAACAATGGCAATTGCAGTGTCCATTCTTGGTTACTTTAGAGGCGATGCAATGGTCGCTTTGGTGTTAGCTTTAAGTATGATGGGTATAGTATTGATGGGTTGCTTAATTGGGATGAGCCTGCCATTTATATTGAATCGTTTAAAGCTGGATCCAGCAAGTGCTTCGGCACCTTTGGTCACTTCGATTTGTGATGCAACAGGTGTCATCGTTTACTTATGTATTGCATCGATTATTTTATAAGACATGGCTGAATGGTTAGCTTTAGAAATGCTTGGCTGATCATTGTCAATCAGCAATGTCTTTTCTTAAATCTCGACAACTGGGAATATCGGTATAGCGATATACCTGATAACCTGCTTGTTCTAACATCTCGTCACGTTGTGCATCGATATGTTCTTTGCCAAGGTGACTGGGATCATCAAGTTCAATAATAGCAATCACTTCAAGCTGTTTGTCGAGTAGCACAAAGTCGGTCACTTTACGATTGAATTTGGAACGCAATTTAAATTGATTGCAATCAATTAACGCGCTAAACGCGACTTGCGCAAGTACATGATATTGAGGAAAGGCTTCATTTAAACGGAAAAACATTTTCTGTTCAAAAGGGGTGATCACACGTTTTGCATAATAATGTTTATTTCGAAATAAATGCTGACCAAAGCAGGCAAGCAATAAAGCAATGGTTGCGATACTGCCAATCAATAAAAATAAAATTTGATGTAAATCGAGAGACATAAGCGATCGGTATCGTATAGATAAGAAAAAACCCACTCAATCATGAGTGGGTTTTTAAAATCTGGCTCTCCAACCTGGGCTCGAACCAGGGACCTGCGGATTAACAGTCCGTCGCTCTACCGACTGAGCTATTGGAGAA
>NZ_JBWKXD010000004.1:0-100835 GCF_059422625.1 Acinetobacter sp. GW821-FHT01C12
AGTGAAACCTCTTAGCGCTGATGGTAGTGTGGGGTTACCCATGTGAGAGTAAGTCATCGCCAGCTTTTAAATCTAAAGCACCCCGATCTCTAGAGAGCGGGGTGTTTTTTATGGTAATAAGAAAAATAAGTGAATATAAATTATTTAATTCAAATAAACTGTATTTATAAACTTTAATAAGAGAAGGGAATATATGACAATTCATAATTTAGATGAAGAACTAGAGATATTTACAAAAAAATTTGATACTTCTTATGAAGATAGAGCCGCAACTGTACGAGCACATTTTTTAAGTGCTTATCCTCTAAGTAATCTAAAAAATATTCTTATCGATGACTATGTGATTGGTAAGAGAAACTCATCATTTTGTACATATGTTGAAGCTAAAACTAAAGATTGGGCGAATATACAAGGTGCAACAGCAATTAAGTTTGGTATTTATTTTGGTAAAACAAAATCTGATATTAAACAAAAGTATCGTTTTTCAAAAAAATTTGGTGAAACAAAAAATGAGTCATTTCGACATGTTAAGTTGTCTTTATTAAATCTTATTCAATCTGGTAAATCAAAAAAATTTCGTGAAATTGATGAAAACCCTCTCTCTCAAATGTTTAAGGCTAAAATATTAAGCCTTTACTTTCCTGATATTTATTTGAATATATGCAGTTCTGAACATATCGAAAAAATTGCACTAAATTTGGGTGTTGAAAAGAGTCGATTCATAAGTGAGTATCAACATTTATTATTGGAGAAGAAATTAGAAAATAAAATAACAAAGGATTGGAGTAATCCTAAGTTTATGTCATTTCTTTACGCTAAATTTATTTATAATGATTTACAATCACCACTTCCTAGCACGATTAAAAAGCCTCGCTCAAAATCAGCACAAAAAATTGATTTTGAAAGCATTTTGTTAAATAGAGATGCTATAGGAAAAGCTAGTGAAGAATTTGCTATGGAGTGGGAAAGAAATCGGTTAATTGGGCTCGGTTATAATAGGCTGGTTGAAAAAATAAAAGATTATCGTGATTTTCCATCTTATGGTTATGATTACCTTTCGTTTAGCTCATCAGAACAAAAGAGGTGTATCGAGGTTAAGTCAGTAGGTAAAGATAGGAATAAAAACAGCTTCCGCTTTTATCTTTCTGAAAATGAACTCACTGTCTCAAAGTCTAAAGAAGATGGTGCAGATTATTATTTTTATTTGGTCTTTTATGGAAAGGATGGAAAACCGAATAATCTCATAGCAAAGCGTGCTAAAGACTTATATAAAAGTAGTGAAATTAGTCCTTGTGCATATGTAGTAAGATTTGAGATAGAACTTTAAATATTATTTTAGAGTATAATTTGAGTCTTTATTAGTAAGAATTAAGCAGCTACAAAAAGAAAACCCCATCATCCTGATGGGGTTTTCTTCGTATTGGTGTGTTAGATTTGACCCCTGTCGAATCTCACGTCCTGTGTGTTTTCTTATTCTCAATGAGACTTCCTGTCTCTTTATGTTTGCTATGATAAGCGCAATGCCTAAGTCAGTATATTCGCTAATCACTGCGATTGTTGTAGGTTAAAGCTTACAAGATGATTCAATTAAAAATTAAGACTCAATTCGCTCAGTTACCAATATGAAATGGTGAGATGGATACTTTTGTTTAAAATAAATCGATAAGTTATAACAATACTGAGGGAATTTAAAATGAAGGCTTTTCGACAGTGCTTAATCTATTTACCCCTATTGCTCAGCTGTAGCTTGTTGAGTGCATGTAATGCTCAAAATAATCAAACCACTACGGCTAATTCTTTGATTAACCAGACCTATCAGATCCAAAAAGTAGCGACATTTGATGAACCTTGGGCAATGGCTGAGTTGGCTGATGGTCGTTTACTGATTACCGAAAGGAGAGGAAAGCTAAAACTGTTTGATCCTTCTACATTGAAAAGTATAGAAATTTTAGGGGTTCCCCAAGTGGCTTATGGTGGGCAAGGGGGCTTGGGCGATATTGTTTTACATCCTGATTTTGCAAACAATCATCAAATTTATTTAAGTTATGCCGAAACAGGAAAAGGGGGATATGGTGCGGTTGTGATTCGTGGTGAATTAAATCTACAAGAAAAAAATCCCCGAATAATCAATATCAAAAGAATTTGGGAACAAGTTCCTAAGCTTTCAGGACAAGGGCATTATGCACATCGAATGATTTTTGCAAAGGATGGCAAGCTTTGGATTAGTTCTGGTGAACGCCAAAAATTTGATCCTGCTCAAGATATGAATTCCAATTTAGGAAAAGTTTTAAGACTGAATGATGATGGTACTGTTGTTGCAGATCATCCATTTACTCAGCAAGGTGAGATTGCAAAACAAGTATGGTCGTTGGGTCATCGTAACCCATTAGGTATGGCTTTTGATGCGAAGGATCAATTGTGGGTGGTTGAAATGGGGCCTAAAGGAGGAGATGAGTTAAATCTGATTAAGAAGGGCGAAAATTATGGTTATCCGATTGTTTCCAATGGTGATCATTATTCAGGAAAATCCATTCCCGATCATGCGACACGTCCTGACTTTAAGGCACCAGAAATCAGTTGGACACCAGTAATATCACCCTCCAGTTTGGTCTTTTATCAAGATGAATTATTCCCGAAATGGAATCATAAAGCCTTGATTGGTGGGTTATCTTCAGAAGCGATTATTGTGGTTGATACTGAATCGAAGCCTGTCCGTGAGGTACAGCGTTTAAACATGCAGCAACGCATTCGAGATATCCATCCCGCCCATAATGGTTCGATTTGGGTTTTGGAAGATGGGAAAAATGCGGGGTTATTAAGACTGTTACCTAAATGAAAAATTAATTTAAATCAATGGATTATTATATTATTGAAAAGTTGTGGAAGCAGCTGAATTGATATCAGTTGAATTGTTAGGGTTGTCTAGAAATTATGCTATTCTTTCGATTTACAATAATATAAATCGAGAACAATAATGCCAGCAACTACAATTGAAGTTCGCTATCAATATTCTGTAGCACAAGAAGTGGGCTTAATCGATGCTGTTCATCATGCATTGGTGAGCGCTTTTAAAATTCCTGAATATGATCGTGATATTCGTTTATTGGTACATGAACCACATCGCTTTCAATGTCCACCGAATAAGCTTTATCCTGAAAAATTTACCCTGATTCGTATTGATTGTTTTGCTGGGCGTACACTGGATACCAAGCGAAATTTGTATCGCAGTATTGTAGAGAATCTATCTGTATTAGGGGTTCCCAAAGATCATATCAAAATTTTATTAAGAGAAATTCCCGCTGAAAATTGGGGAATCCGTGGTGGTCAAGCTGCCTGTAATGTGGATTTGGGTTTCGATATTCAAGTCTAGCTCAACCTAATATGAATCAAAGTAGATGGAATAGATTACTCTGTTGATAATATTATTTAAATTCAATGTGTTAATTCAGCTTGTGCGCGCTTATAAGGTGGAGTATATGCTGCGTGAAGCATATCTACGTATCATTAAACTGACGCAATATTGTCATTGAAATGACCTCAAAATGTCATGCTATTGGTTTCTAATAAAGCTCATTTAAATCAATAAAAAAGACCTTTATGAAAAAAATTGCTTACTCTGTTTTAGCGTTAGGCGTATTGGCTTTAACCGCATGTAATGATGATGACAATGATTTCTCATTTGAACCATCTGTCACTGTACCGACCTTGGTTTCATTTGCCAAACTTGATGTCGAAACTTATGCAGCTGGTCCAAACTCAGGTGCCTTTGTAAAGGGCGCCAATGGCATATTCCCACCTTTTAAAGGTCAGCCAGTTCAAGGCTTTTCGGGTGCTGTAAAGAACGGTGATGGCACTTATATGGTCATGGCAGACAATGGCTTTGGTACACAAGACAATTCATCTGACTTTTTACTCCGTGTTTATCAAGTAAAACCTGATTTTCGGACGAAATCAGCAGGATCTGCAAAAGTTCAAGTGATGAGCTTTATTCAGCTTCGTGATCCCAATAAATTAATACCATTTTCAATCATCAATCAAAACAGCACAGATCGTTTACTCACTGGGGCGGATTTTGATCCTGAATCGATTCAACGTACTGCGGATGGTACTTATTGGATTGGGGATGAATTTGGACCATATTTACTGCATTTTGATAAAGATGGAATACTGCTTGATGCGCCGATTGCATTACCTAATCCATTGAAAGCTGGTGTGGAATTGCGTTCTCCGCAAAATCAATTCAATAAAGCCAACATAAATTATGTAGAGCCTTTGGTTCAGCAAAGCGGTGGCTTTGAAGGAATGGCATTGTCTAAGGATGGTCAATATTTATATCCTTTGCTAGAAAAACCGTTAAAAGGCGAGACCACACAACAGCTGCTTATCTCACAATTTGATGTGAAGAAGAAAGCGTATACTGGTCGATATTATTATTTTACCTTGAATGCCAAGGCGACCAATATTGGTGACTTCCAAATGTTTGATGATAAGTCTGGCATTATCATTGAGCGTGATGCGAGTCAAAACAAGTTAGATGGTTATAAGAAGCTGATTCAAATTGAATTAGGGGATTCTGGTAAAGCGGTAAAACGTTCTGACTTAGTTGATCTTATGAATATCGCCAACCCGAATAATTTATATGGGACAGCGCGAGATGGAGATATTGGTACAGCAACAACTTTTGCTTTTCCATTTGAAACAATTGAAGATGTGATTATTGAAAATAAAAATACCTTAACTGTTTTAAATGACAATAACTTTCCAGGTTCATCAGGACGAAATGCAAAGCGTGCGGATGATAATGAAATTATTCAGATTAAATTGCCTAAAGCATTGTATTAATACGCGATAAAATGCTTAGTCTCAACGACCCGAAGCTAAATTAATCTTAGCAAGGGAAAACGCCCTCCTTTTTAAAAGGAGGGCTGGGGAGGATTAAAACTTAAACTGATCAATATTAAGTGAAATACCTGACTTTTTATTGAGGGTAAAGCATCAGTACATACCTTAAACTAGCTGAGCAGATATTCTTATTTTAAAGTACGAAGTAATCTTTAAGCTAAATCGCAGAAAGCCAGTCAATTGACTGGCTTTATTTATGCATCATTCAAGCATGAGGATTAAGCTAAACAGTCTTGTTTCGAAACTTGATCAGGGCAACCCAATGGATTTAAAGCACATTTTAAATCTTCAATTTGTTCATGGGTGACATAGCCTTTAGATTTTAGATAATCTGCAACTCGGTCATCACGTAGACTTAAGAATGCTGCATCATAAACACCTAAATCTACAAATAAAGCAGCTGCTTCTAAGCTATTAAAACGGTCTAGGAACACATCATTGCCATACATCAGGAAAACATGGTCGTAATCCGCATGTGCATCGATTTTTAAACGAGCTGCCAATGTTGTTGGTGAGGTTTTGATAAAAAGCAAATCTGATAATTCATCAAATTGGGTCATATCTAAGATATTTTCGCCGGTTTTTACTTTACCTAACCATGCTTTAAAGACCAGTACCGCACCGCCACGCAGTAACATGCTCCACACTTGATGACGAACTTCATCATTTAAGCATTCGCATTCATCTTCGAGACGTTGAACCAGTTTTTCTTCTTGTTGCGCTAATTTATCAAACAGACCTAAGCCTTGAGGATGGTAAGCAACAGGGGTAAATACATCAAATTTTAATTCCTCAAACACTTGAAGTGCTAAAGGCACAGCTGCTTGATAAATCGTGTTGAGTGCTTGGATTTGTGTGTCGTGGAGTTTGCTGTGTTTAAACAGATCTTGCCAATCAATTTCAGGCAGGATTGCATTTGCACCATATTGACGATGAAATTGTTGAGCTTGGTGTAGCCCATGTGGAACAGTTTCTGAAATATTCATGGTTAAAAATCCTATTTAAAATTGAATTCAAACGCTGTTTTTGTTTTCCTAAACATGAGCGTAGTTTTGTCTTGAAGTAATTTTTGATTTATCTGAGATGCAATAGGAATACGACTAAAGTTGTAGGTAGGGTGAAAAGTAGTTTTTTATTTTTTAAAATCATATAAATAGAAAATTGTAACTAACTATACAAGTGTATATTTACTATTTTGATGTTATTTGCCATAGAAAAGAGGGCTTTGAAGTTTTTAGTCAATAAATGGGTTCGAGTTTTGCTTTTTTTTGAATGCTTTTGCACAAAGCTTAAAAAAAATTGCTATTCCACTTAAAAAAATGCGTTACAAAACCTCTAGAACGCAATGGTCTAGAGGTTGTAAATGTTTCAAAACATTAAAGAAGAACGTGATCAATAAACTGAAAAGGGTTGAACGTAGTGGAAGATTATTTAGAAATCTTCAAGCCAGATAACCATGCACGTAGAGAAGCAGGCTTCAATGGTTTCTTCAACAACACCACGTTGAGGTCTTTAACACGCTCTGGTAATTCAGGATCAGAATCTGCAGTAATCAGTGCTGAAGGAACATTTTCCTGACGGTTTTCAACAATAAAATCTAAGCCAATTTTGCCGTGATTTAAATGCTGATCAACCAACCAGACTTGAATATTTTCTTTTTGAATAATTTCCAACGCTTGTTCAGGTTCAGTGGCTTTAAAGACTTGATAACCCCATTTGGTCAGTAGCGTTGCCATACCCTCCAAAATCGTATCATCATTGTCCAAACATAAGATTTTATAAGCTTTGGCTTTTAATGGTACCGCTTGTACAGGTGATGAAACCACTTTAGGTGCTGCTACCATTGGCACATCAATCATAAAGCATGAGCCTTTACCTAGTTCAGAGTAAACATGCACAGGATAATCAAGCAAACTGGTCATACGTTGTACGATTGCCAAACCAAGTCCTAGGCCTTGCTCACCCCATGGCGAGGTATGTCCACAACGCTCAAACTCTTGAAATAGCTTAATGCGTTGTTCTTCTGCAATCCCCGGGCCAGTATCCCAGACACCGATACGGATATGATTTGGGCGATTAGACGCGCGTAACACACCAACAATCACACGTCCGCGAGCAGTATAACGTAAGGCATTACTGACAAAGTTTTGGATGATACGACGGATCCATTGTGGGTCAGTATCAATCCAGAATTGAGCATCATGGACACGCAATTGGATATTGCGTTGTGCGGCGATTGATTTAAATTGCAGTTCTAAATCACTTAATAAATCATGCAGTGGATAAGCTTGGCGTTTCGGTTGGATTGAACCACCTTCCAGCCGCGCAATATCCAAAAGGGCAGACAACATACTTTCAGCACCATGTAAGGCACGATCAAGTTGTTGTAATGTTTTGCGGTCTTCATCCGATTGTACGCTTTGTTCTAAAGCAGTACTGAATAAGCGTGCTGCGTGCATCGGTTGAAGCAAATCGTGGCTGGCTGCTGCAATAAAGCGGCTTTTTGACATATTGGCTTTATCGGCTTGCTCACGTGCCAGTTGTTGTTCAGATAAGGCATTTGCAAGCTGTTGAGTACGGTCAGACACACGTGCTTCAAGTACTGCTTCATTTTCACGGAATGCGGTAATATCTGCAAAGGTCGTGACAAAACCACCGCCTTCAATGGGATTACCACGCATTTGAATCACACGGCCATCTTTACGAATCCGTTCAAACTCATGTGCGCTACCGACTTTCATCCAATGAATTCGCTTACGTACATGTTCTTCTACCGAGCCTGGACCACATTCGCCACGCTCTGCGTTATAACGAATCAAATCGGCAATTGGGCAGCCGACATAGACTAAATCTTTTGGATAATCAAACAGCTTTAAATATTGATTGTTCCACGCGACCAAACACATGTTTTCATCAACCACACTCACGCCTTGGGTCATGTGGTCAATCATGGTCATGATGAGATTTTGGTTAAAGCGTTGCCATTGTGACGCTTGGTCGAGAATATTTGCCACTTGGCCCAACGCCAAGCCATTATTGACCATAGCCGTGGTGAGTAATGTCCGTGCAGAGGCTGCCCCGATTGTGCCTGCGAGGTATTGTTCAGTGAACCGCCACCACATCCCATTGGCACTGCTATTCTCATTGAGCACCACATTATTCATGGTACAAAATTGCTGAAAGGCATGGGTTGCTGGGCCTTCACCAGTAATCCGTTTGGCTAGTGCAATCAGATCACCAACTTTAAGTTTAGCGACATCATGGTGTAAATAATTAATATCGGTAGAGGTGTTTTGTGCAGGTAAGGGCTTGGTTTCATAATAGAAAAAGCTTTCTGCCTGAATTTGCTCAGCAATACTAGGACGATAAATACGAGAGACCCAAATATATAAGGTAATATTTAAACCAAGTGCCCAGATTACTCCATGAGTAAGCGGGGCAAAAGATTCAAAACCAAATAAAGCTTCTGGTCTTAACCATTCAATATTTAAAGGTCCAAACATCAAAAATTGATGTGCAAACTGGCTATATTCAACAGGTAAGCTACGTAAAATCGTTGGCAATAATAAGGTATATGACCAAAGGATAAAGCCTACAACCAAGCCTGCATAAACCCCTTGGCGACTTCCGCCACGCCAGTATAAACCACCAATTAAAGCCGGCGAAAATTGTGCAACCGCACTAAAAGCCAATAATCCAAAGGTGGATAATTGGTCAATATCATTAAAGAAGTGGAAGAATAAAAATCCGAGCAGCATCACCGCTAAAATACACACACGACGGGTAAATTTAAGTACCTGTGGTAAGCGTTTGTCATGACGAGAAAGAATGCCAAACTTCCATAGAGAAGGCATAATCAAGTCATTACTGAGCATGATGGACAGTGCCACAGAAGAGACTAGTAGCATCCCTGTTGATGCTGAAAAACCGCCCAAAAATGCCAGTAAAGATAACCAGTCTTGGTTATAACTAATCGGTAATGAGAGTACCGCTACATCAGGAATGGTCAGATACTTAGGTGCTGCATGCAGTGCCCAACTGGCGATTGGAATAATGGCAATAATGGTCAGAATCAAATATGCCGCAAACCACCGTCTTGCACCACGTATATGTTTTTCATCGCGTAATTCAACCACGGCCACATGGAACTGACGTGGTAAACAGATAATTGCCAATGAAGCGAGTAATGTTTGAACCCAGAAAGTGTCTGGCACACCAAACAGTTGTACTTCATGAAAAGTTTTTTGCACATCCTGTGAGATTTGTACAATATTTTGTGGATGATCAAAAATAAAGAAAAAGGCCACGCAGAGCAGGGCAAATAGTTTTACAAATGATTCAAAAGCAACGGCAAGCATTAAACCGCCATGTTGTTCTGTATTGGCAATTTGTCTTGTGCCAAACATCATGGCCAAGATCGCCAATACAGCGGTAAGACCAAGCACACCATTGGTGGTGGTGGAGACCACTTGGGTATTGTGATCGAGCATGACGGAAGCGCTAAGCGCAATGGCACGTAATTGTAGTGCTAAGTAAGGAATAATGGCGATTACAGCCAAGATGGTCACTAAGGACGCTAATGTTCCACTTTTTCCATAACGTGCTGCGACAAAGTCGGCAATCGAAGAAATGGCATGATGTTGTCGAACGCGACCTAAACGACGCCAAATGTCATAACCCAGCCAGACAAATAATAAAGGTCCTAAATAAATCGGCAGGAAAATAATCCCCTCACGTACTGCAGCACCTGTTGCTCCATAAAACGTCCAAGAGGAGCAATATACGCCCAATGTTAGACTAAAGAGAAGCATTCTGCCGCGCGTGCTTAATCGACTCGCATGCTTCTCACCAAAGAAGGCGCAAACGAATAGAATGAGGATGTAAAGGGCCAGAACCCCTATAATTAACCAACTGTTCATAAGGACTACAGTATAAAAAGCTGCGCCTATAATAACGCATACATGAACTGTCTCGTTTATTTTGCTCAAAATTTAACGACCAAAGTCTAAGTTACGAGAACCCCACAATATTGTTAATTTTGACCATGTAAAAAAAGACTAAAAAAAGCAACCAGCGTTCTGGTCGCTTATCAAGGAGCATGGTTATGGATGAGAGACAGGTAGAGGCGATTCTACAAAATCCAAAATTCAAGGAAATGGTTGCTAAAAAAAGTAAATTAAGCTGGACATTAACTGCAATTATGTTGTTCGTTTATGTTGGATTTATGCTTTTAGTTGGCTATAACAAAGAATTTTTAATGAGTTCATTTAGTGGTGGCATCACCACTTGGGGAATTCCTTTAGGTCTAGGAATTATTGTTTTATCTTTCGTATTGTGTGGTGTGTACTCATACATTGCCAACAATAAATTGGATCAATTGAATGCAGATGCAATGAAAGAAGTCGAAGCAATCGCCCACGAAAAAGGACTGCACTAAGATGAAATGGAACTCTTTAAAGACTAAAGCAGCTCTTGCATCTACTGCACTGCTTTCTACTGTTGCACAAGCAGGCCCAGATTTAGGTGAAGCTCAGCAGCAAGCGACCAACTGGCATGCAATCATTATGTTTGCAATTTTTGTTGGTTTAACCTTATTTATTACCAAATGGGCTGCAAAACAAACCACCAATACTGCAGACTTCTACACCGCTGGCGGTGGTATCTCTGGTTTCCAAAATGGTTTAGCGATTGCAGGTGACTATATGTCTGCTGCATCGTTCTTGGGTATTTCTGCATTGGTGTTTAGCTCAGGCTTTGATGGCTTGCTTTATTCACTGGGTTTCATGGTTGGCTGGCCAATCGTATTGTTCTTGGTTGCTGAGCGCCTACGTAACTTAGGTAAATATAACCTGTCTGACGTGGTTTCGTTCCGTTTAGAAGAAAAACCAGTACGTACACTTGCAGCAATCAGTTCGCTTGTAGTTGTGGCTTTCTATTTGATTGCTCAAATGGTGGGTGCAGGTCAGTTGATCAAATTGTTATTTGGTTTGAACTATAATATCGCAGTTGTGATTGTTGGTCTTCTGATGATGGCTTACGTGATCTTCGGTGGTATGTTGGCGACAACTTGGGTACAGATCATTAAAGCAGTGATGTTACTTTCAGGTGCAACATTCATGGCGTTCATGGTGATGCATTCTGTCGGTTATAGCTTCTCTGAAATGTTCAGACAGTCTATTGATGTATTTGCAAAAGTACATGATGTCAGTCTTGATGATGCAACCAAAATTATGGGACCAGGCAGTTTGGCGAAAAACCCACTCGATGCTTTGTCACTTGGTTTAGCACTCATGTTTGGTACAGCAGGTTTACCACACATTCTTATGCGTTTCTTTACAGTTAAAGATGCTAAAGAAGCGCGTAAGTCTGTGGTTGTTGCAACAGGCTTCATTGGTTACTTCTACTTATTAACTTTCATTATCGGTTTCGGTGCGATCCTTTTCGTATCAAACAACCCACAATTTATTGATGTTGCTAAAATGGCTGTGACTGGCAAACTAGAATTAGTTGGCGGTAACAACATGGCAGCGGTACACCTTGCAGATGCAGTAGGTGGCGATCTGTTCATGGGCTTTATTTCAGCAGTTGCATTCGCAACGATTCTTGCGGTAGTTGCGGGTTTGACACTGTCAGGTGCTTCAGCAATTTCACATGACTTGTACGCAAACGTACTGAAAAAAGGTCAAACAACCCCTGAATCTGAATTACGTATGTCGAAGATTGCAACACTTGGTCTTGCGATTTTTGCGATGATTTTAGGTATTTTGTTCGAGAAGCAAAACGTTGCCTTCATGGTAGGTTTAGCATTCTCTGTCGCGGCGTGTGCAAACTTCCCAGTATTGGTTCTTTCAATGTTCTGGAAAGGCTTAACTACACGTGGTGCTGTTGTAGGTGGTGTTGTCGGTCTAGTGACAGCGGTGACTTTAATTATCTTATCTAAAGCAGTTTGGGTAGACACATTAAAAATCTCTGATACTCCGATCAACTCATTCAATGGTCCTGCAATCTTTGCTATGCCATTAGCATTCATCTGCTGCTGGTTGTTCTCTGTGACAGATAAATCTGCACGTGCAGAAGCAGAGCGTAAAGCATTTGATGCACAGTTTGTACGTTCACAAACAGGTATTGGTATCTCTGGTGCTTCAGATCACTAAGTGATTTGAGATCAGCTTAAAAAACACCTTCTCGAAGGTGTTTTTTTATGGGTGATGCAAAGCTAGAACTCCATCATCCCAGTTTCAGCTTTTAAGCGATATACAGCTTGTTTGATGCTGATTTATCAGTTGAATGATCACGAAAAATTGAAAGGATTTAAGAAACTCAATGAATATGTTAATTTGAATGTTTAAAAGAACAATCAGAATCAGAAAATATGCGTTCAATGATCGAATTTTGGAAAGGTTTTAAACAATTACCGTCAGCATGGTTATTGTTGGTCCAACTGCTTATTTTAGTTTTATCTGTCTATACCAATGCCAGCAGAAGTTATCAAATTTTAACTTGGTTACTGGGTGTCTCTGCATTACTGATTATTGCCAAAGTGATTCGACAAACACCGACATTTACACTGTTGGGCTTAACCTTTGTCACAGGGGCATTTGTACTGTCCTTTCTAATGTTGATCGGTTTTCATTCTGTTACTTTGCAAATCTTTGCACATTCATTTGAAGCAGCCGCTTATTTTTGTGCAGCATATGGTCTAATCCGTTATATGTTTGCAGATCGTTATTTAACCAAAGATGAGCTGTTTGCTGCAGGTGCAGTATTTACCCTGATCGCATGGGGATTTGCCTTCTTATACAGTATTTGTCAATTGGTGGTTCCGCAGAGCTTTCAAAACCCAAATCATGTTGCGGACTACCAATCTTGGCTGGATTTATTGTTCATTAGTTTTAGTCTGCAATCGGCAACGGGATTGTCCGATTTGATTCCTGTTGCACCTGCTGCGCGGGTGATTTCAATGTTGCAAATGTTCTGTGGTGTGATGTATTTTGCCTTGATCGTCTCACGGATGATTGCCCTGCAATATATTGAAAATAAACCAAAATCATGAGCTAATGATCTTGTTACATTTAGTAAATTGTTGAAAATGTTAATTTAAATTATAATGTGGCCTGAATCCAATCGCTGTTCTACAGGATTCGTCTTTTTTCACACCTGTGAATGCCTTTTTTTGACTTTAAAAAGTCTGTCCATTGAGTATAAAAACCTGGGGGAAATATGCCTTCCAAAAAAATCACTTGGTTTGACAATGTCAATCCAAATGTTTTCTTGAGCACTGTTGGAATTATTGCGCTTTTTTTAGCCGTTGTTGTCTTTGCACCAAATGCCTTTGAACTGATTACTCAAAGGATGAACCGCTGGATCACCGATTCATTTAGTTGGTTCTATGTTTTATCTGTCGCAATATTTTTAATTGTGCTGATTTTTATTGCCTTTTCTGACATGGGTAAAATCAAGCTTGGACCTGATCATAGCCAGCCTGAGTATAGTAATGGGTCATGGTTTGCCATGCTATTTACTGCGGGTATGGGAATCGGGTTAATGTTCTTCAGTGTTGCAGAACCTGTCATGCATTATGTCAATCCACCTGCTGGTGATCCACAAACCATTGAATCTGCTCAAGAAGCAATGAGAATTACCTTTTTCCATTGGGGCTTACATGCTTGGGCTATCTATGCGGTTGTGGGCTTAACGCTGGCTTATTTTGCTTTTCGCTATAACTTGCCACTCAAAGTTCGTTCGGGTTTATTTCCGATTATTGGTCAACGAATTCATGGTCCAATCGGAGATGCGGTCGATACTTTTGCCACCATTGGTACGGTATTTGGTGTGGCTACCACGTTAGGATTTGGGGTAACTCAAATTAATTCTGGCTTAAATTATTTATTTGGCTGGGAAAGTAATATTAGCACCCAAATCTTTTTGATTATTGTGGTGAGTACGCTGGCTTCATTGTCGGTTTTCCTCGGATTAGACAAAGGAATTAAACGACTTTCTGAACTGAATCTAATTTTAGCTTTGGTATTGCTGGGCTTTGTATTTCTTGCTAGTTCCAGTATTTATATCCTACAAGCAACCATTCAAAACGCTGGGCAGTATATTTCGAATTTGTTTAGCATGACCTTTAATTTATATGCTTATCAATCGAATGGCTGGATTGGGGGGTGGACCATTATGTATTGGGCATGGTGGATTTCTTGGTCACCATTCGTCGGTATGTTTATTGCGCGTGTTTCAAAAGGTCGAACCATTCGAGAGTTTATTGTCGGTGTGCTGCTTATTCCGACAGGCTTTACCTTGATCTGGATGGGATTTATTGGCAATGCTGCCTTGTTTAGTATTATGGAACAAGGGCAGACGGGGCTGATTTCTGCGGTACAAAAAGATTCATCAGTTGCATTGTTTGAGTTTTTAACCCACTTGCCTTTTTCAGGTGTGTTTAGTCTTATTGCGACACTGCTGGTGGTATTGTTCTTTGTTACCTCTGCGGATTCTGGTGCATTGGTGACCGATTATCTCACTGCGAAAACAGAAAATTCGCCGATATGGCAACGCTTGTTCTGGACTGTTTTAATGGCGGTCTTGTCGATCATTCTTTTAATGGTTGGTGGGCTAGGCGCGCTACAATCGGCTACCATGATGAGTGCCTTACCGTTCACATTTATCATGCTGCTATTGTGTTGGGGTTTAGTCAAAGCATTGCGCTTAGATGTCACCAAAATGCAGGCTTTACAAGTGGCAAGAATCACGCCGAGAGCTGTGCAAAATCCACGTAGTTGGCAGCAACGTTTAGGCTTAATCATGCACTATCCGCATACATTGGCCGAAGTACAACATTATATTCAGGTTGATGTGATTAAGGCTTTTGAAAGTATTCGTTTTGAGTTTAAACGCCGTGATTTAAATGTGGTGATTAAAGAAACCGAAGACGGTGTTCAACTGAGTGTGGATCATCATGATGAGTTCAATTTTATCTATAAAGTCATTGCACGCAAAATGGTTGCGCCAAGCTTTATGATGAATGAAGAACATCAGGAAACCGATGATTTTTATCAAGCAGAAATATTTTTAAGAGAAGGTGGTCAAAACTATGATGTAATGGAGTGGACGCAAGAAGACTTGATTCAAGACATCATTGATCAATATGAACGCCATCTACACTTCTTAAATGTACTGAGAAACTAAGTTGTTTATTTAAAAAACAAAGGCAATAAAAAAGGACTCGTATGAGTCCTTTTTTGATTCAATTTCTAAGCAACTTAGAAACGGAATTTAGCGTTTAAGCCAACAGTTTGCGTATCACCAACATACGAAATTGCTTGGCCTTTATTGTTTTCGTAGTTTGCATTTACGTAGCTTGCACCAACTGCAATCGCAGGTGTGATGAAGTAGTTTACGTTTGCACCCCAAGCTGAATCAGGCGTACCTTCGTAGCTAGACGCTGCGTAAGAAGCACCAACGCTTAATTGTGGGTTCAAATAGAAATCAGTTTTGAACTGGTATGCAGTCGCATCACCATAGATGATGCCTGATTCAAACGCTAAAGACATATTTGTACCGTCAATACCGCCAACGTATTTAGCACGTGCAGTGATTGCGTCTTGGTCTTCACCAATTGTTGCAGCTTCAGCAGTCGCTTTAGCAACGCCGTTACCCATAACATTGAATGCATCTAAAGCAACTTGGTCAGCAACATTAGTATAACCAACAGCGACTAAGAAGTTTTGAGTAGGAAGAGCACCCACTTCTAATGCAAAACGATCGCCTTGATCATTTGGCAAGCCATTTTTACCGTCAAGGATTGTGTGGCTATAAGAAGCACTTGCGTATGCAGGTACATATGGAGTAGGAACATAAAGTTCAGCTTTAGCGCCGTAGTTATGTGCAACTACACCAGCGTCTAATTCGCCATAGTTATATGCTAAAGAAACATTTGAAGCTTGGTTTAAGAACGCTGCTTCAGCCAATGGACCTTTTGAAGAGTCAACATTTTTGAAGTAGTAAGTACCTTGCAAACCACCAGTGAAATCTTTGTCATTTTCAGTTGTATCGATATACTCTGATTGACCTTGAATTTCAAATTGGTATGCTTGAGCGCCGGTCATGGCTAATAATAAAGCAGTGGCTAAACCGAGTTTTTTCATAATCTTTTCCAATAGGAGAAATTGGTGAAACAGACGGCATTGTATTGTAACAAGATATTAAGTCAATGACGTTTAAGGCCACTGTTTACAAAGTAGATACATGAAATTTACATTGTTTAAAAAACGTACATTTAAACAGCTTTACGTCAACCTGTAAAAAAACTTAATTAGAACAACAGACTAAATTCAGACAAAAGTTTTATTTCATATAAAACAGATATCAAATTGTTAAATTAATACATTTATTTTATTGTTTATTTGTGTTTTTTGATCGATATTACCGATGGTTGTTTTGCGATCAATGTCAAGAAAATGTCATTAAATTCTGCTTATTTTTAGAATTAATTTGTGATTGTATAATCATTTCATGTGAATATTGTTGTTTTATTCTCAATTATTTATAAAAACGATAATTAATTTATATCCGATCAATTTAATAGGTTTTACAAAGTAAAAGATATTTTAGATAATGAGTCAATAAAGTTCATTCATTTTAAATGAATTTTTTTGAGATTTAGAGTTTATATGCCCAGCTTTCCCCAAAGTTGGGCTTTTTTTTTATTTAAAAAATTCAAGGCAAATCGTATTAAACAGACAATAAAAATATTGCACCAATATGTAGCATAATTAAGCAAAAGGTGAATTATGTTGGCATGATTCTTGCCAAAAAAAATCCCAATTTTCAAAGAAAACTGGGATTTTTCGCCAAAATCTGGAGCAAATCAATAAATTCTGCTGAGGAATATTAATAAATTGCCCTAATGGAGTGCATTATGCACCAATATATTGCACCTGTAAATATTTTCTTACATTCAATTTAAAAAATAATTCATGAGCTCATCTACACTATTTCAGATTGAGTCAATGCCTAAGTAAAGTTTATGAGTAATTATCGATTTAAATCTAAAATAAAAAGCAGTGTATTGATCATTCTGAGTAGTTTGGCTTTTTCAGGTTGTGTTTCGAAGCTTAATTTGCATGATCCAGCGTCATCACAAAGAACAAGTGAAATCCCATTGCTGTTTAATTATGCGCAAACTCAAGCCGTCTTTGTGACTTATGATGGAACTCAATTTAAACGTTATGGGAATGATTTAAATAGAGCCAAGACTGCCTATATTCCAGCCTCTACTTTTAAAATGTTGAATGCCTTAATTGGTTTGCAACATGCGAAAGCGACGAATACAGAAGTATTTAAGTGGAATGGTGAAAAAAGATCTTTTCCTGCTTGGGAAAAAGATATGACTTTGGCACAAGCAATGCAGGCTTCAGCTGTACCCGTATATCAGGAACTGGCACGACGTATTGGCTTGGATTTGATGAGTAAAGAAGTCAAGCATGTTGGTTTTGGTAATACCCAAATTGGTCAACAGGTAGATAATTTCTGGCTGGTCGGACCATTGAAAATCACCCCAGAGCAAGAAGCTAAATTTGCTTATCAATTGGCAAAGAAAACATTGCCTTTTGATGATGCTGTACAGCAACAAGTTAAAGATATGCTCTATGTCGAAAGACGGGGTGATTCCAAGCTTTATGCCAAAAGTGGTTGGGGAATGGATGTGGAGCCACAAGTGGGGTGGTACACAGGATGGGTGGAACAGCCGAATGGTCAGATCACCGCTTTTGCTTTAAATATGCACATGCAGACAGGGGATGATCCTGCTGAACGCAAGCAACTGACATTAAGTATCTTGGATAAATTAGGCCTATTTTTTTATTTGAGATAAATGCAGTAGATAAAAAAATGCCCAGTTTATTGGGGGAAACTGGGCAATAAAAAAGATAAATTTTCAAATCATGAGAATTTCTATCTAAGTCTAATTTTATGCAAATTCTATTTATATGTAAAATGTGAATTTTGAATATTACTCATCTATAAAAACGATAATATAAAGGCGTTGAACGCTGTAGATTAAACTTGATTATGTGGAGTAGTTTATGTGTATATATTCTATAATATAAACAAAATTTCTTTAGCTTTATTGCGATATAACTTCCCACAGGACCATGGTGATGGTGCATGAACTCAGATCAGAACAAATAAGCACGCGTTTGCTTATCCTCATGTCAGTCATCATTTTGTCTGTTTTGTTAATTGCTGTTCCACAAATCATCAGTAATTATCGAGAGTATAGCCGAGCAAATCGAGCTTTAGTCAATATTCAAGCCTTGCAAGTTTTTGCTGAAACATCCAATAAAATTTCACGGGAAAGAGCGCCAACAAATAAAGCAATGTCGAGCTCGACAGCAAATTTTCCAGACAGAATAAAAGAATTGCAGGACTATCGTAAGGGCGTAGATCAGCAGATTAATTTAACCGTTGAGACCTTAAACAAGGCGGGGTTTACCAGTTTGGCGGATCAAGTTGATGTTCAGTTAAGACATGATTTGAACATCGCCCGCAAACAAGTCGATGCTTATTTAGCCTTACCATTAAAAGAACGTAATTCAGTGCAAATGGATCAAGTGATTCAGGGAATGTTTCGGGCGTGGGACAGTTGTAGAGCCGTGTTGCAGCAATTAATTAACCATTCAAAAAAGAATAATAGCGATGTGACAGATTATGCTTCAATTGTGCTGATATTGGCTGATTTACGTGATCAATCTGGACGAGTCGCGTCTAACATTATGGCACCCCTAAGCTTTTCCGAACCCCTGCCTGAATATAACAAAGCACGTTCATTACAAACACAAGAACAGGTTAAATATTTATGGCGTTTGATGGATACCATGCAAATAGAGTCTTTAAAAACGCCAGAGTATCTTTATTTATATGGTCAGGTGAAAACTCAATTTATTGACCAAGGTTTACCCATCGTAAATCGTTTGGTGCAAGAGAGTAGAAATCAGCAGCCTTATTTTTTAACGGCAAACCAACTGACAGATGCAATCGTGGATAAGTTTACCACGGTGGTAAATTTACAAAAATATCTACTTGAAACTCATGCCTTAAGTGCACGTCATCGAATGGAATCGGAGCAACGTCAATTTTTTATCACGCTCTTTATTTCTCTTTTGTCATTGTCGGTCGCAGTTTTTACGATGTTATATACACGTAAAAAGTTATTTGAACCCTTAATATATGCAAGAAATATGATTTTGGAACTGTCACAAGTACAAGAACGTGATTATCTAGGGGATGCTTCGATACAAACCAAAGAGGTGCATACCCTAACTGATGCGCTTGATAAATTAAAAGAAATGCTCAAGCAACGCGATGCTTTTGAATTTCAATTACAAAATAGTGCCAACACTGACAGTTTAACCGGTGTTTCAAATCGATTGGCTTTAGATGTTTATTTAAAAAATATTGCGACACAAACCGAGCGGTTTCAAGAGTTGACCTTGATCATGGTGGATATTGATAATTTTAAATATGTGAATGATCGCTTTGGGCATATTTTAGGTGATTCGGTTATTGTTGAAATTGCTCGATGTTTAAAAGCAAATATTGCGCAATCTGATTTGATTGTACGTTTTGGTGGCGATGAATTTTTGATTTTGATTGATCGTATTCAATGGGATTGGGCGTTGCAAATTTCTGAAAGCATTTTGGCTGATGTCTCACGGTTAAATTTTAACAGTTCTATGTCTAACGAACAGCTCAATGTTTCTGTCAGTATTGGCGTGGCAACAGGGGCTGAAAGTTGGGAAGCCTTATTTAATCGGGCAGATGCATCGCTATTTAAGGCCAAAGCACAAGGTCGAAATAAAGTCGTGGGATGATCGACTGGGAATCTTGATGATGATTCACCTGTTAGAAAATATTGATTTATCATCAGTATTCAATGATAAGAATACTGAATTATTTTGCAGTGACTTTACGTAACTCAGCATACAATTGATTTAAAAATCGTTGCTGTTCTGCATTGTCTTGAAAGTGACGTTGATACAGCACACTACAGCTTTCCACATCAATAATATTATTGAGATTAAATGACCAATCCTCTGTATTTTTAATACCAATCCCCAGATCGTCACCGCAACGTTGCCACTGTTTGGAGAAGCCAGAGTTTTGATTGGGAGCAAGCTGCTTAAATTCTGCTTTAAGGCTAAAGCCGCGCATTTCTGAGTTGGTGAATTTGTTGATCGCACTGATTGGTACACCACCCCAAGTGATGGTTTGTCCACTCGGCATTGAAATGCTTTGCAGTTGACTTTCATTCATTAACTGACTTTGTTTGCCAGTTTTAAAGCCCTGTTTTTCGTAGGTCAAAGTAGAGCCAACAGGAAGCTGTATTTTTTTAATCAGTAAGGGCTGGGTGGTGATAAAATAAGGATTGTCGGGTCTGCCATTACCACCCGCAATGTTTATACTACAACTGCTGAGTAAACAGATACTTGGGACTAAAAAGCATAAGTAAAGAAGCTTCATAAGGAAAATATCCTGTGCTATGCATTGATCTTGCCTTGTTTAAATTAGAAATGCAAAATTTGCTCAGCAAATCCTTAAATTAAGCCAATGATTATTGGAATATATAAGAGAAAGGCGCGAATCTGAGTTTTATAAAAATTATATGAGCTATTAAATTTCAAGATTAGATGATTAATCTCCCCCCCTAAGCCCTATGGGATAAAGAGAGAAACTCCCTCCTTATTTAAAGGAGGGAGGGGAAGATGCAGGGAATTACTTCAACAACGGTTTTAAGAATTTCGCTGTATGTGAAACTCTGGATTTCACCACCTGTTCTGGGGTACCTTCCGCAATAATCTGACCACCACCTGCGCCACCTTCAGGGCCTAAATCAATCACCCAGTCCGCCGTCTTAATTACATCGAGATTATGCTCAATCACCACAATGGTATTGCCCTTATTGCGTAGTTCATGAAGAATATCGAGCAGTTTGGCAATATCATGGAAATGCAAACCAGTGGTTGGCTCATCCAGTACATACAAGGTTTTACCTGTATCGCGTTTTGCCAGTTCACGCGCCAGTTTGACCCGTTGCGCTTCCCCACCAGATAGCGTTGTTGCAGACTGACCTAAGCGGATATAGCCTAACCCGACTTGGTTTAAGGTTTCTAAACGACGGTGAATCACAGGAATTGCATCAAAGAAATGCATCGCATCTTCGACGGTCATTTCCAATACGTCAGAAATATTCTTGCCTTTATAACCAACTTCCAAGGTTTCACGGTTATAACGCTGACCATGACAGTTATCACAAGGCACGTACATATCGGGTAAGAAGTGCATGGCAACTTTGATCATACCATCCCCCTCACACACCTCACATCGCCCGCCTTTGACGTTAAACGAGAAACGACCTGCAGCATAACCACGGGCTTTAGCTTCAGGGGTTTGCGCAAACAATTCACGAATCGGGGTAAATAAACCAGTATACGTCGCTGGGTTAGAACGTGGAGTACGTCCAATCGGACTTTGGTCAATGTCTACCACTTTATCAAGGAATTGTAAGCCATCAATCGAATCAAACTTTTCAGCAGTTAAGGTGGTTGCACCATTTAATTGCGTCGCTGCAAGTGGTAACAGGGTCCGGTTAATTAAGGTAGATTTACCTGAACCTGAAACACCTGTCACACAAGTCATTACACCTAAAGGAATCGTCAAATCAACATTTTGTAAGTTATGCCCTGATGCGCCCATCAGTTTAATTTGTTCTTCAGGCTTAGGTGGTTTAACTCGCTCTTTGGGCACTGCAATTTTTAACTTACCAGAGAGGTATTTTCCTGTTAGAGAGTTCTCATTGGCTGCAAGTTCATCATAGGTTCCTTCGGCAATGATATGACCACCATGCACACCAGCACCCGGACCAATATCAATAATATGGTCGGCTGCACGGATTGCATCTTCATCATGCTCAACCACTAAAACTGTATTGCCCAGATCACGCAAACGAACCAGTGTTTCCAATAAACGATCATTATCACGTTGGTGTAAACCAATGGATGGCTCATCTAAAACGTACATCACCCCCATTAGACCAGCACCAATTTGTGAGGCTAGGCGGATACGTTGTGCTTCACCACCTGAGAGTGTTTCAGCAGAGCGAGACAGGCTCAAATAATTTAAACCGACTGATACTAGGAAGTGCAAACGCTCGCGAATTTCTTTAAAAATTTTATCAGCAATTTCACCTTTGGCACCTTCAAGATTTAAATCTTGATAGTAGCTTTCAGCGTCACCAATCGACATTTTGGTAATTTGGGCAATGGTTTTGTCTTTAACACGGACATGACGTGAAATTTCATTTAAACGTGAGCCGCCACAAGCATCACAAGCGGCATTGGATAAATATTGCGCCAGATCATCACGGACATAATTAGATTCAGTTTCACGATAACGACGCTCTAAATGAGGCAAAATACCTTCAAAAGGTTGTACCCGATTGTGTTTACGACCACGCTCATCGATATAGCTAAGATCAACTTTTTCTTTGCCTGTACCGTAGAGAAATTTCTTTTTCGTATCAGCGTAGAGTTCATTCCAAGGCGTGTCTAACGAAAACCCAAAATGATCTGCAACTTTCTGAATCATGCTGTAATAGTATGGACGTTGTCTGTCCCAGCCACGGATTGCGCCTTGGCTAATAGAAACATCTGGGCTTGGAATCAGTTTTTCAGCACTGAAATGACTACGGGTACCTAAACCGTCGCAGACAGGGCAGGCACCAAATGGGTTATTGAACGAGAACAGGCGTGGTTCTAATTCAGCAACAGCACGGTCGCATTCAGGGCAGGAGTGTTTTGCTGAAAATACACGGTCAGGATGTTCACCACCCATCCACGATAAAATCGCCAGATCACTGCCTAAACGTAAGGCTGTTTCAAAGCTTTCGGCAATTCGGTTACCTAAGTCATCACGGACTTTAAAACGGTCAACCACAACTTCAATGGTGTGCTTTTTCTTTTTATCGAGTTCTGGCGGTGTATCGATATCAATCACTTCACCATCCACACGCGCGCGGACAAAACCTTGGCTCTGTAATTGCTCAAACAGGTTGCTGTATTCACCTTTACGCTCACGAACAACTGGTGCAAGGAGCATCAATGCTGTGCCTTCCTCCAGTCCTTTCACTGCATCGACCATTTCAGAAACAGTCTGTGCAACCATCGGCAAGTCGTGCTCTGGGCAGTAGGGTGTGCCAACACGTGCATAGAGTAAACGTAAATAGTCGTAGATTTCAGTAATGGTTCCCACGGTTGAACGGGGGTTATGGCTGGTAGACTTCTGTTCAATCGCAATCGCAGGGCTTAAACCTTCAATTGAATCAACTTCAGGCTTTTCCATTTGTGAAAGAAACTGACGTGCATACGCAGATAAAGATTCGACATAACGGCGCTGACCCTCAGCATATAAGGTATCGAAAGCCAGAGATGATTTCCCTGAGCCTGAGAGTCCTGTGATGACCACAAACTTGTCACGTGGAATATCGAGTGACACATTTTTTAAATTATGGGTACGTGCGCCTCGAATACGGATATGACTTTGACTCATAAAAGCTTTCTCGAAATTATGCGAATTAAAGGGGTATATGATAGCGATTTAATTTTGTTCAAGCTGTAAAAAATAGTTTTTAAACGACAAATTGTGTCATGTAACTGACCATTTAAAACTGTGATGGAGTTTGAGTTTTTGAATAAAATAATAATATTCATATGTTTATGATGGTTTTCAATAATTTTTAGGGTCGCATTCAGCTAATTTAAAATCAAAGCTATAATTTATTTAAAATAAGTTATTGAAGAAAAATGAGATATGCAGTCAGCTTTAGATGCTGTGCTGATTTCTGAGTACTTATTTCGATATTGCATAGGGTAGAACGAATAAACCAGATCAGCTTTAAGATTGGTCCCGTGATGCAATCAATAACCACTTATCTAAAAAAGAGAATTGTTAGACAAAGGTTCTGTGATTAACCATTGTTTTTATTATAAAATGTGTGATATCTATCGCACTTGTGGAGGGCTCGAAAATGAATATACGAAAAATTATATCAATTGTTTGTTTTGCATTTTCTTGCAATGTCTTGGCAGGCGAGACTTCACAAGTTTTATTTGATCAAGTGTTAAATTTAAAACCCAATCAATTGTACGAATTAGAATTAGAAGATGTACAAGCGGGGGATCAAATTTGGACGGCGGTTTATTTGATTGGACGACAAAATTATCCGGGACTTACTGCAAAAGTTGAATTTGTCATGGACAATCAAGGCCTGTTAAATAAAGCCAATCCCAGTGAGCATGCTGTATATCAAACACTGATTGCAGAAAATTTGACGCAAACCAATCAATATTCATTTAAACAATTCAAAGGTTTAAACACATTCATTGAAGATACTTCAGAACAGCTGATTACAGATCCGATATTGGAAAAAACAGATAGCATTCGTATTTATAGTCAAGTGAATGACTGGATTCCTGAATACAACACTTATGAACCCACCAAAGTGAAATTTGGCATTCAAAATCCTTTGGATTTTGACATTGTTGCGGCTTATGTTTTAGTGGGCAAAGGTGAAAAGCCTGCTGAACTCAGTGAATTAAACTTTAAAAATATTCCAGCCTCTTATGTCTCACCTTTGCCGCCAGTACCAGCTGATTTTACCCAAGCTGAAGTGAATAAATCTGAGACGCACTTGAGTAGAAGTGAGCTAAAATTTATCTTTTTTATTGTGATGGCGATTGTCATGGGTTTGGTTGCGTTTATTAACCGAGGCAAATTAAAACGCGCTTTTTAAAGGTTTAACTTATAGCGCATTAAATTTCTAATATTTTAGATTTCAAATTTACACGCTTGGCGTAAACTCTTGCACTGATCATGTGTTTGAGTAATTTTAGATGTTGTCTTTATTTTTGAAATGTATTCTTGGTGCAGCAGTGGTTTTGTTGATTTCAATTCTTTCAAAAAGTAAGGCATTTTATATTGCAGGTTTAGTCCCACTTTTTCCAACATTTGCATTGATCGCACATGTGATTGTGGCGCAGGAAAAAGGTGCTGAAGCCTTAAAGCAAACAGCCTTATTCGGGCTATGGTCATTGATACCGTATTTCATTTATTTGTTCACGGTTTATTTATTGGCAACTAAGCTTTCGATGTGGTCTTGTTTAGGGATTGCAACGTTATGCTGGATTGTGGCTGCTGCGGTTTTGATTTATGCATGGCAATTGTTTCAGAATGGATCGGTTTTATGATTTATTGAATCAATAAAAAGAGTTACAACGAATACTTTTGAGTTGATTATAAAGTTCATGAGCCTTTGATTAAGGCTCATTTTTTAGGGAAGAATTTTAATAATCAGCTGTTTAAACAATAAATTGTTTTGGGCTTTCTAGGTTCTTAATGGCATTGTAAATTTGATCTGCATGATTACACACAATCAGTTTTGCCCGATGTTGAGGCGGTAAAAAACCTTCAATAACAGCATGGTCTAATTGCGCAATCAAATGGTCATAGAAACCATTGACGTTATATAACATCATCGGTTTTTGATGTTGATTCAATTGTCCCCATGTCGCGACTTCTAAAATTTCCTCAAAGGTACCAAAGCCACCTGGTAGAGCGACAAAAGCACTCGCGCGTTCAGCCATCATAGCCTTACGTTCATGCATGTTTTGTACAATATGTAATTCTGTTAATTGGTTATGGGCAATTTCATAATCCAGCATAAATTCGGGAATAACACCCACAACATCACCGCCATGTTCCGTGACCGTATCTGCAACTTGGCCCATTAAGCCAATACTTGCACCGCCATAGACGATCCCAAAACCTTGTTCTGCGATGCCTTGGGCAAGTTGGATGGCTTTTTCTCGATAGGTGGGGTTATTTCCAGGTCGGGAGCCACAATAGAGCGCGATTAAACATTGTGTGGCTTTATGTTGTTGTTGATCTAATTCGAAAGGTTTATTCATCATTACAGGCAATACACTATTCATAATTTATTTTTTCACCTTAACTTATCATGTTCTTATACATTTCTACTACTTTAAGTAAGAAATGTGACAAAAACATGTTGTGTTATCAGCGCTTTTGCAATGATTTGTATCACTTTGATTTTGTATTTAATTTTAGATAAATCAGTAAAAATCCTGATAAATGAGATGAAATTCCTATCTGGATTGCCTATAATTAACGCTTATTTATCAACAAATGAATCATCATGGGTAGTGGTTGTAGTCGCTCCGAAAATGCACAATCTTTAGACAAAATAATAGTTCAAAATACACTAAAGTTTTCTTCTCAATTCCGAAATTTACAGTTCTCACATGCTGAAAATAGCTATTGCACATTTTCAATGGAGCAAGATCAATGATACTTGAGTGGATGTCTGATCCTTCTGCATGGGTTGGTCTTGCAACTTTAGTTGTTTTAGAAATCGTTTTGGGTATTGATAACCTTGTATTTATTGCAATTTTGGCAGAAAAACTTCCGCCTGAACAACGTGATAAAGCAAGGATTATTGGGCTTTTACTTGCCCTCTGTATGCGAATGGTGTTACTGGCATCCATTGCATGGGTGGTGACATTAACCCAACCATTATTCCATCTCTTTGAGCATGCTTTTTCTGGGCGTGATCTGATCCTGCTGTTTGGTGGTGTGTTCTTATTGTTTAAAGGCACAATGGAACTACATGAACGCCTTGAAGGTGGTCAGGATCTTAAAGAAGAAAATCCTGTACATGCTGTATTTTGGATGGTCATTGTCCAAATTGTTGTTTTAGATGCAGTATTCTCCCTAGATAGTGTGATCACCGCTGTGGGAATGGTGAAAGAACTTTCAGTGATGATGATCGCTGTGGTGATTGCCGTAGCTATTATGCTATGGGCATCGAAAGCTTTGATGGACTTTGTCAATAAGCACCCGACAGTAGTGATTCTATGTCTTGGCTTTTTGATGATGATTGGTTTCTCATTGATCGTTGAAGGTTTTGGTTATCACATTCCAAAAGGTTACTTATATGCAGCGATTGGTTTCTCGGTGCTGATCGAGTTTATGAACCAAACCATGCGTAAAAACCAAGAGAAAATGGTGACAACGACCGACTTACGTTTCCGTACTGCTTCGGCGGTATTGAAAATGTTAGGCGGAAAAAGTGCCGATAGTCAAAATGCTAAAGCGGATGATGTGATCGCAACACAAGCATTGGCAGATGAAATTTTTGATGATGAAAATGGCGCTTACCATAGTGTTATGGTTCAAGGGGTCTTAGGACTATCAGAACGTCCAGTAAAATCGGTCATGACACCGCGCCCTGAACTAGAATGGTTAGATTTGGATGAAGACGAAGCCAGCATTAAAGAAAATTTGATGGCAATGTCACATTCACGTTTAATTTTGGCGCATGGTGAATTAGATAATATTGCGGGTATTGTTTTAACCCATAAAGTTTTAAATGATTATATCGAAACGGGTGTTTTAAATTTTGAAAAACACTTACGCGAGCCTGTGATTGTGCATGAAAATGCGCAAGTGTTGATGGTGATGGAACAACTGCGTCAAGCACCCTTACAAATGGCGATTGTATTAAATGAATATGGGTCAATTGAAGGGATTGCAACGCCGATTGATGTGCTTGAAGCAATCGCAGGCGAGTTCCCTGATGAAGATGAACTAGAAGCTGCTGCGGAAAGTCTTGAAGATGGTTCGTTGATCCTTGAAGGTTCAACCGATATTCGTCATGTTTCTTTGCTGTTAGGTCGTGATTTAGTCGATGAGTCAGAACAATACTCAACCCTCTCAGGTTATATTCTGTTCCATCTCGGGCGTTTGCCTGAAAATGGTCAAAAGCTTCAAGTCGATGGTTATGAGTTTGAAGTGGTAACGATGGATGGGCATAAGATTGAGAAGGTGCATATTATGGCATTAACAAAATCTAAAGATGCTGAGTCCTAATGGATTTGTTGTAATGAAGCCAGTCGAAAGACTGGCTTCTTTTTATTTTGTTTTTGAAAATAATGGCTTAAACCATATCGTTAAAATGATGGCTGAATGGCATCATTCATATAGAAAGAATAGGTTTCGATTTCCTGCTGGGTTGGATTATCATTGAACCTATTCAGATTTTGAGTATTTTCATGTCCAATCTATCCTGCCCATGTGGTTCAGCACTTTATGCTGAATGCTGTCAGCCGCTGCATTTGGGTCAGAACAAAGCCAAGACAGCGGCACAGTTGATGCGTTCGCGTTATAGCGCTTTTGCCAAACATGAGATTGATTATATTGTTCAGACCACTGCGCTTGGACAGCAGCAAGCTTTGGATGTTAAAGCGATTTTAGACTGGAGCAAAGCCAATCAATGGCTCAGTCTCGAAGTGGTGCAAGCCCAAGAAAAGCTCGATAAAAATCATGCTCAAGTTGAATTTAAAGCACATTTTCATGATGGTCAGCAGGCTCAAATACACCATGAAGTTTCACACTTTGTGCAGCATGATGGTGTATGGTATTTCTTAGATCCAACCACAGATCAGCCAATCACCATGAAACAGCCATGTATTTGTGGATCCACCAAAAAATTTAAGCAATGTTGCGCACAATTTTTATAACTTTTAGTTCATTTTTGACTTAAAATAGCGCGCATCTTTTCCCATCAGTGGATGAAGGGCAATGTTACTGACGATTATTTATATTATAGCCATTACAGCAGAAGCCATGACTGGAGCGTTGTCCGCAGGACGACGCAGTATGGACTGGTTTGGGGTGATACTGATTGCCTGTGTCACTGCACTCGGTGGCGGTTCTGTGCGAGATGTTTTACTTGGACATTATCCACTGACTTGGGTCAAACATCCTGAATACCTTGTCCTGACATGCTGTGCTGCCTTTGTCACCATTATTATTGCCAAATGGATGAAGCACTTACATTCCATTTTCTTATTGTTGGATGCTTTAGGTTTAATTGGTTTTACCATTATTGGCTGTCAAATTGCCTTGCAAATGGGGCATGGTTTTGTGGTTTCCGCGGTTGCTGGGGTATTAACAGGGGTATCTGGTGGTATTCTACGAGATATTCTGTGTAATGATGTTCCGCTGGTCTTCCGTCGTGAACTGTATGCGTCGATTTCCTTTGTCGCGGTGATTTTCTATTGGTTCTGTATAGATTTTGGTTTATCGCTTGAAATTACTGTGGTTTCTACTTTAGTTTTTGGTTTTGCATTACGTTGTGTGGCGATTTATTTTGGTTTGGAAATGCCGAAATTTATCTATAAAGATCATGATGAACAATCGGCATCTTCTAAAGATGAGTCCTAAGAATGGATGCTTGAACAGCAGCTATTGACTGTGAATCGCTACGTTTAACTTTGAGCTTGGTATGTCATATCTGATTCAGCAAAATATTAAACTTGAAAAATTTACTGAGCTAGATTTTGCTGTGTATTTTGAATTGGTCAAAAATATTAAAGTCATGCAAATGATTACCGAGCGAGCATTAACGCTTGAGGAAGCACATACAGAATTTGCCAAGATTTTATCCAAGAATACCTATGATGTGGCATTGGGAAATTATAAAATTCTTGATGCTCAAACAAATGACTTTATGGGTTTAGCCAAACTTGAGTTGGATCGGCCAACAGCAACAACTGCGGAATTGGGCTATATGCTTTTACCCGAATATTGGGGAAAAGGTATTGCTAGTCAGGTTGTTACATTTTTAATTGAGCATGCAAAACAACAAGCATATTTAAAGGATCTCATGGCTATTATTGATCCCGAAAATATAGCTTCAAGAAAAATATTGATAAACAATGGTTTCCATTCTCAAGAGTTTAAAGATTTTGACGGACTAGCAGGAGAAATTCTGCTGTTCAGTCTTTAAAATTAAACTGCGAGCCAAAGTTGTTTCTGCTTTTACATATTTGTTGAGTGCATTATGGATTTAGTATCACGTGTACAACGCTTACCCATAGGTAAATTTCACTATACCTTACTCTGGGTGATCGGGTTGGGCTGGATGTTTGATGCCATGGATACAGGACTGATCTCCTTTATTCTCACCAAAATGGCGGAAGAATGGCAAATGACCCCTACTGAAAAAGGCTGGGTGGTCTCCATTGGCTTTGTGGGTATGGCAATTGGTGCTGTATTTTCCGGTGGCTTGGCTGATCGAATTGGTCGTAGAACAGTCTTTGCGATTACTTTGGTGACCTATAGCATTGCAACCGCGTTATGTGCTTTTGCGCCGAATCTGACTTGGTTATTACTGTTCCGTTTTATTGTCGGATTAGGTCTGGGTGGGCAACTTCCTGTGGCTGTGACTTTGGTCAGTGAATATATCCCTGCTCAAGTACGGGGTCGATTTATCGTACTTTTAGAGAGTTTCTGGGGACTTGGCTGGCTTGTTGCTGCGCTTATTTCTTATTTTGTAATTCCTGATTATGGTTGGCATATAGCATTTTTGATTGGTGGTTTACCTGCAATTTATGTTTTTATGATTCTCAAAAAAGTGCCTGAATCGGTTCCTTATTTGATTAATCGTGGACGAATTGAAGAAGCCCATGCACTGGTCCAGAAACTGGAACGGCAGTGTGGTGTAGAAGTGATTGAAACCATTGAAGTCAAACCTGTTTCAGCAAAACAAACGATTTCATTTTCACAGCTTTGGTCAGGTGCTTTTGCCCGTCGTACTTTGATGCTGTGGTTGATTTGGTTTGGTATTGTCTATTCTTATTATGGCATTTTTACTTGGTTACCAAGTTTGCTGGTCAAGCAGGGCTATACCATTGTGCAGTCTTTTGAATATGTACTCGGGATGATTTTGGCACAATTACCCGGTTATGTGGCTGCGGCTTGGTTGGTGGAAAAGCTTGGACGTAAAGTAACCCTCGCTGGTTTTATTGCTATGTGTGCGCTTTCTGCTTACTTCTTTGGTCAAGCGACCTCAGTCAATATGATTATGTTGTGGGGATGCTTAATGTCGTTCTTTAATTTGGGTGCATGGGGGGTGCTATATACTTATACACCTGAACAATACCCAACCAATATTCGTGCTTTTGGCTCAGGTTGGGCATCTGCAATCGGTCGTATGGGGGGAATTGTCGCACCGTTGGTGGTGACCCATATGATGGTGGCAAGTGATGGATTTAGTTCAGTCTTTATGATGTTTACGATTGTACTTTTCGCTGTTGCAGCTGTGGTTTTGGTCTTGGGTGAAGAAACCAAAGGTAAGACCTTAGAAGAGATTGGATTGTGATTGTGAAGGTTGTGCAGAATAAATTTAGATATTAATTAGATCTCTTATCAAAGTAAGCTTTTAAATGATTTCTAAACGAGATTAACCCTGATCAATCATGGCTGATTATTCCATAGAAATGAATTTCTATGATTCTAAAACTTACAATGCCACCCTTTACATTTAAAGTTTAAATTCCTTTGCGTAGGCGATGCCTCACTTTTCAGAGATGAAAAGATGACAAAAATCTTCTGTTGGGTGAGAGGTACGTCCTGTACCCCCACCCAACGGAGCGACATCCATGTCGCCACACGATAGAACAACCATGTCTAATTCATGAATATAAAAAAGCAGACGAATGAATATAATTGTTATTGCACATATAGAGTATTAAAGGCTCATTTTTTAATGATGCAAGAAGCCTACAGTTTCAAGTGATTGATTTTCTTGTTTTTGAGAAAATGTAATTTGTAATTTTTAGAAAAAAGATTATTAAATAGTTATGTTCTTATCACAAAGTCTTTTTAGACTAATATATCTAGAACATTTTTTGAATCGAAATTTATGCCTTGATTCGTATGAGAACTTTAACATTATTCAATAAAATCAGAGGGAAATAGTTATGTCAGCTAAAACCATTCAAGATATCAATAAACAGTACAATTATGAAGATGGAAATCCAGGTGGGGAAAAGGATGGACCTCTTGTTTCTTGTGGTCAATGTAATGGATATAATGAATTAGAATATATCTATAATGAAAAGCTTCTACCATTAATTGAAGATGATGAATTTACTGAACAAGAAGCAATTACAGCATTAGAAGAAACTTGCAAAGAATTAAAAAATCCAAGAAACAGGACTGATTTTTATAAAAAATTATCAGATAAATTGAGTGTGGAAATTAAATAATCCATTGTTTTTTATATTTATAAATCAAGACCTCAATTCTTATCAAATCGAGGTCTTTCTATTTTATCGATAAGAGCATTTTGTTTTGATAAGAATTGTTGTGTATTTGACTTTTAATATTTTAGATTTGAAATAAAAGTTGCTCATTTCTTAAAAAATGGATAATTTTACGTCATTAGAAAGATCTAAAGACGCAATTTGTCGTTGTAGGGTACACTTGCACTTGTCTAGTCAGACCCTGCGACTTAGCATAAGAACGTAGATACAAAACATTTATTTAGAACGCACTTATTTAGGATAAAAGGTTGTTATGACAAGCCTTGCGCATCATGCGACAGAAAATCGTTCCGTAGCAGAATTTACTGAACAAGCTTACCTCAACTATGCCATGTACGTGATTATGGATCGGGCATTGCCACACATTAGTGATGGTTTAAAACCTGTACAACGCCGTATCGTTTATGCGATGAGCGAATTGGGATTAAAACCAAGCGGTAAGCCGAAAAAGTCTGCGCGTACAGTCGGTGATGTATTGGGTAAATACCATCCGCATGGTGACTCAGCCTGTTATGAGGCCATGGTGTTGATGGCGCAGCCATTTAGTTACCGTTACCCATTTATTGAAGGGCAAGGGAACTGGGGTTCGCCTGATGATCCTAAATCATTCGCAGCCATGCGTTATACCGAAGCCAAACTCTCACCTTATAGTGATTTGTTGCTTTCTGAATTAGGTCAAGGAACCTGTGATTGGCAAGATAACTTTGATGGTTCAATGAAAGAACCTGTCAATTTACCAGCGCGTGTACCAAATATTTTACTCAATGGTACCACTGGTATTGCAGTGGGAATGGCAACGGATATTCCGCCACACAATTTACGTGAAGTGGTTAAAGGTACGATTGCTTTAATCCGTAATCCAAACTTAACAGATGAAAAAATTGCAGAATATATTCCTGCACCTGACTTACCGACCAAAGCAGAAATTATTACACCACGTGATGAATTATTAAAAATTCAAATGACTGGACGTGGTAGCTATCGTACCCGTGCCGTATATACCATTGAAAAAAATGAAATTATTATCACTGAGCTGCCATATCAAGTTTCTGGCTCAAAAGTCATCACGCAAATTGCAGATCAAATGCAAGCCAAAAAACTGCCATTGGTCAGTGACTTACGTGATGAATCAGACCATAAAAACCCAACACGGTTGGTGATTGTATTACGTTCAAACCGTATTGATGCTGATGCAGTCATGAGTCATTTGTTTGCGACAACCGATTTAGAGTCGAGCTATCGTGTCAATATGAACATGATCGGTGCTGATGGTCGTCCACAAGTTAAATCAATTCGTCGCATTTTATTAGAATGGATTGAAATTCGTAAGAGTACTGTCACACGTCGTCTGCAATATCATCTGAATAAAATTGAAAAGCGCCTACATATTCTTGGTGGTTTGATCATTGCATATTTGAATATTGATGAAGTGATCAAAATTATTCGCGAAGAAGATCAACCTAAACCCGTGTTGATGATGCGTTTCAATATTGATGAAGTTCAGGCAGAAGCAATTTTAGAGCTTAAGTTACGCCATTTGGCAAAACTTGAAGAAATGGAAATGCGCCGTGAGCAAGAGGAACTTGAGGCCAGAGCAGCGGTGATTCGTGAACAACTTGCAAATCCAGAGTCATTAAAATCTTTAATTATCGAAGAACTTAAAGATGATGCGAAGAAGTTTGGTGATGATCGTCGTTCACCGATTGTGCAACGTGAAGAATCACAAGCCATTAGTGAACAAGATTTAATGCCAGCTGAAGCGGTAACAGTGATCCTTTCTGAAGCGGGCTGGGTTCGTGCAGCCAAAGGTCATGATATTGATGTTGAAAAATTAAATTTCCGTGCTGGTGATCAGTACTTGAGTTCAGCACAAGGCAAGTCCAATCAGAAAGTATATATTTTAGATGAAACTGGACGAAGTTATGCTTTGGCCATCAATAGTTTGCCATCGGCGCGTGGTTTAGGAGAACCGTTGAGTTCAAAACTTTCTCCAGCCAATGGTGTGGGCTTTATGCAAGTCCTGATTGAAGATGAAGAAAAAGAAATAGTTGCTGTAAGTTCAAAAGGTTATGGCTTTAAATCGCAAGCTAAACAATTGGATAC
Organism: Acinetobacter sp. GW821-FHT01C12; assembly: GCF_059422625.1. NCBI lineage: Bacteria > Pseudomonadati > Pseudomonadota > Gammaproteobacteria > Moraxellales > Moraxellaceae > Acinetobacter > Acinetobacter sp. GW821-FHT01C12. Next base: position 34,251 of record NZ_JBWKXD010000004.1, read on the forward strand.
CAATGCCAAAGCGGGTAAAACATTCCTGACTGTTGCTGAAAATGCGACAGCAATGCCAATTGAAGTCGTTGAAAATCATACTCATTTGGCTATACTCAGCTCAGCAGGACGGCTACTTTTAATTGAATTATCTGAGTTGCCAACGCTGAATAAAGGTAAAGGAAATAAGTTGATACAACTTGAAACTAATGAGTCTGTTCAGTTTATGTTAACTTTGAATTTAGATGAAGTAATACAAGTGCTTACAGGGCAGCAACAATTAAAATTAAAAGGGGAAGATTTACAGAAATATATCGGTAAACGCGCATCAAAAGGTCAGTTGTTACCGCGCGGATATCAAAAAGCAAATAAACTGTTGATTCAAAGATAAAACTAGCATCCTTGGATTGAAATACGTTATATATGCAAAGTGTTCGTGAAAATGGATGCAATATTGAGCACAAAGAAGCCAAAAAATTATGTTCAATATTGAGAAAAACAGTTTAAAACTAAGGATTACTGATTGGAGATTATGGCATTATGGAAAAAGTTTGGTTCGCTGAATATCAAAAAACTGGAATTCCAGAAACAGTAGAATTGCCACAGGAAAATAGCTCTCTTATTGATATTTTTGAGCGTAATTTCCAAAAATTTGGTTCACGTGATGCCTTTATCTTCATGGATAAAGTGATGTCATTCAGTGACCTTGAATTGGCAAGCCGTAAATTTGCGACTTATTTGCAAAGTTTAGGTTTGGCAAAAGGTTCACGTGTCGCAGTGATGATGCCTAACGTCCTTCAGTATCCCGTTGTTGCTTTAGGTGTATTCCGTGCAGGTTTGGTACTTGTGAATGTGAATCCACTTTATACAGCACGTGAATTAGAACACCAACTTAATGACTCAGGCGCTGAAGCTTTAGTCATTGTTGAAAACTTTGCGACTGTTTATCAAGCGATTATTGGCAAAACACCTGTAAAACATGTTGTTGTTGCATCCGTTGGCGATATGTTGGGTACTTTAAAAGGTACTTTGGTGAATTTTGTTTTACGTAAAGTGCGTAAACAAATTCCAGACTGGAATATTCCAGGACATATTAAGTTTAATGCAGCATTGGCAAAAGTAAGTCCAAGCAATTATAAACGTCCAACCATGACCCTCAGTGATACTGCTGTACTTCAGTACACAGGTGGTACTACGGGTGTTTCTAAAGGGGCGGAACTGACGCACCGTAACTTAGTGGCAAACTTGTTGCAATGTGATGGCATTTTCCAAAGTAAGTTTGGTCAAGGTGATGGCGCGAAAGATGATCGTATCTTCTGTGCTTTACCGCTTTATCACATCTTCGCATTCATGGTGTGTGCGATGTATGGTATGTATAAAGGTCAGGCAAATATTCTGATTCCAAATCCACGTGATTTACCTGCGGTGATTAAAGAATTACGTAAATACCAACCGGGTTTCTTCCCTGCGGTAAATACTTTGTTCAATGCGTTGGTACATAATGAAGAATTTAGACAGCTCGACTTCAGTAAGTTAAAAATGGCGATGGGTGGTGGTATGGCCGTGTTGCCGTCAACCGCTGAAGAATGGAAAAAAGTTACTGGAACCATCATTATTGAAGGTTATGGTTTATCTGAAACTTCTCCAGTTGCAACTGCAAACCCACCTGCAACGACTGAGTTTAGCGGCACAATTGGTATTCCTTTACCACTGACTGATGTTGCGATCTTAGATGATGATGGCAATCATTTGTCACAAGGTGAGCAGGGTGAAATCTCGATTCGTGGTCCTCAAGTGATGAAAGGCTATTGGAATCGCCCAGATGAAACTGCAAAAGTCATGACAGCGGATGGTTATTTCCGTACTGGTGATATTGGGATCATGGATACCCGCGGTTATTTCAAAATTGTCGATCGTAAGAAAGACATGATTTTAGTATCAGGCTTTAACGTCTATCCTTCTGAAATTGAAGAAGTGATTGCGCAACATCCAAAAGTGCTTGAAGTGGCTGCAATTGGTGTACCTGATGAAAAATCTGGTGAAGTGCCAAAACTATTTGTAGTGAAAAAAGATCCGTCTTTAACCACTGAAGAAGTTCTTGAATATGCAAAAGAAAACTTAACTGGTTATAAACGTCCGCGTTATGTTGAATTTATGGATGATTTACCAAAATCAAATGTAGGTAAAATCCTACGTAAAGATTTACGTAAATAATTGAAAAGTTAAAGATAAAAAAGCGCCAACAAGGGCGCTTTTTTTTGCTTGAGGTAAAACAATCGATCGCTTTATGTGGTGATTTTATTTTTTATGCGAACGAATATACCAACCGTCAATATAGGGGCGGCTTAAGCCTACAATTGCTGTAAAGGTTAGCATGGTGCCCATTTGACGACCCAGTGCAGAAGGATGAATACTGCCATAGCTAAAATAAATATCGATTAAACAGTATACGACAATAATGGCTAACCAAAAGTATAGATTCATACGCTTTATGCCTACCGCAAAAAAGGCCACCACCAAAACAATAAGCGTCCCCAAGGTGGATTGCCAATTGTAATTTGCACAAATCACGCACAAGAGAAAAGCCAAAATTGGCAATACAATTTTAAGAATACGATCAATCTCCGCTTGTTGATGGCGCTGCTTTTCTAAAACCTCAAACAATTCATTTTGATCTGGTTGCACGTTATTGTCCTCACTACACAATTTTGCAAAACTCTGCATTTAACAAAAAATATTCTGTTCATGCCATGCTATGATAACTCGCATTAACACTTCATGAGAAAAAATCATGTCTGGGATAGATGGCATCATATATTTAATTCTAATTGCCTGTTTACTTCCTTATGTTTTTACCATTATTGCGAAAGCGTCTGGTGGTTTTAAAGCTGCTGATAATCAGAATCCACGTGAATTTTTAGCCAAAACCACAGGCTTAGCGGCACGTGCCAATGCAGTACAACAGAATAGTTTTGAGAGCTTACCTTTATTTATTGCTGCGATTTTAATGGCAGAGTATATGGTGGTATCACAACATCTGATTATGATGTTAGGGATTGCCTATATCGTGTTACGCATTATTTATGGAATTTGCTATTTGGCGAATATTTCAGCGCTACGTACCATTATTTGGGCTTTGTCCTTAGCTTGCCCAATTATTTTATTGTTATTGGTTATTCGCATCGTCTAAACAGTTTTCGATGAAATTCATTCATTTTGATGATGCAAAATGTATAATCCGCATCTGTTTGCGCAATTTAGCGTTATAATCGACAAGATTTTAAATAAGACCTCACTTGAAAGAGTATCCTATGAGCTATAGCAATATTCCTGCTGGTAAAGATGCACCAAATGACATCTACGTAATTATCGAAATCCCAGCAAATGCTGCACCGATTAAATATGAAGTAGATAAAGATTCAGATGCTTTATTTGTAGATCGTTTCATGGGTACAGCAATGTTCTACCCAGCGAACTATGGTTATGTACCAAATACATTGTCTGAAGATGGTGATCCATTAGATGTATTGGTTGTAACTCCACACCCATTGGTACATGGTTCAGTGATTCGTTGTCGTCCTGTTGGTAAATTAAACATGGAAGATGATGGTGGTATCGATGCGAAACTAATCGCAGTTCCACATGATAAATTGACTCCGCTTTATAAAGATGTGAAAGAGTATTCAGATCTTCCTGCTTTGTTGTTGAATCAAATTGAACATTTCTTTGCACATTACAAAGATTTAGAGCCTGGCAAATGGGTTAAATTGACAGGTTGGGAAAGTTCAGAAGTTGCCAAAGCTGAAGTCTTAAAAGCAATCGAAGCTGCAAAATAAGCCTGATTAAAACGTGGTTTGAAAATTGAAAAATATTCAAACCCATAAAAAAACCTGCATCATTCAATGCAGGTTTTTTTGTTTCTGTGGCTTTATTCTAAATTAGAAAAATTTCACAGGAATGTCTAAGAAAATACGCCATTCATTGGTATCACCAATATAGACAGGATTATACGCTTCACTTGCACGGTAGTAAGAGTGACGTAGACGTAAGCTCGCATCTTTTGCAAAACCGCTTTGCATGGTGTATTTCACCTGATTAAAGAATTCACGTTCTTGTGCATCATCAGTTACATTACGGACTTTAATATCCCAACCATAAACAAATGCTGTGGTCCAATTTAAGCCAGCAACACCATAATTGCTAAAGTCTAGGTTATATTGAACTTGTGCTGATTTTTCATGGTTACCAATAAAATCAGACATATAAGAGTTTGGTAAATAAATACTTTGGAAACCGTCAGCATTTTGACCATAGTCATAACCCACATCACCCGTATTTTGTTGGTAAGCCAACATCACAGTGTGCGGACCTTGATTATAAGTAGAAGACAATGCCCAGATATTATTGGTTTTTTCTACGCCTGCTTTACCTGTGCTTGCATAATCCACATCGACAGGACCAGTTGCAGAATAGGTATTGGCATTTTTATCAAACTTGGTGTGATAACCACTGAAATCAAAAGTTAAAGAACTTTGATTTGCCAATGGGTATTTATAATTTGCATTGATATAATGACGTTCTAACGCATTTTTAGAATCTAAACCATAATAAGATGCACTCAGTTGGTCATCAAATTTGTATTTAGCACCCCAAACAATTGCATCATCTAATTTATTACCATCAGTACTGATCTGATCAGACATTTGGTCTTTAGTGAATTTACCAGCAACAAGTTCTAAATTTTTAATTTCATGGCTGGTTAATAACGTACCTGTAAAATATTCAGGAACAAGACGTGTTGTATTACTTGCCAGTACAGGTAAATCTAAAACTTGTGTACCATAACGTACAGTTGTATTTGAGAAACGAGCTTTTACGTTTGCGCCACCACGTGCCCAATGATCATATGGATCAACTCGTCCATTTGCGTCTCTTGCACCATTATTTTTGAGTGCAATCATATTATTGCCAGCATGGTTGTTTGGACCGATTTTAAAAGAACCATCACCAACCACACCAACACCGAAACCGACGATACCTTGAGTGAAGCCTGAATCTAAGTCAACAATTGCAGTTTGTGCAAATGAGCTTTGATCGTCAATACCGTGTTTTTTATCACGAAGGATATAACCTGTACGAAACAATACAGAACCTTTGGCATCTTCAACGAACCCTTTTGCTTCACTTTGTTCGCTAGCAAATGTAGGGGATATTAGAACCGCGTTAATTAATACAGCTAAAGTAAGTTTTGGAGCATTCAACATGAATTGCCTCGTGAACGAGAATAGATTGCACTGACTGATCGAATTCAGAACAGATTGTGGATGAATTGTATATTTAATCTATAAAAAGGGAATCTCTTTTGCTTAAAAATATTACATTTCTGTAATCTTTTACGCAATATTAATTTCTTTACTTATGAAAAAAAGTTCTAAAGAATTGTTAAAATGATGATTTTATGTGAAATGTAAAATAAATTAGAAAATATGCTGAATTTATCTCCATGTTTTTTACCAAAAATTTAAAAACACAGTAAAATTCGCCTTTATTTATACGCCCACCTGTTTGCCATCATGAACTCACTTATTTCTAAACTGTTATGGGCAATGCCTATATGTATCGCGTCGTGCCCTACATTTGCTGACGAATCAAATGCCTTGGTTAAAAATGGCACGATCTCTGGAAATGTGGGACTGGTATCCAAGTATATCTATCGAGGTGGAGTTGAAAATGATGATATTGCTGCGCAAGGCGGTTTAAGTTATGCACATAAAAGTGGCATCACGGTGGGGTATTGGGGTTCTACACTGAGCTATAACCCCGCAGATGATAGACAAAATCATGGTTTTGAAAATAATTTTTATTTAGCTTATGCTCAGGAAATTGCGCAAAATTGGAGCTATAACTTAAAAACCACTGCATATGTTTATCATAAAGGCGGTACTGTTTATGCCGATCAAGCTGATCATCGTAAAACCACCTATACCGATTTATCTGCTGAGCTAAGTTATAAGAATCTAACTGCGGGTGCTTCAGTGATGTTAGCTGATGCATCCGCTGCCAATGCTGGTGATGTTTATCTCAGCATTGCTTACCGTCATGCTTTGGTTCAAGATTTTATTTTTAACAGTTCTATTGGCGCATCTCTATATAACAGTCATCATGATGACAGTATTGTGCAAACCGAACAGAATTTTGCATTGAGCGAAATACGCTTGGGAGTCAGTAAAACCATTGCCAATACAGGTGTTGCTGCTTCATTAGACTATGTGATCGGCGGTAAAGATCGTTTAGGTGAAGCGTATAAGGACAATCTGGTATTTGGTTTAGCTTATAGTTTTTAACATGAACATGCGTGAGTCATTCAGCCTGACTCATTTTATTTAAGTGTATGACTGAACATTGGGCATGCACTTTTTTTAGGCATTTTTTAAACTGTGTGCTTTTTCTGAGCAAAAACAATATCCACCCCTAAAATCATCTTATATAAAAAGCCTAAAGCAATATTTATACGCTTTTTATGACAACAATAAAGCACATTATAGAAAATTTACGCTTAGATTTTTCATACTACTTTGCATTAAAACCATGTTTAAAGTAGGTCGGTATGAATCAGTTCCATCAAGTGATGCTTGAAATAGCATGTGTTCAACAATTGAAGAATAAAAAAAAGCATCTACAATTTTTTAATTTTAAAATATTGATTATCAATAGATTACTGCATATTTATGAATTTTATAAACAGCTTGAGTTTCATCTTGGCATGGCAATTGCTAATTGCTTAGGGAGTTCATCAAATTTTAGCATAACAAATAAACATCGTATGATGGGGGAGCACTTAAGATGAAATTCTCAACTAAAGCACTAACATTGGCAGTTCTATCGTCTACAGCAACAATGGCAATGGCGGAAGACAACGCACTGTCAAAATTAGGTTTAAGCTTTTCAGGTAGTGCTGCCGTAACGAGTGACTATCGTTTTCGCGGTATGACTCAAAATTATAACGATCCAGCAGTACAAGCGGGTTTTACCTTATCGCATAGTTCAGGTTTATATGCGGCTCTTTGGGGTTCAAATGTAAATTTTGGTGAGGCAGATCCACATTTAGAATTAGATCCATCTATTGGTTATACAACAGCATTGGCATTATCTCCAACCTTTAAACCGACTTTGGATGTTGGTGTTGTTGAATATAATTATCCAAGTGCAAGCAGTGATTTTAACTGGACTGAGTTTTATGCAAAATTAATATTTGCCGATGTCTTGGTTAAAGGCAGTAGTTTATTGACCAATGTGAACTATACCAATGACTGGGCAGCAGTTGGTGGGAACAGTTGGAATTTTAACGTTGGCTATTCAGCGCCATTTGGTGATACAGGGTTTGGTGGGCTTGCCAATGTGGGCTATACCACAATGGATAAAAAAGCATTACCTGATGGCAACGACAATTATGTCGACTGGAAAGTCGGGGTGAACTATGCCGTTAAATCTATTCCGGGAGTAACAGCGGAACTTGCAGCAATCGGAACCAATATTGATACTGATGGATTCACTAATTCTGGAAAACGTGGTGTTGAAACAGGTGCGGTGTTTACTTTAACTAAAGCGTTCTAAGCGCAAATTAAGATCTATAAAGGTGACCTTGAGTCACCTTTATTTTTTGCGATTTTGAAATAAATTAGGCTTTCACTTCAAATGCTGGATGATATTTTACCGTTCCTTGTGGAATGCTTTGGTCAAAGCTAAGGGCTTGAAAATATTCAGCAGGCACACCTTCAAGGATTAAACTGTCATGCGGTTGAAAGCCAAATTTGGAATAATAGGCAGGATCGCCAAGGACTACACACCCAGCAGCGCCAAGTTGTTTTAGTTGCTGTAAGGACTGTTGTATTAACGCCTTCCCCACACCTTGGTGTTGGTATTCTGGTGCAACTGAAATTGGACCTAAACCATACCAATGTTGTGCGCCAGAAGAAATCTCCACAGGTGAAATTGCCACATGCCCAATAATCTGTTGATCCAATTCAGCAACAACTGAAATGGTTAATTGATTTGCCTCTCTGAGTGCATTGACGATTAAGTGTTCTGTGTGGTCAGTATGCGCTGCATTTAAAAAAGCCAATTGAGTGAGATTGAAAATATTTTCAATGTCATCTGCTTGTTCGTTGCGTAGGGTTAGATTTAGCATTTTATTCACATTTTAATGTTCTCTATCTGATTCTAAGATTGAACCATCTGCGATGACAAGGTACCGTTTAAATAGTGTATTTTGAATGTGCAAATTACTGGATTAAACGCTTAACTCGTATCTCCAAGACTGATACGAGTTTTTTTTAGCATAACTCAATTAAAAAGGTGATGTAGATAGAATGTGATGGGAAACTCTTAACGCTTGAGCTGCAATGGTTAATGCTGGGTTTACCGCAGCAGAACTCGGAAAGAAGCTGGCATCCACCACATATAAATTATCATGATCATAAGATCTACAATATGTGTCGAGAGCTGAATCTTTGGGATTATTTCCCATACGAATGGTTCCACATTGATGAGACGGTGTCCTTTTATCAAACGGTTGATTCAGAACGAAATAGAAACCACAATCTTTGAGAATAGCACTAAACTTGTGTACCAGCTTTTGATGTGCGCTCCAATTATTTCTTTCCCAAACTAAATTTATCTTGTCATCCTCAACATAAACTCGATTGTTGGGAGAAGGAAGATCTTCACTCATTGCATAGAAGTCGATGCTATGTCTACTAAAATAATCTAAAGCAAAAGATGGTATAAAGGGCATATTGGATTTCAAAATTTTCCCAGAAACTTTACCGAGAAGTTGAATATTGCCCAAAGGTAATCCACCAGCACCATCATTTAAATAAAAGTCATTGATGCCAAACGTTTTTGAGTAAATGGCATCATTTGTATATCTATGATTAAAACCGATAATTGCTGAACAATTATGGTTCATAAAGTTTCGCCCAACTATACCTGAACTATTTGATAGACCTTTTGGATTATTTTGATTTTTTGAGCGAAGTAATAAAGCCGCTGAATGAATTGCCCCTGCTGAGAGAATGACAAGTTTCGGTCTAATAGATTGGAGCTCGTCATGATGAGTATAAATGACCTCTTCAATACGATTTGTTGTAGGCGAGGTCTTTAAATGAACAACCTTACTGTTGGTCTGTAATCTTACATTTTTATATTGAATCGCTTGAGCCAACGGTCCTGTTTCTGCATCAATTTTTCCATTGAAGAAATGAGGATGTGCATCCCAAGGGACTTTTCTTGTTTGTCTCCATTGTTCAATATCAATTGCCAATGGTAAAGGATAAGGATGAAGACCTTGAGCCGTTAATTGCTCTTTCACCACTTTAATCGCTGTCTCATCTTCAATAGCTTTATATGGATATTGAGTTGAATGATAAGGCTCGGTTGGATCAAACTTATCGTCACCTCTGACTTTAAAAAGTGCCTCAGCTCTTGTATACCACGGTTCAAATGCTTCATATGAGAATGGCCATGCTGGAGATGTCCCCCCTTCATGTGCCATTTCTAGAAAATCCTCTTTGCGGTACCTTGCGAGAACAGCACCAAAGAACTTTGAATTTCCGCCTACATAGTAATAATTCCCTGGTTTAAACGCTTGCTTGTCCTTATCGAACCATTCTTCATCGGGCTTAAAGTACTGTTGTGTAAAAATCTGATCTTGATCTTGATTGATCGGGGAGTCAGGTAGTTGAATGCCACATTCAAGAATAAGAATATTCAGCCCACTCGGAGCAAGACCAGCAGCCATGGTTGAGCCGCCGATGCCAGATCCAATGATGAGAATATCCGTCTGATGATTTAAAAACACGGCTACTCTCCTGTAACTGCCAAGACATTGGTTTTATTTATAATCGCTTGTTGTATCGCTAGAGAAACTTCTAAAGAGCGTAAACCATCATAGGCTGTTGCAGCAGGCTGACCACGATTTTGTGTTGCATTTTTAAATTTTTGCAATGAAGAAACGTATAGGTTTTCATTTTTAATATCAATGGTTTGAGTTCCATGAATATTATTTAGTTGTAACTCTCCAACCGCGTGTTGAGTGAGTGTATTACGAGCCAATAGAGTACCTTTGGTTCCAATAACGTCAATACTGGTTTGGAAATACTGGGCGGTAAATGAATCATAAAAGCTCACTAAAGTCCCTTTAGCAAAAGCAATCGTCCCCATCACAGTTTCAGGTATGTTATTTGGACTAATAAGCCCTGTTTGAGCCATTGCGCTTACCGAAATGGGTTCATCGTCGAGTAGAAAACGAAGTGTATCAATGTCATGCACGGTAATATCAAGAACCACTCCTCCTTCTGCTGGGGTATTGATACGCCAACTTTGCAGCTTTTCAGGCAGAGAAACCGCATGACAAAATCGAATTGTAAGTACATCGCCAATCGCATCACTGACAATAAGCTCACGCATTTTTTTGATTACAGCAGAATTTCTGAGGTGGTAGTTCACGCCTAAGACCACTTGATTAACTTCTGCTTGGAAAATCATTTCTTTGGCATCTGTAATACTCAGCGCCATTGGCTTTTCACACATCACATGCTTTTTTGCTTTTAATGCTGCGATTGCGTGTTCAAAGTGAAGTGAATTGGTACTGGAAATATAAACAGCATCAATTTCTTCATAACTAAGTGCTTGATTTAAATCTGTTGAAAAATTAGCAATATCATGTCGATGTGCAAAATCCTGTGCACGTTCTAAGTGACCACTGACGATAGAAATCACTTCATCTCCAATCGCTCTTATGGCTGGAACAATCCATTCATGTGCAACATTACTGGCACCAACGAGTAACCAATTCATGCTTAGTCTCCTTGTTTAGAACAAAATATGCTAAATCCCAAAATACCGAGGTAACAAATGATCGGTACAAAAAGACTGATACTTAACGAGCTCAAATCTGCAACAAATCCGGTTAAAGGTGGGATAATTGCTCCACCAACAATACCGCAGCATAAAATGCCAGAACCGTCTGCAGCTCTTTCTCCTAAGTGCTTAGATGCAAGAGAAAAAATGGTTGGAAACATAATCGAATTGAAGAATCCAACAGATAAGATCGCGATGCCTGAGATATTTCCTCTTAAAGAACTACTGGTAAATAAAAGAGCCATAACAGCAAGGGAAAATATTGCGAGTAATTTGGCAGGAGTGATGATTTTCATTAATGCTGAACAGAGGAAGCGCGCGACCATTGCGCCACCCCAATAAAAGGCGACGAGTTTGCCAGCATGTTCTGCTGAAATGTTCATAATGTCTGATTGAGATAGGTAGTTCACCAGAATACTGCCGATGGTTACTTCAGCCCCAACATATAAAAAAAGACAGATAAAACCTAAAGCGAATCTTGGAGATCGAAGTAAACCTAGTGATGAGCGGAGACCTTTATGTTCACTTGGGATTACACTCTTAGGACCATAATTCCTGAAGCGGGCCAGTAGAATACAAAAAAAGCCGATCACAATGGCAATACCAGTATAAGCATGGCTAATAACAGCGGATTCTTCTTGTAAATATGCTGCCATTTCAACACTGTTCAATTGTGTTGTATCCACTGTAGCAATACTTCCTAAGATGATGATTGCACCAAAATAAGGAGCGATTGTGGTGCCCAGTGAGTTAAAAGCATGGCCCAAGGTTAATCTGCTTGAAACAGTTTCAGCTTTACCCAGTTGGGTGAGTAATGGATTTGTGACCACCTGAATGATGGTTACACCTACAGCAAGAATGAATAGTGCAGATAAAAAAGCTGGAAACATAAGAATATTGGTTGCAGGAATAAATGCTAAACATCCGATTCCCATAACGAACAGACCAATAATGGCTGAGCGTACATATCCGAATTTATAAATCAATCGACTAGCAGGGATAGAAGCAACAAAGTAAGCAAAGAAAAAAGCGGATTGAACAAGCATGGCTTCCATATATGAAAGTTGGAAGATTTCTTTTAGTTTTGGAATCAAAACATCATTTAGGCTTGTGATGCTACCAAATAGAAAAAACAGCGCAAAAACCATTATATTTAATGAATGATTACTGTGTAAATTCTGTTGATGTCCTTGATTATCTAATAATGTGGATTTATTCATTTGATACCTTTCCATGGTATGTTAAAAAGGAGAATAATTAGGATGGCTTTTTTTGTAGATATTAAGTAGGTGTTAATTTATCAATAAATGATACTATAGTTGCAATATATCGGGGAGTATAATAATGAAATCTGAATATGAGAAAATTATTGTAAAACCATATTCATCATGGTCATTTTTAAATAGAAAAATGGATGAAGGAATACCTTTTCAATGGCACCATCATCCAGAGATTGAATTTACACTAACATTAAATAGTTATGGTAAAAGATATATAGGAAGTGATATTAGTGATTATTGTGAAAATGATTTGGTTATGATTGGACCAAATATATCACATACGTGGAAATCTTTAGGCAAGTTTAATCATTCTGAGCCATATATTGCATTGGTTATATGGGTCAGTATTGAATGGATTCAAAATGTTGTTGAACTTTTTCCTGAAATGAGATCTTTGAATAACTTATTGATATTATCAAATAATGTTGTCATATTCAGTGAGGATGCTAAGCGAAAAGTTATCAATAATTTTCATAAAATATCAGTGCTTGGGTGGCCAGAACGGACACCGAGATTGCTTGATATTCTTTTGGTGCTTTCACAAGATGAAAATATGACGATTTCGAATGTCAATAAACTCAATATTACATCAGAAGATGATAAGAAAATAAAAAACTTTATAGAAGTTATTGACTTTATTGATAAGAATTATAATGTAAAAATATCAATAGAGAGTTTAGCTGAGAGGTGCTGTGTTAGCCCTGCTACTTTTTATCGCTCATTTAAGAAGATTTTAAAAAAATCACCTATGGACTATATTGTCAGCTTAAGAATTAATCATGCTTCAGAGCTTATTTTAGAAAATAATATCGCTATATCTAATATAGCGGAAAAAGTGGGTTACTCTTCTTTGGCTTTATTTAATCGACATTTTAAAGAATTAAAAAAAATGTCACCAAGAGAGTATCGTTTAACCTATAAGAAACAATTTATATAAAGCTCAATTTATTTTAATAGAGTTGCACTATTATTTTATGTAACTCTATTGATCTGAGCTATTAGTTTGCAGAACTTATTTTAATTAATCTGGCAATATCAATTGTTCTTTCATAAATTAAATGTGCTGCATTCATACATGCTTCTTCTAAATGTATAGGTCCAGCAGTTAACGAAAAAGCTGCGCTAACACCAGAGTGGTATAATTCCTGATAATTTTCACCTAATGTTCCTGCAATAACAATCACGGGAACATTTGCGCGTTGTGCTATTTGGGCGACACCAAAAGGAGTCTTACCATTTAAAGTTTGCCCATCAAATTTCCCTTCACCTGTAATGACCCAATCGGCCCCCTGAATTTTGTTAGAGAGCTGGTTTAATTCAGCAATGACCTCTATACCCGATCTAAATTCAGCATTCAAATATGCTTTAGCTGCAAAGCCTAGCCCTCCAGCTGCACCAGTTCCTGGTTCATTGCGTTTGTCAGCAGCTAATAATTGTGCTGAAATGTCGGAAAAGTGATTAAGTGATTGATCTAATTGCAATACTTGATCCTGCGTAGCCCCTTTTTGCGGAGCGAAAACATAGGATGCCCCATTTTTACCACAGAGCGGATTGGTGACATCCGCAGCCAATACAAATTTGGTTTCTTGAATACGTGGGTCAAAATCAGTTAAATCAACTTCTGCCAACTGTTGAAGTGCGAGTCCACCTTTGGGGAGTGCATTGTTGTTTTTATCGAGTAACTGAGCGCCCAAAGCAGATAAAAGTCCTGTGCCAGCATCATTTGTAGCACTGCCGCCTACAGTTAAAACAATTTCTTTGGCACCTGCATCGAGTGCAGCAAGAATGAGCTCTCCTGTACCGAAGGTACTGCTTATACATGCATTGCGTTGAGATGGTTTGACTAATTGAATACCACTTGCTTGCGCCATTTCAATCAAGGCAATTTTTTCTGTGTTTAACCATCCCCATTTGGCTATTACCGATTCTCCAAGCGGACCTTGAACAGACTGTTCACGCCATTCTCCAGCACACGCTTCGAGTACAGCCTCAATCGAACCTTCACCACCATCAGCCATAGGACAAATGATAATTTCAGCTTCTGGAAAAACGCTTTGCCATCCACAGGCAATAGCTTCAGCTATTGCCTGTGCAGATAAACTATCTTTAAATGAATCTGGTGCAATTATAACTTTCATAAATATTCTCAAAGACCAATTTTGTTTGAAGAAATATATGGATCTGTTTTTCTCACTATGGCTTAGCGAAAGACTTTTATCTTTCGTTATTTAGCCTGTATTTCTTAACCCCGCAGCAATCCCTGTGATACTGACCATTAAAGCTTGATCCACGGGTGTAGTGTCTAAAGGATGTTCTGCTAAATAACGACGCCTACGTTTCATTAATTCAGCTTGTAACAAATGCAAAGGATGTAAATAAGGTTTACGGACTTGCATTGACTGATCAAGCACATCATTTGTACTGAGTAATTTAGATTCACCTTTGACGAACAGAAGCGTTTTGATGGCTTCTTTCAATTTCAGGCGTAACTCATCACCCAGATTTTTTAAATTTTCATCATCTGTTAAGTGTGATTCATAATAAAGGGCAATATGGCAATCTGCTTTTGATAACACCATTTCCAGCATATCAATCAGTGTTTGGAAGTAAGGCCAATCTCTAAGCATTTCATCTAATATGGCTTTTTTATCTTCATTTAGAATTTGGTGAATTGCAGCACCTGTACCCAGCCATGCGGGTAACATTAAACGAATTTGGGTCCATGCAAACACCCATGGAATTGCTCGTAAAGATTCGATCCCACCATCAGTCCTACGTTTAGCTGGACGTGAACCTAATGGGAGCATTTGTAACTCTAACTCTGGAGTAACAGCTCTGAGATATTGTACGAAATGTGGATTGTCTCTTACCGTTTTACGATAAGCATTCACTGAAATATCCGTCATTTGATCCATTAAGTCACGCCATTCCTGTTTCGGTATTGGAGGTGGCAGTAAGGTTGCTTCCAGAGTTGCTGCGGTATAAATTTCAAGATTTTGTAGGGCTATTCCCTCTAAACCGAATTTAAAGCGAATCATTTCGCCTTGTTTAGTCACACGTATTGCCCCTGAAATCGAACCAGGTGGTTGTGAAAATAACGCTTGTTGAGTGGGTGCACCACCGCGACTAATTGAACCTCCACGTCCATGAAACAAGGTAAGCTGAATATTATGGGCCTTGGCGATTGCAGCAAGTTGCTCTTGTGCACGGTATTGGGCCCAATTGGCTGACATAAATCCCGCATCTTTGGCTGAATCCGAATACCCAATCATGACTTCATGCTTTGCTTGGATGTGCTGTTTATACCAATCCATGTGGAAGAGGGTGTCCATGGTATTTGCAGCTCCCTCTAAATCTTTCAGCGTTTCAAATAATGGAACGACACGTAATGGTTGTAAAATTCCAGCTTCTTTTTGCAAAAGCAGAACCGCTAATACATCACTCGGGTATTCCGCCATTGAAATGATATACGCACCCAAGCTTTCAGCAGGTTGCTCTGCAAGCATACGCATGGTGGCAAACACCTCTTTGACATCAGGGTGGTCAATTAAACCCAGATGTGAGCTTTTAAAGTGCTTAGGCAGTAAAGGACGTTTACTTTGTAATTCCCGGATTAAGAAATTTTGTCGGGCTGGTTCTGTCCATGATTCAAAATTTCCCAAACCCAGATATTCGGTAATGGCTGAAATCGCTTGGCGATGCCGAGCAGACTCTTGGCGAATATCTAACTTAAGTAATTCAATGCCAAAACAATTAATTCGATAAATGAAATCAAGTAATTTGCCGTTGGCTATTTCAGGTAAGTTACATGCCGCTAGGGAGCGATGACACAGTAATAAGGGTTCTAATAAGTCTTCTTTATTTTGAATCACCAAGTTCAAATGATCGTCACGATCAATGCCTTGTAATTTCTGGCTTAACCAATCTAGTGTGGCTTTTAATCGTTCGCGCGTATGACGTAAATATTCTTGGTAAGGTTCAGGGTGATCATAACCTAATGTGTCACGGAACTCTTGAGAACAGGCTTGAAGTGAAAGTTCCCAGCGAAGATCTTCAAGATCTCTAAGATAGAGGCTCGCGGCTTGCCAACGAGACAACCAGAGTACTTCTTGGGTGATCTCATGCGTCACATTCGGGTTGCCATCTCGATCTCCCCCCATCCACGATGCAAAGCGGATCGGGGAAATATCTAAGGGCAAATGTAAATTACAATTTTGATCAACCAGACGATCTAACTCACGCATAAATTTGGGTACAGCATTCCATAGCGTTTGTTCGATCGTGGTGAAGCCCCATTTTGCTTCATCAAGAGGTGTAGGGCGCTTTTGACGAATTTCATCCGTTTCCCACGCTGAACAAATTAATTTCTTTAGGTTCTCTATGACGAAGTCATGTTCATGAGGAGTGAGTTTTTGTTGATCTAACTTAGACAAACAATCATTGATGTTGTCATATTTTTGAATCAATGTTCGGCGGCTGACTTCTGTAGGATGGGCAGTTAAAACCAGTTCAATGTTTAACTGCGTTATTTGTTCAAACAGCTGCTTTGAAGTAATTTTATGTTGTTTAAACTTCTCAAATAATGGCACAAGTGGGTTAGGTGATAGTTGTTGATTAAATTCACTTTGGCGTCGATTACGGACAACATGATATTGCTCTGCGATATTGGCAAAGTTCAGAAAGTATGAAAAAGCGCGTGTCAGAGGTAAAATTTCATGATCTTTAAGATTGAAAAATATCTGCTCAAGTTGTTTTTCGGCTTCAACTTGACCGTCCCGAGCTGCCTTAGATAAAGCCCGTATTTGCTCAACCAAATTGAATAAATTTACATCGGCATGCTTTTTGAGGGTTTCTCCTAAGAGATTCCCTAAAAGCCGAACATCTTCACGTAAAGCGCTCTCTATTTGTCGAATCATATTTTCACTATCCAGTTTTTTGTTGTGCTTGATTAAGTTTTGTTTTGCAGCGATGCGTAGATCCCGATCACTGCAAAACACAGGGTAGGAATGATGAAAGCCAGCTGAATATTTTTTAAATCTGCAATTAATCCCATGAAATAAGGTGAAATAGCGCCTCCAACTAAAGTCATGACTAAGAATGAACCCGCTTTTTTGGTATGTACTCCTAAATTTTTTACCCCCATTGCAAAGATGGTTGGGTACATAATTGAAGAGAAGAAGAAAGAAGCAATCAGCGCATAAATTGAAATAATAGCGATTCCAGAAACAACCACACCGCACAAAATGACATTCATCACCGCATAGCTAATCAACATGCTGATTGGAGAGAATAAGCGCATCAAAAAGGTACTCACAAAGCGACCTAGCATAAATACGATCAAGCCCACAGAAAGTAAATATGATGCCTTTTGTGGTGTAAGTCCTCCCCAGTGATCAATTGCGAAATTGATAAAGAATGAACAAATCCCGACATGGGCAGCAATCCATGCAAATTGTGCAATGAGTGCCCCTGTAAAATTGGGGAAAGACCAGATTGAACGTGTTGGGTTAATTTTATTGCTTTGATGTTTACTTATTTGTACTTCAGGAAGTGGTGTTTTCGCAAAAATGATCATCATCATTACAACCACAAATGCGAGACAGACATAGGTAAACATCACCGGGTCAACTGCAAGTGGGCCTAAAGAAATAGCTGGGGCAAAGAATAATGCTCCACCAATTAATGGACCAATAAAGACCCCTAAGCCGTTAAAAGACTGTGCGAAATTTAAACGTCGTTCTGCATGTTCTGGTGCTCCTAATATAGATGCATAAAGGTTTGCAGCAGTTTCTAAACAACCTAAACCGCAGGCGAGTATAAATAGTGCAAATAAAAACATGCTAAACGCTGCGGCATTTGTTGCAGGGATAAAAAGTAAAGCACCTAATGCAAATAAACCTAAACCTACTTGGATACCCGCTTTATATCCAAAACGTTCCATAAATATGCCGATGGGGAGGGCAATTAAAAAATATGCACCATAATAAGCCGCTTGAACAAACCCAGACTGGGCTTTGGTGACGTGTAATGAGTCTTGAAAGTGTTTATTTAGAACATCAAGTAATCCATGTGATAATCCCCACATAAAAAACAAGCTGGTGATTAAGATAAAAGCAATTCTCGTCACGGATTTTGAATGGCTTATTTGGTCATTGATGGTGTTGTTTTGTACGTCCATGTGTATTTTCCTATTCTATTTTTGAGGGAAAAAGGAGGAGTTTATGCTCCTCTCAAGGATGTCTATTCGGTTTCGATACCCCCATAGACAGCTAACAATTGCTTCATTCTTTTAACGGCCAACTCAGGTTGAATAAGTGCCCCAGCTTGATCTGCTAGACGGAAAATTTTGCAGTAATGGGTTAAGCTTCGCGCGGATTGCATTCCGCCTAACATGCTGAAGTGGTCTTGGTGACCATTTAACCAAGCCAAGAAAACGACCCCAGCTTTGTAATAACGAGTCGGTGCGCAGAATATCTCTCTAGAAAGCGGTACGGTCGGTTGGATAATCTCTTCATAGCGTTTGAGATCGCCTATTGCTAGAGCAGCAAGGGCGTGGGCGGCAACAGGTGCGATTGGATCGAAAATTCCAAGTAATGCATGTGAAAAACGCTCGCCATCACCTGCAATTAATTCAGCAAAGTTAAAATCATCCCCTGTATAAAGTTTTACCCCTTCAGGTAAGCGACGGCGCAGTTCAATTTCCCATTTTGCCTCCAACAGAGAAATCTTGATGCCTTCAACTTTATCGACATTGGTGTGAATGATAGAGAGGACGGTTTCCATAGCAGTTGCAATATCCGTACTGCCCCAATAGCCATGTAAACTTGAGTCAAATGCCTCACCAAGCCAATGTAGAATGACTTTGTCTTTGGCTTCTTGTAGCAAGGTTGAATAGATGCTTTGATAGTCTGCGGCATCTTTTGCTATTGCAGATAAAGCCCGACTCGCCATTAAAATTGCACTGACTCCAGCGTTATTTACCACTTCGAATTGTGCTCTATATGCTTGAAGAACATCATCCAAAGTTGTTTCTGTATTCACCTGTAACTGCTCTGTGCCAACACCACAGCTAAGCACTGCTCCAGGAATCGTTTTTGCGTGTGCTGCACTGCGAGTAATCAGTTCAGCAGACTCTTTCCATCCTAAGCCCATACCTCGTTGCGCTGTATCCATCGCTTCTGCGACTCTAAAACCCAAACGCCATAAATACTCACGAAACGCCAGTGTTTTATCCCAATCAATTGAAAGGGTTTCATCCCAAGGATTTCCAGACTGAGTGGGTTCTACAACAACATGGGCAGCCGCATAGACAATACGATTCATGGGCTCTTTTACGGGTGATGCAAAAGGGGCTTGTGCATATTTCAATGCATATTGTTCAAGGGTTGCTTCATTCTGTGAAGGCAAGAGAATCTTCATGAGATCTATCCGTTATGTGCAAGGTTTTTCCTAAAATGAGATCAACTGCTTTCTCAGCAATCATGATGGTTGGTGCATTTGTATTGCAGCTCGGAATTCGTGGCATAACAGATGCATCTACAACTCTTAATCCCTCAATTCCATGTACTTTGAGATCGCTTGAAACTACTGCATCAGCATCGTTGCCGATTCGGCACGTTCCAACAGGGTGGTGATCCGTTTTGGCATTGGCACAGGCATATTCAAATAGTTCTTGGTCCGTTGATTTTGAAGTTCCCGGAAGCTTTTCTTCCAAAACAAAGCGTTTAAGGGCAGGTTGGTTTAATATTTTTCGCGCTAAACGTAATCCTTTCATCGACATTTCTCTGTCATAAGGATCTGCCCAATAGTTAGGGTCAATCAACGGTGCACTGGATGGATTGGCATTTGCAAGCCTTACTGTTCCTCGTGAACGTGGTCTCAATAGGGCGGAGTTGAGTGTCACGCCAGGGTTGCGCATATGTGCAACACCAGATTCAATTCCTGAACCTAAACCGAGATGAAGTTGGATATCTGGAGAGCGTGCTTTTTCATCGGCATACCAAAAACCCCCTGTTTCAAAAAGGCTTGAAGCAACAGGACCTTTTTTCAGTAAAAGATATTGAAGACCTGCCCAAGCCGCTAAAAATGGTGAAGAATACGCATCATAAGTATGATTTCCAGTGCATTCCGCTATCGCGAACAAATCTAAATGATCTTGGAAATTATTACCTACGCCTGACAAGTGATGTTTCAGGTCAATACCTACATCACGTAAGTGATCTGCAGGTCCAATACCAGATTGCATCAATAGCTTGGGTGAGCCTATAGCACCACTACTCACAATGATTTCTCGTTCTGCGTGATAAATCCCAGATTTAGAGGACGTTGCATGAACCACTTCTACCGCAACAGCTTTATTGCCCGAAAGCACGATGCGTTGAGTAAAGGTATTTAATAGAACAGTTAAGTTACTTCGATGCTGTACCGGTTGAAGATAGGCTGTTGAGGTTGATGATCGTTTGGCATGCAATTGAGTGAGTTGATAATGGCCTAAGCCATCTTGTTTTTCACCATTAAAGTCAGGATTAAAAGGAATACCTAACTCTTGACCAGCCTGAAAAAAGGCTTCACAAATAGGCAATGGGCTGATTGGATTAGAAACCCCCAATGGTCCACCATAAGCGTGGTATTTATTGGCAAAACGCTCATTGTTTTCTGCACGTTTAAAATAAGGCAAAACACCAGCATAGGACCAACCTTTTGCGCCGCATTCAGTTTCCCATTCATCATAATCCGCAGCAGCCCCACGCGTATAAATTTGAGCATTGACGGATGAACCACCACCAATCACTTTACCTTGAGTAAAACGTAATACTCTGTTGTTGAGGTGTTTTTGGGGAACTGTATTCCAGCCCCATGAGCCACGACCTTTGGTCATTTTTGCGAAACCAGCAGGCATACGATATAGCGGATGTTTATCGTCTCCTCCTGCTTCGAGCAGAAGGACATTTATTGAAGGATCTTCGCTGAGGCGATTAGCCAATACACAACCAGCTGAGCCACCGCCTACAATAATATAATCATATTTCATGGTATTTCTCAGAAAGTAGGAATTGAGAGTCCACCATCAGTATTGATGATAGAGCCTGTAGAAAAATTTAATTTGCCAGAAGCCAAACTGGTTACTACGGCGGCGATATCTTCTGTTTCTCCCCATCGCGCCATTGGAACAAGACCATTGTTAAATCGCTTCTCGTACTGATTGGCAACTCCAGCAGTCATATCTGTTCGAATAACTCCAGGGCGGATTTCAAATACACCAATATTGGCTGTTGCTAAGCGCAGGGCGAAAAGTTTTGTACTCATCGCCAACGCAGCTTTAGATAGACAGTATTCGCCTCGTTCAGTCGATGCCATTTCAGCACTGACACTGGAAATCGTGATAATGCTGCGAGGATGCTGCGAGGAGACTGCTAACATGTGTTTAGCGACATGTTGGGTTAAGAAAAAAGTCCCTCTTAAATTGGTATTGAGAACCAAATCAAATGCTTCAGATTGCATTTCGAGTAAGTCACCACGGCAAGGTGAACCAATACCAGCATTGTTTACGAGGCAATCAATTGTTCCCCCCCAAGCGATGGTTTTCTCGATCAGTGCTTTTTGAGCATCTAAATTTTCTAGTTCGCTGGCAATTGCCAGTGCTTTTCCACCCATAGACTCAACGTGTGAACATAATGCTTTGCTTATCGCATCTTCACTGCGACAGGTGAACACGATATCAAAGCCTTGATTTGCCAATTGCATAACAATGGCGGCTCCAATTCCTCTGCGACCGCCAGTAATGAGAGCTACTGGTCGCTGTTTAATTGTTGAAATCCTTGTCATAATCTTTCCTTTTTGGAACGTTCCAATTTTAATTGAAATAAAAAACTTTTAGGTCTGGGTAAGCCACCAATGAGTTCTTTCTCCGATATGGAATTGAACGGTTTTTTGTTCTGTGTAGTCTTCTACTGCAGATAGACCTAATTCTCGACCAATGCCTGAGGCTTTGAATCCACCGAAAGGTAACTCAGGGAAACCTTCGAGAAAATTATTAACCCAGATTGTGCCTGCATGGATTGCTTTTGCTGCTTGCAAACAAGTATCAATATCTTTGCTCCAAACAGCGGCAGATAGGCCATAGCTGGTTTGATTTGCAATGCTGATGGCTTCTTCAAGCGTGTCGAAGGTCAATATCGATAGCACGGGGCCGAATACTTCTTCACGGGCGATAGACATACTTGGTTTAATATTGCTAAGTATAGTCGGTTCAAAATACATACCTTTTGCTGTAGGGATGCGTGTTCCACCTAAACGGACCAATGCGCCATCTGCTTTGGCATTCTCTATCGCGCTTTGAATAATGTTGAGTTGAGCTTCGCTGGTAATTGCACCGACTTTTACATCAGGGTGTAATGGGTCACCTACAGGCACTTGTTGAGAGCGTTCAATTACGGCCAATGTAAAACGCTCAACAATGTCTTTGTGAACAAGAATTCGACTGCCGCTATTACAACATTCACCTGCGTTAAAATAGACACCAAATACCACCGCATCGACAGCAGCCTCCCAATCACAATCTGGGAAAATAATCTGTGGGTTTTTTCCACCGAGCTCAAGCGCGACTTTCTTTAATGATCGACCAGCTTCTGCTGCGATATGGCGGCCTACGCGTGTTGAACCGGTAAAAGAAACCATGTCAACGTCAGGATGATGGATTAAGGGTTCACCTACAGCAGGGCCTAAGCCTGTGACAATATTCACTACACCTTTTGGTAAACCAGCTTCTCGTAAAATTTCACCCAGTATTAATGTCGTACCATTGGTTAATTCGCTAGGTTTAATGACTGCAGTACAACCAGCCGCTAAAGCAAAGGGTAATTTTTGACTGAGAATCCAAATGGGAAAATTCCATGGCGTGATCATCGCAATAACCCCAATTGGTTGGCGGATCACAACGCCAAGCGTAGAGCTGCCTAAGTTATTGTAACTTTCACCATGTAAAGTTCGGGCAAGTGCAGCTGCATATTTCCATAAATCGACACAACCTGAGACTTCACTACGCGCTTGTAAGAGTGGTTTTCCTGTTTCTAGGCTTTCAATCAACGCCATTTCTTCAACACGATTTGCAATACCTTCCGCAACTCGTATTAATACCTCTGCACGTTCACTGCCAGATAGATTGGACCAAGTACCATGATCAAAAGCTTTACGTGCTGCTTCTATAGCGCGTTCAGCATCTTCGCGACAACCTTCTGGGTAAATTCCGACAACTACATCATGCGCAGGGCTTTTCCGTTCAGTGATTTTTCCTTGTTGTGAGGCGCATAGTTCACCATCAATGAGCATATGTCCTTGATATGGTTGTTCAATTACGGGAGTATGATTTGCTAAGTTTAAGAATTTCATTTTATATTCCTTTATATTCAGCTGGACGGCGTTCACTAAAGCTTGCTAAACCTTCTTTTGCATCTTCAGTGGTTGCCGCAAGAGCACCAGCCATTCCTTCTAAAACCGCTGCTAAATTATGCCCCTCACCTGCATCGATAAGCTGTTTCGTCAGTTGTATTGATATTGGTGCTTTGTGACTCATTTCTTCAGCGATACGCATAGCACTGGATAAAACCTCGCCAGAATGACTAATTTCTTGTACGAGGCCAAACTTTAAAGCTTGCTCGGCATTCATTTTTCGGCCAGTCATGGCTAAGTATTTAACCTGACTAGAACCGATTAAACGGACCAGTCGCTGTGTGCCCGACCAGCCAGGGCAAGTTGCTATCCCAGCTTCAGGTAAAGCAAATGTTGCATTTGGGTCAGTCACTCGAATATCAGCAGTGGCTAAGAGTTCTAACCCACCTCCGAATGCATGACCATTGATGGCTGCAATGACAGGTAAGCGTAAGCCTGCCCATAAATTAAAAACGCGATGACCTTTTCTGGTCCAGTGACGCCACATATCAATAGGTTGTAGCGCTGCCCATACATGAATATCAGCACCCACACAAAACGCGCGATCGCCAGTCGCCGTGATGATGACGGCTATAAGATCTGTTCGTTGATCAAGTGACTTTGCAATATCCTCAAGTTGATCAATCATTTCAGGTGTCAAAGCATTGAGTTTCTCTGGCCGCTCTAATTGAACAATGGCAATCGCATTTTCAAAACGGATACTGACTGAGCCTGATGAGGTATTCATGCTGCATACTCCTTAAGCTCTAGTCCCATGACTGCATCTGTGAATAAGCTCGGTCTCATGATTTTTAAATCAGCAGAGACGAGTAATGGAAATTCAGCTTGGGAAAGAATGTCTTTTTCTAAATTAATTCCAGGCGCAATTTCAGTGACAATTAAGCCCTCAGAAGTTAGTTTCATGACACAGCGTTCAGTGACATAAATGATGTTTTGCCCTCGTTCTAAGGCCATACGACCACTAAAAGTGACATGATCAACTTTATTGACCAACTTGCGTGATTTACCTTCTTGATTAATTTTTAATAAACCCGTACCAACGGTGAGTTTTGCCCCAGCAGTAAAGAAGCCAGAAAAAACAATATTTTTAGCATGCGTGGTAATGTCAACAAAGCCACCACAACCCGCTGTTAGATAGGGCTTGCTGGGAAGTTTGGAGACATTTACATTTCCTTCACGGTCTATTTGTAAAAAAGACAACAGTGCAAGATTAAAGCCGCCGCCCTGAAAATAGGTAAATTGTGCGGAAGAAGACATAATTGCATCTGCATTTACAGCACAACCAAATGCAAAATCGAGTAAAGGCATTCCGCCAACAGCACCTTGTTCAATCAGCCAAGTAACATCATCGTGGTATCCTTCTTCGAGAAGAATCCGTGGAACATTGGCAGAAATACCAAAACCTAAATTAACAGCCATTCCTTGCTCGACTTGCATCGCAGCTCTACGGGCAATGACCTTTTCAGCTCCCCAAGGCGTCATATCGAATACAGAGTCTGGTTGTTGAATTTCACCACTGATGGCTGGGTCATAGCTGATTTGGGTGGTTTGCATCTGATCTGGTGCAACCACAATATAATCCACCAAATTACAGGGTATATGGACATGGTGTGGTTTGATTGAGCCTGCTCGAACAACGCGTTTAACTTGTACGATCACAATTCCACCATTGTTGCGGACAGCAAGTGCTTGATCGAGTGCGCCGAGTAAACCACCTTCATGCTCAAATGAAAGATTGCCTTTTTCATCGGCTGAGGTTGCTCTAATAATCGCAACATTTGGTATGATTTTGGGAAAGAACAACCACTTTTCACCAGCAAAATTTACTTTTTCAACAATGGGTTGAGCTTCAGCCTTCGCATTCATCGCACAACCTTGTAAATCTGGGTCAACAAAAGTGTTAAAACCAACTTTTGTTAATACGCCTGGACGTTTTGCGGCAACATCTCGATGTAAATCAAACATGATGCCACTTGGAACGTTATATGCGGCAATTTCATTGTTTACGATCATTTTCCATATTTCTGGCATGGGGAGTGAAGATGGACCACTTGGGAAAGAGCCAGCAATCACTTTTTTGATTAATCCTGATTGGGCGAGATGTTCAATCCCCTTAATTCCATACATATCTCCAGCTGCAATAGGGTGAAGTAAAGTTAAGTCTTTGGGCTGAGCGGCATGTTGATAGCGCTTTCCAATCGCAGCAAGAATATGATCTGGACAGGCCAACCCACTTGATGAGCTCACCGTCACAACATCGCCATCGACGATTAATTTTGCAGCTTGTTCAGCACTAATAAGTTTGTTCATGACTTTTTCACTTTTACACAATAATTTTTAGATTGCTGCAAATGGTTCTGTTCAACGTGAATCAGCGCGATAAACCAGAAACCAAAACGATTTGAGCAGGTATTGTTAAAACAAAGAAGGAAATCTGGTATCTATTGGTTTTAAGCTGGGTGGTATATTTTTTAGCATCATAAGTTCCTTCTTATGTATTTATAGGAACGTTCCAAATATAATTGGAACGTTCCAAAAATATAGAATTACTCTCTGATGATGTCAATATATTTTTTTAGGAATAGAAAATTAAATAAAAAAGAAATGGTATGCTACTAACACTTCTATGCAGGTTAATGAGGTATCTCACTTGAGTAGCAAAGCGCCAAAAGGTAAAGCCACTATCATGGATATTGCTAAGGTTTCGGGTGTTTCCAAATCTACAGTCTCTTTAGTATTGAATAATAGTGAACTGGTCAAACCAGAAACCGCTGAAAATGTGCGAAAGGTCGCTGCTCAATTAGGTTATATCTACAATCGTAGTGCTGCCAATTTGCGTCAAGGTGTGAGCAATATTATTGGAGTGGTGGTTAATGACTTAACCAACACCTTCTTTGTTGAGTTATTAATTGGCGCTGAAAGAAAACTTCTAGAATCAAACTTTACCACCTTACTTGCGCATACTGCTGAAGATCATGCTTTACAGCAGCAAGTCATTGTCACCATGCGTGAACATAAAATTGCAGGTCTGATTATTTGTCCTACCTTTGATACCTCATCTGATCTCGTATCCATGTTAAAAAAATGGGGCGTGCCTTTCGTGACAGTGATGCGTTCTTTGGAAGGGGAAGTGTGTGATTTTGTGGGTGCAGATAATCGACTGGGTATTCAACTTTTGACCCAACATTTGATTGATTTAGGGCATAAGGATATAGGATTTATTGGTCGTCATACAGGCTATTCGGTGAGTCTAGAACGTTTACAAGGATTTAAGGAATGCTTAGAAAAGAATGGGTTAAATTATAATGAGCAGTGGATTATTGATGGACCCATTAGCCGCGAAGGTGGAAAATTAGGTATTGCTCAACTGCTTGATTTAGAAGACAAGCCTTCAGCCGTGATTTGTTATAATGATTTGATCGCAATCGGTGTTTTGAGTGAATTAGATCGCCGTGGTTTAAAGGCAGGGAAAGATATTGCTGTGGTTGGGGGAGATGGAATTTCTGAATCAGAATATTGTAGCCCACCATTGACCACAGTCGCACACCAGCCAGAAAAACTTGGTGAAATTGCGAGTGAATTATTACTGACTAGAATAAAAAAACCAGATGCACCACCTTTAAAATTCTTACTGAAGCCAAAATTAATTGTACGAGAGTCTTGTGGGAGTAAGAAATTAACGCCTCACACTGCGATCGATTGAATCTAAAAAAATCAAAAACCATCAATCAATCTGATATTAAGATCATGATTTAGATGGTCTTTTATTAGAAACGACCAACGCTAAAACTAACATGCTTCCATAAATAGATATTGACAGAATAAATTTGTATATTTATATTTTGGAACGTTCCAATTGATTATGGAACGTTCCAAAATGAGAAGTTTAACATGAATATTTCCATTGTTAAATTTATGCTCATTGAACTATAAGAATTTTATTAAAAAGGAATTTTAATGAAAAAATTAATTTGGTTGATCGGAATCACCAGCATTTTTAGCAGCTTTCCAGCACAGGCATTAGAACTACATGGCTATTTTCGTACCGGGATTGGAAACAGTGAAAAGGGTAATACTCAAGAATGTTTTCAATTAAGTGGTGCGCCGACCAAGTATCGTTTAGGAAATGAATGTGAACAATATGCCGAGTTCTCGGCTAAACAACCTATAACGAGCTTTCAAGATGGATCACAATTAAGCGTCAATGGTATGCTACAGTTTTATAACCCTTATGGACAATCACTCAAGTTTAGTGGGGAGGATGGTTATACGCGCTTGAATCAAATTTATCTCGATTGGCGCAATGTCTCATTCCTCAATGGCGGGAATATTTGGGCTGGGCGCAGATACTATAATCGTAATGATATTCATATGACTGACTTTTTTTATTGGAATCAAAGTGCAACTGGTTTTGGTATAGATAGTTATGATTTGAATGATTATAAAATCAGTTATTCATTTTCTCGGAAAGACAATCTATTCCAAGAAAAAATGATATCTAAGCATGATCTCACTGTAAAGGGCATAGAAATCAACCCTAATAATGAGTTGCAACTAGGTGTTTCTTATATTGATCATAAACAAAATAATGGGTGGTCGATGATTGTTCAAGACATCCAAAAACATCGCTTCAATGGCAAGAATACAATTGCTTTTCAATATGGAGAAGGACCGGGAACGGGGTTAAGTTATACGGGTGATCCCAATTTAAATCGAAATAATACAGTTTTTAGAGCGCTTGAAATGTTTGATTGGCAGTCACAGTCAAATCGCTTGAATGGGCAAATGCAAGCTGTCTACCAAAAAAGCAATTTTAAGGATTTGCCTGATATGGAGTGGATTTCAATTGGTTCACGAACTTCTTATGTGCTAAATGATACAATTAAAATTACTGGAGAAATTGGATTTGATCAGATCAAAGACACTGAGAATAGAAACTTAACCAAACTTACAATTGCCCCTACATGGTCATTAAAAGGGACTCAATATTACGACCGGCCTGAACTTAGGGTCTATTACACTTATGCAAATTGGAACAATGCTGAAAGAAAATTAAGAGATCAAATTGTGCCTAATAGTGATTTTTTTGCGACAAATCATGGCTCAAATTTTGGTATCCAGTTGGAAAATTGGTGGTAGTTAAGTTCAAACATGATCATAAGAGAACTTGATCGTTTTTACAGGCATTGCATAACCTATTGCAATGCCTGTTTTATTTAGTTTGATAAGTAAGAATCTATTAACTGTTTCATATGATCTATATGCTTAAGTTTAGTATTTTATTTACATTTTAATGTTCTCTATCTGATTCTAAGATTGAGTTCCATATCCTTTTAATAAGTATGATGTTAATATTAACTGATTTTTTTAATATCAATAGTATAATCAAGTGTATCAACCATATTTGAAATTTTTAGTGATATAAAATTATTAAATATTGAAGTTATTTGAAAAAAGAAAACTATAAATATTATAGCGTAAAAATAAAATTGAAAATTTGGATTCAACTTTAAAAAGTTTTGAACATTAATGTTACTTAATTGGGTTAGAACAAGTACGAAAGTAGCTAAAATTGTTGGAAAAATCCCTATCTTATCAATGCTACCAGTAATCATAGAAGTTCTTTTATCAAAATGTTCTTTTTCATGCATTATTTCTCTTTTTGATAATTCAAGATCATCTTGGTTAAATTTGATTAATTCGGGTAAAAATTTAATCTTTGATCTAGTATTTATTTCAGCATTACGTAATAACATGGAAGATGGATTTTTGAAAAATAGGAATAGATCTTTGCGTGAGTTATAAATTTCAACCAATGTACTTGCCAATAAAAATATTTCAGAAACTAAAAGAAATATTAATGAAGTTAAAATAATACCTTGATTTTTAGAGTACGCACCTATTCCTATTAAAACTAAGGAAAAAATAAAAGAAATAGCACATATAGATATCACACCATAATAAACTCCATTATTTTTTTTGTTTGATTTTTTTCTTAATAAATATTGATGATTTTCTATTTTTAATAGAATTTCTTTAATTTTTTTCTGATTTGAGTTTAACAAAATAATCTCCCTGCGGGGTATGGTGAAGAGTTGGAAATAGACGTTGTTGAATTTTGCCCATTTCTTAAAGTTAGATTTAGCATGTTATTTATCTTCTATACGTCATAGCTTTAATTCTAAGATTGAGTTCCCCGATATGACAAGGCTTCGGTTAAATGGGTACTTTGGATTTGCTCACTTTGAGCCAAATCTGCAATGGTCCTTGAAACACGTAAAATTCGATGATATGCCCGCGCGGATAAATTCAAACGTTGTTGTGCCATTTCCAATATTTGCTTGGATGTTTCATCTAAAATCACATATTTTTCTAAGTCTTTTGGCGATAAGTTGTGATTTAAATAGCCTTGTCTTTGGATTTGAAAATCGCACGCATCAATTACCCGTTCCCGTACAGTTGCTGAATCTTCGACAGGCGTTTGATCCTGCAATTCTTGGGCTTTTAATGGTGGCACATCGATATGTAAATCAATACGATCCAATAATGGACCTGAAATTCGATTTTGATAGCGCTTAATTGCTTCAGCCGAACATTGGCAGCGACTGTCTTGATTAAATGCATAACCACAAGGGCAGGGGTTCATTGCTGCAATCAATTGAAAGTTGGCGGGAAATGTAATTTGGCGTGATGCTCTAGAGATAACGATTTCTTTAGATTCAAGCGGTTGCCTTAAAACTTCGAGCACTTTTTTGTCAAACTCAGGCAGCTCGTCTAAAAATAGTACACCTAAGTGCGCCAGCGTAATTTCTCCGGGTTTTGGATTTGAACCGCCACCGACGAGAGCGATTGCAGACGCGGTATGGTGTGGGGCGCGAAATGGGCGCTGTCCAAAATGGTGTTTAGTCTTGGCAATTGAATAAATACTGGCAACTTCAAGATTTTCTTGTGGATTTAAAGCTGGCAAAATACTCGGTAAGCGTGACGCTAACAGGGTTTTACCTGTACCCGGTGGGCCTTTAAATAAAAGCGAATGTCCACCTGCTGCTGAAATTTCTAAAGCGCGTCGTGGGCGTAATTGCCCTTTGACATCTGCCAAATCAAATTTGTAGGTATTGTCTTGCGGTATTTTTTGCCGAGCAGTTGCATCAATTTTTTGTAGATTTAAGAAATGCTCACAGACTTGTTTTAAGTGCTGTGCAGCAAATACCTGAAATTCAGGCAATTGCGCTGCTTCAGCAGCATTTTCCTGCGGCAACATCAATTGATGCTTGGCCATTTGACATGCCATTGCAATGGTTAAGGTCCCTGTAATTGGTCTTAAGTGTCCATCCAGTGCTAATTCACCAATAAACTCAAAATGATCTGTGACATTTTCAGGAAGTTGCCCTGTGGCAATCAAGATACCGAGTGCAATGGGCAGATCTAATCGAGAGCCATCTTTGGGAAGATCCGCAGGTGCGAGATTGATGGTTAAGCGCTTGGTAGGGAATTGATAACCACTATTGATAATGGCAGATCGAACTCGATCCTTACTTTCACGAACTGCTGCTTCAGCTAAGCCAACAATTGTTAAAGAAGGCAGCCCTGCACTAACATGGACCTCAACTTCAATTAAAGGTGCATGTAGCCCGAGCAAACCTCGGGTATAAATTTTGGCTAAAGACATTGTTGTTTTCCACTTTTGCTTTATTTTTAATCATTATTATATTTTTTGCACCAATAATGTGCAAATTTAGTTTATTTTTTATCCTGAATCAGCACCTCAAGTGCTTTGACCTGTTCTTGTAAATCGGTCAAACGTAAATTGGCATTATTTAGTGCAGTCTTTTGACGTTCAATTTCGTCTTTTGAAACGATATCCATTTTAGAAATGGCTTCATTCAGCAAGGCGCGTAAATTATGTTCTATGTCTTTTTTAGGCTGATCAACCTGTTCCAAAATTGCTTGTAATAATGTTTCAATCATGAGGAATCCAAATGAGTAATGTTCTTTGCCTAGTGTAACATCGCGTATTGATTTTATTTAAGTAATTTTTTATCCGATGCGTAAAGCATGATGTCTCCTATAATTTAGCAATGAAATCTAAAAAAACACGCAATATTATGTGTTTTTTAAAGTTGCAACTTCACCTAAGTATATACAATAGGTTATAAAGGCAATGCATGTTGATTGAATTAATCACCCCAACCATTAATAAGATTGGCATGAAAATTGAACATAAAACCTTACTGGTGAAATAAGCCGAAGGAAAACAATATGAAGCTCGTAACTGCAATTGTAAAACCGTTTAAATTAGATGACGTGCGTGAAGCACTGTCTGATATAGGCGTTCAAGGGATTACCGTAACTGAAGTTAAAGGTTTTGGTCGTCAAAAGGGGCATACTGAACTTTATCGTGGCGCTGAGTATGTTGTTGATTTTCTGCCTAAAGTGAAAATCGAAATCGCAATCAGTGATGACATGGTAGATTCAGTGATTGAATCTATTACACGCGTTGCTAGCACTGGCAAAATTGGTGATGGAAAAATTTTCGTGACTAATTTAGAGCAAGTAATTCGTATTCGTACAGGTGAAACAGGTCCAGACGCTGTTTAATTTGGCACGAAGATTGCTGGTTATGTATATCAATACATAACTCACAAAATTAGGTTGGGGGATACGAATGAAAAAAATGCTATTAGCGCTCAGCCTGTCTGGCGCACTTCTTGGCGGATCAGTTGCGTGGGCAGAAGAAAACGTAGCTGAGCCTGCATCTACAGCTGTTGCAACGGCAAGTGATGTGACTGCAACAGTCGCCGATACATCGGCAACCGTTGCGCCTGAAACGGTGACTGCCGCAGCTGCGCCAGCAGCAGAAGCAGAAAAACCAACTTTAAATACAGGTGATACAGCGTGGATTCTTGTATCTACAGCACTTGTATTGCTAATGACAATTCCCGGTTTAGCATTGTTCTACGGCGGTATGGTTCGTAAGAAAAATGTGCTTGCCACCATGGCGCAAAGCTTTACTGCCGCAGCAGTGGTCAGCATCGTATGGGTGGTCATTGGTTATTCACTTGCATTTGGTTCTGGTAATGCTTTTATTGGTGGTTTCGATAAAATCATGTTATCTGGAATTACAACAGATGCGCTGAGTGGCACAATTCCAGAAATTCTTTTCGTTATTTTCCAAATGACTTTTGCGATCATTACCGTTGCCATCATCAGTGGTTCTGTGGCTGATCGTATGAAATTTAGTGCTTGGATCACATTCATTACGATTTGGGTCATTATTGTTTATGCACCGATTGCACACTGGGTATGGGGTGGTGGCTGGTTAATGAATGATGGCGCACTTGATTTTGCTGGTGGTACGGTTGTTCATATTAACTCGGGTGTTGCTGGTCTAGTTGCTGCGTATTTACTGGGTAAACGTATGGGCTTAGGCAAAGAATCTATGGCACCACATAACTTAACTTTAACTGTATTGGGTGCAAGCTTGGTATGGGTTGGTTGGTTTGGTTTCAATGGTGGTTCTGCTTTAGGTGCCAATGGTTCAGCAGCGTATGCTTTGGTCACAACTCAAATCGCAGCCGCAGCGGCAGCAATTGCTTGGTTAGTGGTTGAAAAAATTGTTCGTGGTAAAGGTTCAGTATTGGGTGCAGCATCTGGTGCAGTTGCTGGTCTGGTTGTGATTACGCCAGCAGCAGGTTTTGTGACAGTAAGCGGTGCGTTGATCATGGGCTTAATCGGTGGTGTAGTGTGCTTCTGGGGGATCTCTGGTCTTAAACGTATCCTTAAAGCAGATGATTCATTGGATGCATTTGGTTTACATGGTGTAGGTGGTATTGTTGGTGCGATTTTAACAGCTGTATTTGCCAGCTCATTCATTATGGGCGACAAAGCACCGACAGATGTTATGCATCAATTATGGGTACAAGTTGAAGGTGTGTTAGCAACAATCGCATACTCAGCAGTTGTGACCTTTATCCTACTTAAAATTATCGATGTGGTGATTGGGATCCGTGTTGAATCTGATGATGAACGTATGGGGCTTGATTTAAGCCAACATGGCGAACGTATCGAATAATCAATCTAATTAGAATAATAACTATATATAGTATAAAACAGTCCGTAAGGGCTGTTTTTTTTCCATATCTTGCGAAAGGCTCAACAAAATCAGGTTTTTTTGCTACACTAGCTGAAATCATGAATTTTGTTCAATAAAACCACTATGCATTGTCCATTTTGCAACGCTGCAGATAGTAAAGTAATCGACTCTCGTTTGGCCGCTGAAGGTAGCCAGATTCGTCGACGTCGTGAATGTATCAGTTGTGGCGAACGTTTTACGACATTTGAGAGTTATGAAGTGGTGATGCCACGCGTGACCAAGTCAGATGGTAAAAATGAACCGTTTGACGAAGCAAAATTACGACGCTCTTTAATGCACGCCTTACAAAAAAGACCCGTGACTCAAGAACAGATTGAAACCGTCATTAGTGATATTCAATTGCAAATTCGCCGCCTCGGTGAACGTGATGTACGTTCACGCACCATTGGTGAAATTGTCATGAAATCTTTGTTTGCATTGGATCATGTGGCTTATGTACGTTTTGCGTCGGTGTATCAGGATTTCCAAGATATTGATGCGTTTCGTCATCAAATTGAACAAATGCAAGATCGTGGGCAAGACCACTAATTTTATTTTTGAACGTTATTGATTAGGAATTTTATGTCTGAGTTTGATTCAAATTCTAAACCCGAAGATTATGTCAACATAGATCAGGTTTGGATGCAGAAAGCAATTGAGCTCGCGAAGCTTGGACAATATTCCACACGACCAAACCCGAACGTCGGTTGTGTCATTGTAAAAGATGGGCAATGGGTGGGAGAGGGTTTTCATCCTAGAGCCGGTCAGCCACACGCCGAAGTTTTTGCCATGCGTCAGGCTGGCGAGTCTGCCAAGGGTGCAACCGCTTATGTTACTTTGGAACCTTGTGCGCATTATGGTCGTACACCACCTTGTGCCAAAGGGCTGGTTGAAGCGGGTGTCAGCAAAGTTGTTGTTGCATGTGCTGATCCAAATCCTTTGGTGGCGGGAAAAGGCGTGGATATCTTACGTCAGGCAGGGATTGAGGTTGAAACAGGGGTTTGTGAGCAACAAGCGGCTCAACTCAATCAAGGCTTTTTAAAAGCAATGGCAACGGGTGTGCCTTATGTGCGTTTAAAGGTTGCGTCAAGTTTAGATGGCCGTACGGCAATGGCGTCTGGTGAGTCTAAATGGATCACTGGGGCTGAATCACGTCAAGATGTTCAGCATTGGCGGGCTATTTCAGGTGCAGTGATTACCGGTATCGATACCATTTTGGCAGATGACCCTCAATTAAATGTGCGTTCATTGGACGATATTGATATTGCAACGATTGTCCAGCCTAAGCGGGTGATTTTAGACCGACAAGGGCGTTTGCCACTCAATGCTCAAATTCTTAGCACGCCTGAAACAGTGATGGTCATGGGACCATTTCGTCAAGAACTTGCCAAGCTGGGCGTGGTACAATTAGAAGTGCAATCTTTAAAAGATTTGCTTGCAACTTTAAAAGATTTCCAAATTTATGATGTGTTGGTTGAAGCAGGTGCGACATTATCCACTGCATTTTTGCAGGAAAAACTGGTGGATGAATTAATCAGTTATGTTGCGCCAACCTTTTTAGGACAATCAGCACGTGCCATGTTCAATGCCGAATTTGAAACGATGGCACAACAATTACGTTTTAAGTTACAAGATGTTCATCAGTTTGGTGATGACATTCGCTTAAGACTTATCCCTTCACAAGAGTCAGTATGAATCCAGAGTCAACATCATCGGTTTACCATAAACGTCGTCATGCTGCGCGTACAACAGATGAATATCTTTTTCATCAGTTGGTTCCCTATCTGGGAAACAAACGTCGTTTGTTGCATCTGATTCTTGAAGCGCTTGAAATCACAGGTACTTTGAATCCTAAGGGTAAACGCGCCCCGATTTTTGCCGATTTTTTTGCAGGCAGTGGGGTGGTTTCACGTTTAGCACGTCAAAATGGCTATCGGGTGATTGCCAATGACTGGGAACCGTATAGTCATGCATTAAATCATGCCATTTTGGCATGCACAGATGCGCCTGCATTTAAAGAATTGGGTGGGTATCAAAAAGCTATCGATTATTTAAACCGTTTACCTGAAGTGAAAGGATGGGTTACGCATAATCTTTGTCCACGGAATGATGAAATTTATGACCCTGCACGAGACCGTTTGTTTTTTAAACGCCGTAATGGGATGCGTATAGATGCAATTCGCCAGCAAATTGCCACTTGGCAAGCACAGGGCGCAATTGACGATGTGGAAATGAGTGCCTTATTGGCACCTTTGCTCTATTCAGCAAGTTTTGTCAGTAATACCAGTGGTGTATTTAAAAGCTTCCATCATGGTTGGGGCGGTAAGACCCAAACTGCTCTGGAACGGATTGAGTCGTTATTGTGGCTTACCCCCAGCCGCTTTAGTGAAGTTGGGCAGAATAAACAGAAAACCCCGATGGCAGAAGTGTGGTGTGTAGATGCACAGCATTTGGCAAATCAAATGAGTGGTTTTGAAGTCGATGTGGCCTATTTAGATCCACCGTATAACCAACATGCTTATAGTAGTAATTATCATGTACTTAACTCGCTAACACTGTGGGATCAAGTTGATTTACCGACACCAGATACCAAGGGTTTTAAAAGCGGGATTGACCGTGCATGGCGTAAAGAACGCCCAAGTCCTTATAATTCTTCTAAGCATGCACAAGAAGCTTATGAGAATTTGTTGGAAACCATCAATGCGCGCTATATTCTCACCAGTTACTCAACTGATGGAAATATTGAGGCCAAAGACTTATTGGCAGCCAATCTGAAGCGTGGCAAAGTCACCTTATTGACTCAGGATGTGCCTCGTTATCGTGTCAGTAAGCAGCGTCAGTCTGAACGCGCACGTGTGCTTGAGTTTATTGTGATCACTGATACCCATGCCAAGTCTGGACCACCATTGCGTCAGCTGTTGGGACAACTTTATCATTTTGCGGAATTGGGTGGTGTGGATACTTCGGGGGTAAGTACACAACTGGCCTTATGGTAAGAATACGCCTTTGTCTTTAAAATATGGGGCGAGTGCAAAATAAACACGATTGAACTTCATCAGTTCCTCTCACTGCAGCAGTAGGTAGAATTATGTTTACAGGTATCATTGAAAGTTTGGGTAAAGTTGAGAGTTTACAAAATGTAGGCGGTGATGTGCGCTTGCGTATTCAGACAGACTTGGATATGTCTGATGTACATTTGGGCGACTCTATTGCAACCAATGGCATCTGTTTAACTGTAATTGACTGGGGTGAAAACTGGTACGCTGCGGATGTATCCCGTGAAAGCTTAAATCGTTCGACTTTAGCAAGTTGGAAAGCGGGGCAAGCGGTCAATGTGGAAAAAGCAATGTTGCCGACAACACGCTTCGGTGGACATATCGTCAGTGGACATGTCGATGCTGTGGGTGAAATCACTGTAGTGCGCTCAGATGCGCGTTCGCTATATTTTGAAGTCACTGCACCTGTTGAAATTGCTAAATATTTGGCTGAAAAAGGGTCTGTGACTGTAGATGGAATTAGCCTCACCATCAATCATTTACGTGGAAATATCTTAAGTTTAAATTTAATACCACATACTGCTGAACGGACCAATATTGCAACGTGGAAAGTGGGCTCTCAAGTCAATTTAGAAGTCGATGTATTGGCACGGTATATTGAAAGATTGTTGCTTGGTGATAAAGCTGCTGAGCCAAAAGCAGAATCTAAACTCAGTATGGAATTTCTCGCAGCCAATGGTTTTTTAAAGTAAATAAAAACCAAACCCGATTAAAAAAAGCCTAATTTATTTAGGCCTTTTAATATATACATGATTAAATTAGGCTAATATATCGTGAATTCTTCTGTAAGAGAGTTGAGTATTGCTTGAATTTTTATTGCATTTAGAACAATTATTGCCCACTTTTTTAGAAAATTACGGGCTGTGGATTTATGCCATTTTGTTTCTAATCATTTTTGCAGAAACTGGCTCAGTCTTTATGTTTTTTCTCCCAGGCGATAGTTTATTGATCGCTGTTGGTGCTTTATGTTCTACCGCTGAATCTGTGCATTTGCACTATATGGGTGTGTTGCTGATTATTGCTTCAATTTTGGGGTATATGGTGAACTATTATACTGGGCGTGCGCTAGGTTTTAAGTTTTTCCACGCGCATTCACGTTGGTTTAAGCCAGAATATATTAAAAAGACCAACCATTATTTTGAAAAGCATGGTGGGAAAACTATTCTGGTTGCCCGTTTTGTGCCTTTTGTTCGTTCTTTTGCTCCTTTTGCAGCGGGTGCAGGGCATATGAAAATGCCAGTATTCATGTTGTATAACATTTTAGGCGGATGGATTTGGATTGCGCTGTTGCTTGGTGCGGGTTATGGCGCGGGCAATTTATTATCTTTGCTGCTCGATTCATTTTAATCAGATTCAAACCGTCGTAAACTGCCCCGATGAATAAGCCGAATGCTGATCCTCAATATTCGGCTTATTTATATTGAGAGTAGAATAAAAACGCGAGTGGTTTCATTTAAAAAATCAGCGGTATTGCTCAAAATAATCTGCTGCTATTTTTACGCACTGACACAAAAAAATATCCAGAAAGTGCAAACAGAAAAAGCTTTCAAATCGCCAAAGTGCTAACATTTTGCAAGTTTTAAAATCTTAATGCTGGTGAGCAAAAATGTTAATACAACGTGGTGGGTTAAAAGTTGTGGCTGGGCTTGGAATTTCAGGCGTTTCAGCCGTAAATTTTCTTCATGAAAATGGCTACCGTGTTGCAGTCACAGATTCTCGTGAAGTTCCACCAGGACATGAGCAAATTCCAGCAGCAGTTCAAACCAGCTTTGGTCAACTCGATCAAGATTTACTTTTACAAGCTGAAGAAATTGTCATTAGTCCGGGGTTAGATCCTCAACAGCCAGCAATTCAAGCTGCGATTGCAAAAGGTATTCCCGTCATCAGTGAAATTCAAATTCTCCGCCGCGCTACAGATAAACCGATTGTGGCGATTACTGGTTCAAATGCAAAAAGTACCGTGACCACGTTAATTGGTTTAATGGCACAAGACGCAGGGGTTAAGGTTGCGGTAGGGGGTAACTTGGGGCGTCCTGCTTTGGATTTAACCCATGATGATCCAGATGTTTATATCCTTGAACTTTCCAGCTTTCAATTGGAAGCAACCTCAAGTTTAAATGCAGAAGTGGCTGTGGTCCTGAACATGAGTGAAGATCACTTGGACCGTCATGGGGATATGGCAGGTTACCATGCGGCAAAACATCGTATTTTCCAAGGTGTGAAAAAAGTCGTATATAACCGTGATGATTCATTGACGCGTCCATTGGTCCCAGATGTCACACCAATGCAAAGCTTTGGGCTCAATGCACCTGATTTAAAACAATACGGTATTCTAAGAGAAGATAACGGTACGATTTGGTTAGCGCGAGGTCGTGAGCGTCTACTCAAAAGTTCAGAGATGTATATCCAAGGAACGCATAATGTTGCCAATGCTTTGGCATGTTTAGCTTTGGGTGAAGCAATTGGTTTACCAATGGACAAAATGCTTGAAACCTTAAAAACCTTTAAAGGTTTAGAGCACCGTTGCGAATTCGTTAAAGAAGTGAATGGCGTTCGTTATTATAATGATTCTAAAGGCACCAATATCGGTGCAACTTTAGCAGCATTGGACGGTTTAGGTGCTGCAATTGAAGCCCAAGGTGGTCAGGTTGCTATTATTTTGGGTGGTCAGGGCAAAGGGCAGGACTTTACTGCACTACGTGAGTCTCTGCAAAAATATGCCAAAGTTGCGGTACTGATGGGTGAAGATCGCTCAATCATTGAAAATGCCATTGCAGGGACAACAACGCTGCTACATGCAGTATCTTTGCAACAAGCTGTAGAACTTTGTCAACAACATACGCATGCGCAAGATGTAGTGCTATTATCACCTGCATGTGCAAGCTTTGATATGTTTACAGGCTATCCTGAGCGTGGTCATCGCTTTGTTGAATATGTAAATGCTCTAAACTAAAAAGAATCATAAGGAAATAAAGTATGGCTGGGTTAGCTCAGACGACTATAAGTAAGATTCACCAAGTGTATGATCGCTGGATGCCAAAATTGCCGGCAGAGATTACACCGCGTAATGTACTGATATTTTGCGTCATTTCATTGTTGTGTATTGGTACGGTGATGGTGGCTTCGGCTTCAATGCCTTATGCCGAACGGATGCATGAAAACGAATTTCACTATGTGATTCGTCATGCAATTTCGATCGTGGTGGCTTTTGTTGCGGCGGCAATTACCTATCGAGTTTCACTCAACCTTTGGTTTAAAAATACCTTTCCATTGTGGTTGATCACCATTGCTTTATTACTCGCCGTCTTGGTGGTGGGTACAGAGGTCAATGGTTCAACACGCTGGATTCGTGTAGGTGGATTTACCTTGCAGGCAACTGAAGTCGCCAAGGTGATGATGGCCATATTTACCGCAGACTATGTGGTTCGTCGTGCTGAAGAAGTCCGTAATAATATTAAGGGCTTGGTACGTCTAGGTGTGGTGATGTTGCTGACGGTCGGACTGATTATTGCAGAGCCTGACTTAGGGGCAACAGTGGTGATTGCTGTTTCGATGCTAGGTGTGTTCTTCTTGGCTGGCGCACCCATGATCCAGTTCGGCTTTGCATTCGGTGCGATTCTGGTGGCATTTGTATCCTTAATTGTGTTTGAACCATATCGTTATGAACGCTTAATGTCATTCTCAAACCCTTGGGCTGATCCGTTGGGCTCAGGTTATCAATTGTCGAATGCCTTGATGGCCTTTGGTCGTGGTGAATGGTTTGGGGTGGGCTTAGGACATAGTATTCAAAAAATGTCTTATTTGCCTGAAGCACATACTGACTTTATGTTGGCAATTTTAGGTGAAGAATTCGGTTTCTTTGGTATTTCGACCGTTTTGCTGCTCTCGTTTGTGATGTTGATTTGCTGTATTCGTATCGGTCAGCGTGCGCTCAATCATCAATATTTGCGCGCAGGTTACTTGGCTTACGGGATCAGTATTATTTTCTTATTACAGATCTTGGTGAATGCGGGTATGAATATGGGCATGTTACC
This sequence comes from Acinetobacter sp. GW821-FHT01C12, assembly GCF_059422625.1. Classification (NCBI taxonomy): domain Bacteria; kingdom Pseudomonadati; phylum Pseudomonadota; class Gammaproteobacteria; order Moraxellales; family Moraxellaceae; genus Acinetobacter; species Acinetobacter sp. GW821-FHT01C12. The sequence continues at coordinate 75,100 of NZ_JBWKXD010000004.1, forward strand.
GACCAAGGGGCTAACGCTTCCATTTATTAGTTATGGTGGTTCATCTTTAATTATGTGTGCGGTGATGATCAGTTTAATTCTCAAAATTGATGCAACCACCAAGGATGCCAATCCAGCGCGAGAAGAGTCTAGTTTTTAATTTTTTATTGAACTTAAATAGACAAGCCATTTGATCACAAATGGCTTTTTTTATGGGTAATTTATTTTGGATTTTGCGTATTGCAATATTTTAATGCTGATCGGGTGGTCTTAAATTTTACCCAATCCCAAGTTTGATAACCGGACTCACTCAGTCGTAATACATCTATCACTGTTGGGGAATAATAAAACGAAGTTTCCAATACACCATTGGCATAAATCTTGATCTGATGTTTTCCAGAGGTATTTGCAAGTTTAAGTTTGATTGGGGTTTTGTGATCGACCTTGATGATTGCAGAGTGATCAACTTGAACTGAATAAGTTGGTAATGGTTTACCCCATTGTTCACGTGGCGCGCCACTCATTTCATCAACAACAGCAGTTTTAGAAATCGGGGAAATACATAAAATTGCCATTTGTGCATAGACCTGTGTAAGGCCCATGAGCATGAGAAAACTCAGCGTTATTAGTTTTTTTAAAAGGTTCATCTCAATCCTGAATGATGTTGGTATTCTTATGTTGGTATTGTTGCTTAATCAGGGATTACTGATAAATGGATTGTAGCGTTGTCCCTTGAGGAATGCGAGAGATATCCCATTGAGCGACAGCTTGAGCCAACATGAGATCTGGCTGATCTAGGTCTACTGGAGCTTGTCCAAGTGCTATAATCGCTTGTAACAGCAATTCAGGTGCATGTTTGAGATCAAGTGCTTGTGCAAGGTTTTGTTTAGAGAGTTTTTGCCCCAAATGATTCATGGCGAGGGGTAAGTGCATATATTCAAGAGCTGGATAACCCAAAAGCTGTCCTAGCCAAATTTGACGTTCAGTATTATCCAATAAATCCGCACCACGCACGACATGGCTGATTTCTTGTAAATAATCATCGACAACGACTGCCAGTTGGTAATTGATAATGCCATCACGACGCTTTAGTACAAAGTCACCCAAATCGCGTTGTAGGTTGGCGCAATGTTGTCCTTGTAAGCGGTCATTGAAACAAATGTTTTGATCAGAAACTTTTACACGAATGGCTTGGTTTTGAAAGTCGAGCTGTTTGTCTCGGCAGGTGCCAGCATAGATATGATTTGAGCCTAATATTTTACGAGTACATTCACAGGCATAAACGCAATGTTTTTGTTTGAGTTGTTCGATTACAGATTGATAAATATCTAAGCGATGTCTTTGATAAATGATTTCAGCATCGGATTGGAAGCCAAAAGCATCTAGGCACTTTAAAATATGCTGTTCACTATCTGGGTAAATACGAGGGATATCCGTGTCTTCGATGCGGACGATCCATTGCCCATGATGCGCTTTCGCATCGCAATAGCTCGCGACAGCGGTCACTAAGGAACCAAAATGTAACGGCCCTGTGGGGGAGGGTGCAAACCGACCTTTGTATACGGTACTCTTCCTCCCTCCCTTTGGAAAAGAGAGGGTTGGGGAGGAATTTGACACAGTATTAACCGTTATTTTGCTTCTCTTTGATCTCTGCAAGGGTTTTACAGTCGATACATAAAGTTGCAGTTGGTCGTGCTTCTAAACGGCGTAAACCAATTTCGATACCGCAAGTTTCACAGAAACCATAGTCATCATTTTTAATCGCTTCAATAGATTGCTCTATTTTACGAATAAGTTTACGTTCACGGTCACGGGTACGTAATTCGATGGCAAACTCTTCTTCTTGCGTCGCACGGTCATTTACATCAGGTAAAGAAGAAGATTCATCTTGCATTGTATTTAGGGTGCGATCCACTTCCGACATCAATTCTGCTTTCCATGCCAGCAAAATTTTACGAAAATGTTCGAGTTGCCCCTCAGACATGTATTCTTCATTTTTCTTTGGCTGATAAGGCTCGATACCGAATAGACTTGCTGTAGTACCGTTTTCATTGGTCTTCGGCTTGGTTTTACGCACTCGCTTTACAGACTTATCATCTGCAATTGCTGTTTGTTCTTCCAAGACTTGATTTTGGTTGTCATTCGCCATAAAGGGCATTCCTCATCATATACGTATTATCTATACGCAAAAAATATGGTGATATGCAAGTATTTTTATCACTACCAACAGAATGAATCTATCGGGGGCGTCATCATATAGATTTTTTTACCAAGATGAAAGTCACCTAACCCTGAATTCGACTTTCTGCATATCTCGTTGGACGAATAACTTAATAGAAAAAAACCAAAATGAAAAGCTAGTAACCTGAAATTTCTTCATTAATTGTAACTTTGAAGTGATCCAAGCGGTGTACAGAGGTCTCAAATTCACCATTGGCTTTTAAATGTAAGCAACGGTAACCAGGCGCAATCGGATCAAATGAAAACTCTTGGCTGAGGGGTTTAAATTGTACACACGTCGCAGGAGTAGAAATAAACTGTATTCCATTCCACACATTGTAGGATTCTTGATGGACATGACCATGTAACACGGCTTTGATGTTATCAAAGGGTTCGAGTACGGCCTTTAATTCATCGGCATTTTTGAGCTTATGTTGATCGAGCCATTTGGAATGCATATCAAAAGGATTGTGATGACAGGCGATAAGGATAAACTTATCACGCAATTGTTCCAATAGCCGTTTTAGATGGGCCAATTGTTCCGTTTGAATATTTCCATCGGTACGTCCACCCACAGCACTATTCAGCAAAATGATACGCCATTGATCTAACTCAATCACTGCTGGAATAGGTTCTGGCGAATGGAACGGGAACAAGTTGAGATTGTCGTGATTTCCCGGAATTTGGTAAAAATCGACACCAAAACGTTGCATATATTCTAAATAGCGCGCATAAGTTTCTGGAAATGCAGCTTGAGCCAAATCACCAGTATGTAAAATCAGATCGATATTTTTATAACGTTGCTGAATATCATCCATGACGGCATGAAAGCTTTCTTCAGGATTAATCCCGACAAACTCTGCATCAGGCTTATCCATCAGGTGTGTATCTGTGATTTGGATAATCACTCTATCTTTATCTGTTTGCGGCAATATCTCTGATTGCATGCCTTTCCCCTAGACATCTTCAAATGCATGCAAGTGCTGTTGTAGCCATTGCAAAGCCATAATCACAGGTGCATTTTTTAAACGATTACTTTTTAATAATAGACTCAGATCTGAATAATCAATGATATGAAGTTGGATATTTTCACCTTCATCTGGCATACCAAACACACCACCTTCAGCAGGTAATGCGGCTTGCGCTACATAGAGATGAAAGATTTCATCACATGCACCAGCAGATGGATAGAAGCTAAACAGGTGTTTGATTTGGTTTAATTCACATCCAGATTCTTCGATGCTTTCCCGTCGAATGCAACTTTCTGGAGATTCATCTCCATCAAGTACGCCTGCAATGATTTCGAGTTGCCAAGGTGAAATTTCATCATCAATTGCCCCCACACGAAACTGTTCAATCAATGCAAATTTTTGTTGTTGATCATTATAAATCAGTACACCAGCAGCTTCTTTACGGCGAATTAATTCACGTTGAATGGCTGAGGTATATTCAGTTTGATTAAATAATCGGTGTCGCAAGCTCACTTTTTCGACTTGAACAAAACCTTTAAAAGCATATTCACGAGATTGTATTTCTACATCATTATGGGTGTAGGTTGCTTGCTGAATGATGTTCATGTGCACAGTTAGGATGAAACATATTCACTTCATCCTAACTGAGAAATAGGGAAAGACAAAAGTTTTTTTTAATCTTTACACTTTATGGTACAACTTTTGCCCTTGTTCCTGATAAACGGATTTCATGGTTTTGAGACCATCTTCTATAAGCGTTTCGCTATTTACAGGGTGGGCTGCATTTTGTTGATTTTGTGCATAATCTCGCACGTTTTGGGTGATTTTCATTGAGCAGAACTTAGGTCCGCACATTGAACAGAAGTGTGCAGACTTATGTGCTTCTTTAGGCATAGTCTCATCATGCATCGATCTAGCAGTATCTGGATCTAAGCTGAGATTGAATTGATCTTCCCAACGGAACTCAAAGCGTGCCTTAGATAAAGCATTGTCACGAACTTGTGCGCCTGGATGACCTTTGGCTAAATCCGCTGCATGGGCTGCGATTTTATAGGTGATAATCCCGTCTTTAACATCTTTCTTATTGGGCAGACCCAAATGTTCTTTAGGGGTCACATAACATAACATTGCAGTGCCGTACCAACCAATCATCGCTGCACCAATTGCCGAGGTAATATGGTCATAGCCCGGAGCAATATCGGTGGTGAGCGGACCAAGGGTATAGAAAGGTGCTTCCTGACAAACTTCAAGTTGCAAGTCCATATTTTCCTTGACCATATGCATTGGAACATGGCCTGGTCCTTCGATCATGACCTGAACATCATGTTTCCATGCCCGATGAGTCAGTTCACCTAAAGTGCGTAATTCGGAAAATTGCGCTTCATCATTGGCATCCTGAATACAGCCCGGACGTAAACCATCGCCTAAGCTGAAAGACACATCATAGGCTTTCATGATTTCGCAGATTTCATCAAAATGCGTATAGAGGAAGTTTTCTTCATGATGCGCCAAACACCATTGCGCCATGATCGAACCACCGCGTGATACGATCCCCGTTAAACGATTGGCTGTCATCGGCACATAACGTAATAAGACCCCAGCGTGAATGGTGAAATAATCGACACCTTGTTCAGCTTGTTCAATCAGGGTGTCTTTAAAGATTTCCCATGTCAGGTCTTCAGCAACACCATCGACTTTTTCAAGTGCTTGATAAATTGGTACTGTACCAATTGGAACTGGTGAGTTGCGGATAATCCATTCACGGGTTTCATGGATGTTTTTACCCGTCGATAAGTCCATGATGGTGTCAGCACCCCAACGGGTTGCCCAAGTCATTTTCGACACTTCTTCATCAATCGATGAACCCAAAGCTGAGTTGCCAATATTGGCATTGATTTTTACCAAGAAATTACGCCCAATGATCATGGGTTCGCATTCAGGATGGTTAATATTGGCTGGAATAATGGCACGGCCTTCAGCGACTTCTTTACGCACAAATTCAGGGGTAATCTCCATGAGGTTGTGTGCACCAAAATTTTGTCCTGCATGCTGGCGCATATCGACACCTTCATGCTGGCGCTGATTTTCACGAATCGCAATGTATTCCATTTCAGGCGTGATGATGCCTTGTTTGGCATAATGCATTTGTGTGACATTGTTGCCTGTTTTTGCACGACGTGGTTTTTGAATATGGGCAAAACGGATTTCAGCAGTACGAATATCTTTCAGACGTTCTTGGCCAAATTTAGAGGTTAAGCTGGCTAAATGCTCAGTATCGGCACGTTCTTCAATCCAAGTTTCACGGACATTGGGTAAGCCTTTATTCAAATCAATGTGTACGTTGGGATCGGTATAAACACCTGAAGTATCGTAGACCATAATCGGTGGGTTTTTTTCACCCCCAAGGCCTGTCGGTGTATCCGTGAGTTCAATTTCACGCATCGGTACTTGAATATCTGGGCGTGAACCTTGAATATAAACTTTTTTAGATGCGGGTAAAATTCGAGTCAGATCTTTGGCTTCTTGCTCGTGTTGAGCCAATTGATCAGCAGGGGATAGATTCGTTAATTGGTTCATTACAATGATCCTTATGAATGACATCAACGAATCAAGCACGACCAAAAACGGTGGCAAATTTAGTCTATTTTATCTGCTAAATCCATCATCAGAATAAAGCGCTATTGCGAAAAAATAGATAAATTATGGGCTGTCAGTTTTTAGATGCTTGATTCCTACGCAGGTCTTAACCTGATCAGGTTCAACGGTACTTTAGTTTAAGTTTTGGCAAGGAGATGCAAAACTGACTAAATCTCAGCGAGGAATTACTCGCGCTCCGTCAAGCGATGTTTAAATCTTAGCATGTTCTCATTGAAAATATGCTGGCATGCCGATATCAATTTCAATTATTTTTTTGAGTCAGAATTTCCTCGACAGATTTTCTAATTTTTTGTTCAAATGCCTCACGTTGTCCTCGGATCTCTTGCTGTTCAGGTGAGTTATCTTCAGGATACTGCCTAGATGGTTTTGGCATTTGTTGCCAAAGCGTTTCACTTGCGTTGATTAAATTCACAAATTTCTGTGCAGTTTGGCTACTTGCAGTTTTACTTTTTGCAATTTTTTCAATCGCTTTGATTGCTTGTTCATCTGCAATTTTATCGTCATCGAACCAGAGCGTGCGGGTGTTATCATCGCCTTGAAAAAGTGCACTACGGTATTGTTCAATGTTCTCTATGACTTGAGGCTTAAAATGGTTGTTGGGGTAATCTTTATTGAATTTTTCCCAATATAACAATCGATTGGCCACCTCATCAAAACTAATTGCTAGCCCTGCGTCCATAATATAGTTGGCGCCTGTATACTCTTTACGGATCTGTTTAAAGTAGACCTGATCTGATTTTTCTAAATAGGGTGCAAAAATATCCAGATCATATTGTGGATGCTGTACAAAGGTGTATTCACCTTCACCGATATAAAATTTTGCTAAATATAAGTCCTTTGCGTGATCAACTAAATATTTCTCACGCGGTTTTAACTTTTTATACAATTCTTGTTTTTGTTGAGCTGTCATAGACTGACCGTCTGCAAGTGTATCGGTCATATATTGGAAGACTTCAGGCGAGGCATCGGTGATGAGTTTTTGATATATGTCTTTAATTTTTGCTTGCCATTGATAACGTGTTTTTAACGGCGCAGATGTGAGGCATTTCTTTAGTAATTGATTGAGGTCATTTAAATCTTCAACGATGACCGTTTTTTCTAATTTTTTGATGCTTGTATCTATCTCATTACAGTCTTGTGGAAGTGCTGATATTTCAGTTGTACCGGTCTGAGTCGCTTCAGAAGCTGCTTTAGTTGTCTCAATTGTTTGATTATTCTCGTGCTTTTGGCAGGCGCTGAATAGGGTACACAGGCAGAGTGTTGTGAGTGATAGATGTTGTTTTAAAGCTTTCATAGTATGACTGTTGTTGTATATTTTTGAATGCTACAAGGATAATAAAAATTGAGCTAAAATAACATCTAACTGTTAGAACAAATCGCATCACTAAAGCAATCTTTTTTAACATGCTTAAAGTCGATCGGGCTTAAATTTAGATATTGATTGAGCTGGGACAGCGCCAATAATTGAGGGATATTTTCCAGTTTAGTGCGTTCTTTTTCACTAATTTGAATTTTTTGCTGTCTTTGCTCTTTGCTCATTGCTAAAAAATGAACAAACTTCTTGGCCTGAGCTGAAAGCTCACCATCATTGGATTTTGCCAAGCGTTCAATCACCAACCAGCTGGCTGCATCGATATCAGTTTGATTTTCAAAACTGCTCGATATAGGTGCTTCTTCAGTACCTAAAAACAATAGACTGCTATATGCATTTTTTAAGAACTGTGCATCATGTAAAAAAGGGCTATTGGGATAAGTTTGCAGATATTCTTGCCAAAACTTAGCTCTTTTTGCAATTTCTTCAGCCTCAATATCGGGTTTATGGTTTTTAAAAAGCGGTTGGGTATTTTGTTGTGCAAGATTTTCGATAAAAACTTGTTCAGGCGCAGTTAGATAGGGTGCGAAAACTTTTGCTAAATATTGCGGGCTTCTCCGATAGACAATTTTATCATCTGTTTGTTCGGTCAATTCGATATACGCTTGGCCTTTGTGACGTAATAAATATTGGTCACGTAGATTAAGTTGTTCAAATTTACTCTGTTGAATAGTGGGATATGCAGCTTGATCTAAAGCATAGTTTTCAAATGCTTGCTGTTGTTCTGAAGTGCGCTCAATCTGTAAAAATTGTTGATACATACGTTTCGACTGATGCATCAATTCCATTTGTTCCGCAGGTTTCATCAAAGGTAAACACATACGAATATCTTGATTGACTTGTTCTATCGCAAGCGTGGTTCTTTTTGCGTTGATTGCCAGCATCTCATTTTTGAGATTTTGGCAAATTTGGGTTAAATCAGGAATAGGATTTTCTTTTTGTGGCGCTTCTTTAGATTCTTTGACAATGTCGGTTGTGGGTTTTTGACACGCGATAACCACCATGCAACTCAAGATAACGAGTATGCCTGAAATGAGAAAATGAAGGATATTGCGAGGAAATTTCATTCGACCAGCATTTAAAAGAAGCTCAATTTTGTTCGATGCCATTGTCGCTGAATCGAGGCTAAATAAATGAAATATTTTGTAGTTTTGTGATAATGAAACGTTACTTTTTGCAAGAAACTGAGTCATGTGTCTGATTTAAGATCTGCAAAAATTAAGCTGAGTACAGCATCGTGAATTTGCGATAAATGGATCCTCACAGCAAAGTTACATATGTAAATTCAGCAAATTGTAGTAGTATCTTTACTCTAAATTGCTTTGATCAGAATTGAAATGAGCGATATTGAGAAATTAATTTGAAAGAAAAATACTTGTCATAAAACATTCATAATGAATATGCTTTAATATTAACCCATAAAAATAGTTTTTGTTGCGTGTGGAGCATCTGACCTTGAGCCCAAGTAATCCTGTATTAAACCATCATATATCTTCTCAATTTAATGAGGACTTACAGGATGTGAATACCAAATTTATGACCATGGGCGGTTTGGTAGAACAACAAGTCGCAAATGCAGTGCATGCTTTATTGGATACCAATGCCAATATGGCGATTGATGTTCAATTTCAAGACAATACAGTTAATCGTTATGAACGAGAAATTGATGAAGCACTGACTTTGATTTTGGCGCGTCGTCATCCTGCTGCAATCGACTTACGTATGGTAATTGCCATGAGTAAAGCCAATACCGATTTAGAGCGTATTGGTGATGAAGCTGCAAAAATTGCCCGTATTGCACAGACTTTATGTGAAGAGGGCGAATCGCCACGTGGCTATATGGAAACAAGGCATATTGGCAATCAAGTGCGTGTCATGATTCATGATGCTTTAGATGCTTTTGCGCGTGTGGATGCAGAACAAGCATTAAAAGTTTTGTTGGCCGATGCAGATATTGACCGTGAATATCAATCCGCGACACGCACACTGATGACCTATATGATCGAAGATCCACGTCATATTAGTCGTGTTATCAATGTGATGTGGGTATTGCGTTCACTGGAACGGATTGGTGACCATGCACGTAATATCTCAGAACAAGTGATTTATATGGCAAAAGGTTTTGATGCGCGACATACCAGTGTTGAAGAGATTGAACAAAAAGTTCAAGGTAAATAATTGAATTTATAAATAAAAAGACCTGATGATTCAGGTCTTTTTATTTGGAAAATTTAGGGCCTGTTGATATTTCATAAATGGCTTGCGTTGTAGGTTAAAATTGAGCATGAGACGTATACGTCGTAAAGCATGAATGAGAATAGCGAGACTATTTTCGAGTTTCATAACGTAGGATGAGATAATTTTAGCCACAACCCTGAGCAAAAACAAAGCACTGCTTTGTTTGCAGCGCAAGGCGCAGCGGGGGGCTAGCGTATTTTTTGCCGCTACGTCGTTACGAACTACTTATTTAGAATGACTAAATTTCGTATTTCGCGCCTAGTATCGCCTAAAAAATACAGGTAGTCGCAAACCTAGACGAATTGTCAACAGACCCTAAGATCACAAAAAGAAAATTACACTTGAGCGAGTGCTTGTTCTAAGTCTGCAATCAAGTCATCAATATGTTCAATCCCCACAGATAAACGCACCATATCAATACTCACGCCTGCTGCTTTTAACTCTGTTTCATTCAGTTGACGATGGGTGGTGGTTGCTGGATGACAGGCTAAACTTTTTGCATCGCCAATATTCACTAGGCGAGTAAACAGCTGTAATGCATCGATAAAACGGGTGCCACCTTCACGACCATCTTCAACACCAAAAGACAGAATTGCAGACGGTTTACCTTTGACGTACTTTTGTGCCAAAGCATGTTGTGGATGATCTTTTAAACCAGCATAGTTGACCCATTTTACTTTTGGATGTGCCTGTAAATATTCAGCAACTTTTTGTGCATTTTCAGTATGGCGTTCCATACGCAAATTGAGTGTTTCTAAGCCTTGTAAAATTAAGAATACACTGAGCGGGCTGATCGCTGCGCCTGTATTTCTTAATGGAACAACACGTGCACGGGCGATATATGCTGCAGCACCTAAAGCTTCTACATAGTTCACCCCGTGATAACTTGGATCAGGGGTATTTAAGACTTTGAAGCGCTCGGGATATTTGCCCCAAGGGAATTTACCGCTATCGACAATCGCGCCACCAATCGAATTACCATGACCGCCAATATACTTGGTCAATGAATGCACCACGATATCTGCACCATGTTCAAAAGGTTTCAGTAGGGCAGGTGTTGCAACGGTATTATCCACAATCACGGGTACACCATATTCGTGTGCGATTTTAGCAATGGCATCTAGGTCAATAATATTACCCAGCGGATTACCAATCGACTCAACGAAAACCAATTTGGTTTTTTCATCAATCAAGCCGCGCAATGCTTCAGGATCTTGGTAATCAAAGAAACGCACTTCAATGCCTTGTTTTGGCAAAGTGTGGGCAAATAAATTATATGTTCCACCATAGAGTGTTGAAACTGATGCAATATTGTCACCCGCTTCTGCGATGGTCTGGATAGAATAGGTAATCGCAGACATACCCGAAGCCAATGCTAAAGCACCAATACCACCTTCAAGCGCACTCAGACGTTGCTCAAGCACAGCGGTCGTTGGATTCATGATCCGTGTATAAATATTACCCTGAACTTTCAGGTCAAATAGATCCGCACCATGTTGGGTATTATCAAAGGCATAAGAGGTGGTCTGATAAATTGGAACGGCGACCGCTTTAGTGGTTGCTTCTGGTTCATAGCCTGCATGTATGGCAAGAGTTTCGTCTTTATATGTCATGTTCTTCCGTCAACTTTTTATTAAATTTCAATAGAGTGTAACAAATAAATATATGAAGTAAACAAGGGTTTATATATTTTAAAATCATAAAAACAGATAAAGCCAACAATGCAGCCCGAGATAAATTGAGTTTCAACGAGGAAAAACAGACCGAATATCGCTGAGTTTGTGAGCTGTCATTGTGGTGTCATTTGCTGAAACTAGCATAACAAATTCCACAAATTCAGTTATTAAAAACACAATGAAAAAAGCAGCAATAAATAAACTGACCCGCCATAAAAGCACTTTAACTTTAGTCCTCTGTAGTTTACTGGGTTTGACCGCATGTTCTGATGATGATCAAGATTCAACAACACAGAAGACCTTAACCCAAAATATAACATTGGCATTTGGTGATGAAGCCTGTGTAATGGGGGGAACACGTATGCAGAGCGGTTTAGACCGCAATGGTAATGGCAAACTTGAAGCCAGTGAAATTACTAAAACCGAAAACAGTTGTAAGCCCAATTTGTTTGCACAAGGTGTAGCGTTGCCATTTAACGTACTGGGACGTTACCCTGCGAATGGTACGACCATTGATAGCACGTTTGATATTCGTCAGGGTGGTTTTGGTTCTGATGTTGCTGCGCATCCAAGCAATAAAAAACAATTCTATGCATTGACCGATCGGGGGCCAAATGCAGACTTTACTGATAAATTATATGGTGCTGGTAAGGTTTTCGCCATTCCAGACTATGTGCCGAAAATTGGTTTATTTGAAGTTCAAGACAATGGTACTGTGAAATTAATTAAAACCATCAATTTAAAAGATCGCGATGGAAAAGATATCACTGGATTACCCAACACTTCTGCTTTAGGCGGCACAGGGGAAACACCGTATGATGTCAATGGAAAAGTGATTACCGTAGATCCAACCAAACCTTACGATGTGGTGAGTAATCCAATTCGATTGGATGATTATGGTTTGGATAGTGAAGGGCTCACTGCACTTAACGATGGTACGTTCTGGGTCAGCGATGAATATGGACCGCATATTGTGCATTATGATGCCAATGGTAAAGAAATAGGGCGTATCAACCCATTTAAGGCTGATAAACGCAACAATTGGACTTTGCCGAATGAGTTTAGCTATCGCCGTGCCAATCGAGGGATGGAAGGCTTAACCATTAGCCCAGACCAAAAAACTTTGGTTGGGATTATGCAATCGACCATGAGTTTACCGAATAAAAATGTCAATAAATCAACGTTGACGCGTATTGTGACGATTAATCTTGAAACAGGCAAAGTCGCACAATATTTATATCAGCAAGAGATAGCTGAAAATTCAAACTCTGCCATTATTGCCCTCAGTGCAACACAATTTCTGGTTTTAGAACGTGATGGATTGTTTTATAAAGATACGCCCAATGTGATGAAAAATGTCTATCGTATTGATTTAAGCAAAGCCACCAATTTAGAAGATATTCAAACACAAAATGATGTCAAACAAGATGAAAAGCTTGGTTTAACCATTGCGGGCAAGACCTTAGAAGAATACCAATTGGATAAAGGCTGGGATGGTTTAAAAGCATTTAATATTGTTCCAGCACCTAAAATATTGGTACTGGATATGGGGAAAGCGGTTAAATATCCACATGATAAAATGGAAGGTCTGTGGTTGATCAATAGTACGACACTTGGGATTTTAAATGATGACGATATGGGACTTTGGAATAATGCCAAAGGTATGGAGCCAAAGTATCTGGATGCGGCGCGTACACGTATTGATATCAATACCTTATACATCATGGATAAATTAAATTTAAAAGGCCAATAATTGCATAGCAACAGCCGCCCAAGAGGCGGCTTTTTCTATCAGCATCATTTAAAATAATAGGTTCCTCAATGAAAAAAATAGCAATTCTCACCATTCTAACAAGTTTAATCACTACAACTGCTTGGTCTCTACCGCAAGTGACATCGCGTGAATATAAATTGTTGTTACAGCCAGACAAATTTAGCTATGCCAATGAGTCCGCTAACGTAAATAGCTATATGCAACAAGCCAAAACGGTTATTGCACAACAAATTAACCGTACAGTTTCAGGAACGATGATCTTAGACAAGCAACGCCAAATACGTTTTTATGATTCACCCAGCAGCTGCCTACTCAATAATATGGGCTATAGCTTTCGAGAACGGATTGAAAACGGAGCATCTGAAGTGACGCTTAAATTTAGAAGCTATGATCATTATCTGTCTGATTTTTCCGATTTGAGTAGCTCAACTGCGGGAGCCAAAACCAAGCTTGAAGATGATATTACTCAAACAGCAACACAAGGATTTTTGGTGGGTTCCAGTAAATCCACCACAGTGGTAAATACACGGACAATCAATAAGTTTTTAGATATCCATACGCATTTTCCAAAATTTAAAGAAACTTTTGCTATCAGTGATAATCAGCTGTTATCACCTGTAGGTGGACTCACCATTTATGAACGAAGTTATCGTGGGGTTAGCATTGATTTAGGCGAGTTTGATGCAGAGGTAGATATGAGTTTATGGTATACCCAATCACCCTATGCAGGATTAAAACCTGCTGTAGTTGAAGTCTCGTTTAAGTACCAAGACCCAAATGCAAATTACACCAATAAGGTTGTACAACGTGCTGCCATTAGTTTTTCTGCTTTGAAATCATTGTCAAACTACAATGCACCAAGTTCAACTCAAACCAAGACGCAATTTGTATATCAGTATCAGCCGAATTTTTGTTCGTGATCATGTTTGAGATCGCGATTTGATTACGTGTATTGGTGTGGAAAAATGTTTTCTTGATGCTTTTAAAATATCTCAATCAATTGGACAAATCTGAACAAAAATAGATAAATTCAGCGTATAATTGACGGTATTTATTTATTCGCATTTTGCGAATTTCTATTCATTATAGAGGAGTCCTACGTGGCCCAATATATTTACACGATGAACCGTGTGTCTAAGATGGTTCCGCCTAAGCGCGAAATCCTAAAAGACATCTCTTTATCATTTTTCCCAGGTGCAAAAATTGGTGTACTTGGTTTAAACGGTGCAGGTAAATCTACCCTACTCCGTATTATGGCTGGCGTAGATAAAGATTTCTCAGGTGAAGCTCGTGCGCAACCAGGTATTAAAATCGGTTATCTAGAGCAAGAACCACCATTAGATCCAAATAAAGATGTACGTGGAAACGTTGAAGATGGTTTACGTGAACCATTAGATGCATTGGCACGTTTAGATGAAGTTTTTGCTGAATATGCAGCTGAAGATGCTGACTTTGATGCACTTGCAAAAGAGCAAGAGAAATTAGAAGCAATTATTCATGCTTGGGATGCACACAACCTTAGCAACCAAATGGATCAAGCTGCAGCAGCATTGAATCTTCCAGCATGGGATTCTGACGTAAGCTTACTTTCAGGTGGTGAGCGTCGTCGTGTAGCATTGTGTCGTTTGTTATTGTCTAAACCAGACATGTTATTGCTGGACGAACCGACTAACCATTTGGATGCAGAATCTGTATCTTGGTTAGAACGTTTCTTAAAAGACTTTGCTGGTACAATCGTTGCGATTACCCATGACCGTTATTTCTTGGATAACGTTGCAGAGTGGATTCTTGAGCTTGACCGTGGACATGGTATTCCTTATCAAGGTAACTATTCTTCTTGGTTGGAACAAAAGAATGCTCGTTTAGAGCAGGAAAATAAACAAGAAGAATCTTTTGCTAAAGCATTGAAAAAAGAATTGGAATGGGTTCGTTCAAATGCTAAAGGTCAGCAAAAGAAAAACAAAGCACGTATGGAGCGCTTTGAAGAGCTTAACTCACGTGAGTTCCAACAACGTAATGAAACCTCTGAAATCTATATTCCACCTGGTCCACGCCTAGGGAATAAGGTTGTAGAAGTTGAAGGCATCAGCAAATCGTTTGATGGCCGTCTACTTTATGAAAACTTATCGTTCACAGTACCACCAACTGCGATTGTCGGTATCGTTGGTCCAAACGGTGCAGGTAAAACCACTTTATTCCGTATGATGACTGGCGAACAGCAACCAGATACAGGTACAGTTGTATTGGGTGAGTCTGTAAAAGTTGCTTATGTTGGTCAGATTCGTGACACTTTAGATAACAATAAAACAGTTTGGGAAGAAGTTTCTGGCGGTTTAGATATCTTAAGAATTGGCGAATACGAGATCGCATCTCGTGCCTATATCGGTCGCTTTAACTTTAAAGGCCAAGATCAGCAAAAACGTGTTGGTGAATTGTCAGGTGGTGAACGTAACCGTTTACAACTTGCGAAGATCCTTCAGATGGGCGCCAACGTAATCTTACTGGATGAGCCATCAAATGACTTGGATATTGAAACTTTACGTGCGCTAGAGGATGCAATTCTTGTATTCCCTGGTACTGTCATGGTGGTATCGCATGACCGTTGGTTCCTTGACCGTATTGCTACACATATCTTGTCATTTGAAAATGAACAGCCAGAATTCTACGAAGGTAACTATGCTGAATATGAAGCATATCGTTTAGCGCGTTTGGGTGATGCTGCTGTGCAAAAACGCACCAAATACAAAAAAATTGGTGGTTAATCACTAGTTTTGTAGATCAAAAAAACCAGCTTTCGAGCTGGTTTTTTATTGTAAATAAAGCCGATAAAGTTGGTGTTGTGCTTCGAGATGACCTTGATTTGCAGCAAGTAATAACCATTTGTATGCATTCTTTTTATCTGGCGATAGGCCGAGCTGGCCTTGTAGGTAAATCATGCCCAATTTATATTGTGCTGTGCTATATCCTTTGAGTGCTGAATGTAAAAAATACCAAATCGCGTTACGTTGATATTTTTGAATTTTTTCATTTAATCGCTGATCTAAATCAAGTGGATCGTGCTGGTTAAGCGCCAGATGTTCATAACTGGTTGCACGGTGGTAAGTATGCATTGATTCAGACATTTTAAATGTAGGGTAGGGGCTGGAATAATAGTATTTATAGCGAATGATTTGGTTGAGGCTTCGTATTATTTTTATTAAATCCATAATGTCTCACACTTATTTTTATGAAATTACCCTTACAAGATTAAAGCAAATAACCAGAATAAGTAATCCCAATAACCATGATTTTTTTTCATATAGAAGCATTGATAAACTGATTCGAGATAAATCATTTGATCTCTTTTATAAATCAAAAAGTGATTATGTTGAGTGAGTCATATTGGTATTAAAAGTTCCTTTTCCCTCTGGGAGAAAGCTAGGATGAGGGTGGATTTATGTTGATTGATCAGTTTTATCTTGGTGTTTTAATTCTCGATATTTTAATTTTTGCTATTTGAATCAGACTAAATCAATTGCATATATAAAAGAATGCCAAAATAACATTCTTCTATATATGTGCGCTCACAATCAATTAGAGGCGCATTTCAATCCCTTGTTCAGCAAGGTATTGTTTCGCTTCAGGAATAGAGTATTGACCAAAATGGAATATCGAGGCTGCCAATACAGCATCGGCACCACCTTTTAAAATACCATCTGCTAAATGTTGTAAATTACCCACACCGCCTGATGCAATGGTCGGAATGGTGACACGATCATTGATTTGACGCATTAGACCAATGTCATAACCCGCTTTCGTCCCATCCGCATCCATAGAGGTAACCAATAATTCACCTGCACCGAATTCTGCCATTTTGACCGCCCATTCAATTGCATCTATGCCTGTTGGTTTACGGCCGCCATGGGTGAAAATTTCCCATTTATTTTCACCCGTTCTTTTCGCATCGATTGCTACAACAATACATTGTGCACCAAAGCGCTGAGATGCTTCTTGAACGAACTCAGGATTAAATACTGCAGCAGAGTTGATGCTGACTTTATCTGCGCCTGCATTTAATAACAAACGAATATCTTCAACTTTACGAACACCGCCACCGACTGTAAGTGGAACAAACACACTTTCAGCCATACGTTCAACAGTACGGTAAGTGGTATCTCTGCCATTTGATGTTGCAGTAATGTCTAAAAAGGTGATTTCATCTGCACCTTGCTCATTATAACGACGGGCAACTTCTACAGGATCTCCTGCATCACGGATATCCAGAAACTGGACACCTTTCACCACACGACCATTATCTACGTCCAGGCAAGGAATAATACGTTTAGCGAGCATAATTTTTTCCAAAAATAACAGGCGATTATGAAAGTTCGTGACTTAGGTGCTACACCTCGATAGTCGAAGCGGTTATTCTATCAAACTTATGTAAGTTTTTTCGCAGGTTTTCTATGTCGGTTTATACCACTTTGAGTTTAAAAGAAGTTCAACACTTTGCAGCACCTTATGGATTAGAGGTGGTTGAACTTAAACCAATTCAAGGCGGTGTGCAAAATACCAACTATTTTATCATTTGTGCTGATGGAACACAGTTTGTATTAACATTATTTGAAAATATGGATGCACAAGCAGCAGGGGAGTTAATTCCTGTCTTAGAACACTTGGGGCAACAAGGTTTGGCAGTTCCTGTTCCGTTAAAACATAGTGGTCAGTCGATTCATAGCTTAAAAGATAAGCCTGCACAAATTGCGCCACGGATGTCAGGTAAACATCCCATGCCTTCTACAATCGCTCAAGTTGAGCAGATTGCTGTAGCACAGGCCAAAATGCATGTGGCGTTACAAGACTTCCCATTACAGCGTCAAGTGGCGCGTGATCATGCCTATTGGTATAACGTTGCTCAACAAATTAAACCAACGTTGGATGTGGCGGATAGTGCTTTGTTGAATAACCTTTTAGGTTTATATGAAGCACTGACCATGATGTATCCAAATCGACCGAAAGGTTTTATTCATTCGGATTTGTTCCGTGACAATACTTTGTTTGAAGGTGATGAGTTAAAAGGCATTCTTGATTTTTATGAAATGAATCAAGATGAATTACTTTTTGATATTGCGATTACCTTAAATGACTTTTGCACAGAATATCCGAGTGTTGCTTTGAATGAAGCCAAAGCAACGGCTTTCTTAAATGCATATACTTCGATTCGTCCTTTGACTGAAGATGAAAGAGCTTGTTTAGAGTTATATTTGGCGATGGCCGCAGGTCGCTTTTGGATGATGCGTTTACAAATTGCTCAGATGAATGCTGCTGAAGCACGCACAGGTGATGATATTTTGCAGAAAAATCCGCAAGAAATGCGTAATATGTTGATTGAAAGATTAAAGTTCGTGACTGCTTAATAGTTTTTTGTGGGAAATAAAATGCGTGATCAAGGTCGTTTAGTTGAATGGTTCGATGATAAAGGCTATGGCTTTATTCAACCAAATGATGGTGTAAAAGATCGCGTATTTTTACACATCAAAGATTTTGCACAAAAAGGGCCACGCCCAATCGTGGGCTGTGCCCTTGAATATGTGGTGCAATTAGACGGCCAAGGGCGTTATAAAGCAAAACAAGTCACGTATTTAAAAGCCACACAAATGGCGAAAGTGACAAGCCAGCAAGCGGCTAAAGCCAAGCAGTTGCATACAGCAAAGCAGGCTAAATTACAGCCGATGCAAATTTTGTGCGCTGTTTATATTATTGCTTTGGCAATTTTGACCATAAGCGGTTTGCTCAATGGCATGTTTATTCTTTTTGTCAGTATTATCAATGTGATGACCTATTGGTTTTATGCACAAGATAAAGAAGCCGCGCAGAGCAATCAGCGTCGTGTTCCTGAAAATACTCTGCATATTTTAGCTTTTTTAGGTGGTTGGCCTGCAGCTTGGTTAGCACAGCAACGCTTACGACATAAAACACAAAAACAACCCTTTAAAAAGATTTATTTGTGTACCATATTCTTTAATATTTTATTGATTTTATGGTTAATTTCGCCTTTGAATATGTTTAAGATTTAAACGGGCGTTAGCAAATTGAAAAGGGCTTACAATGAATAATTATGTTGATCCAAATAATAGTAAATCTCTGACTTTAATTTTATATATCCTTTATATTGTTGCAATTTTTTCTGCGGGAATTCTTGCAATCATTGCATTGATTATCAATTATGTAAAATTGAATTCAGTCCGTGGTACGATTTTCGAAAGTCATTTTAGATGGCAAATTCGCACTTTTTGGTGGTATTTAGTCTGGACGGTAATTGCATTTATTCCGTTTATTTTTCTATTTTTCACCATGGATAATGTCAATGCCTTTGCGGGTGTTGCCGTGGGTGCTACGATTTTTTGTGCTGCCACTTTATTTATTTCTTGGATATGGATTGTCTATCGCGCCATTCGAGGCATTATTGTGCTGAATGATGATCAAGCCTTACCGATATAACTGAATAAATCACCCTTGATGGATCTTGTTGCCGAGCAATACAGCTTGATCAAAGCGTAATTTTAGTGAAAACAGCGTTCTGATCAAGAACGCTGTTTTTCTATCTCAACTGAGTTTTCTTTAAGCTGTCGTGTGTATAAAAATTTGGGTCTCCATTCACTGATGATCACCCCCAATACCACAAGTAAACCACCAAAAAGAGCCAGCAATGGCAAGCGTTCACCTGCAATTCTGCCAAATAAAGCTGCCCAAACTGGTTCGCCAGCATAAATCACGGCCGCTTGAGAAGGATCGACAGAGCGTTGTGCCCAATTCATCGTCAATTGTAATAAAGCACTGGTTAAGCCCAGTCCAACTGCAAGCATCACCAATTGCCATGAAAAGGGTGGAATATGCAGCTCACCGACAAAAGGCATACTGGCAAATGAAATCAATGAAGCAAAGGCAAGCTGAATCACCGTTACACGCTGAATATTGACCCTCCCTGCAAAGTGCCCGATGAGAATAATCTCCATAGCAATTGCAAACGAACCAACCAATGTAACGATTTGCCCCGTATTTAAATCAATGTGATGAAAACCATTTCCTGTCAAAAAAATTAAACCGATAAACGCCAGTAAAACACCGAGCCAAGTCATGATATGTGGTCTTTTGCGAAAAATCACCCAGATAAGAATCGGTACAAGGGGGACATATAATGCTGTTAAAAAGGCAGACTCACTGCTGCTGATGGTTTGCATACCGACAGTTTGCGAGCCATACCCTGCGGCAATCATACCGCCAATCAGTGCACCAGCGATGAGTTCTTTTAAATTGATACCTTTTAGATATTTATAAGACAGTAATCCAACAGCAATAGTCGCTGCAGCAAAACGACAACCGACAAAAAACATAGGGGAACTATAGTTTAGGGCATAATGTACAATGACAAATGTACCACCCCAAATCATGGTCATCAGAATCAGTGCAATTTGAGGCGTTCTGGACTTTAAAAATAAAGCGAGGGGAGAGGAAGACATAAAATAAAGTAATGTAGAAGAGCAGGGCTATTTTACGCGAAAGCACAGTATTATGCAGATGTTAAGCTGAGTAATCGGGTATTTAAATCACTCAATTGTCATGCAGTCGTGTTAGCATATTGAATCAAAATTTTGATAAAGAGAAATAAATCATGGTGATCGAACAGGCTTTATTTCATATTGTTGATGGTCAACAAATGGCTTTTGAAAAGAAATTTTATGAATTATCAGACACCTTCCGGAATGCCCAAGGTTGTGAAAAATTTAAATTGATTCGTGGTATAGAAGACAATCAAAAATATATTCTACAAATTCACTGGATTGATCTTAAAACCCATACAGATGTTTTTATGAAAACAGATGAATTTAAACAGTGGTTTACGGCAATGAAGCCCTTTTTAGCAAGTAAAATTGAAATGCAACATTTTGAAAATACATTGGTTTAAATCTGGATGTAGTGATTTAAATACCTTGTTTAACACATAAAAAAGAGAACAGCTCGGTTCTCTTTTTTAATCCAATCTATACTGGGAACTTAAAAGCCTTGTTCATCCAATAACAGCTGCGCTTCACGTAGGTTTAATGTGCCTTCGTAAATTGCACGTCCTGTGATCGCACCTAAAATACCCGGTTTACCTTTTAAATTACGCACATCATCCAGATTGGTTACACCGCCTGAGGCGATCACTGGAAGACCTGAGTATTGCGCAAGGTTTACCGTCTGTTCAACATTGACACCCTGCATCATACCATCACGTGCGATATCGGTATAAACAATGCTAGACACACCGGCATCCGCAAAACGTTTTGCAAGATCAGTGGCTTTTACATCAGTGACATTTGCCCAGCCATCAGTTGCAACCATACCATTGATCGCATCAATACCGACAATAATGTGTCCCGCAAACTTCTTACAGGCTTCTTCAACAAATTCAGGATTTTGAACTGCTTTGGTGCCGATGATGACAAAAGAAACGCCCGCATCTAAATAATGTTCGATTGTTTCCAAAGAGCGAATACCACCGCCAATCTGGATTGGCAGTTCAGGCTGTGCTTTTGCAATTGCTTCAACGACAGGTTTATGAATTGGTGTTCCAGCAAAAGCCCCATTCAAATCAACCAAATGCAAACGACGAGCGCCTTCATTTACCCAATGCTGTGCTGTTGCAACAGGATCATCAGAAAATACGGTATCGTCTTCCATACGACCTTGTTTTAAACGAACACATTTACCATCTTTCAGGTCAATTGCCGGGATGATCAGCATGCTTTCGCTCCTTGCTTAATCTCAATGAAGAATTTATTGATCTTCATCTTAGCAAAAACTTGATCAATTTCTAAGTGTCAGTTTAGGCTTTTATTGGCGCGAATGCTCAATTTAAGCTGAGTATGTGCAATCGTGTCAGGTATTAAGTCTAAATCCAGTAAGGCTTCGAAAATTAAAAGTGCAGCATAGGCATCGGCTGCTGCATATTCAATTTGTGGTGTTGTGAGAATTTTACGTGCCCAATTTGAGGTGCTAATAGATTTACTTTTAGGGAAATTGACTTGGAATAATAATGCCATGGCATTTTTAATTCCTAAAGGATTATTGAAGCCAAAACTCGAAAAGCATTTAGAAAGTTCGATGACACTGTTGAGTTGCATGCCTTTTTTACGAAATAAATGAGCATCATTTTTTAAGCCAAAACCGACTTTAATCTGATCAGGATTTTCAAAAAAGGTCGCTAGAAAAGCCAAAATATCTGCTGAAACTTGAAATAAATAGGCTTTTTCAAATGTCGCCAGTTGAATAAGATGTGGGCCAGTTTGTATTTCACCTTTATTAAAGGTAGGTTTTGACTCCGTATCGAAACCAAAAATGTGCGCCGTTTTTAATTCTGCTTCAATTGCTTGGCATTGTTGCAAGCTATTGACCACAACAATGTTACTCAAAGGCAAATTTTGAAAACGGGGAAAGCTCTGAATTTGTTCTTTACTAGGAAGTTGCTGAGTTTGAATATTCACAAATTTAAGCTCACAAATTTTAGTCGACCAGTTTAAGCATTAAAAATATTAACCATATTGTGTTATAACAAACTTTGAATAAAAGATGATAGTTTTGTGGGTCAAAAACACAGGAATAAATTGTATGGTTGAAAAAGATGATGATCTTTTTATAGAAGGCGCCAAGCGTTTAAAGCAATTAATTCAGGATAAAAATATAAAAGCCAGTGATATTGTTAACGTACTCGAAACTTCAAAAGGAACCATGACCAAATGGTTGCAAAACTCAACACCGTCGAGTGCGCAAAGCTTAATTGAATTGGCGCGTTTAGTTGGGATGACTGAACGCTGGAATATGGAATCTAAACAGCAAGATAAAGCAGATCTAGTGACCAAAGCATATGCTGAGTCTGAATTGGATTTAAGCCATGTCACCATGGAACAGTTGATCAACGAAATTAAAGACCGTTATGCAGCTTTAAATTTAAAAGCGGATATTAAAATTAGTGTTGAGCCATTAGAAGGTGGTTTTGTCACCAAAGAGTAAAATAACCACCTTATAAAAATAGGGTGGTTATTTCGGCTGATTTATTCAGACTGATTGATTTGTTGTTGATATTGCTGAAACTGTTGCGCTTGGTCAAGGTAGCTTTGATAGGCTGGGATTGCTGTAACTGCCAGGATTAGAATACTAATCGGGAAGATCACAATATAAATCCAAGCCAATACTTTTTCCCAACCACGGGTAATCCGAGGTGCGCCATAGTTATTTGTCCCAGCATCTCCTTTTGCACAGCTTAAATAAACAAAAAAGAATAAATTCACCAAAGGTAAAAGCATAAGAAGAGATAACCAACCACTTTGGTGTTTGTCATGTAAGCGACGAATTGTAAAAATAAAGCTAAAGTAGATCACTGCGATATAAATAATAATCGCAACTGTGCCGAGAATAAAGATGAGCGTATTTGAAGGGGAGTTACTTAAAGCTGGGATGAATAGTGCAGCGATAATACCCAGTACAAACATAGATAGACCCAACAGCATATTCCAGCCCAAATAGGATAATCGACCAAAACGGCCACTGGCACTTAAAGCTGAATCATGGGTTTGAAAATTAGAAGACATTGTTATGTTCCTAGAATGAATTAAGGTTTTTAAATCAATTTTTAAAATCAATTGTTGGATTTTTATTCAATTTGGTTGAATCATAATAAACAGACGATAAAAAATAAAGTCCAAATAAAATAAAAAAATCAAGCCAACTGCAATTGACTTGATTTTTAGAGATATAAATCGGGATGAAATTGACCTGAATGAATCAGATTTTCCATTCCACAAAGTTTTTCAGTAACTGTAAACCTGCTGTATGGCTCTTTTCAGGATGGAACTGTGTCGCAAATAAATTTTCTTTATGAATAGCCGTACAGAACTGCAAACCATAATCACATGTTGCAGCAACAAGAGACGGGTCTTTGGGTTCGACATAATAGCTATGTACAAAGTAAAAACGACTATCTTGATCAATATCTTTCCACATCGGATGATTTGGATCTGCCTGATGGACTTGGTTCCAGCCCATATGAGGGACTTTTAAGCCGTCCATATCTGGAAAATGTTTTACCACACCTTCAAAAATACCCAGCGCTTGAGTACCCGCATTTTCCTCTGATGATTCAAGCAAAGCTTGCATGCCGACACAAATGGCAAGTACTGGTTTATTAAACGCAGCATGGCGCACAACCTCATCAATACCTGCTTCATGCATCCCCTGCATACAATCACGCATTGCCCCTACACCCGGAAATACGATTTTATCTGCCTGAGCGATTAATTTTGGATCATTTGTGACATCTACAGTTGCGCCAACATGTTCGAGTGCTTTGGCTGCTGAATGAAGATTTCCCATGCCATAGTCAAGAAGGGCAATACGGGTCATTACAAGGTTCCTTTCGTCGATGCAACAGTATTTTCTGCACGCGGATCAACTTCACAGGCCATGCGAAGCGCACGTGCAAATGCTTTAAAAACACTTTCAATTTGGTGATGGCTATTTTTGCCTTTTAAATTGTCAATGTGTAAAGTCATTAAAGCGTGATTTACAAAGCCTTGGAAAAACTCGGAAAATAGATCCACATCAAAACTGCCGATACGGGCACGTGTAAATGGGATATCCATCCATAAACCTGGACGACCTGATAAATCAACCACGACACGGCTTAAAGCTTCATCAAGTGGTGCATAGAAATGACCATAACGTTTTAAGCCTTTTTTATCACCGAGTGCTTGCGCAAATGCTTGGCCTAGTGTGATTCCACAGTCTTCTACAGTATGGTGATCATCGATTTCTAAGTCGCCATCACAATGAATATCGATGTCAAATAAACCATGACGCTTGATTTGATCAACCATATGGTCTAAAAAGGGAACACCTGTATTGAGCGTGCCTTGACCAGTACCATCAAGATTCACACGAACTCGAATTTTAGTTTCGTTGGTGTTTCTTACCACTTCACTGATACGTTGCGCCATAGACACGTTCCTCAAAAAACGTCAAAAATTAAAAGTTTGATGTAAAGATATTTCGCTGTGACGAAAGTGACAGCATATTAGATTGCTCAGGAGGGTTAATCAATGCCTATTACCGTACATGCTAAAACTTCACTAGAAAATGAAGAAGTTCGCGATCAGCTTGAGCGATTATATGACACCAGTCCCGAGTTTGGGGATGGTCATGATGCCATAGAACAACTTGAGCAAAACTTGGCTCATTATACCTTACTTTATGTCGCAGAATTTAATACAAAGATTATTGGTGCGTTATGGTGTACTGGACAAGGTGAAAGTCGGACTTTGGAAAATATTGTGGTACATCCTGCTAACCGCGGACGTGGCGTTGCAGAGCGTTTGGTCGAAGAAGTTTGTCGTATCGAGGAAGAAAAGGGCATTAAAAACTTTGAGCCGGGCTGTGGAGCAATCCATCGTTGTTTAGCTCACTTAGGTAAAATCTAAGGTGATCTTGGATCTTTGACTAATTTAAGCAACCTGATCAGGTTGCTTTTTTATTTGGCTCTTTTTCCACAACTATAAAGTTAAGCTGATCTCAGTAGCATATTGCAGTCACGAGCAAAACACTTTGGGAAAAAATTAAATCGAGTTTGCAAAACTTAAAGCAAGGAGGAGTACCTTCGCTCAGCAAATTGAGCATGCCAAAATTTGCGTTCCAAAGCTGAAAAATGTATAAAAAACAGCCTTATTTAGAATAAATAGGCGATTTTTGTTGTAAAAATAAACTATTGAATGATTTTAGTGATTTCAATGCTTGACGACTAAACCATTAAATTGTTTAATACGCCCCATCGGCGG
>NZ_JBWKXD010000004.1:100934-326827 GCF_059422625.1 Acinetobacter sp. GW821-FHT01C12
TGATAGCTCAGTAGGTAGAGCAACGGATTGAAAATCCGTGTGTCCCCAGTTCGATCCTGGGTCTCGCCACCATATTTAAAATCTTTGAGATTTCAATCCCTGATCCCATCAGGGATTTTTTTTGGGTAAAAAATATTCGGTTGAATAAAAAAGTCATGATTTTTATTGACTATTGAACTGAGATACGGCTTAATACACCGCATCGGCGTGATAGCTCAGTAGGTAGAGCAACGGATTGAAAATCCGTGTGTCCCCAGTTCGATCCTGGGTCTCGCCACCATATTTGAAAAACCTCAAACATTGTTTGGGGTTTTTTATTGCCTGCTTTTTATCTTCAATTCAGAAATTGATGTTCATCATTAAAACAGCATGTCATTTTGAATGCGTAAATTGAACCCATTGTCTTACAAAATATCTTGCTATGGACTATAAATATCGTAAGATAAACCTTTGGTAAGTGAAATAGATTGTTATAAGAACAATGAAAGATTTATTTTCATCAGGCAGCCAGCTTTATCAGCAAGCTCGACCGAGTTATCCGCAAGAAGTGGTTCAGGAAATTTTAAATCATGTTCCAGAGCGCGGTTTTGCTTGGGATTGTGGTGCGGGTTCAGGTCAATTTACTCAATTGCTTAGCCCTTATTTCGATCATGTTGTTGCAACGGATATGAGCGAAAAACAATTAAACCTTGCGCCTTATTTTGACAATGTCAGCTATCAAGTCCAGTCTGCTGAACAGACTTCATTTACAGCACAGAGTTTTGATTTGATTTCAGTGGCTCAGGCCATTCATTGGTTTGATTTTGATGGCTTTTATAAAGAAGTTGAACGCACATTAAAACCACAAGGTATTCTTGCTGTGATCGGTTATGGCTTAATTCATGTCGAAAATGCAGCCATCAATACCATGATTCAAAGCTTATATGCTGAAAAACTAGATGGTTATTGGGATGTGGAGCGCCGTTATATCGATGAAGAATATAAAACCATTCCCTTTCCTTTTGATGAAATAAACGTTGCTGAGTTTAAGATGCAGTATCAGTGGTCTTCTGCACAACTGTTAAAGTATTTATCTACTTGGTCTGCAATTAAACACTATTGCGAAAGAAATCAGGATCATCCATTACTTGATCTAGCTGAAGCATTAACCAGCGAGCTTGCAGATTTGACCATCACATTCCCAGTTTTTTTAAGAGTGGGTAAAATTAAAAAATCAAAGAAAAAATGCTTTATGCACAAATAAAATAAGGATCGCATTTTATCTTTGATTACAACAGATATAGCTAACAATATACTTACTTATATATTATTTAAAAGTAAGATAAATCATGAAAGCTCCAGTTAAAATATTATCCACTGCTGTATGGCTATCGGCATTCAGTTCTACCGCTTTTGCAACGACAGGCTATTTTATGCATGGCTATGGGGTAAAAGCCCAAGGCAATGCAGGGACTTCAATCGCTCAATTTCAAGATGCATTAACGATTGCCAATAACCCAGCAGGCTTAAGCTGGATTGGTGATCGTATTGATGTCGGTGCAACCGTGTTTTCACCTGATCGTTCAGCTGAGATTACCGCGAATCAAATGCCACAAGCTTACCCCAACGCCAATGGTCGATATGATGGCAATGGACGCAAATACTTTGTACTCCCAGAGCTTGCATTCAACCATCAAATCAATGACCAAGTTGCTTTAGGTTTAGCAATATATGGGAATGGTGGAATGAATACGGGGTATAAAAATAATCCATTTGCAGCATTTGGCAACAGTGGAACAGCAGGAGTGGATTTAACCCAGGTTTTCATTACTCCAGCAGTTGCTTGGAAATATGCAGAAAATCAATCTATCGGCATTGCAACCAATATTCTCTATCAACGTTTTGAAGCACGGGGAATTGCTGGGTTTAGCGGATTTTCAGCCGATGCTTCAAATTTAAGCAATCGTGGTAAGGATTCTGCGACTGGCATTGGTGCACGTATTGGTTGGGCTGGAAAATTCTTTGATCAACGCTTAACCTTAGGCGCAAATTATTCTTCAAAAATTAATGCAGATCGCTTTGATCGATATCGTGGATTATTTGCTGAACGCGGTGACTTTGATGTTCCTGAAAGTTATGGTGTGGGTGCAGCTGTCAACATCACACCTCAATTAACAGTGGCTGCGGATATACAACGAATTAACTATTCGGATGTGAAATCGGTAGGAAATCCTTTTGATCTTGCACAATTACAACAAGGTCATGCTTTTGGTACACCACAAGGGCCAGGATTTGGCTGGAATGATATCAATATCTATAAACTGGGTGTGTCTTATCAAGCCCATCCAAAACTCACACTAAGAGCTGGTTATAGTCATAATGATCAACCGATTCCAGACAGTGAAGTGTTTTTAAATATTCTTGCTCCTGGAGTAATTCAAGACCACCTCAGCGTGGGTGCAACTTGGAATCTCGATCAACATCAAGAAATCAGTATTGCCTATACACATGCCTTGGAAGATGAAGTAAAAGGCAAAATTTCCCCTGCGTTTGGTGGGGGTGAAGCGAAACTCAAAATGAGTCAAGACATTTTAGGGTTGTCGTATGGCTATAAATTCTAAGTTTTTCTGTCAATCGCCATGAAAGCAGATGGATTCGACAGATTTTTAATCTGAAATAAGACGTTTACCCAAACACACGACTTCGATTTCTTCATAGCCGAGTTGCTCATAAAAGCTTTGTACATCAATATTATCCTTACGGATTAACAGTTGCAGTTTGGGGCAACCTAATGCAACTAAACGCTTTTCAAGTTGTTGTATCAATGCAGTTGCAACACCATTACGTTGATCATGAGGATGGACAGCAAGATAATTGACCCAGCCCCGATGCCCATCATAGCCCCCCATAACCGTAGCGATCAATTGTTCATCTTTGACCGCCAATAGAAACAATCCGTCTTTTTGTGCGACTTTACGGAAGATATCAATTTCTGGGTTGTTCCAAGGACGGGTTAAATCGCAGACTTCCCACAGTGCGATGACTTCGTCTAAATCGGTTTCCTGAAACTGTCTGATAATAAACATAGAATTTTTATCTCTTGTTTTTTAAAACAATCTTTACAGCAGATTAATATAAAAAACCGCAGTTGATAAGTTTATTTTTTAGACAATGCGTAAATACTTTTTGCTGAGTTTGTTAACTTATAAAAACGTTATAGGCTGAGAATAGTGATTTTTTATTGATTGAAAGTGTGCATAATAATGGAGGCATAATTTAAAACAAAAAAGGAACTTCACGTGAATAAACAGGAATTTGATTATATTATTATCGGTGGTGGAAGCTCAGGCTGTGTGTTGGCTGGGCGTTTATCAGAAAACCCGCAAGTTTCTGTTTGTCTGCTTGAAGCTGGGGGCTCAGGAGAGGGTTGGAAAGTAGAAGTTCCTTGTGCAGCGGTGATTAGTATTCCAACCAAGATCAATAACTGGGCCTTTGAAACTGTACCGCAAAAGGGCTTAAATGGTCGTAAAGGCTATCAGCCTCGTGGAAAATGCTTGGGTGGCTCATCGGCAATTAATGCCATGGTGTATATCCGTGGACATCGACAAGATTATGATGATTGGGCAGCCTTAGGCAATACCGGTTGGTCATATGATGAGGTTTTGCCTTATTTTATTAAGTCTGAAAATAACCAAAGAATTAAAAATCAATATCATGGCAATGCTGGCCCACTTTCAGTTATTGATTTACGTAGTGATAACCCCTTACAGCAAAAATATATCGCAGCTGCCAAAGAACAGGGTTATCGAATTCTGGATGACTTCAATGGAGAAGAGCAGGAAGGTTTAGGCGTTTATCAAGTGACCCATATCAATGGGGAGCGTTGTAGTTCTGCGCGGGCTTATTTATTTCCACATCGAGATCGTAAAAATTTAACGGTGGAAACCCATGCACAGACTCAGCGAATCTTGATTGAAAATGGCGTGGCTGTTGGGGTGGAATACAAGCAAGGCGGTCAGCTGAAACAAATCTTTGCACGTCGAGAAGTGTTATTGAGTGCGGGAGCGATGCAGTCGCCACAGATTCTGATGCTCTCAGGTGTTGGTGACCAACAAGAACTTGCGCAACATGGCATTGAAGTAAAACAACATTTACCTGGTGTGGGTAAAAATTTTCACGATCATCCTGATTTTATTTTTGGTTATAAAGTCAGTGAAATTCAAGGCACCTTTGGCTTATCTATTCCAGGTTCAATTGATTTATTTAAACAAATTGGACGTTATCGTAAAGAACGCCGTGGTTTGTTGACTACGAATTTTGCTGAATGTGGCGGCTTTATTAAAAGTTCAAATGAGCAAAGTCTACCGAATTTACAATTACATTTTGTGATTGCACTGGTGGATAACCATGCACGAACCATGCACACAGGGCATGGTATTTCTTGTCATGTCTGCCTTTTAAATCCAGTCAGTCGTGGGTCGATTAAGATAAGTGGGCCAAGTATCGATGATCCTTTATTGATTGATCCGAATTTTTATGGTGAAGAATCTGATTTAGAAGAAATGGTTAAAGGCTTTAAACTCACTCAGAAATTAATGCAATCTGATGCTTTTAAAAGCATGATTAAAGAAGATTTATTTACAGCCACGGTAAAAACAGATGAGGACATTCGCCAAGTTTTAAGAGATCGCTCAGATACCGTTTATCACCCTGTGGGAAGTTGTAAAATGGGGGTAGACGATATGGCTGTGGTTGATCCACGGTTACGCGTTTATGGTATTCAAAACCTGCGTGTGGTCGATGCGTCAATCATGCCAAAAGTGGTGAATGGCAATACCAATGCCCCTGCAATTATGATTGCAGAGAAAGCGGTTGAGATGATTAATCAGGACCAAGCTGGTGTGGCGTTTATTGAAAAGAAAGATAAAGTGCGTGTTGCAATCTGAGTCTTTAGATATTTAAAAAATCAGTGGGTGGGCATTCAAACCCAAATAAGCTCGTAAAAAAACGCCCTGAAGGGCGTTTTTACTTTTTATATCAGATTTAAAATCTTATGCAGATTTTTTAGCTTGATCTTCTAAAGAAGCAAGCATATGGCCTGTTTCTTCAAAGTTATAGTGCCAAGAAAGTGCTTCGCGAAGAATATGCGGCGTTTGACCGCCTTTTTCACATGCACGATCAAAGTAATCATTCAATGCATCACGATACATTGGGTGAGCACAGTTGTTGATGACTGCACGAGCACGTTCACGAGGCGCTAAACCACGTAAGTCAGCAAGACCTTGTTCAGTCACAAGAATATCAACATCATGCTCAGCATGGTCGATATGTGAAGCAAATGGGACAACAGAAGAGATGTCGCCACCTTTTGCAATCGATTTGGTCACGAAGATTGCTAAATGTGCATTACGTGCGAAATCACCTGAACCACCAATACCATTCATCATCTTGGTGCCGCACACATGGGTCGAGTTGACGTTGCCGTAAATATCAAACTCAAGTGCAGTATTGATCCCGATGATGCCTAAGCGGCGAACCAATTCAGGATGGTTTGAAATCTCTTGTGGACGTAGAACCAGTTTGTCTTTGTATTGTTCTAGGTTGTTAAATACTTTTTCGCCATATTTAGCAGAAAGGGTAATTGATGAACCTGAAGCAAACTTCATTTTACCCGCATCAATCAATTCGAAAGTACAGTCTTGCAGTACTTCTGAATACATCACCAAATCTTCAAAGTTAGAATCTTTAAGACCGGTTAATACCGCATTGGCAATCGAACCGATGCCCGCTTGTAAAGGACCAAGATTCGAAGGTAAACGACCTTCTTCAACTTCTTTTTCAAAGAATGCGATTAAGTGGTTGGCAATACCTTGAGTTTCATCATCTGGTAGTGTCACTGTTGATGGAGAGTCATGATATTCGTTGTTAATTACGATACCCACGATTTTTGCAGGATCAATATTAATTGCAGGTGTACCAATACGTTGATCAACATGTGTCAAAGGAATTGCTTGACGTGTTGGACGGTAAGTTGGGATATAAATATCGTGTAAGCCTTCAAAAGCAGGGCTTAAGTTGGTGTTGATTTCAACAATCACTTTTTCAGCAAAAATTGCAAAGCTTGCAGAGTTACCCACAGATGTTGTTGGAATGATGCCACCATCTTCAGTAATCGCAATCGCTTCAATCACCGCAACATCAGGTTTTTTCAACTGAAGGTTACGCATTTGCTCAACAGTTTCAGACAAATGCTGATCGATGAACATCACTTCACCGTTGTTGATAGCTTTACGTAAAGTGTTATCGACTTGGAATGGTAAACGACGCGCAAGTACACCAGCTTCAGTTAATTGTTTGTCTAGGTCATTACCTAAACTTGCACCTGTGATTAAAGTAATCTTCAACGGATTCACTTTGGCTTGTTTTACCAGCGCTAAAGGTACAGCTTTTGCTTCACCTGCACGAGTAAATCCACTCATCCCCACAGTCATCCCATCTTGGATAAAAGTTGCAGCTTGTTCTGCGCTCATGACTTTGTCATGGAGAGATGCTAAACGAATACGATCTAAAGACATGGTTTACGCTCAATTCTTGTTCAAAACTAGACGGATTGTACCGCCCTCAAACTGAATTGTGCATGCCTCTAATGCTAAGGTCTAATTTTTTCAATAAATGCAGGTATAAATTCTGGTGATGGTTTTTAAGTTATTATTTATTAATAAAATAATGATAGCTGTTTGTTAAATAAACAAAGTTAAGTGTTGATTTATTGAGCAATCACTAAAAGTGATCACTCAAACTTTGTTTGAATTTTTGAATTGGATTTGTAGGTGTCGGTTCTTCCTCAACTTTTATTGAAGTTGGTAGTGAAATGATGGCTTGTAAGCCGCCTTCAGGACGGTTGGAAATCAACAGTTCACCTTGATGAATATCAACAATTCGTTTGACAATCGCCAAACCTAAACCACTCCCTTGCACTGTACGTGCAGCATCACCACGCACAAAAGGTTGCATAAGCCCTTCAATTTGGTCTTCGGGAATTCCTTCACCATTGTCTGCTACACAGATTTTAATATGCTCATCTTCTACAAAAGCACTGAGTTCAATTGGTTCTGCGCCATAGCGTTTTGAATTGTTGATGAGATTACCAATCAAACGTTTTAACGACAGTGAGCGAGCAGTAATGACGGGTAATTCTTGCGGCGTGAACTGAATATCTAAAGGTTTAAACTGAATGATCAGCTCTTGTAGCAAAGCATTGATATTGGTGTCTTGAAGCTCTTCATCTGAGCCATCACGCATATAGGAAATAAACTGGCTTAAAATGGCATCCATATCATCGACATCATAAATCAAACCTTCTTTTAAGAAGTCATCATCAGACATCATCTCTGCACTTAAACGGATCCGTGTTAGCGGTGTTCTTAAATCATGCGAGATACCTGCCAACATGATTTGGCGATCACGTTCAGTTTGTTCAAGTGTATAGATCATCTGGTTAAAAGCTTGGTTTACCTCACGGATTTCTTGTGGTCCATGATTGGTTTCCAAGTAGGGCGCTTTCCCTGTTTTACTGTAGCTATTCGCAGCATGTTGTAAGCGACGTAACGGGCGATTAAGCTGTCTGACCAGTGTCAGGATGATTGCCGCAGCAATCAGTGGAATACCCAATAACCAAGCTAAAATGAGTTCAGGACTATAGTTGGCATAGGTATTGAGAGGTTCACGGACCCAATTGCCATTCATTTCTGGGGTTTGGACCCAGATGCGTGGACTGGGTTTAAACTGGAAATAAACCGTCACATCTTTGATTTTTAATTCTTCTGCAAGCTGATTCTCAATACGATTGGTAAAGAAGTCCGCAATAATTTTATCTTTTACATTTGGGTATTCTTTGGGATTTGTAACGTATTCTACGCCAACCCGTTGCTTTAACCATTCGTCAATATCGAGTTGGATCTCGTCATGGTAAATCTGTAAGCGCGGATTATTGACCATTTCCAGCTCAACCGCCAAAAAACGTGCATGCTGTTGAATTTCAGGTAAATAAAGTGTTTTCCAAAAAAACCACAATGACATAAATAGGCTAAAGAACACCACGAATACCACCAATACCGTAGTACGCATTGCTGCCGAACGCGGTTTAACTTTATCGAGGAAGCGTTCCCAGGGTGTACGTTTGCGTTCTTTGTAGCTGACAAAGTCGGTAAATTCTTGTGGGTCTATGGGTTCTAATTTCACAGGAGCATTCCAATCTGTGCGATATTGTTAATCTATGGATTTAGTTTAAAGGATGGCAGATTTATCGCAATATTAAAAATGTTAGGTTACTCGGCTTTAACTTATTTATGGTCATAAATACTCAGATTTAAAATATTTTAAACTCAACAAAATAAGAGATGCATGGCATTGAGATCACACCGTTTTTGTAGAATCGCCAAATATGCTTATATTTAAAATACCAGTGAAATCATCAGTAAAGCGTCGCTCTAGGGCAAAGCCATCAAGACTATTGTTTTGGATGAATAAATATGGATAAAAAAATACTGGTCACATGCAAAACCAAATATGTGACCAGTACTTTTGAAACTGATTCATGTTATCGAATCAAGATCTATTTATTCCGCACCATCTGGAACGAACACATAACCTACGCCCCAAACTGTTTGAATATAACGTGCACGTGCAGGGTTTTCTTCAATCAGACGACGTAAGCGAGAAACTTGAACATCGATTGAACGTTCCATAGCACCCCATTCACGACCACGTGCAAGATTCATCAACTTGTCACGTGTTAATGGTTCACGTGGGTGCTGAACTAATGCCTTCAAGACTGCAAACTCACCTGTGGTTAATGTGACCACTTGCCCTTCACGTGTCAGGGTACGTGTTGATAAATCTAAAGACCAAGGGCCGAAAGACACAACTTCTACGTTTTGACTTGGTGCACCTGGAACTTCACGAACCTGACGACGCAGTACGGCACGAATACGTGCTAATAACTCATTTGGATTAAATGGTTTTGGCAAATAATCATCCGCACCAGCTTCTAAGCCAGCAATACGGTCAGAGTCACTGCCTCGTGCGGTCAGCATAATGACAGGTGTATCTATATTTGATGAGCGTAAACGTCTACAAATACTTAAACCATCTTCTACAGGAAGCATAAAGTCTAAAACGATGAGTGAAAATAACTCACGTTGTAATAGGCGATCCATCTGCGTTGCGTCGTGGGCCGTTTTTACCACAAAGCCTTTATCTTCAAGGAAACGCTGTAAAAGGGTACGTAAACGCACATCATCATCGACCACTAAAATGCGTTCGACACGGTCAGTTTCGTTTTGTACGATATCTGTATTTTCAGCAGGTACAACCAAACTCATGATGTACTCCCTTAATGTTGTAAATTATAAATATTCGTCAATCTCAGTATACTGCCTAAGCTCTTGTTAAGACTATGTATCAAATTGCTCAAAAATACAATTTTCAGGCTGTTTTGAAACCAAAAAACAACATCTATAACGATTTGAGATGATTCTATGTTTATAAATAAAAAGATATACCATATGCAAATGAAAGTTTTATGTATTTTGGCAATAAGTTTTGCTTTAAGTGCATGTATTAGCCGACTTTCCAGACCTGAAATCTCAGGACAAGTGATTGACCAATTTGACCAACCGCTTGGTCAGGTCCAAGTCGGTGAAACGCAAACCGACATGCAAGGCAACTTTCGACTCAAGGAGCGACGCTATGCTGCATTTTTGCTGAAAGAAATCATGTATATGGAAGCGCCACCAGTATTTGTACAAGAACGTCTAAGTAAACAGGGTTATCAGCCGTGTGATTTGCAATATTTCAATTCTCATGGCGGTGGACAGCGCAAAGGTGCACAATGGAAAGTTGGAAAAATTATTTTACAAAGCAATTTAAATAGAGCAAAGCAGGATGAAATACCCGATTGCACTGTAAAAACTCAAGAAAAATGATCTTTTATCACTTTTTTCACTGCTAATTTGCAAAACAATTGTGGATTTTATGGTCTTGGTCTTTATAATCACTAACTTTTAGTCCTTATCCTTGTGGAATTAAACACGATGACTGACTTAGTTCAGCAGTTGGCAAGTGAACTTGCCGTACGTCCAAACCAAGTAGAAGCTGCCATTAAACTGATAGATGAAGGCTCTAGTGTTCCATTTATTGCACGTTACCGTAAAGAAGTAACGCAAGGCTTAGACGACATCCAATTACGCCAACTTGATACACGCCTTGTTTATCTACGTGATTTATTTGAACGCCGTGAAAAAGTAATCGAATCATTAAAAGAACAAAATAAGCTCTCTGATGACTTACTTGCTCGGGTCAATGGCGCTGAAACAAAAAATGCATTAGAAGAACTTTACGCACCGTACCGTCCAAAACGTACCAGTAAATCATTCAAAGCAAGAGAAGCAGGATTAGGGGAATTTGCTGAGAAAATTATCGCAGAGCAAATTGATCCGACTGAAGCCTTGGCTGGTTTTAGCCATGAAGAATACCCAGATGTTGAAAGCCAATTAGACGCGATTCAACACATCATCATTGATGACTGGGCACAAAATATTTCATTAACCACAGAACTTAAATCAACATTTGCCAAAACAGCGGTGTTAAAAAGTTTAGTGGCGTCTGATGAGAAAAAAGAAGTCGGTAAGAAATTCCGTGATTACTTTGATTTCTCTGAGAATTTAAATAAAGTGCCTTCGCATCGTTTATTGGCAATGCTACGTGGCCGCCAAGAAAATGTATTGGGACTTAAAGTTGATGGTGATGATCATGCACCACTTGCACGTATTGAAACTGAATACGCGCTTGAAAGTGTGCAACCACAAGCACGTCAAGATTTCTTAAAGCAAATCGCAAAGCTGTTTTGGTTAGGCAAAATTCGCCCAACGATTGAGCATTCTTTGTTGACTGAAAAGCGCCTTGCAGCTGAATCAGAAGCAATGGACGTGTTTGCAGAAAACTTACGTCATTTATTACTCTCTGCACCTGCAGGTTCACGTACAACTTTAGGTGTTGACCCTGGTATTCGTACAGGGGTGAAACTGGCGGTTGTTTCAAATTCAGGTGATGTGCTTGCACATAGCACGATTTATCCATTTGCACCAAAAGAAGATAAAGCCGGCTCGATTGCTGAACTTGCACGTCTTTGCCGTGAATTTAATGTGGATTTAATCGCAATTGGCAATGGTACTGCGAGTCGTGAAACTGAAGCTGTTGTTGCAGAAATGATGGCTGAAAATGCAGATCTTACATTAACGCGTGTTTCAGTAAGTGAAGCGGGTGCATCTGTTTACTCAGCATCAGAATTGGCTTCTGCTGAACTGCCTGAGCTTGATGTTGCGATTCGTGGCGCTGTTTCAATTGCACGTCGCTTACAAGATCCATTGGCTGAACTGGTAAAAATTGATCCTAAATCTATTGGTGTTGGTCAATATCAGCATGATGTGAATCAAACCAATTTGGCAAAAACATTGGATGCTGTGGTTGAAGACTGTGTGAATGCGGTAGGTGTAGATGTAAATACAGCCTCTCCAGCAATCTTGGGCTATATCGCAGGTTTAAATAAAGCCATTGCGCAGCAAATTGTAGATTATCGTAAAGAAAATGGTCGTTTTGACAATCGTCAAGCATTGAAAAATGTACCACGTTTAGGCGAGCGTACCTTTGAGCAAGCTGCTGGTTTCTTACGTATTCAAGATGGTTCAGAACCTTTAGATGCATCATCTGTTCACCCTGAATCGTATGGTTTGGTCAACAAAATTGTTGAAGCAAAAGCGACTACAGTGAAAGATATCATTGGTAATACTGAAATTATTCGTCAAGTGAAAGCAGAAGATTTTGCGGACGACAAATTTGGTCTACCCACAATTCAAGACGTGTTAAGCGAGTTGGAAAAACCAGGTCGTGACCCTCGTCCAGAATTCCGTACAGCAAAATTCCGTGAAGATATCACTGAAGTCAGTCAATTGACTGAAGGAATGCAGCTTGAGGGTGTGATTACCAATGTGACTAACTTCGGTGCATTCGTCGATGTTGGTGTGCATCAAGATGGTCTAATACATATTTCAGAACTTGCCAATGAATTTGTTTCTGATCCACATAAAGTTGTGAAACCAGGGCAAATCGTACAAGTACGTGTATTGACTGTAGATGCTGAGCGAAATCGTGTGAATTTATCGATGCGCCCAGAAGGTTCGGAAGCACCAACTAAAGCACCACGTCAAAAGCGTGAGTTCAATAACAATGAACAACGTGGTGAGCGTAAGCCTCAGGGTAAACGTCCACAGCAAGGTCGTCCAAACCATGACAATAAAGACAAAGCACCACGTCATGACAAGAAACCACAAGCAGCTAAACCTCAAGAAAACAAAATTGGTGGTTTAGGTGCGTTGTTATTACAAGCAGGGATTAAAGGGTCTAAATAAGCCCTAATT
Source organism: Acinetobacter sp. GW821-FHT01C12 (assembly GCF_059422625.1). Classification (NCBI taxonomy): domain Bacteria; kingdom Pseudomonadati; phylum Pseudomonadota; class Gammaproteobacteria; order Moraxellales; family Moraxellaceae; genus Acinetobacter; species Acinetobacter sp. GW821-FHT01C12. The sequence goes on from NZ_JBWKXD010000004.1 coordinate 113,390, forward strand.
TCTCAATAAAGAAACCGCCGTAAGGCGGTTTCTTTTATGGATTAGACAATTGCAGAAAGATCACAATCTTTTTTAAATGGACATGCTTCCCCAACCACAAGATTTTCAAGTAGATTTTGAATATTCTGTAATTGGAGAATTTTTTCACCAATGACACTGAGCTTATCTTTTAAAATCATATGAAATTGTTCTGCTGGAATTTCATTGACGTTGACCAAGTCTAAAATCTGTTTAATTTCAGCCAAAGTAAAACCTAGATTTTTAGCGACTTGAATCAGTTGTAATTGCTGTAAGTCTTGTTTTGAATAATCCTTATAACCATTATTTCGTGTCAATGGGCGGATAAGATCAAGCTTTTCATAAAAACGAATGGTATCCCGACTGAGATTTAATTGCTCTGATAATTCACCGATTAACATCACTTGCTCCAAATTTTATGTATTTGCAAGAAACACTTGACTGTGGAGTGTACTCCATCCTTTAGCTTAAGTGCGAGCATATAAAGGGTGTATAAAGTGATGCAAAATAATCAAAGCGTAGAAAAAGTTGCCTTGGTGGTTGGTGCAACAGGGTTTATTGGTAAATTTCTTGTAGCGCGATTACTTCAAAGCAATGACCAAGTTTTTGCCTTGTGCCGTCGTCTCGATCAGCAAGAGCCGAGTTTGAGAATGTGGCTGGAAAAACAAGGAATAAACCATCAAAAATTATTCTGTCTACAAGGCGATGTTACCTTGCCTGATTTGGGTATTTCAGTTGAAGATTGGAAACGGCTTGCTGAGGTAAATTATTTATTTAATACCAGTGCATTATTTGCATGGAACCTTTCAATACAACAGGCAAGGGAAGTCAATGTTAAGGGCTTAATCAATTTACTTGAATGTGTGAACGAACATTGCCAATTGAAACGGGCAATTCATCTTTCTGGCTATATGTTGACACTCACTCAGCACTTACAGCATGCTGGAGTCTGTTTAGAAAATATCGAGAGTACGAATTGGAGGCAGGTGTACCAAAAACTGGGTGCTTATGAGGCTTCTAAAATTGAAGCTCATTTTGCGTGGGTGAAATGCGCTCAACAGTTGAAAATTGACTGGACAGTGATTCATCCTGCAACAGTGGTAGGGGATGAAAATTCTGGTGAAATTGCAGACAACCAGCCAATTACTCACCTGATTACCCAGCTTAAACAGGGTAAAATGACCGCAATTCCTGCAACCCCTCAGCATTATTTACCTTTGGTTTCCGTGACAATGTTGGTCAATGCGATATGCAAAGCATCACAGGATCAACTTGCAAGTCACCAAGCTATATTGATTGCCAATCCCACTCAGATTTCTTTACAAGCGCTTATTCATAATGCAGCTCATAGATTAAATCTAAAAGCACCGCAATATTTCGTCTCGCTGAGCATTTTAAAAGTGATTTTAAAATGGAAGTGGCTTGCTCAAAAGCTGGATCTATCTGCTGAGATGTTGAATTTCATCCGAACTGAGCAATTAAATATGGATCAGTTTTTAACATTAAACCAGAAATGGCAAATACCAGAAACCAATCTTAAACAGAGCATTGCACTGACTGCAGAATGGGTGGATCGGAATCATCAGATCTAGCAATAAACTGCCCATTTCAATAAATGGGCAGTTTATTATTAACGTGTTGTATAACCACCATTGGCAAAAATAGTTTGACCTGTAATCCACCAACCCTCTGTCACTAAAAAGCGTACCAAAGGTTCAATATCTTCAATCTTGGTTAGACCACCCAGTGCAGAGGCAGATTTATGATAGGCCACTGCTTCAGGCGCTTCTTGACCATAGAAAAAAGGTGTATCCATTGGACCCGGTGCAACAGCAGTGACGGAAATACCACGATCGCCGTACTCTTTCGATGCTGCACGTGTATAGTGCTCCACAGGTGCTTTTAAGCCTTCATAGGTTGAATATAATCCTGTGTAGGCTGCTAAAAGACTGGTCACGATAGAACAAATTTTTCCACCATTGTTAAGATGTTTACCCGCAGATTGGATGAAGAAATAGGCAATTTTATTGTTAATGTCATTCATTGAATCAAACTCTTGTTCTGTTGTTTCAATCAATGGTTTTTTAAGTACTCGCCCTACGGTATTAATCGCGATATCGACACCACCGAAGATTTCTTTGGCTTTGATGAACAATGTTTCGATATTTTGAATATTAGAGAGGTCTGCTTGTATCAATGTTGCATTAACACCAAGTTGTTCAACGGCTTTGAGTGTTTCTTCGGCATCTTTTTGGGTTTCTAGGCTGTTGTAGTGAATAACAAGATTTGCACCTTGTTCTGCAAATTTACGTGCGATCAGACCACCTAGATTTTTAGCGCCACCCGTAATAATCACTGTTTTATCTTTTAAGCTATGCTGCATCATTTTTATTCTCCAATTTTGATAAATGATGCTGAAATTCTAAAAGCTATTTTTTGTTCTAAATAGTGATTAGAATCGAATAGATTGTTTGAAAAAGTTGAATAATAAATGGATAAAATTGACCGGCTAAAAATTTTTTGCTTAGTTGCGGAAAAGCATTCATTTGCCCAAGTCGCTAAAACGCTGGATTTACCACGTTCAACAATTACCTATGCAATACAAGGCTTAGAAAAAGAATATCAAGTATTGTTATTTAATCGAACCACACGAAAAGTTAACTTAACCAATGATGGGGTTCAGTTTCTTAAAGAAGTTCAACAATTGATTTTTCAGGCTGAAGGGCTAAATAAGTTTAAATTAAAAAACCGTCAATATAAGGGACAAGTTAAAATTGGCTTACCGTTAAGAATTTCAACGCAATATCTTCTTCCTTATCTGCATGAATTCTATGCAAAGTATCCGAATATTAAAGTCTCAATTTATAGCCACGATCATTATTCAGATTTAATTGAACAACGATTGGATTGTGTGCTTCGTGTTGGAAATGTGATGAATGAAAATCTAATTGTGAGGCCTATCACAGAGGTTGATTTATATACGGTGGCTGCTCCAGAATACTTAAATACATTGGAGAATGCTTTAGAAACAGAACCGTTAAATCAGCATATTATGATCGGTTATCAAATGAAAAATATGGATTCAGATTTTGGAAGTCTGGTTTTTAAAGATACCCAGATCAAACTTCCTTATCAACTTTCAGTTGAGGATACCGAAAGTTATTTACATGCGGGCTTGCAGGGGTTGGGGATTATCCAGATTCCAGCTTTTGATGCAATCCCGTTTATCGAGACCAAAAGATTAACCCGAATATTTGAGCAAGAAGCGTGCTTAAAAATACCCATCAATTTTCTTTTTTTAGAAAGAAAGTATCGACCCGTATATTTTCAATTCTTTATTGATTGGTTAGAGAATTTATTGAAACAGAAGCTTGCGAATCATACTGAGCTGTTGTCGTTTAAATCGTGAAAATTGTTGCTGAGTAAATAGCTTCGGTACTCAAGGTGGACTTAATAGATTGGTCAGGTAGTTTTGTTTAAGTGTTAATTGTTCAATGACCACTTGTTCTGAGTCATGATTATTTTTGAGTAATTCAATATCCGCAATCGTTTGAGACAACAAGGCTTGAAAATCATCTGCTTGTAATAAATGTTGGGAGAGGGTAATTGCATCTGTCTTAAAATCATAATTTAGACTAATTTTTTGCAGGAGGTTTAATGCAAAAGGCGGACAAAGTAGCGCATCGATGAAAAGATAGCTGAATTTTAAGTTGGACAAGTATAGTTGTTTTCGTCGAACAAAAATCCAAGTGATATTGATCAGGTTAAGCGCATAAATGCTCAGGATTAAAATTGCTAAATATAGATAACTGCTTTTATAAATCAACGCAATAGGTAATAAAACCAGTGTTAACACTGTATTTAAATAAATCATCAACTGCAACGGCTTTAAGATTTTTTGCAGATTTCGAATAGCCTTGATCTCGTCGCCAATAACTTGTTGGTGGTCTTGATGATGGGTCAGTTGCCAGCGAACTTTAAAGCATAAATAATGTGGGCAAAATGGCTGAGGAATAATCAGAAATTTTTTGAAGATGCTGACGTGATTGACCAGCATCTGAGACTTAAACTTTGCGGTAAAACCGTTGAGAAGATAAAATTCATTATAGAAACAAAGTTTAGCCGAATCATAGAGATAAAATCCGACTAAACCCAAAATAATAAGATAATCAAATGCGATCATTATTCTTTATTTCTTTTAAAAATCTTCCCGATAAAACCAATGCAAGCAGCAACGCCAACAAGGATAAACTTCCAAGTCGCTGCAAAGAAAGCAGCAATGACCGCCCAAAAACCTTTTTTAGTCGCAACGGCGGCAGCACCACCTACCACTAAAGCGGCTAGACCATATTCTGCTACTTTGTCGCCTGCTTGGAATTCAGTGTAACGTTCGCCTGAGTTATATTGGAAGCCTTTGATGGAGTTTTTAAAGGCTTGAATATTTCTATCTAGATTTTCAGGATCAGATACCAAGGTTGCACTCATTACACCGGTACGCCCCAGAAGACGTACGGTATAGTTAATGGTTTCCATATTATCTTCACCACGGACTTTTAATGCCCATTCAAGATGTTTAGATACAGGATCATATTTTGGAGGGACAGCCCAACTGTCTGTATAAAGTTTATCAAGCCCTAAACGCACTCGTTCAGCATTGGCTGCTTCATCATAAGATTTTAATTCTTTTAACAATGCATCAGCATCAATTTTCTCATCATCTTTGACGTAGCCTGATGGTTCAAAGTCAAAGGTTGCCCACCATGAATCATCCTCTGCGACCAGTACATTGGTACTGCCTGAAGTGAGATTACCAGTAAGCTCTAAAAATTTATCTGAATTTGAAATATCAAGAAAACCATCACCTTTGATTGTGTTTAGGGTGGCGACATCAGCAAGATCTTCCTTTTTGGGTCCAATTTGCCAATTCAGTTTGGAATACGGACTTTCTTGTTGGGTTTGTGTACTTTGGTCAGGTGTTGTGCTTTGTTCAGTTGTGGTCGTTTCCGCATAACTATAAATAGGTATGAGTGTGCTTGTGCTTAAACTTAGACAAAGCAAAACGGCATGGGTAACAGGTTGAAGCTTTAAGTTAAATTGTTTTTTTAACATGGTGGTCTCATTTTCTAATTGGTTATGTCTCTGATTATTTGAATAGCTTCGTGTTGTTAAATTTAAAATCAATGATTTTTTCTTTAATATTGAATGCGTGAAGTTATTCTTAGTGCTTAGTTTTTCTAATATTATTTTATTTATTCAAGATTTTCAATGTCTGTATTTGAACGGATAGTCTACTCAGTAAAATATCCGTTCAATGGCTTAAATTACCAATGTTCACCAGGGAACAAACGCGCATACGCTCTTTGTACCAGATTCAATTTTTGTGGCTCACCCACAGACGCAGTCGAACTTGGGAACAAGTTAAAGCCAATTGACATTAATTTGTTATTGATTCCAGGTGCAATCGAATACGTAATAGAGGCTAAACGGCCTAAGTTTGTCGCAACTTTCTTCGGACGTTTCACAATCGCATAAGCCACTAAATCTGCTGCTTGTTCAGGCGAAAGTGTTGGTACATATTTATAAATTTTAGTCGGTGCAATCATCGGTGTGCGAACTAAAGGCATATAAACTGAAGTAATTGCAATTTTATGTGAATGTACTTCCGCAGATAAACAACGACTAAAAGCATCTAATGCTGCTTTTGATGCAACATAAGCAGAGAAGCGAGTTGCGTTTGCCAACACACCAATTGAACTGATATTGATAATTTGACCGTCTTTACGAACCATCATTTGCGGTAAAATATTCAAAACTAAACGAACTGCGCCAAAGTAATTCAGCTGCATCGTACGTTCAAAATCATGGAAACGGTCAACAGATTCATGTACTGCGCGGCGAATCGAGCGACCTGCGTTATTGATCAAAATATCAATATGATCAACAGAGGCAATGATTTGCTTAGACACTTCATCAATAGCATCCATATCATTTAGGTCGCAAGGGAAAATATCAGCCTGCCCACCTTCAGCCTGAATTTCAGCTTGAACTTCTTTCAATGTTTCTTCAGTACGAGACACTAAAAGTACATGCGCACCTGCTGCTGCGAGTTTTTTTGCAACCGTTAAACCGATACCACTAGATGCACCTGTGATTAGTGCAATTTTACCTTGAACCTTTTTTTGAAAAAGTTGCTCTAATTTTTGATTCATAGCTATTTTCCTGATTCTACTGGCATAAATATATGCTGTATTTTTTTGTTTCGGGTGATTGGGTCTTTGTTTAAAAGATGATCACTTTTGTTGGAAGGCAATAATATACAAAAAAAATAAAAATACTAGTATTAAGTGACTGAATTTATAAAATATTTTTAGAGTAAATACTCTATTATATTTTTACTTATTTCGTGATTTTTACCATATAAAAATGAGTATTAAAAGCAAAAAATCAATCTTATTGTATAAAACATAACCAAATAAATTCACTTGAAAATTTGAATATATTTTTAAGTAAACAGAGTTGATTTCAACTCTGTTTATAGATGGGTATATGTAATATTTTTATCATGATTTATGAAAAAGCAAGCTCATCATATGCTTTTTTTAATTGTTCTTTGGCGTGGGTATGACCTTGATGTGCAGCTTGTTCAAGCCACTTTTCTGCATGACTATAACTTCGGTCTAACCCAAGTTGTCCATTTAAGTAGCTGAGTCCCATTTTATACTGAGCTTCTTGATCTCCACGCAAAGCAGCTCTTAAATAGCACCACATAGCATTACGATTTGCGATTTCATCTAAACTTAGATTTTGATCTTCAAAATGATGTGCTTGCGCTTTTTCGAGAGCAGCTTCGGAAGCATTCTGTTCAAATGCTCGACGAGATGTTGAATCTCCTAAAAAACGGTTAAAAATATGTACCAACATATACAACCTCCTTGCTAATCCATTAACAAAGTAAAAGAGACTGCTAATCACAAAAAAATGATTAGATATAATTAATCTAGCTGATTTTTTACACTTTGCAAATAGTTAAATGTAATTTGTCAATTGCGATTTTTACACATTTGTTAAAAAATACATTATTTAACAAACCAACAATTTTTATTTAAAGTATTAAATCACGCACTGTAATTTTATTACATTGAGAAAATTTGCTATATTTAGGTTGTTTTTTGATTTCGGATAGAATCTGTGAAACGCTCAAGTGTTTTCATCACAGTCTTGCTTAGTTTGTTTATGTTCCAAAGTCTTTGGAATGTAGCGGCAGCTTTTTGTGATCATGAAAGCACTACACTTCCATCACAAAGTCTAATTAGTCAGCATTTTGGACACCATAATGCGCCTGATTGTACTCAGGATCAGCAGCAGCATCCGCAGCTATTGGATGTGTATGGGATAGATAAACCGATTTCTGATCAGTCCGCATCAAAACAATTATCAGCACATCAACATGATGTGCGCTCCAATGATTTCCTGAATCATATAAATGATGATCATCGTGACCATTTGCCTTCCTTTGCGCATTTTATTGTGGTTGATGATCAGCAACAAACAGCGCAGCCTAAGTTTATAGGCTACCCTGAATCCCGCTTTATTGGCTGGAATAATTTGTACCAGTCACCTGATCTATATTTGCCCAATCCTCCGCCTCTCTCATCCCCGCTATAAGGTGGGGTAGCCAAAAAGATTGCCCACCGCTAATGGTTTAATTTAGTGGGGCATTTTTATGTCAAAAGAAATACGTAATTTAGTACAAAAGCCTGTATTTGGTTTTAGGCCGTCTTTGCTCGGTGCACTGATGTTGAGTGTGATGTCATCTCTTAGTTGGGCAGACAACCCATCTCAAGCATTAACCTTACAACAGGCAATTGCAAAAACTGAGCAATATCAGCAAACGCAGAACGTCTGGCAAACACAGCAACAAATTGCAACTGCGAACATCAAACAAGCAAAACTGTGGACAAATCCAGAGTTATCCGTATCGCAAACGGGTTTTGGTTCCAATCAAGATCAAGAGCTTTCAATTGGTGTTTCTCAACGTTTGGATATTTTTGGTGAACGTAGGTCAGCACAGCGGTTGGCACAACTTTCAAAAGACCAAAGTGACTTAAATCAGCGAATTTATCAGGCACAACTCGAATTGGCTGTGAAATACCAATGGTCACAGCTTGCCATTTTTGAATTAGAACGCAACGTGGTTCAAGAGCAACTCAACGTCAGTGAAGAAAATCTGAATGCAATTCAGAAGCGCTATCAAGCGGGGAGTGTCGCTCAGGTTGATGTAGATCGTGCCAGACTGAGTCATGCAGAAAATGCTCGCTTATATCGTCAAGCCGATTTGCAGGTGCAAGTTGCCAAGCAGCAATTATCCAATCTTTGGGGGGACGCTGATAAATCCATTCGTATTGGTTTAAATCCTCAATCTTTATGGCCGTCTTCGACACACCAACAGGTACAAGAATATCTCGCGGACAATCTTTTTGAAAAATCACGTCAGTTACAGGTGTTGCAAGCAAAAGCGACAGTGGCGCAATTAAAAGCTTCGGCACGGCCTAATCCGACTGTGAATTTAGGCGTGAATCGTACTCGATCACCTGAAACCTCGACTGACAATGCTTTAGTTGTGGGGGTCTCTATCCCATTGAATATTTTCAACCGCCAGCAATATGGTGTGCAAATTGCGCAAGCAAAGCAGGATTTACTCAGTAGACAACAGGAATTTTATCTCCGCCAAAATGCTTTGCAGGTGGGAACATTGTTGACTGAATTGCAAGGACTGGAAGTACAGTTTAAAGCCGTCGATGAGTCTCAGATTCCGCTTGCAGCTCAGGTTCAACGTAAAACTTTGCAGGGGTTTACTGTCGGTAAATTTGCCGTTAACGATGTGCAACTCGCAACGTTACAGTTGCAAGAAGTGCGTTTGAGAAAAGTGCAATTATTGAAAGATGGCTGGCAACGTGCCATTGAAGCGGAAAGTCTGAGTCTCGGTATTGAACCAAGTCAAATCATGGCAAAAGACGCTTTAGCTCAGATCAATCAGAGTTTATGGCAGGAAACACAAGCTTTACCAATCGTGGGCGGGGGAAATTAATATGCTGAATCAATTTAAATCTTTTAAACTTCAGAAAGGCAAAATTTCTCAACGCCTACTGATCATCATTACTATTGTGATGACTGCTCTTATTGCTATGGGTTTGTTCTTTTCATCTAAAAAAGCAAGTAGCAACGATGCTGGTGAAAATGAAGCAGGGCATGCTGAAGAAGGGCATTCACATGATGAAAATGCTAAGGGAACCACCAAAGACGGTGCGGAAGAAGCGAAGCACAGTGAAGAAGAGGGTGGCGAGAAAGAGAATGCTGAAGCCATTAGTCTGACTGCGCAACAGATTACTGAACAAGGAATCAAACTTGCTAAAGTAGAGATGGGCACTGTTACCAAATCAGCTTCTTATCCTGCAAAGGTTATGGTCAATACCGACCGTCAAGCACATGTATCACCTGCTTTTAGTGGGCAGGTGGTTGCCGTCAATGTTGAGTTGGGACAGCGTGTGCAAAAAGGGCAGGCATTGGCGACCTTGGTGGTGCCTGATTTGGTTGATCAGCAGGCAAATTTACAGGTTGCACAAACAAGCTTAGAACTGGCACGTCAGGACTATGAACGAGAGCGCCAGTTATGGTCACAAGGTATTTCTGCCAAGCAGGATTATCAACGGGCTTACAATGCTTACAAGCAAGCACAGATTCAGGTACAAGCCACCAGATCCCGTTTATCTGCTTTTGGTGCCTCATCAAGCAGTAATGGTCGCTATGTTCTCACAGCACCAATTGCAGGCATTATCAGTAAAAAAGACTTGGTCATGGGTGAAAATGTACAGCTGGCCAGTCAGTTATTTATCATTGATCAACTGGATCAGCTATGGCTTGAATTTATTGTACCAAGTTCTGAGTTTTCAGCGATTGCACCCAATCAACAGCTTGAATTTAAGTCGCTGCAAACGGGGAATACTTTTAAAGCGCAGATTCAAAGTTTAAATAGTGAAGCTGATGTGCAGACTGGACGTTTACAAGTGCGTGCCAAAGTGTTGTCAAATGCAGCTGAGTTGCGCCCGAATTTGATGGTCAATGTTCAACTGCAACAACAAGGCACTGCTCAAGCATTGCGCGTACTGAAAAGTGCCATACAGAAAGTTGAAGGAAAGGATATTGTTTTTGTTTCCAGTGAACATGACAAGAAAATCGAGTTTACTGCACAGCCTGTTGTACTGGGTCAGGTATCCGGTGATGGTCAGTGGATTGAAGTGAAGTCTGGTCTGACTCAAGGGCAGCAATATGCAGCTCAGGGTAGCTTCTTGCTGAAATCTGAATTAGAAAAAGGAGAGGCGAGCCATGGGCATTAATGATTCTTCTGATTCTAAGTTAGATCTCGATGCGGATTCAGCATTACCTCAACCTGAAGGGTTGTTTGATCGACTGATTCAATTTTCGATTAAAAATGCCATTTGGGTCATGCTGTTTATTGTGGCATGGATTGGTGTGGGGATTTACGGTTATCAAAAATTACCGATTGATGCGGTACCCGATATTACCAATACTCAAGTGCAAGTGAATACCCAAGCGGCTGGTTTTACCGCGTTAGAAGTTGAACAAAGGATTACCTATCCGATCGAAACTGCGATGGCGGGTTTACCCAAGCTAGAATTGACTCGTTCTATTTCTCGTTATGGTTTATCGCAAGTGACCATTATTTTTAAAGATGGGACGGATATTTATTGGGCACGACAACAGATTAATCAACGCTTACAAGAAGCCCAAACCGAGCTGCCAGATGATATTGCACCGACAATGTCTCCTGTATCGACTGGGTTGGGTGAGATTTATCAATGGGTGATCAAGGCTGAGCCGAATGCGAAAAAACCTGATGGTACACCCTATACCGCGATGGATTTACGTGAAATTCAGGACTGGATTGTACGACCACAGTTACAACGGGTTCCCGGTGTTGCAGAGGTCAACTCGATTGGTGGCTTTAATAAAACCTATGTGGTCACACCTGATTTAAATCGTTTGCAACAATTGCAAATCCCTGTCAGTGATCTACAAAACGCTTTAACTGGAAACAATGAAAACCGTGGTGCTGGTTTTATTGAAACCAATGGGCAGCAATTGACAGTGCGTGTTCCAGGAACCTTGAACAATATTGAAGATATTCAAAATGTAAGTATCGGCAATAAAAATGGTTTTCCGATCCGAGTTGCAGATGTAGCGACTGTTTCGATTGGACATGATCTACGTACAGGTGGTGCAACTTACAATGGCGAGGAAACAGTACTCGGTATCGCCATGATGATGATGGGTGAAAATAGCCGGACTGTGGCGAAATCAGTGGATGCCAAAATCAAGGAAGTCCAGCAATCTTTACCGAAAGGTATTGTGATCCAAACAGTATATGACCGGACAGCTTTGGTCGAACGTGCGATTAGCACAGTGCAGAAGAACCTTGTAGAAGGGGCAATTCTGGTTATTGTTATTCTGTTCCTATTTCTTGGTAATTTCCGTGCCGCGTTAATTACTGCGTGTGTAATTCCGTTATCGATGCTGTTTACTTTGGCGGGTATGGCTGAGCAGAAAATTAGTGCCAACCTGATGAGCTTAGGCGCACTAGATTTCGGGATTATTGTGGATGGTGCGGTCGTTATTGTTGAAAACTGTATTCGGCGACTGGCAGAGGCACAGCATGCAAAAGGCAGATTACTCTCACGAGCAGAACGTTTTAAAGAAGTTTTTCTTGCGGCTAAACAGGCGCGTCGCCCTTTAATCTTTGGTCAATTAATTATTCTGGTGGTGTACTTGCCTATTTTCGCTCTGTCTGGTGTTGAAGCGAAGCTCTTTCACCCAATGGCTATGACGGTGGTATTGGCACTGGTGGGTGCAATCATTCTTTCGGTTACTTTTGTCCCTGCTGCAGTGGCTTTATTTGTTAATGGTGAAGTTAAAGAAACAGAAAGTCGCTGGATGCTGTGGTTAAAGCAAAAATATGAAAAACTACTCAATTTAGCCTATAACTTTAGAATGTTAGTCGTCACCCTTGCGGTGAGTATTCTATTTTTAACAGGTGTGCTTGCCACTCAAATTGGTAGTGAATTTGCACCCACCTTGAGTGAGGGCGATTTTGCAGTGCAACAAATGCGTTCGCCAAGTACTGGTCTAGAGCAGTCTTTACGTATGCAGGAGAATACTGAAAAGTTATTGCTCAAAGCGTTTCCAGAAATCAAAGCCATCTTTGCCCGTACAGGGACGGCAGAAGTGGCAACAGATGTCATGCCGCCTAATATTTCCGATGCTGTGGTGCTGTTAAAGCCACGTGATGAATGGAAGAATCCAAAGCAAACCATTGATGAGCTACGTCAACGTATGATTGCATTTCTTGGTACATTGCCCGGAAATAATAGTGAGTTTTCTCAACCGATTGAGCTGCGTTTCAACGAATTAATTTCTGGTGTGCGAAGTGATGTAGGGATCAAGATTTTTGGCGATGATATGGAGGTGTTGAATCAGCAAGCCACTAAGATTGCACAACAAATCAAAGGGATTACTGGCGCAACTGCCGTCAATGTGGAACAGACGTCTGGCCTACCACTTTTAAATGTTGAAGTGAACAAAGCCGCGGCAGCGCAATATGGTCTGTCGGTGAGAGCGATTCAAGACTTGGTGGCAACCAGTGTCGGCGGGCAGAATGTTGGTCAAATCTTACAAGGTGACCGCCGTTTCGATTTTGTGATTCGTCTGGATGATGCTCAACGTACACCTGAGCATCTGGCCGTTTTACCTATTCAAACGCCAAACGGAGGTCTAATCCAACTTCAGGATGTTGCTAAAGTTGAAAATATCCTTGGTATTAATCAGGTCAGTCGTGAAAATGGTAAACGTCGTGTGGTTGTGACCGCCAATGTCGAAGGGCGCGATTTGGGCTCATTTGTCACCGAATTACAATCGACTTTGGCGAAGCAGGAAATGCCTGCAGGTTATTGGCTGAGTTATGGCGGACAGTTCGAAAACCTAACCTCTGCGAAGGCACGTATGCAGCTGGTCGTTCCGCTGGCGCTGATAACTATTTTTGTGTTGTTGATGGCCGTTTTCCATAACTTTAAGGAAAGCTTGCTGGTATTTACCGGTGTGCCATTTGCGCTGTGTGGTGGTTTGATTGCACTGTGGCTTCGCGGTATACCATTGTCGATGTCTGCAGGTGTGGGCTTTATCGCGCTCTCAGGTGTGGCAGTATTAAATGGTTTGGTAATGTTGACCTTTATTAAGGAATTACGTCAACAACTCGATGTTTATCAGGCCACATGGCAAGGCGCAATTTTACGTTTAAGACCCGTATTGATGACGGCTTGTGTGGCATCGTTAGGTTTTGTGCCGATGGCGTTGGCTACAGGGACAGGTGCGGAAGTTCAGCGTCCACTGGCAACCGTGGTGATTGGCGGCATCATGTCATCTACCTTGCTGACTTTGGTGATTTTACCGGTGATTTATCGCTGGATGAATGAACGTAAAGTTAAAGCACAAACGGAAGGTTGATCGTTAATTTAAAATAACCTCACCGTTCTTAGCTAAGAACGGTGAGGCATTGAAACTGTATAGATAGTTTATTATTGGCTGACAGGCAATACACCTAAACTAATGATGGTGTAATTTTGATTTACAGGTTGAGTGGTTTTGTTAAATGCTTCACTGACTTCAAGCAGATATTGCCCTGAATAAGGAAAAGTGACTGTCGCTGAACCATCTTGAGCAACCGGAAATTTTTGTGCTTGTTTATCGGTTTGCCCTTGAGCACGGATAAGCAGTTCAGCATTTTTGAGTGCTTGTCCTGATTTTTTAATCAAGATTTGTACAGGTTGCTGCGCAGTAATGCTGTTGGGATGGGTTGTAAATTCGACTTGTATTGCAGCATCAGTGTTGTTTTGAATAGGTGACGTTTTTTCTTTAGAAATATAGCTTTGGATTGACCATTCTCGGTTAATGGTGATCGGTACAGGCGGTTTTTTAAAGTCAGCAGGAATCACATATTCGCGCTCAGCGATCTTACCTGCTTTATCAGCAGGGACATCAAAAAGCATTTTCCATTCTTTATTATGTTGGACATATTTGAGTGGGAAAGACGCTTTACTGAACAGGTGATAGGTGCCTGCTTGTGGTAGGGCTAAGTCAAACACCGTAGCCGATTTTAAAGTGCTTGCAGCTTCAACTTGTAACTTGCTTTGATCTGGTTGAATCACATTGAGCGCGGTTTGTTTCATGGCATGTTCTGCATTCAGTGCTTCTTCAGCATAGGATGCAATCACTGGGATTTGTGTATTTGTGGTGTTATAGCCTAGAGGTGCAACATAGGGTTCATGTGCATAACTATAAGAGCAAAGAAGTACAGAAAGGTAGAGGTATTTTTTCATTGTCGATATTCCATTAACAGGGGTATTTTAACTGTGGAAAATATAGTCGCCATTATATAGAAGAAACCTTATTATTGATAATAATAATTATTATCAATAATAAATAGAAAAAATATTCAATATTTTGATAAAACAAAATCAGAGGTATCAACATGAGCGAACAACAAGGGCATGATCATAGTCATGCTGTCGTCACAGAAGGAAATGTAAAAAAACTAACCTTTGCATTGGCATTAACCAGTACCTTTTTAATTGTTGAAGTGATTGCGGGTTTTATGACGCAAAGCTTGGCTTTATTGTCCGATGCCGCACATATGTTTACTGATGCTGCAGCATTGGCAATTGCATTGGTTGCCATCAAAATTGGTAAATTACCCGCAGATGATAAACGGACCTTTGGCTATCAGCGTTTTGAAATTTTAGCAGCGTTGTTTAATGCCATGATGTTGTTTGTCGTTGCAATTTATATTCTCTATGAGGCGTATCAGCGCTTTAGCCAACCCCCTGAAATTCAGAGTGTCGGTATGATGGTTGTGGCGGTTATTGGCTTGGTGATTAACCTCATTTCAATGAAGATTTTATTCTCCAGTTCAAAGGAAAGTCTCAATATAAAAGGTGCTTATCTGGAAGTATTGAGTGATGCACTCGGTTCCGTGGGTGTGGTTATTGGGGGCGCAATTATTTATTTCACTGGCTGGATGTGGGTGGATACGATTATTGCTGTACTCATCGGCTTCTGGGTTTTACCACGAACATGGGTTTTACTAAAACAAAGTATCAATATTTTACTGGAAGGTGTGCCTGAGGAAATTGATATTGAAAAATTACGTAATGATCTTTTATCGGTTAAAGGTGTAGAAAGTATTCATCAACTTAAGGTTTGGGCGATTACATCTAAAAATGTCCATCTGACAGTGCATTTATTTGCACCAGAAGCGGATCGGAATCAATTGTACCAACAGGTCATGGAAATGCTCAGTCATCAACATGGGATTACTGAGATGACGCTACAAATTGAAGACAATGAGTGTATGGTGCATTCGCATGAGTCAGATGGGCATGATCACCGTAATGCTGATAAAACACAGACAGATGAAGCAAAAAACCATTCACATTAAGGTGAATGGTTTGATTTGAACATCAGGCAAAGCTCAAGAATTAGATTTGCCACTCATGATTGCAGTCACGGCACTTCCAGCTTTTATTGGCTTGCATAAATGACTGCATTGAGATTTTAAAATCGGGCAGATCACGCCAAAACATTACCCCTGCAATCACAGCTGCAATGAAGACCACGACGGTTGCAATTTGCAATGTTTGACCTGCGCCGTTGCTGAAAATCCACATCACAATACTAATGACAACCAATAACAACAAAATAAACAGTAATGGAATCAAAAATACCAAGCTTTTTGGAACAACAGGACGTACAGCAGGTGTATTCCCATGGGTAACAGGCAAGATTTTTCGACTTTGGCACTTTGGACATTGGTATTGCATGGTGGCTCCACATTTATAATCTAAGCATATTCTAATCATTCTATTTTAGAATGCAAAAAAGACTGAATAGCAGCTTAAAAGCAAAATTTAGGCAATAAAAAACCCAAGTCATTATGCTTGGGTTTTTTACAAAGATGTCGCCATCTTGAATATGGCGTCCCTACGGGGATTCGAACCCCGGTTACCGCCGTGAAAGGGCGATGTCCTAGGCCTCTAGACGATAGGGACAAGTGAGGCAACACAGGTAAAACTTTTGGTGGAGTCAAGGAGGATCGAACTCCTGACCTCTACAATGCCATTGTAGCGCTCTACCAACTGAGCTATAACCCCCAGTCTGTGTGAGCGCAATATTAGGGATATTGCACTCACACGTCAACAGAAAATTTAATTAAGCTTCATCAACTGCATCATTTTTCGGCAATTTGATGCTTTCGTTCAGTTTTTCCCAAACTTTTGCTTCTTTTTTGCTCGGGCCACCCACAATTTCAAGTGCATGACGTAAACGGGCAAAGGTTAAATCAGGGCCAATGGTGACCATCGATTGCATCACAGGGGTCGATGATGTTGAACCAGCAATTGCAATAAAGAATGCTGGCATGAAATCACGGAGTTTGATTTCCATTTGATTCGCCAAATCCATCAAAGTTTGGCTTACAGTATCGTTGTTCCAAGTAAACAAGCTTTCTAAACGCCAAATTGCAAATTGCAAGCTTTGACGAACTTGCTCTTCAGTCAACTTTTTGCTGTCAAATTGCTCTTTGGTCAATGTTGGGAATTGGTTGAAGTAAAAACCAGCCCAATTTACCGCTTCAGACAGTAAGTTAATACGTGGTTGAATGGCCGCAGCAATATCCTCTAGGGTTTGGCGATCAGATTTCCAAGCCAAAAGTGTATTTAACAGTTCAGCAGGGCTGAGTGCTTTAATCCATTGTCCATTGAGCCAGTTTAGTTTTTCAACATCAAAAATTGGACCACCCAAAGACACACGCTGGATATCAAAGTGTTCAATCATTTCAGCCAAAGAGAATTTTTCTCTTTCATCTGGCATTGACCAACCCATACGGCCTAAATAGTTCAGTAAGGCTTCAGGCAGCACACCGATGTCTTTGTAGTAGTTGATTGAGGTTGGGTTTTTACGTTTAGACAATTTTGACTTGTCTGGGTTACGCAACAATGGCATATGGCACAATGTTGGCATGTCCCAACCAAAATATTGGTAGAGCAACTGGTGTTTTGGTGCAGATGGAATCCACTCTTCACCACGAATCACATGGGTGATTTCCATTAAATGGTCATCGACCACATTGGCTAAATGATAAGTTGGCAAACCATCTGTTTTGAGTAGGATTTGCATGTCGACTTGCGCCCAAGGGATCTCCACTTCACCACGAAGTAAGTCATTGAATTGGCAAACACCTTCTTCAGGGACTTTCATACGGATCACATGAGCTTCACCCGCAGCCAAACGCTGTTGTACCTCTTCTGGGGAAAGCTTTAAGCCACGACCGTCATAACCAGGGGTTTCACCACGGGCTTGTTGTTCAGCACGCATTTGATCAAGCTCTTCCGCTGTTGCGAAACAGTAAAAGGCATGACCTTTTTCAACAAGTTCTAGAGCATATTGTTTATAGATTCCCATTCGCTCAGATTGGCGATAAGGAGCATGAGGTCCGCCGATATCAGGCCCTTCTGACCAATTTAAACCTAACCAACGCAGCGAATCTAAAATCATTTTTTCAGATTCAGGGGTTGAACGGAGTTGGTCGGTATCTTCAATACGAAGAATAAATTCGCCACCATGTTGTTGTGCAAAGCATAAATTAAACAAGGCGATATAGGCAGTGCCTACATGCGGAAAACCAGTTGGAGAGGGTGCAATACGAGTACGGACTTTCATAACTAAATATTATTCAGAATGTAAATTGAAACTATTATAACGAAAAAGCCCAACTGCTTAAGGGTTAATTCACCAATAAACGATTGGGCTTCTAAATTCTTTTGAGGAGCGTAGAATTTATTTTTATAAATCAAATTTTTACAAAGTATGTGGTTGGAATAAAGCTTGTACAAAACAAGAAAATTTCTGATGTTGTTCAGCTAAAAAGTTTTGTGAGGCTGTGGTTTTAATCGACGTTAAAACTTTAAGCTGATCTTTATCTGAGATCAGTTTATTCTCGCCACGCTTTTGTTGATTGAGCGCTTTTTCAATCGGTGATTGTTTGTCTACCACAACAATTAACGATTGTATTGGCTTGGTCGTATCTTTAATTGCAGCAGTATGGCCTGTCTGTGCCATCACTGCGAGTCCTAGACTTAAGCCCAAGATCTTTAAATAAGAATCATTCATTCCATCGGCTCCCCTTGATGGTCAAATTTTTGTTCTTGAACATGGTTATTGTAGCAAAACAACTTACAAAAAGCATAACTACGTCACATTTTTTAATAATACTACACAAAAAATGTTTAAAAAACAATCATTGAAACGAAATGTAATATTTTAATTGATAACATATAAATGTGGATGAATCGTGAAGAATTCGAGTTTAGGTTGAATTGTGTAAAAAATATACCAAATAATTTACATGAGTAATACACATTTTTAGATATCTTAAATTATGAATAAGATAGTTTAAAAATTTATAAGTAATTGATTGTTAAATTAAAATAATAAAAATATAGTGCTTCTAAATCATTAAAAACCGAGAAAGAAATGAAAAAACTACTGCTTTTAAGTGCGATCAGTTTAATCGTCACGGGGAATGCTTATGCAGCGAAAGAATTTTTAAATGTATCTTACGATCCTACCCGTGAATTTTATCAAGAATATAACAAGAGTTTTGGTCAATTTTGGAAATCAAAAACAGGCCAAGATATTGAATTTAAGCAGTCCCATGGCGGTTCTGGTAAGCAAGCACGTTCAGTGGTAGATGGTTTGCAAGCAGATGTGGTCACACTGGCTTTGGCCAATGATATTGATGAAATTGTCAATGCGGGTCTGATTGAAAAAGGTTGGCAAAAAGAATTTCCAAATAATTCTGCACCCTACACATCTACCGTTGTTTTTTTAGTGCGTAAGGGCAATCCCAAAGCAATTAAAGATTGGAATGATCTGGTAAAACCTGGGGTTGAAATTATTACACCAAACCCTAAAACAGGTGGTGCGCCGCGCTGGATTTATTTATCAGCGTGGGGTTATGCATTAAAACAACCGGGTGGCAATGATGCAAAAGCGCGTGAATTAGTCAAACAAATATATAAAAATGTCAAAGTGTTAGATTCAGGCGCACGTGGCTCGCTCACAACATTTGCGGATCGTGGTATTGGCGATGTTTTGTTATCTTGGGAAAATGAAGCAATTTTGGCGACGTCTGGTCCAGATAAAGATAAATATCAAATTATTTATCCATCCATTTCAATCCTAGCTGAGCCTTCAGTCGCAATCGTCGATAAAGTGGTTGATAAAGATGGTAATCGTAATTTAGCAAAAGGCTATTTAAATTATCTTTATTCACCAGTAGGGCAGGACTTGGCAGCAAAATATAATTTCCGTCCGCGTAACGCCAAAGCTGCGGGTAAATATGCGGCAAAATTTCCAAAAATTAAACTCTTTACCATAGATCAAGTTTTTGGCGGCTGGGCAAAAGCGCAAAAAACCCATTTTGCCAATGGGGGAATTTACGATCAATTTACGGCTGAAAAGTAATTTGAATCAAATACAAACAAGTCCTCTTTGATCAAAGGGGGCTTTTTTTAGCTTGATACATTTGCGATAAAAAATAAATAAAACAGACAAAATATAAACTACAGCGATGTTGAGCGCTTTCATCAATTAAAACTATAGATTGATTTTTAATCTGTGCTGAGTTTGCTGGTATTTCGCTTTTTGATTGAAGTTTATTCGCTTATTTCATATATTTAGAATAATTTTAGCGATGTTAGCACTCATAATATGAAAACTAATTTTAAAGCACTGATGAGTGCTGTGGTTATTGCGACAGGATTAACTGTTGCAACGACAGCAAGCTATGCTGCTGACCGTGAATTTTTAAATGTGTCTTATGATGCAACACGTGAGTTTTATGATGAGTTTAATAAATCATTTGGTGCTTACTGGAAATCTCGTACAGGTAAGACTGTTGATTTTAAACAATCACATGGTGGTTCAGGAAAACAAGCGCGTGCTGTGGTTGATGGCTTAAAAGGTGATGTAGTGACCTTGGCTTTGGCCAATGATATCAATGAAATTGTGAAATCAGGTCAAATTAATCCAGGTTGGGAAAAAGAATTTCCAAATAACTCAGCACCGTATACGTCTACCGTTGTGTTTTTAGTACGTAAAGGTAATCCCAAAGGCATCAAGGATTGGACAGATTTGACCAAACCTGGTGTACAAATCATTACCCCTAACCCTAAAACAGGCGGTTTACCGCGCTGGATCTATCTTTCAGCTTGGGGCTATGCACTTAAACAACCAGGTGGTAATGATGCTAAAGCACGTGAGTTTGTTTCTAAGATGTACCATAACGTAAAAGTTATGGATCCAGCTGCACGTGCATCGATGACCACATTTGCTGAACGTGGGATTGGTGATGTTTTACTGACGTGGGAAAATGAAGCCATGGTGAGTAAGAAAGCATCTGGCAATAAATTTGATATTGTCTATCCATCGATGTCAATTTTGACTGAACCGTCAGTGGCAATTGTTGATAAAACAGTAGAGAAGAATGGCAATAAATGGTTAGCAACGGGTTATATTAACTATTTGTATTCTCCAATAGGTCAAGATATGGCAGCACGTCATTTCTATCGTCCGCGCAATGCAAAAATCTTAGCTAAATATTCCAACCAATTCCCTGAACTGAAAACATTTACCATCGATGAAGTCTTTGGTGGTTGGGCAAAAGCACAGCAAACTCACTTTGCCAATGGCGGTGTTTTTGATCAGATTTATAATAGCAAACGCTAAACATCCACTATTTTGATTGAATCAACCTCCCTTTTAGGAGGTTTTTTCATTCTGTTATGAATCAGTTAGACTAATATCAAAGTGAGTAATCAATTTAAACTATGGATATTACGCTAAGACTCGCGACTGAAGATGATATTGAGGTTATTTTTGATATACGAACGTCAGTCAAAGAAAACCATTTGTCAAAACAACAACTGACTGAACTGGGTATCACTGAGTTGGTCATATTGGATTTAATTCAAAATACTTCGACTGTCTGGCTTGCAGAGCTGCAGCATCAAGTGTGTGGTTTTTCGATCGCAGATTTAACTGACGGCAGCGTATTTGCCATGTTTGTCCACCCTGATTTTGAAGCCAAAGGTGTCGGAACTGCGCTTTTGAAAAAAGCAGAAGATTTATTATTTGAATATTTTCAAGAAATTTGCTTGGAAACCGATCAAAAAAGTCGTGCTTTTGAATTTTATCTCCGACAAGGTTGGCGTGTTTCAGCGTATTTTGACAATGGTGATGTAAAAATGCTCAAGACACGATAGCGCTTTATCGCAGGATGGATGCGCTATTTTTTGTACTGAACTTTTATAAAAAGCACTTTAAAACGGTTTTCTCTATAAAAAGTAATATTTCCCTACAAAAAGTCGTTTGGAGCTTTGGCAAAACAAGGTAATAATGTGCAGTTACTTTTTTTGCTTAAACTGAAATCATAATTATGTCTCATATTTCTGTATTACTACATGAAACTGTCGATGCTTTACTTGCAGATCGCAATACAGGAATTTACGTGGATGGGACATTTGGACGTGGTGGACACACCCGTTTATTGTTGTCTAAATTAGATGAGCATTCAAAAGTTTATGCTTTTGATAAAGACCCACAAGCGTTAGAAGTGGCATATCAGTTAGAAAAAGAAGATCCTCGTTTTAAAATTATTCATGCCAGTTTTGCAGATTTACAACAAGAATTAAATCAATTAGATATTTATCAAGTCGATGGGATTATGGCAGATTTAGGGGTGTCATCACCACAGCTAGATCAAGCAGACCGTGGTTTTAGTTTTATGAAAGATGGACCACTTGATATGCGTATGGATAATTCTCAAGGACAAACAGCCGCAGATTGGCTAGTGGATGTAGACGAAGAACATTTGGCCAATGTGATTTTTCAATATGGTGAGGAACGTTATAGTCGTCGTATTGCACGTGCGATTAAGCAAGCAGGTTATATTGAAACCACTGGAAAATTAGCGGAAATTGTGAAAGTTGCGCATCCAAAGTGGGAAAAGAATAAACATGCTGCGACACGGACATTCCAAGCTATTCGTATTGAAATTAATAAAGAACTCGATGACGTACATACCTTTTTACCTCAAGCCGTAGATTTGTTAAAATCAAATGCACGTTTAGCCGTCATTAGTTTCCATTCACTTGAAGACCGGATTATTAAACAATTTATTCAAAAAGAATCAACGTTGCCAGAAGATAATGGTTGGGGATTGCCTCAAAAAGTACAAGATACTCGTCGACTGAAAAAAGTAGACAGAATTCGTGCCAGTGAGGAAGAAGTCAAAGCCAATCCTCGCTCACGTAGTGCTTGGCTTCGAGTTGCAGAACGCTTAGAACAAAAAGGCGCAGAATGAAACAAGAAATTATAGAAGAATCAAGTCATAAGCTGGCAATAAAAAAAGCGATTGTTTATGGCGTATTGGTTGTTGCAGTGTTGATCAGTGCCTTTATGGTGGTGTTGCAAGTCTTTGCTTATCGTCATGATTTTCGTGATTTAAATAGTTATATGCGTGAACGTGAAGATATCAATGCGGAATGGGGACGTTTGCTCATTGAACAACAAACATTTGGTGCAACTGCGCAAATAGGAACACGCGCAGTAACACAATTGAGAATGTATTCACCGCCAGCTGCGCAAACAGTTGTCATTTCATTACCAACTGAATCAGAGCAGAAGAAGTAAGGCATCTGTATGGCAGATAAGCAAACTAAACCGACTCGGCAGCCACGTAAAAAGCAGCCATCCATTACCCAGAAAAGTACTGTATCGATAGATATGTGGCGTTTCTATTTAATGTGGGGCGTGGTGCTTTTATGTTTTGTCGGCTTGGTCGGACGTGCATTTTATGTGCAAGTGATTAATAAAGACTTTTTACAAAATAAAGCCAATGCCAACATTCTACGTTCTGAAACATTAAAAGCCATGCGTGGTGTGATTAGTGATCGTCATGGCGTGCCTTTGGCAATCAGTTCTCCAATCATGAAAGTGGTGATTGATCCACGTGAATATTTTGAGACTAAAAAACAGTTTGATACCATCACGGCTGAATTACAGAAGACACCCAACAGTCGTAAACTCAAACGCCAATTGCCTGATGAAAATTTAAATTTAGATGAATTGGCAGATGCGGTCGGTCTTGATCGTGCAGACTTAAAAAAACGTTTAAATGAACGTCCACGTTCTCGTTATTTGGTACTTAAAAAAGAAGTTCCGCCACCACAAGCAGATTTTATTACCCAACATAAATTTGCTGGCGTTTATGCCGAGAAAACCTACAAACGTTATTATCCTCAGCCGCAGCCCAATGCGCAAATTATTGGTCTCACCAATAGTGAAGGGACGGGGATTGAAGGTTTAGAGATGCAGTTAAACTCCCGTCTGGCTGGTGAAGATGGTGAGCAAAAGATTTCTCGTGATAAACATGGTAACCGTATTACCACCCCTGAAGTCGTGAAAGAAGTGAAAGCAGGGGAGAACATCACCTTAAGTATCGACTCACGTTTGCAATATATTATGTATCGTGAGTTGACTGCGGTGGGTGTTGCCAATAATGCACGTTCTGCTTCCGCAATTGCTGTGGATGTAAAAACGGGCGAAATTCTGGCTATGGCGAGTTGGCCTTCTTATAATCCTAACGATAAAAATGGCTTAAGTAATAAAGATGCCATGCGTAACCGTGGTGCAATTGACATGTTTGAACCTGGTTCAACCATGAAACCTTTTACCATTGCAGCGGGTTTGGAAAGTGGCAAATATACCCCAAACTCGGTGATTAGTACCAGCCCAGGTTCGATGCGTTTAGGTTCCCATACCATTCGTGATACACATAACTATGGTTCATTGACCGTTACTGGTGTGATTATTAAATCCTCGAACGTCGGTTCGGCAAAAATTGCCTTGTCTTTACCAAAAGAAACCTTGCCAAGCTTCTTTAGAAAGGTCGGATTTGGTCAGCGTTCGGCGGTTAAATTCCCAGGTGAGAGTGGAGGTTTAGTGCTTCCACCTGAAAAGTTAAATTCTTCGCAAATTGGCACAATGGCTTATGGCTATGGTTTAAATGCTACGATTTTACAATTGGCGCAAGGCTATGCAATGTTGGCCAATCATGGTGTGGAATATCCTTTAAGTCTCTATAAATTAAATGATCAGCCCAAAGGCAAACAGGTTTTAGCGCCTAAAATTGCTGATGAAGTTTTGTTGATGTTAGAGCAAGTTACGATGCCTGGTGGTACTGCAAAACAAGCCAATATTCCCGGCTATCGCGTGGGTGGTAAAACAGGTACAGCACACAAGTTGCGCCCTGACCATAGAGGTTATTCGAATACTGAATACCGTGCTTTATTTGCCGGTGTGGCACCGATTAGTGATCCTCGTTTGGCCGTTATTGTTGTAGTCGAAAATCCGCGTGGACAATACTATGGTGGTTTGGTTGCCGCTCCAGTGTTTGCTCGAATTATGCAAGAATCTTTACGTTTAATGAATGTGCCTCTAGATAAACCTCTTGAAACGGCTAAGGCCAAGCCATAGGTAAACCATAATGATTAATTTTCAAGATATTTATAAAGTTGATAATACAAAGGCTTGGATGTCTGAGTCATTTAATGGCTTTTCTCTAGATAGTCGTTATGTACAACAAGGGCAAATTTTTATTGCTTTGACCAGTTATTCGCAACCAGAAAAAACCGCACAATTTGCTCAAATCGCTTTAGACAAAGGCGCATTGGGCATTATTAGTGAAACAGATTTAGGTTTTGAATCTGCATTGATCTGCCCAGATGTGCGTCACTTGATGGGACAATGGCAAAAACAATATTTACAAGCGACATCCCCAGTAAAAGCTGCGCAAATTCTTGCAGTCACTGGAACCAATGGTAAAACCACGATTTCACGTCTCGTTGCTGAATTACTGGCATTACAAAATAAAAAATGTGCAGTGATGGGAACTACGGGGAACGGGATTTTGCCAAACCTAGAAGCGTCTTCGCATACCACTTTAGATGCGTTGCATTTACAAAATTTTCTGCATGATTTTGCTATGCAAGGTGCTGAATTCGCTTCAATTGAGGCAAGCTCGCATGGTTTGGAACAAGGTCGTTTAAATGGTTGTGATATTGAGATTGCTGCATATAGTAATCTAAGTCGAGATCATTTGGATTATCACGGGACGCTTGAAGCCTATGCTGAAGCGAAAGCATTGCTGTTTAAATTTGCTGCGTTAAAAGTTGCAGTAATTAACATAGATGATGCGCATGCAGATCTAATGATGAATGCGGCAAGCAGTAATCTGTCACATCCGAAAGTATTGACTTATTCAACCTCTAAAGCGGCTGATTACCAAGTATTTGGGATTAAATATAGCCTAGATGGGGCAACATTCCATCTCAAAACAGCCAAAGCTGAATTTACAGTGAATAGCCCATTGCTTGGGCATTTTAATATTGAAAATTTGGTGGCCAGTTTAATTGTTGCTGAACAAGCAGGTTTTGATTTAAAACAACTTATCGCAACTGTACCCAGCTTAAAAGGTGCACCTGGACGTATGCAGGTGATTCGTGATCAGGATCGTCTGTTTGTGGTGGATTATGCACATACACCAGACGCTTTAACTCAGGTTTTAAAAACCTTAAAACGTCATGTTGAAAATCAGCTTTGGGCTGTCTTTGGTTGTGGCGGTGATCGTGATCGCGGTAAACGCCCATTAATGACCAAAGCGGCTTTGGAACAAGCCAATCCTGTGATGATCACATCAGATAATCCGCGTACCGAAAATCCTGAGCAAATTTTTGCCGATATGAAGCATGAAATTGATTTTAGCCAGCATGAGGTTCACGAAATTCGTGATCGCCGTGAAGCAATCAAATATGCAGTAAAGCATGCCCAATCAGGCGATATTGTTGTGATTGCCGGAAAAGGGCATGAAAATTATCAAGAAATTGATGGTGTTCGTCATTGGTTTGACGATGTCGTTGAAGTGCAATCGGCAATAGATGCACAACACCATAAACCCAATTCAGCTTATCCAGCTCATTAGGAATAAGAGATGCACACCTCTACCACCAGTACTGTGCCTTTGGAGCCATGGTCAGCAGCACAACTTGCTGAAGCAACTCAAGGTTATTGGTATTTAGATCAAGCACCACAAGGTGAAATTAAACGTATTTTGACTGATTCACGTCATGCTGAATTAGGTGATGCTTTTTTGGCGCTCAAAGGTGAGCGTTTTGATGCACATGATTTTGTTGCTCAAGTGGCTGCGAATGGCTGCCAAATTGCCATCGTGAGCCATCCTGTTGATGTAAATATCTGTCAACTTGTCGTGGCAGATACACGTTTGGCATTGGGGCATTTAGGCGCGTATCGTCGTGCTCAACATCCACAATTAAAAGTGATTGCACTTACAGGCAGTAGTGGCAAGACCACCACCAAAGAAATGTTGGGGAGTATTCTTTCACGTTTAGCCCCGACCTTGATTACACGTGGCAATTTAAATAATGATCTTGGTGTGCCAATGATGTTATTGGAGCTGCGTTCAGAGCATCAATATGCGGTGATGGAACTTGGTGCAAGCCATCAAGGTGAAATTGATTACACCTCAAATCTTGTGCAGCCACATGTTGCCGGTATTTTAAATATTGGAACTGCACATTTAGGCGAATTTGGTGGACGTGATGGAATTTGCCGTGCCAAATCTGAAATTTACCGTCATATTGATCAAGCTGGAACAGCAATTGTTCCTGCTCAGGATGATTTTACCGATACGATTCGTCAAGTGGTAGACACGGAGCAAGTGTTAAGTTTTGGTCAGGGTGGCGAGGTCTTTGCGACAGATGTTCAGTTACACGCACAGTCTGCAATCTTTACCCTTAA
The DNA here is from genome assembly GCF_059422625.1 of Acinetobacter sp. GW821-FHT01C12. NCBI lineage: Bacteria > Pseudomonadati > Pseudomonadota > Gammaproteobacteria > Moraxellales > Moraxellaceae > Acinetobacter > Acinetobacter sp. GW821-FHT01C12. The sequence goes on from NZ_JBWKXD010000004.1 coordinate 140,471, forward strand.
TACACCTCAAGGTGCAAGAACAATCAATCTTCCTTTTGCAGGCGAACATAATGTCCATAATGCAGAAGCAGCGACTGCATTTGCCTTGGCGATTGGCGTTGATTTAGACGATATTGTAATCGGCTTGGAGTCGGCACAAGGTGCAAAAGGGCGTTTGAATTTTATTCATAAGCACAAGCATTTATTTATTGATGATACCTATAATGCCAATCCGACTTCAATGCGTGCAGCAGCAGAAGTACTTGCGCAACAGCAAGGCATCAAAGTGATGGTGATTGGCGATATTGGTGAACTGGGCGATACTGCTGCGCAGCAACACTATATGTTGGGTCGTGATCTGGTTTCAGTGGATGGGATCCAATTTGTTGTCGCGGTAGGGGAGTTTGCTCCTGCTACACAAGAAGGTGCGCGAAGCACTCAATATGGTAAAAAATTACAAGCTTTTCTTAGCCAAGAACAAGCTTTACCTTTATTGTTAAGTTTAATTGCAACACATCAACCACAGTCCATGAGTTTCCTGTTTAAAGGTTCTCGCTATACCCATATGGAAACGTTGATGGCTGATTTGATGGAGAAAGTTTAATGCTGTATTGGTTATTTCAACACTTGGCGGGTTATGAGAACGCGTTCCAAGTTGTTCGATACTTATCGTTACGAGCATTGCTCAGTGTACTGACTGCACTTGCGATTGGTTGGGCCTTGGGACCAGTCATGATCCGTAAATTACAAGCGCTCAAATATGGTCAGGCTGTCAGTTCATATGCACCTGAAAATCATGCCAAAAAAATGGGTACACCAACAATGGGCGGGATTTTAATTCTGCTTTCAATCGGAATCAGTACCTTGCTTTGGGCAGATTTATCCAATCCTTATGTGTGGATCGTCTTGGCTGTTATGGTGATCTTTGGTGCTGTAGGTTGGGCAGATGATTGGATTAAAGTCCGTTATAAAGACAATGCAGGTTTACCTGCCAAGAAGAAATTCTTTTGGACTTCAGTTGGCTCTTTGGGGGCGGGTATTGCGTTGTATATCATTGCAACTCAGCAAGACAGTCCTGTACATACAGCGAATATGCTGGATTTATTGATTCCATTTTTTAAAAATCTGAGTATTCCATTGTCCTCAATTCCATTGGGTATTGGCTTCATTATTTTTACTTATTTGGTCATTAATGGTGGATCAAATGCAGTGAATTTGACAGATGGTTTAGATGGTCTGGCGATCATGCCGATTGTTTTGGTTGCCGCTGGTTTAGGTGTTTTTGCATATTTGGCAGGTGATATACGCTTTGCCAATTATTTACATATTCCCTATGTAAAATATACCTCTGAGCTGGTGATTATTTGTGCTGCAATGATTGGAGCAGGTTTAGCATTTCTTTGGTATAACGCGCATCCTGCCCAAGTCTTTATGGGAGATGTCGGTGCATTATCATTGGGTGCAATGCTGGGCACTATCGCGGTAATGGTTCGTCAAGAGATCGTCTTTGCAATTATGGGCGGGGTCTTTGTGGTAGAAGCAATCTCGGTATTCTTACAAATCGGATCATTACGTATGCGCAATAAACGTGTATTTCTTATGGCGCCGTTGCATCATCATTATGAGAAAAAAGGCTGGCGTGAGACTCAAGTGGTGATCCGTTTTTGGATTATCACAATTATGCTGGTAGTTTTAGGTCTAATGACATTAAAATTACGTTAAGCCAAAGTGATTTGAAAAGTCGGCATTTGCCGGCTTTTTTATGGCCTAAAAATATCTTTTGGAGAATACAATGAATTTGTTGATGTGCCCTGTATGTCGTGAGGCATTGAGCCTATCGGATCGGACTTGGCGCTGTGTAAATAATCATAGTTATGATGTGGCAAAACAAGGCTATGTAAATTTACATGTAGTACAACATAAGCATAGTAAAAATCCAGGGGATACCCCTGAATCTGTACAAGCACGCCGTGGATTTTTAAGTGGTGGATTTTATGCACCTTTACAGCAAGCCGTGGTTGAGAAAATTCGTGAGTTAAGGGTTGAAAACTTGCTGGATATCGGCTGTGGTGAAGGCTACTATACTGATGCAATGCAACATCAAGTGATGCAATGTATTGGGGTTGATATTGCAAAAAATGCAGTTCAGGTTGCTGCAAAACTCAATAAAGATGTGACATGGATTGTGGGGACAGGAGCGACGCTACCTGTTTTGGATCATTCGATTGATTTGTGTACTAGCTTATTTAGCCCGATCCCAGAAGAAGAAATACTCCGAGTACTTAAGCCAAAGGCTTATTTGATGGTGGTAACACCTGCACCAGAGCATTTATATGCCATGCGTGAGGGTTTGTTTGATGAAGTTAAAGCCCATGAGCCGCAAAAGTTTGTTGAACAATTACAAGCATCTTTTGAGTTAATAGAGCAGCCGATTATCGAAACAACGTTTGAGTTGGATCAAGCACAACTCAAAAATCTGATTGCGATGACCCCTTATGCTTATAAAGCAAAACCTGAAAAGCGTTTAGTTTTGGAAGCACAAGTTAAAACGACGTTAAAGGCAGCCTTTCAAATTTATATTTTTCAGAAAAAATAATAGAAATTTAAGCCATAAAAAATGCCATCAATCGATGGCATTTTTTATTTGAGAAACTAATTATTGAACTTCATTAATCAAATTCTCAAGAGAATCACTTTCTCGTTTCGCACTGCCTTGATTCATTGCAGGCGGTGTTACTTTGTTCGGTTTGAGCGGTTGATCTGTACCTTCATCAGGTAAGTCTTCAAAGTCATTTGATGAATTACGTGATGGTGTAACAGGCGCAGGTTTAAAGATTGGACGTGCTAAAGGTGGTGATGAACCATAGCCTTCGTTTTGAGTCACACCTTCAACTTGTGTTTGATTACGTTCTTCACGAGAGATTGGTGCTTTGGCATTTTTGTCAAAATGTACCCAAGCAGATGGCGTGTCTTTTAACGCTTTACCCATAAAACCTGTCCAAACTGGCAGGGCTGCGATCCCACCATATTCACGACGACCGAGAGTTGAAGGCTGGTCAAAACCGACCCAAGCAATCGCAACTAATTTGCCATTGAAGCCAGCAAACCACGCATCTTTAGCATCGTTGGTTGTCCCTGTTTTACCGCCAATGTCATCGCGACCAATTTTAAGTGCTGCACGACCAGTACCATGCACAATCACGTCACGAAGAATATTTGCCATATCAAAAGCAGATTGTGATTTTAAAATCCGTTGTGCTTGACGATATTTACTTTGTTCTTCTTTGCTTAAAGGGGTTTGAACCTCATCCACTGTAATGTTTGTACCTTCAATGGCCTCGTCATCAGGGGTGGTTGCAGTATTGGCCACAGTTTCTTTTTGATTGATACATGGAATACACGCATATTCAGGCGCTGCTTCATAAATGGTTTTGCCATAAGCATCTTCAATACGGCTGATGAAATGCGGTTGAATGCGATATCCACCATTGGCAATTGCGGCATAGCCTGTTGCCATTTGAACAGGAAGTACTTGTGGAGTACCCAGCGCAATCGTGAAATTACGCGGGATTTGATCTTCTTGCAGGCCAAAATCCATCAATAATTGGCGCGCACGTTCTACACCTACGCTTTGTAATAAACGCACAGAAACGGTATTACGAGATAAGTACAACGCACGACGCAAAGGAATCATGCCTAAATAACGACCATCAGAGTTTTTAGGTGTCCAACGACCAATGGTGATTGGACTGTCATTGACCATGGTGTATGGAGTCATACCGCGTTCAAGCGCCAGTGCATAGATAAATGGCTTAATGGTTGAACCTGGTTGGCGCCAGCCTTGTATTGCGCGGTTAAATTTGGATTGGTAAAAGTTGTATCCACCCACCACTGCTTCAATTGAACCATCATTGGGGTTGATTGCAATCAGTTGACCTTGTGCTTTCGGGGTTTGAACCAATGACCACGCGGTTTTATTTTCATTGGGACGTAAACGGATAATATCTTTAACAGTTACAATCTGCGAAGCGCGGCTTGGTGCACCACCCACTGCATTGGCATTGATATATTTTCTTGCCCAAGACATACCAGACCAAGGCACAGTCACTGTAGAACCATCTTGCATTTTGGCATCAAAACTATTGCTGCCTACTTTGATGACTTCTGCAGGGTAGGTATTGGCATAAGGGATGAATTGTTTTAAAGGTTTATCATGTGCTTCAGCACCACGCCATCCATGACGACGATCATAATCCTCCAAGCCTTTTTGTACTGCATCTTCTGCATATTGTTGGCGTTGGCTGTTTACGGTTGTATAAACTTTATAACCCGAATCAATTGCTTGTTCACCAAACTTTTCAACCAATTCTGAACGAACCATTTCGCCTACATAGGGAAATCGATTACTTAAGCCGCGATCAGGCATACTTAGGTTAATTGGTTCAGCGACAGCTTTTTCGTATTCTGCTTGTTTAAGATAGCCGAGTTGTAACATACGACCTAGAATCCAGTTGCGGCGTTCTAAGGCGCGTTCAGGATTCACTACAGGATTGTATTTTGACGGTGCTTTAGGTAAGCCTGCAATCATCGCCATTTGTGCGACACTGAGTTGATCTAAGCTTTTGTCATAATAAATTTTTGCAGCAGCAGCAATACCATAGGCATTTTTACCCAAAAAGATTTTATTGACATATAAAGATAAAATTTCTTCTTTCGATAGATTTTGTTCTATTTTACGTGCCAAAAAAACTTCAGTAAGTTTGCGCTTAAGTGTTCGTTCAGGGGATAAATAATAATTTTTAGCCACCTGCATGGTTATTGTTGAGCCACCTGTTTGTACATTTGACCCAGTGACACTTTCACTCACGGCACGCCCTAAGCCTTTAAAGCTAATCCCGCTATGTTCGAAGAACGATGAATCTTCAGCAGCAAGGAAGGCATGAATGAAATGTGGGGGGATCTGATTGTACTCAACAGGCACCGAAAGCTTGCCACCATATTCAGCGATCAGCTGATTATCTGCTGAATAAACTTGCAAAGGTTTAAGCAATGGCGCCTTTTTTAAAGAGCTCATTTCTGGTAGTGATGGGGCAATATATAGATACATTCCATAAAAGCCCATCGGAATTGCGACTAAAATAATGATAATCAGCAAAAAAAAGGGATGAATATAACCTGAACAAGATAGCTTTTTCATAACAAGTAAGTTTTAATAATAGCTAATGGCAAACTAATTGCGTTCAGTATAGCTTCTCATGTGATGGATTGTTAGATGGGATATTGTATCTGTAAAAAATTAAGACCAAATGCAGTCGGTTTGTGTTATTTATTGGGGATAAAAAAATAATAGGAAATCAATCGTGCTTAGACTATATCGTAAGCCAAATAAGGGGTTAATAGGAGTAGATATTAGTTCTACTACTGTAAAGATTTTAGAGCTCTCTGTTAAGAACGGTCGTTACTGGGTTGAAAGTTATGGATTAAGTCCACTGCTGGATGGGAGTGTTGTTGAAAAAAACATTCTTAATCCTGAAGCAGTTGCTGATGCGTTGGAAAGGGCAGTCAATATTGGCAATCCTCAATCGCAAAATGTTGCGGTTGCTGTACCTACATCTATGGTGATTCACAAAATCATCGAAATGGATGCAGATATGTCGGATGAGGAAAGAGAAGTTCAGATTCGAATGGATGCTGAACAATATATCCCTTTCCCGTTGGATGAAGTCAGTCTAGATTTTGAAGTGTTAAAAGATAAGCTGGCAAATCCAAATCGAGTCAATGTGTTACTTGTTGCAACACGTGCAGAGAATATCGATTCTCGTGTTGAAGTTTTAGAAATCGCAGGCTTATCACCTAAAATTGCAGATGTAGAAAGTTATGCAATTGAGCGTGCTTTTGAGGTCTTTTCCGATACCTTGCCAATCGGTGTAAATCTTGTGGGTATCCTAGATATCGGCCATACCATGACTACTTTGTCTGTGATGCAAAATGGCAAGATCATTTATACCCGAGAGCAAGTTTTTGGTGGCAAGCAGCTGACTCAAGATGTACAGAACCGTTATGGTTTGTCTTATGATGAAGCTGGTCGGGCCAAAAAAGATCGGACTTTACCTGACGATTTTGAAACAGAAGTTTTAATGCCATTTTTAGAAGCAGTTGTACAACAAGCTGCTCGTTCATTACAGTTCTTCTTTTCATCCTCTCAGTTTAACGAGATCGACCATATTTTATTGGCGGGTGGTAATGCCAATATTCCTGGTTTGGCAAAATTATTACAACAAAAACTCGGTTATCGCGTCACGATTGCAAATCCTTTTTTACAGATGGGGTTTTCGCCACAAATTGACTTAAAAAAAATAGAAAATGATGCACCTTCATTAATGGTTGCATGTGGTTTAGCTTTGAGGAGTTTTGATTAATGGCAAAGATTAACTTACTCCCTTGGCGTGATGAGCTAAGAGAACAGAAGAAGAAGCAATTCGTTGCGATATGTGTTGGGGTTGCACTGATTGGCTTGGTGACAGTGTTATTGGCGTGGTTCTATTTTGATCATAAGTTAGAAGATCAGGAGCAAGCCAATCAATTGGTGACCAGTACCAATCAAAATTTAGATACGCAATTAAAAACTTTAGATGGTTTACAAGAACGTCGTAATGCCATTATTGAACGTATGAAACTGATCCAAGGCTTACAAGGTCAGCGTCCTGTGATTGTTCGCCTCGTTGATGAGTTGGTTCGAATTGTCCCTGCACAAATGTACATCACAAAATTTAGTCGTGTGGGTGATAAATTTACCATTGAGGGGAAAGCTGAAAGTCCAAATACAGTTGCTGAATTGTTGCGTGGATTAGAGGCGTCTGAATGGTATCGAAATGCATTTATGAATTCATTCTTAGCTGCAGATGAAAATAAAAATAAAGGACAGACTTCAGTGATTCCTCGTGTAGAAGAATCATATGGAAGTTTTGTGGTGACTGTAGATTTAGGTGAAATAGCATCTACTGCAGATGGGGATGCGACGAAAGCTGAACAAGTTTCAGCTGCTGGGGGTGCAAAATGAGTCGTGAAGATTTTGAGCAATTAGAATCATCTGTAAATGATGCTCCAAAAAAGAACAAGATGACTGTTGAGAAGTTTTTTCAACAGTTCAATACCTTGGATATGAATAATTATGGCAGTTGGCCTTTATCCGTTAAAGTCACCTGTTGGGTATTCTTGTTTTTTGTGGTGTGTGCAATTGGTTATTTTTTAGCAATTAAACCTAAACTAGATGCAATTGATCAAGCTCGTACAGTTGAGCAAAACTTATTAACTGAGTTTAAAGAAAAAGACTCTAAATTAAGAAACTTGCAGCAATATCAAGCACAACTGCAACAAATGGAAGCAAATTTTAATCAGCAATTAGAACAACTTCCTAAAGAAACTGAAATTCCGAGTCTGGTTGAAGATATTAATGTGACAGGGGTAAGTTCGGGTTTGAAATTTAAAAATATCAAATTAGAACCAGAAGTGAAGCAGGAGTTCTTTATTGAGCAGCCAATCTCGATTGATGCAACAGGGGATTATCATTCATTTGGCAGTTTTGTAAGTAGTTTGGCTGCTTTACCACGTATTGTCACTTTGCATGATTTCACAATTACAGGAACACCTAGTCAAGACAATAAATCTGATGTGCCAGTGATTGACTATACAATTAAAGCAAAAACCTATCGTTATATTGGAGCTGATGAGCAGAAAATAAATAAATCAGCGAATGCTGCGCAGACAACAACGACACCTCAGCAAGGAGGGACGCCACAATGAACCAGCTCAGTAAAATAGTTTGTGGAATCTCGTTTGCGCTATTGCTGGTGGGGTGTGACTCTCGTATTGACGCTGTTAATCAAGAGATGGCAAATATTCGAAATCAGCAACCAATGCCGATTGAGCCTGCACCAGTATTTAATCCAGTACCAAGTTTCAATTATTCAGCTCAACAATTACGCAGCCCATTTTTGCCAAACTCATTGGCAAATGAATTGAAAATCATGTCTGGCAAGCGCGTCTACCCGAATTTTTCAAGACAACCACAGCCGCTTGAAAGCTATCCTTTAGAGTCGTTAACACTGAAAGGAAGTATGAAAGGGGCTGTTGGACAGACCGTGGGTTTGATCAAAACACCAGACGGTGAGATTGAGCGAGTTCAACTTGGCAATTACATGGGTATGAATCAGGGGCGAATTATTGAAATTACGCCGACCCGTATTGATTTATTGGAAATCGTTCCAGATGGTCGAGACGGTTATATAGAAAGACCACGGAGTCTAGTTCTAATCGGTCCAATAGATTAAAACGGAATAAAGGAATAAAAATGAAAAAGAGTTTGAAAAATATCTTTAACGGGGATGGTAAGTTTATGAATAGTCAACTTCGTCAATTTACTATGGCGGCAGTGTCAATTGCGATTATGCAGGTTGCAGCAGCGCAAACAACCATGACCAATATTGTACCGATGAAAATACCGGGGCAAGGTACAGAAATTCGTGTGATGTTTAATGGCTTACCGCCACAGCCTCAAGCCTATCAATTGGATAATCCATCTCGACTGATTTTGGATTTTGATCAGGCGAAGCAAACGATCAATCAATCATCTATTGCTGTGGCGAGTGAAGAAGCGTCGACTGTAGATATTGCGGCCGATGATCAACGTTCACGCTTAACAGTAAATTTAAAAAATAGTGGTTCTTTTACAACACGTGTTGAAGGGAATACCTTTATTTTAAAGATTAATAATGCTAATCAAGCTGCAACTTTACCGACTTATGCAGCATCTGCATCTACACAGAATAAGCAAAATCAAGGCATTGCAGATATCGGTTTCCAGCGAGGCAATGCGGGTGAGGGCCAGGTTATTGTAAATCTGTCTGGTGCAAATACCCCTGTAGATGTACAACAACAAGGCAGTAAAGTTGTTATTCGAACCTTAGGGAATAAAATTCCAGCACATTTAATTCGTCGTTTAAATGTCAATGACTTTGCAACCCCAGTTTCTTCAGTGGATGCTTATAATGACGGTTCAAATGGTGTGATTACCATTCAATCTGCGGGTAGCTATGAATATATGGCCTTCCAAGCGGAAAATAAATTGACCGTGAGTTTAAAGCGTCCTGTAGAAAATAAAGTAAATCGCCCAAGTTCAAGTCAGTCTTATACCGGTAAGAAAATCTCACTTGATTTTCAAGATATCGAAGTACGCCGTGTGCTACAGCTACTTGCTGATTTTACCAGTATTAATATGGTGGCTGCAGATTCAGTTCAAGGTAATATCACTTTACGTTTAAAAGATGTACCTTGGGATCAGGCCTTAGATATCATTTTAAAAACCAAGAATTTGGACAAACGCCGTAATGGAAGTGTGATTTGGATTGCGCCTGTCACCGAGTTGATTAAAGCTGAAGAAGATGAAGCTAAAGCAATTGCACAAAGTATTAAGTTGGCACCGATTCAAACAGAATATATACAACTCAGTTATGCAAAAGTTGCCGAGGTTCTAAAGTTACTCGAAGACTCTAGAAATCCTAAAAATGCACAGGCGAATAATACCACGAATACAGATTCTTTAGCTTTAGAAAGCCTACTCAGCTCAAGAGGAAGTGCGGTTGCAGATATACGAACAAATACATTAATTATTAACGATACGGCTAATAATATCGATAAAGTTCGAAAAATGATTGATTTACTTGATATTTCGGTAAAACAAGTCATGGTTGAAGCACGTATCGTTCGAGCGACAACAGATTTTACCAAAGAAATGGGAGTAAAGTGGGGGATCTTATCTCAAGGGATTACCAAGAATAATGACTTATTGGTTGGGGGAAGTAATCAAACACTTTGGGATTTACGTGATCCAGATGATGAAGGTAAATATACCATTGATAGGACTAATGGTAATAATTTAAACGTCGATCTTGGCGTGACGACTGCGGGTGCAAGTAAAATTGCATTTGGTTTAATTAGTCTTTCTGATTTTATGTTGGACCTAGAGTTGTCGGCTTTACAATCTGACGGCTATGGGGAGGTGATTTCAACACCAAAAGTAATGACTGCTGATAAACAAAAAGCCAAAGTTGCTTCGGGTCAACAAATTCCTTACCAGACTACATCAACAGCAGGTGGTACTGCTACAGCCACGACAGCATTTAAAGATGCTTTGCTCAGTCTGGATGTTACACCAAGTATTACCCCGGAAGGGAAAGTGCAAATGCAGTTAAATATTACCAGCGATGCACGTGGTGGTGTGGCACCGAATGGTGAAATCATTCTGAATAAAAATGAGATCAATACCAATGTGTTGGTTGATAATGGTGAAACTGTGGTGTTAGGTGGGATTTTTGAACAAGAAAATACCACGAACCAAGTCAAAGTTCCATTTTTAGGCGATATTCCATATTTAGGACGATTGTTCCGTAAGGATGCCAAAACAGAGAATAAACGAGAGTTACTAATCTTTGTGACACCAAGAATTGTTAATGACAGTCGTACCAGAAATCATTAATATACTTTCAATGAAAGCAATTCGATAGGTGACTCCTTGCCAAGCAAAGAGTTGGAAACCCTACCAAATATTTATTTGGTAGGGCCCATGGGAGCAGGAAAAACAACAGTTGGTCGGCATCTAGCGGAACTGTTAAGTCGTGAGTTTTTAGACAGCGATCATGAAATAGAAAGAAAAACTGGGGCATCTATTCCTTGGATTTTTGAAAAAGAAGGCGAGCAAGGTTTCCGTACAAGAGAAACAATCGTGATTGATGAGCTCACATCAAAAAAAAATTTAGTGGTTGCAACAGGCGGTGGTGCTGTCACTCAAGCCATGAATCGAGAATATCTCAAGCATAGGGGTATTGTGATTTATTTATATACCCCTGTAGAAATCCAATTATTACGTACACATCGAGATAAAAATCGTCCTTTATTACAAGTCGAGAATCCTGAGCAAAAGTTAAAGGATCTACTTAAAGCACGAGATCCACTATATAGAGATGTTGCACATTATATTATTGAAACCAATCAGGGTGCTGCGCGAGATTTAGCGCTGAGAATATTGCAACTGATCGTTTCAAAAGAAATTATTTAGTCAGTAAATTATCATTCATTGTTATTTGGCAGAATCATGCAAACTTTACATGTTGAACTGGGTGAACGTCGTTATCCAATCTTTATTGGTAGTCATTTGAATCCTCAATCATTACTTGAACCTTATATTCAGGGACATCAAGTGATGATTGTTACAAATACCACAGTTCAGCCTTTGTATTTGTCGCACTATGTTGACGCAATTCAACAATTGGGTAAGCAGGTTGTAACATGTGTTTTGCCTGATGGTGAGAAATATAAAGATATCCAGCACCTTAATTTGATTTTTGATGCTTTGCTTCAAGCTGGTTTTAATCGTGATTGTACGGTTTTGGCTTTAGGTGGTGGAGTGATTGGTGATATGGCTGGTTTTGCTTCAGCCTGTTTCCAACGAGGTGTATATTTTATCCAAGTTCCGACCACATTATTATCTCAAGTGGATTCAAGTGTTGGTGGAAAAACAGGAATTAATCACCCTTTAGGCAAAAATATGATTGGTGCATTTCAGCAACCTCAAGTGGTTTTGGCTGATATGGCACAACTCAAAACCTTGCCTGAACGTGAGCTTTCAGCAGGTTTGGCTGAGGTGATTAAATATGCGTTACTGGGTGATTTAGAGTTTTTAACATGGTTAGAAGAGCATATGGATGGGCTGATTGCCCAAAATCCAGAATTATTGGCTGAAGCGGTTTATCGTTCTTGTGCGCATAAAGCAAGAATTGTGGCTAATGATGAGAAAGAGCAAGGTGAACGTGCTTTATTGAATTTAGGCCATACTTTTGGTCATGCCATTGAATCGTATCTTGGTTATGGGGTGTGGTTGCATGGCGAAGCAATTGCAACGGGTATGGTGATGGCTGCTGATTTATCTCAGCGTATGGGATGGATTTCATCCGATGATCTGGAACGTACAAAAAAAATCATACAACGTGCTCAATTACCTGTAGCATGTCCTAAAATTCCGCTCGATGAATTTTTGGCATATATGTCACATGATAAAAAAGTATTAAATGGTCAACTTCGTTTAATATTGATAAAACAACTCGGCCAAGCCATCATCACTAAAGATTTTGATGTTGAGTTGATGAAACAAGCGATTCTCGCGAATCAGTTATAGAAAAGGTTAGTTCCAAATGGCAGCAATTCGTACAAATTGGCAAAATATTCGACAATATATTTGGTTGGTTGGTGGATTAATCTGTCTTTTGGTCGCACTGATTTTTTGGGCAGTGACCGACACCAAAGATCTGGTCACTGTGGTCAATCCGATTGAAGAGTCCCAAGTTCAAATTCAACCTGAAAAAGTTGCTGCGACATCGCATTTAGGCGCTTTGATGGATGAAGTACGTCCACTTGAAATGACCACACGTATTGTGACTGCGGGTAGCCATGATGCAGAATTTCGTGGTACAAAATTTTTTCAAGAAAATAAGAAAGCTTGGACCATAGAGCTATTTAAGACTTCAGATGAAGATGTCATTTTGGGCTTTTTACAGAAACAAGCGGATCGTAAAAATTTTATTTATTTCCGTTTAAGCGGTGAAGATCAAGCAGAGCAATATGTTTTAGCCTATGGTCTATTTAAAAGTGATGATCAGGCCAAGAGCCAGTTACAACAATTAAATTTAAAATTGCCTGCATCTATTCATCCTCAAGCGATCCAGTTTGAAAAATATAGTGCTTTAGTCAATGATCTGGGCTCAGATGAAATGGCAAGTGCAAATAAACTCTATCAAGTAAAATTAAAATCTGCACCTTTACCTGTAGTTGATGAAACGCTATTGGCTCAAGCAAAATCAGCATTGTCTTCTTTAACAGGTTCAGCTCCTGCAAATCAGACCACCAAAACCACAATTACCCGTCGTGATGCATCTGGCAATGTGGTAGATGTACAAAAGTCACAATCTCGTGCACAGCCTTCAAGCAACAATAAAGAAACCGGTGCTACTGCTGATAAAAAGCCAGCTGAGCATGAAGTCAGTGATCCATTTAATTAAAATTAGCTCTAAAATGAAGCAGAATTAATTATTTAATTTTATATTTGCACAAAAATGGTGCTATAAATGCCTTTATAAGACGCTTAGAATTTTAAAGAATATCTTTATTTCACTATCTTTTAGTGATTTGGTGAACAAAAATAAAATTTGGCATATTTTTTGCTTTATTGTTGCGCTAATTGAGTTGATTGTCCCTGTTTTGGAGCGAAATGATTCAGTTGGTGTGCGATTTAAGTCTGATTGAGTGCTTTATTTCAGTGCGGAAGTTGTAAAACAATCTTGCAATTAAAGTAAAAACAGACTGGTATTCGATTCTGACTCAGTGGTTTACTTGAGCTAAGAAAATACTTAAAAATCGTAATTGAGTGTTCGAATGTTTTTCGCCCTTTCATGGGCCTATGTAGAAAGAAGGGTACGCTATGCACATGCCATCGCCTAACACTGTAGCTCCCGCTCAAGGTTTATACCAACCGGATGAGTTTAAAGATAACTGTGGTTTCGGCTTGATTGCCCATATGCAGGGTGATGCGAGTCATGATTTAGTCAAGACCGCGATTCATAGTCTAAGCTGTATGACGCACCGTGGTGGTATTGCCGCAGATGGTAAGACCGGTGATGGTTGTGGCTTGCTCTTGGCTATGCCTAAAGCATTCTTCCGTGAAGAAGCAAAAAAGATCAGTGACATTACACTGAGTGAAATTTTTGCGGTCGGGACGATATTTTTAAATTTAGATCCAGCACTTGCGGCCCATGCAAAGCAAATTCTAACCCATGAAATTGAAGAAGAAGGCTGTCGTGTGATTGGTTGGCGTGTTGTTCCAACCAATAATGATGCCTTGGGTTCAATCGCAATGCAGTCTTTACCTGCATTTGAACAAATTTTTGTCAATTGTCCAATGGGTGTGACTGAGGTTGAATTTAACCGTAAGTTACTTATGGCACGTCGTCGTGCAGAACAACAATTAACAGCTGATCCCTATTTTTATGTGACCACACTGTGCTCTACAGTGATCACCTATAAAGGCTTAATGATGCCTGCATATATTGCAGAATTCTATACAGACCTTGCTGATGAACGTTTGGACTCACACATTGTTGTGTTCCATCAACGTTTCTCGACTAATACTTTACCCCGTTGGCCATTGGCACAGCCGTTCCGTTATTTGGCACATAATGGTGAGATTAACACCATTACTGCAAACCGTAACTGGGCAGTGGCACGTACACCAAAATTTGAAAATCCATTATTGCCAGGCATTACTGAACTGAGTCCAATTGTAAACCGTACAGGCTCAGACTCATCAAGTATGGACAATATGCTTGAGCTGCTTGTGGGTGGCGGGATGGATTTATTCCGTGCATTACGCATGCTTGTTCCACCAGCGTGGCAAAACGTTGAAACATTAGATGCGGATTTACGCGCGTTTTATGAATTCAACTCTAAGCATATGGAAGCTTGGGATGGCCCTGCGGGTCTAGTGATCCAAGATGGTCGTCATGCGATTTGTATGCTAGACCGTAATGGCTTGCGTCCTGCACGTTGGGTGATCACTAAGAATGGTTATATCACTTTGGCATCAGAAATTGGTGTCTGGGGTTATGAACCTGAAGATGTGATCTCTAAAGGTCGTGTAGGTCCTGGTCAAATCCTAGTGATTGATACCTTGACTGGAAAATTGCTCGATACCAAAGATGTGAGCAATCATCTGAAAAAAATGCGTCCTTACCGTGAATGGTTACGTGAAAACTCAGTTCGCTTGCAAGGTAGTCCAGAGCTTGAAGAATATTTGTGTGATCAAGGCCTAAAAGGTGATGACCTTAAAGCGGCTCAAAAAATGTTTATGGTGACATTTGAAGAGCGTGATCAACTGCTTCGTCCAATCGCTGAAAGTGGACAGGAAGCTGTCGGTTCAATGGGTGATGATACACCAATGGCGGTATTGTCTCGTCAAGTACGTCATGTGACAGATTATTTCCGTCAACAATTTGCGCAAGTGACCAATCCACCGATTGATCCATTACGTGAATCAATTGTCATGTCATTGGAAACCTGTTTTGGTCGTGAGCAAAATGTATTTGAACAAGGTCCAGAGCATGCAGATCGTTTAATTGTATCGAGCCCAGTCCTTTCAAATTCTAAAATGCATCAGATTCGTACCCTTGGTCGTAAAGGTTACGAAATTGCAGATATCGATTTGAATTATCCTGTAGCTGAAGGTCTTGAAGCTGCGATTTCACGTATTTGTGAAGAAGCTGCACAAGCGATTCGTGATGGCAAAACCTTATTGGTCATTTCAGATCGTAAAATCCGTGAAGGCTTTTTACCTGCAAATGCAGCAATGGTGACGGGTGCAATTCATCACTTCTTGATTAATGCTGGTTTACGTACCGATGCAAACATCATTGTTGAAACTGCACTTGCACGTGATGCGCATCAATTTGCCGTGATCTTAGGTTTTGGTGCAACTGCGATTTACCCTTATTTGGCTTATGATGTGATCAATGATTTGATTGCAAAAGGTGAATTATTGGGTGATCCAATTCACGCACAAGCGAATTTCCGCAAAGGTATTGATAAAGGTTTACTCAAAGTCCTCTCAAAAATGGGGATTTCAACAGTCGCATCTTATCGTGGTGGACAGTTATTTGAAGCAGTCGGCTTATCTGAAGAAGTTGTTAGTAAGTGCTTTACAGGTGTGCCAAGCCGTATTAAAGGTGCAACATTCATTGACCTTGAAAATGACTTAAAAAAACTAGCAGATATTGCTTGGAAAGCACGTAAGCCAATTGAACAAGGTGGTTTGCTCAAGTTTGTCTTTGATAAGGAATACCACGCATTTAATCCAGATGTGATCAATGCGTTGCATAAATCTGTACGTTCAGGGAATTATGCTGACTTTAAAGAATACGCTGAGTTGGTGAACACACGTCCAATTGCGACAATTCGTGACTTATTAAAACTCAAAACTGATCATTCTATTCCATTAGAAGCAGTTGAATCCGTAGAAGAAATTCTGCCACGTTTTGACTCCGCTGGCATGTCTTTAGGTGCATTGTCACCAGAGGCACATGAAGCCATTGCGATCGCAATGAATACGATTGGTGGTCGTTCGAACTCGGGTGAGGGCGGTGAAGATCCTGCACGTTATGGCACCATCCGTAACTCTAAAATTAAGCAAATTGCTTCAGGTCGTTTTGGTGTAACACCTGCATATTTAACATCTGCTGAAGTGTTACAGATCAAAGTAGCGCAAGGTGCAAAACCAGGTGAAGGCGGTCAGTTACCGGGTGGTAAAGTGAATGGCTTAATTGCGCGTTTACGTTACTCGGTTCCAGGAGTGACTTTGATTTCACCACCACCACACCATGATATTTATTCTATTGAAGATTTATCACAGCTCATCTTTGACTTAAAACAAGTCAATCCACAAGCCATGGTGTCTGTGAAGTTAGTATCAGAGCCTGGGGTTGGAACAATTGCAGCAGGTGTTGCAAAAGCCTATGCAGATTTCATTACCATTTCTGGATATGACGGCGGTACAGCGGCTTCACCTTTATCCTCTATTCATCATGCAGGTTCGCCATGGGAATTGGGGCTTTCAGAAGCGCATCAAGCACTTCGTGTCAATGACCTGCGTGGTAAAGTACGTGTACAAACTGATGGTGGCTTAAAAACAGGTCTAGATGTGGTTAAAGCCGCGATTTTAGGTGCGGAGAGCTTTGGTTTTGGTTCTACCCCAATGATCGCACTTGGATGTAAATACTTGCGTATTTGTCACTTAAATAACTGTGCAACAGGTGTGGCAACTCAGCAAGATCATTTACGTCAAGAGCATTATATTGGCGAGCCAGAAATGCTGATTAATTTCTTCCACTTTATTGCGGAAGAAACACGTGAATGGTTGGCTGCTTTAGGTGTTGCATCATTGAAAGATTTGATCGGTCGTACTGATCTACTTGAGATGTTGCCAGGTGAAACGGATAAACATGCACATTTAGATTTAAGTGCATTGTTAGAATCACACCCATCTGCGGAAGGCAAAGCGCAATATTGCCAAGTACAAGGCAATGAACCATTTGATAAAGGTATTCTTGCCGAGAAAATGGTGGCAGAAATGCTACCTGCGATTGAAGCAAGTACTGGTGGTGAGTTCCATTTTACTGTGGGGAATTGTGACCGTTCAATTGGTGCGCGTCTTTCAGGTGAAATTGCCAAACGTTATGGCAACCTCAGTATGGAAGCACATCCTGTTAAAGTGAATTTAAAAGGAACTGCGGGTCAGTCATTGGGTGTTTGGAATGCGGGTGGTTTGCATATCAGCCTTGAAGGTGATGCAAACGACTATGTGGGCAAAGGTATGGCAGGTGGTCGAGTATCGATCTTCCCACCAAAAGGTTCACCATTCCAAACTCAAGAAACGGCAATTATCGGCAATACCTGTTTGTACGGTGCGACAGGCGGTAAATTATTTGCTGCGGGTACAGCGGGTGAGCGTTTTGCTGTACGTAACTCTGGCGCGTTTGCGGTCATTGAAGGTGCAGGCGACCATTGCTGTGAATATATGACAGGCGGTATCGTGACCGTACTGGGTAAAGTTGGACACAATTTTGGTGCAGGTATGACCGGTGGTTTTGCTTATGTACTTGACTTGGATAACGACTTTGTTGATTACTACAACCACGAATTGATTGAATTAAACCGTATTTCTACAGAAGCGATGGAAGAACATCAAGAATTCTTACTTCGTATCTTAGATGAACACATTGCTGAAACAGGTAGTGCTTGGGCGTACAAGATTCGCAACGAGTTTGATTTCTATAGCCGTAAATTCTGGCTGGTGAAACCAAAAGCGGCTAATTTACAAACGCTTTTGAAAACAACTCAAGCAGATCCACAATAATTCCACTACTCAAATTTTAGGTAGGTGTGGATAACTTCGCAGATATACACAAGCGAATGAAGTTATCCACGCTCACCCACGGAGAGAGACATGGCTGAACGCCTGAATAATGACTTTCAATTTCTGGATGTAGCACGCCAAGATCCAGAGAAAAAAGATATTAATGTCCGCAAAGCAGAGTTTGTGGAAATTTATAAACCTTTTACAGCGGAAGTTGCAGCAAACCAGACCCACCGTTGTTTAGGCTGTGGTAACCCGTATTGTGAATGGAAATGTCCCGTACATAACTATATTCCAAACTGGTTAAAACTGATTGCAGAAGGACGTATTTTCCAAGCAGCTGAGCTTTGCCATCAAACCAACACTTTGCCTGAAGTATGTGGTCGGGTATGTCCGCAAGACCGTTTATGTGAGGGTGCTTGTACCCTGAATGATGGTTTTGGTGCTGTGACCATTGGTAATGCCGAAAAATATATCAACGATACTGCCTTTGCTTTGGGCTGGCGTCCAGATATGTCATCGGTAAAATGGACCAACAAAAAAGTTGCCATTATTGGTGCAGGTCCAGCAGGCTTAGGTTGTGCAGATATTTTAGTCCGTAATGGAGTAAAACCTGTTGTATTTGACAAGCGTCCTGAAATTGGTGGATTGCTTACATTTGGTATTCCAGAATTTAAAATGGAAAAAGATGTAATGAAACGCCGCCGTGAAATTTTCACAGGCATGGGTGTTGAATTCCGCTTAAATACTGAAATTGGTACAGATATCACTATCGATCAATTGCTTGCTGATTATGATGCTGTATTTATGGGTATGGGAACCTATACCTATATGAAAGGTGGCTTTGCAGGTGAAGATTTTGATGGTGTCTATGATGCACTAGATTTCTTGATTGCAAATGTTAATCGTACACAAGGCTGGGAAAAAGATCCATCTGAATACATTAGTGTTCAGGGCAAAAAAGTCATCGTTTTAGGTGGTGGTGATACTGCAATGGACTGTAACCGTACTTCAATCCGTCAGGGTGCAGAGTCAGTAACTTGTGCTTACCGTCGTGATGAAGAAAATATGCCAGGTTCACGTCGTGAAGTGAAGAATGCGCGTGAAGAAGGGGTAGACTTCCAGTTCAACCGTCAGCCAATCGAAATCGTCGGTGAAAACGGTAAAGTGACGGGTGTAAAAGTTGTGACTACCCAGCTGGGTGACCCAGATAGCCGTGGTCGTCGTAGCCCTGAACCGATTCCAGGCTCTGAAGAAGTTTTACCCGCAGATGCGGTATTGCTGGCTTTTGGTTTCCGTACCAGCCCAGCAGAATGGTTTGCAGATGCAAATATTGGGTTAGATGGTTCTGGCCGAGTCATTGCAGCTGAAAAACAACAATTCAAATTCCAAACCTCTAACCCAAAAATCTTTGCGGGCGGAGATATGGTACGTGGTTCTGATTTGGTGGTGACTGCAATCTGGGAAGGTCGTGAAGCTGCTGAAGGAATTTTAGATTATCTTGATGTTTAATTTTAGACATTAAATAACATCTATTTAAGAGCCCGCAGTCATGCGGGCTTTTTAATGCAACAAACTCAAAAAATTAATCTGAGTCAATCGTTTGCAGATAATGATTTAACTTTAAACTATGTTGTTTTGCTCGAGTTCTTATTTCAGTATGCGTATGTCCTAAAACAGTTGAAATATCATATAAGAACACGGGTTCTAAATATTCCATTCCGGTATAAAGTGCTGATTTTTGAATTGGAGATAAAAAGTCCTCCAATAATGAATGCTGTTGTTCCGTACTAAAATTCTGCTCAGGTTGACCAATGGTCATACTCAGCAAAAGCTTTTTATGTTTAAGCTTGTCTCCTTTAGAACCATAGGCAAATTGATAGGTAAATACCTGATCAAACCAAATTTTTAAAATGGCAGGTATACTGAACCAGTACATAGGACATTGTAAAATAATCAGCTCATGTCTTAATAGCGCGCTTTGTTCAGCAGTAATATCGATTTGATAATCTGGATATAAATCATGGATATGGCGAATTTCTAAATCAGTTTGAGTTCTTGATAATTCATCGACAATGGTTTTATTTGCGACAGATTCAGTAAAACTGGGATGCGCTAAAATCAGTAATGCCATCTTGGTTTTTCCAACTATAAAAATTATAGTGAATATAAATATTATAGTTTTTATGTACAATAACTATCCATTTTGATAGCTAGCAGAAAAAATGAATACTGAGCAAAACACCTGTGAAGTGACCTTTCACGATAAGACCTATCATTGTCCGATTAGTATGGTGATGGATTTAATCGGTGGGAAATGGAAAACCGTGATTCTTTATTATCTAAAGGAGGAGTCAAAACGCTTTAATCAACTTAAGCGTGATATGCCAGATATCACAGAAATGACCTTAAGTTTGCAACTTAAGCAATTGGAAAAGAATGGTTTTATTTCCAGAACCGTATTTGGTGACAAGCCTCCAGTCAAAGTGGTGTATGAATTAACTGCATTTGGTCAAACATTTATACCTGTACTGGATGCTTTATCTGCTTGGGCACATGGCTTTTCAGAGCAAAACTGATTCAAAGTGAAGGCGTTGAAAGAAGCAGTTTTAATGCTCAAATCGGCTATGGAAAGCGATGAAAAGTGCAATTTAACAATAAAATTTGCCAATCATACTAAAGCAACAGTTTGTTTTTTAATACAAAAAAGTTACTAGACGAATCATGTTTGTTTGGGTTCTATAAAACACATGCTTTTTTGTTGAATGTTTATATGACGTTGCAAGCATAAATATTTATAAATTGAGTTCTAATTTTGAATAGATCCTATGTGATTGTTTTAAAAATTAAAATACAATTCAATCTGATTGAAAAATGTCATTTAAGTCAATAAAAGCATGCTTATAAATCTCGATTTTAGGCTTTCTGTAAACGATAAAGCACTTTTTTGTGAAGATAAGAAATATATTTATTTTTAATAAGTTTAATTATATCAATAATTTATATTTTTAATTTTTTTAAGTTTTCAATTGAGCCATGTGTTTTCTTGAAAATGATATTTTAGGTCAACTGTGTGGATGATTCTGCAATATACAAATATTGAGATTGTGCCAATATAGCTTAAATTCAGACAAATGTAGGATTATCCTTATGTCAACAGTTCAAGCGACGGCAGAAAAATCATATTTAAATCGTCCTAAAGCTATTGGTATTAAAGTCCGTAAACCAAGCTTTAACCCAAAAGCAATTCGCAGACATTTTTTTGCCAATTCTCCTGTTATGTCACATTTATTGACTGCGCTTTCTTCAACATTTCCGATTGGTGAGCAGTTCTTTGTACATAGTGTGCGTAATGTACGTGACAAAATCACGGATGAAAAATTGCAAGCGCAAATTGCAGCATTTATTGGTCAAGAAGCCATGCACTCCAAAGCCCATACAGAATTCAATGATGCATGGCGCCGTGATGATTATAACTTAGACAGTTTCCAAGCATGGTTAGCGCGTCGAGATGCACTGATTAAAAGTGTACATCCTAAATTACAACTGGCTGTTACCGCAGCTTTTGAGCATTTTACTGCCTTATTGGGTGGCTATATTCTTCGTCATCCTGAAGTTTTAAGTACTCTGGATGATGATGCGGTGAAACTTTGGGTGTGGCATGCAATCGAAGAAATTGAGCATCGTGCAGTGGCATTTGATGTATATCAGGCGATTTATAAAGATGATCGTACTCGTCGTACAGTGATGCGTAATGTGACTACGGGTTTTGCAAGTTTAACGTTTTATTCGGCTACCCGTTTGTTTATGCAAGACTGGAGGAAAAGTTTACCTAAAGTGCCGCAAAATATCTTTGGGGTATATATGATTTCTAAAATGTTGATTTCATTGATTCCTGAATATTTATCTTATTACAAATCTGACTTTCATCCGGATGAAATTGATTATTCGAAGATTGTGGCGTACTGGAAAGAAAAGCTGGCAGATGATTATGGAATGGAAAGTTTCCAAGAAGAAGTGCACCTGCCGTTATATAGTTAAGACAATGCTTTAGATCAAAGGGCTAATTTATATGATTGGCTCTTTTAGTTTTCTTGCTGACGTTGATGGATACTTTCTAAAGTATCGACCATAGTGCGGGTCATTTGGTCAATTTCATAATTGAGTTTGCCACCAATTTGGATATATTTAAATGTCGTCAAACGTAAGGTTTCGGGGATTAAATCCACCGAAATTTCATTAGTTTTCCGATCCACACGATTGACCGTCAAGCTGCAACCTTGCAGTCCAATAAAGCCCTTTTTAAAGAAGTATTTGATATTGTCATCTGGAATAACGATATCAATGTGTAGCGTTTCACCAGTATGAACCACATCTTTAATGGTTGCCATACCCTCGATATGCCCAAAAATATTGTGCCCACCGTTTTCCATACCAGCTTTGATGGATCTTTCAATATTGACTTCATCACCAATTTTTAAAAATTGTAATGTGGTGAGAGAAGTGGTCAATGCTGAAACATCAAATGAGGCTATATTTGCAATAGTATCAAAACTTGTTGCGGTTAGGCATGTACCATCGATTGCAACACTGGCGCCAATAAAAACATCATTTAAAAAGCCATTTTCATTGGAAATATAAAGGGTTGTAAAATTATCACCTTGTTGGATGTTTACAACTTTTTCTAAGCCTTGAACGATACCTGTATACATCGCTGATCTCTTTTATTTAGCTGATTTTTATTGTACAGATTTCATTGAAGAGGACTAGGGTTGAATTTTAGATTTATGTTGTATAGAAGAGTCTAGAGTTATACTTATAGTTAACCCGTCAAAAAACTCAGACACAATCATATAATTTCTCTTAATCAATATTTTTAATTAAATCAATTGCATGGGAAAATAAAATTGTTTGATTATAAAAAAGTTTGCAATGCCACACCTTACATTCAAAGTTTCAATACCTTTGCGTAGGCGATGCCTCACTTTTCAGAGATGAAAAGGTGACAAAAATCTTTTGTTTAACAGGGCTCTTGCGCTGCAAACAAAGCAGTGCTTTATTTTTGCTCATATACCCCCGCCCAACGGCGACATCCATGTCGCCTCGCGGTAGAATAACTATCTATGATTCAAAAGTACAAAAAATGAATTGATAGCTAACTGTTTCTAAAAGTTAATACAAAAACATAAGCTTTATTTATGATCAATGACTTGATAAAAATCACTTGTATGAATAATTAGGTGGTTTGGCTATAGATGATTTTTTAAAAGAGAATGAATATAGCAGTAAGGTTTGCCAAAGCTTATTTTATAGGGAAAAGTTTATATAGTTTGATGATAATGTATTTCAGACAATCTAAGCTTGGTTATGGCTTAAATTGGACTAAGTCAGTATGTACCTAGACTCAGTCCAATTCAATTTAGCCAACCAACCAATCAACAATTAGTCAGAAAATGAATTAAATCTTATCTTTAAACTGTTTTATGATTTTTTGACGTTGCCATGGTAAAGGACGATTAATCGCTTCAGGTACATCACCAGAGGTTGAACGTAGACGTAAATGAATTGCCGCCTGCGCAATCAAATTTGCCGATACGGGAGCTGTAATAAAGGCAAGCAGTGTGATCAATAACTCTGCAAAACCTAAACGACTGTTAAATGCTGCGTAAATCATTCCCGCGATTAAAAAACTGCCTAAACCCAAGGTACTGGATTTGGTCGGTGCATGTAGACGCATAAATAAGTCTGGTAATTTGACCATACCTATGCCACCCACCAAAGTAAAAAACGCACCAACAATCAAGAAGAATGAAACGATGATTTCCATGACAATTTGCATATTATTTTCCATGTACTTTCTCCTTAATCAACCACATGACCCGTTGTAAAATAACGAGCCAGTGCAGCAGTTGAAACAAAGCCCAGCATTGCAACCAATAATGCGCCTTCAAACATTGAGGTACTTGCCCAATAAATGCCAAGAATGACAACTAAGCAGGTTGCATTTAAAAACAATGTATCCAATGCCAGTAATCGATCTACGATAGAAGGGCCCATCACCAAACGGACTAAACATAACAACATAGAGATGGTCACTGCGAGCAGGCTAATACCAAGTGCATAAGGTAAAATACTCATGAACGTGCTCCTCGTTGCAGGTCAAAGATTTCGATTAAAGGAACTTCATAGCGGGCTTTAATCGCTTGAATTTCTGCGTCTACATCATCACAACTTAGTGCATGAACCAAAATATCACCACGTTCTTGATCAATCCCAGCACTGACTGTACCTGGTGTGGTGGTAATGATCATCGCCAATAACGTATTGACATGTTCATGGTCGGTTTCCAAAGGAACTCGAAACCATTTCGGGGTGAGATTTTTGGTTGGGCCTAAGACTTGTTTAGCAACTTTGATATTACTGATGACGATGTCCCATAGCACCACAAAAAATAATTGAATGGCGCTTTTCCAATGAATATTGGGCGTATGAATGATAAAGGGTTGAATCAGTTTAGGAATGATTAATCCCAAACTGATTGCCACAACAAAATCAAAGCTTTCAGCACTATGGTTCAACATCAGCCAACTCATTGCCACAATCACCGACACAAAAGGATGCGGTAAAATACGAGCGAATAATGATTTATTTTGCATTTATTGCTCCATAGGCTTGAGTTGAGCATTTTCAACATGTTGTTGCTGTTCTTGTCCCTGAATTTGGCGTTGCTTAAATTCAGAGATATGTTCACCTTTTAGGGTTTCTGGGCTAATAATATAGGGAATATAGTGTGCATTTGGATCAACCATTTCACCATTGTATTTTGTTTCAGGTACATAGTGCGGATCGAAAGGTTGTACACTGATGGTTTCACCATGCCCATCCAATTTTAAAATACGCTGTTGATAAAGTGATGCATCAGAAACTTGCAGCGCAGTTTTTTCAACATAATTTAAAATTGGAGCAGCACAAACGACATAGACAATCAGTCCTGCCAATAGCAGGTAAACGCTTTTGTCATTGCGTGCAGGAGCTTGCTCAGGTAAGTCCTGATAAGCTGTATAAGCCTCTTCTTTCGGGTTGTCCTCAGGTGTCGTCGCTCGCCAAAACAGGATAAATCCGACTCGTGTAAATGCCAGAATACTTAAAAAACTCACAATCAAGATAATCGCAATAATCCAGCCTTGTGCAGCCAAGTTTGCAGTTGCCTGTAAGATTAAGACTTTGCCTAAAAAACCACTAAATGGTGGCAAACCTGCCATCATCAAAGCGATAAGAAAGAACGTCATGGCAATGACTTTGTCTTGCTTCATCTTTGGTGCGACTTTGAGATGATCTTTCATTGCACCACGTTGTGAAGTAATCCAACCACAGAGCAAATAGAACGAAGCGGCAATGATGGTACTGTGAACAAGGTAATACAATCCAGCAGCCCATGCTGGTGTGTTAAACATGGCAATGGCAACTAAAATCGTTCCGACTGAGGATAACACCATAAAGCCAACGAAGCGGCGTAAGCGTTCAGCTGCGAGTGCACCGATCACACCATATAATGATGTGATTAAACCAATTGGCAATAAGTAATTGCTAAAGATCGTTTGACCAAGCTGATCATTAAAGACGGTACCATTGACCCGTAAAATTGCATACACACCCACTTTGGTCATGATGGTGAAAATAGCAGCAACAGGTGTCGCCGCAACAGCATAGGTTTTTGGCAACCAGAAACCCACAGGTAACATGGCTGCTTTGATGCCAAATACAACAAATAGAAGCAAACCACCTGCTATAGCAAGACGATGTTGATCATGTTCCAAGGTCGGTAATAAACGACCGACATCGGCCATATTCAAACTGCCCACACTGCCATAAATCATACCTAAACCGATGAGGAATAGGGCAGAAGCCAGTAAGTTGATAGTGACGTAGTGAATACCTAATTGGAAACGGGCTTTGCCTTGACCATGTAACAGCAAGACATAAGATGCCATCAGTAATATTTCAAAGAATACAAACAGGTTAAATAAGTCACCTGTTAAGAATGCACCAGTCAGACCCATTAAAAGAAGATGGAACATGGCATGAAAATAACGCCCACGTTCATCCCATTCTTTGCTGGCAAACCACAATACAGGCGCTGCAAGTGTGTAGGTGAGAACCAGCATTAACGCCGATAAGCGATCCAGTACCAAGACAATCCCAAATGGTGCAGACCATTCAGCAAGTTGATAAACAAAGATTTTCCCGGTATTGGCTTGAATCAGGTAAGCAATCGCAGTGGCGAGTCCAAGCATAACCGAGATTAAGCTAATACCACGGCGCCAAGGTTGTCGCCAATCATGTTTTAAAGCGCCTGAACCAGGATTGCCTAATAAAATCAGCATAAAGCCTGTAAATGCAGGAATTAAAATACTCAGGATTGGAGAATGAGCATACCAAAAATCTAAAAAGCTGGTCATTATGGCTCATCCTCACGTGGGTCAAAATTACTCGGTTCCTCTTTGGTGTCTACATGGTCTGTCCCAGACTCATAACGACTGCGTAATGCCAATTGAACGATAAAAGCAGTCGTTGCAAAGCCAATGACAATTGCGGTTAGCACTAAAGCTTGAGGCAAAGGGTCAGTGACTTTGCTGGCTTGGGTTAAAATCGCAGGTGAACTGATTTGTATTCTTCCCATCGAAAACAGGAAGATATTGACTGCATAGCCAATCATGGCTAATCCAAGAACGACTGGAAAGGTACGTGCACGAAGAATCAGATAAATTCCTGAGGCAACCAATAATCCAATCGCAGATGCAATTAAAAATTCTAAACTGATCATGCATTACTCCTTGGGTACTGGACCAGACATGCTTGAATGTCTAGAGTCGCCTAAAACAGAAATGAGTAACATGGCTGCACCAACAACCGTGACGTATACGCCAAGGTCAAATCCGGCAGCAGAGGCCAGATGGAATTTGCCAAACAGCCCTGATTCCACATAAATATGTGCACTGGTAAGAAACGGACGTGCCCAGAACCATGAAGCCAGACCTGAAAGCCCAGCAATGATCAGCCCTAAACCAATCCAGATTTCGTATAAACGACCAGATTGAGCACGCAGCATTTTTTCAGCCTGATCTTGTCCAATCGCAATATATTGGATCACCAATGCCATGGAGGTAATTAAGCCTGCAATAAAGCCGCCACCTGGATAATTATGTCCTCGTAGGAAAATATACAGACTTACCACAAGTGCGATTGGCAGTACCCATGAAGCAGTCATACGGAACATCAACGGCGATGGATTGAAACGATAGCTCAGGCCTTGAGTGATCGTGGTGCCATGAGCACGCATCCCATCCATCATGCACAGCGCACCAATGGCTGCAATGCCCAATACTGCAATTTCACCAAAGGTATCGAAACCACGGAAATCAACCAGAATGACATTGACGATATTTGAGCCACCGCCTAACGGAATTGACTGCTGAACAAAGAACCATGAAATCGAATTATGATCACGTGTCATGATTAACCAAGTAATCCAACCAATACCAATACCGCCACCAATTGCAATGACTGCATCACGCCAACGACGGGTTTGGCTGGACTCATAAGGGGTTAATTGAGGAAGCAGTGATAAACTCATCAATAGCAGAACTGTTGTGACAACATCCACGGTAATTTGTGTCAGTGCTAAGTCTGGCGCAGAGAGTGTGATGAAAATCATCGTTACGACCAAACCAATTGCACCACTAATTAGAACCGCTTTGATACGTTCATGGTGGAACCACAGCATCATCCAGCAGGCGGAGAACAATAACAGCCATAACACGATTGCAGTAAAGGGTGCATGTGTGAGTTCACGTGTTCCTGTAGTTAAATTTTGGTTGATCAATGGTGTGGCAACCACGGCAATACTTAAGGCCAAAATCCACAATAAATAATTTTGTAATGAGCCCGTTTCAGTTTTTTTCTTAATTTTGCGTGAAATCAGCAGGAGATTTTTGAGAAAATCTTCAAATAATAATTTGCCTTGGAAACGACCTAAGTGTGGATCAAGATCAATTTCACGAATTCGCCCGCCTTTGGCTAAGGCGAAATAGAAAATCACACCACCAATTAAGGCAATTGCACTCATCAGTAACGGTAAATTAAAACCATGCCAGATGGCTAAATGAACCCCTTCAAAACTGGCAATTTGTGTTGATGCGCGTGTTCCGGCATTGACAATGTTTTCAACCAATAGTGCCGGAATGATCCCCACTAAAATACATAAAGTTGCCAATATGATTGCTGGAATTCGCATACCGATTGGCGGCTCATGGGCATTTTTAT
Source organism: Acinetobacter sp. GW821-FHT01C12 (assembly GCF_059422625.1). Taxonomy (NCBI): domain Bacteria; kingdom Pseudomonadati; phylum Pseudomonadota; class Gammaproteobacteria; order Moraxellales; family Moraxellaceae; genus Acinetobacter; species Acinetobacter sp. GW821-FHT01C12. The sequence continues at coordinate 168,783 of NZ_JBWKXD010000004.1, forward strand.
TGGGAACATCACGCCCCACATCACCATCAAAAAATACACCGTGTACCAGACGAACTGAGTAAGCAACCGCAAATAAACCTGCCAATGTCGCAACAATCGCTGCCAACACAACATAACCACCAGATAAGTTTGCCAATAACTCAGTAAAGAACATTTCTTTCGAGATAAAGCCATTGGTCAAAGGTACACCCGCCATACTTGCAGCGGTAATCATGGTTAATGTTGCTGTAAATGGAAGAAGTTGCCAAAGCCCACTTAACTTTCTTAAATCCCGTGTACCAGATTCATGGTCAATGATCCCAGCCAGCATAAATAATGCTGCTTTAAAGGTTGCATGATTGATAATATGGAAAACTGCAGCAGCCACGGCTAAAGGTGAGCCTATACCCAAAAGGCACATGATCAAGCCTAAATGACTGATGGTTGAATAAGCCAGTAAGCCTTTTAAATCTTCTTTAAAGATGGCAAAAAATGCCGCCATACATAAGGTCAGCAGACCAATTGTGGTGACAAGATTATGGAACAATGCCGAGCCAACAAAGATTGGCAATAAGCGTGCAACCAGAAAAATCCCTGCTTTTACCATAGTTGCTGAATGCAGATAGGCGGATACAGGGGTTGGTGCTGCCATGGCATTGGGGAGCCAGAAATGGAAGGGAAATTGCGCACTTTTAGTAAACGCACCCAATAAAATCAACAATAAAGCGGGAACAAATAAACCACTATTTTGAATTGTACTCGCCATCATGGTGAGTTGGTCAATTTGATAGGTTCCTGCGATTTGACCAATCAGAATAAAGCCACCCAGCATGGCTAAGCCACCCATACCAGTGATGGTCAGCGCCATCCGTGCACCACGTTGCGCAGCGTCGTAGTTACTCCAATAGCCCACCAGCAAGAACGATGAAATACTAGTCAATTCCCAAAAAACCAATAAAATAATTAAATTATTCGACAAAGAAATGCCCAACATTGCGGCCATAAACAGCATCAACAATGCATAGAGCTTACTCAGAGAATTTTTCGGGTTTAGATAATAATAGGCATAGATATAAATCAGTGTACCGATCCCCGTGATCAGCAATGAAAAAATTAAACTTAAAGCATCTAATCGGAAACTAAAATCAATACCAATTTGAGGTAGCCATTGCCACTGCTCTAAAACGGCTTGTCCATTTAATACTGTTTTCGCTTGAGTCAGTAGCAGGATAAAACTGCTTAAACTGACCCCGATTGCCCCTAAAGCTGTTACCCCGCGAGAGAATTGCTTCAGCCACAGAACAACGATAGTGCCAAGTATTAATGGTAAAAGAATAATAATCGGAAGCACACGCGTATCCATTGTCGTGAATAGGTCGTGAAACCTATGTGAATCTTATCTTTCAAGGATTTGAGGAATGCAAGGAACAATCCAATAACTTAAATCTTGAAAGCCGAATTAAATTAATAATTAAAAAATGAGTTGTGTTGCGCAACTTGAGAAAGCGATTAGAAAATCAATTTGCATTGAAAAATCTAATTTAAATTGATTTTTTCATCTTATTACATGAGTAGAATAACATCAATTTATTTTGTCGTTTTTTACGCAAACATTTGTAATTATACGCTTCATGTGACTTTTTGCTGCTTGAAAAGCGTGCGGTAACAATCAATCTAGTGTGTTTGGAATTTTATAGAACAATGAATATGAACGTGAATATATTCATGATTTGAGAATGGAGTATAAAAGACAGTGTTTCACAATTGATGATCATTCATTGTCTGCTATTGATGGGTATAGGCTGAGTTATTTCTATAATAAGAACTTATGTGACGTTTGGCCATCACCAGACTGCATTAAACGTTTTAATTCGGTCTTTTGTTCTTCACTCAGGTGTTTAAATTGCTCAAAAAGCTGTTGAACATTTACTGGTAGATTGGGTTCGGGTTCAAGCAAATCCTGTTCAGCGCTTTTGGGAACTTCTTTGAGCAAGTTTGCATAAATATCTTGGTATTCTTGCCATACTTTATTGTTCTGAATTTCATAAAGCTTTTTATTATCCAGTTTAAAACATTGATATTCGTCGGCTTGCTCAAGCAGTTCTTCATGACTGGCTGTGGCAATGACCTGTAAACGAGGAAAGGCTTGATTTAAACGATCGAGAATTAACTGAAGGCCAAATTGGTCTAAATCAACATCAATTTGATCAATCAGTAAGATGCCTTCACCTTCTTCACAAGGATAAAGACTTAAAGGATTGAGTATGCACATACGACGCACCAAATCACCGACTAAGGCCAGCCAATTTTTAACCGTATTCGACAGTTGTGAGTAAGTCAGACTTTGATTTTTATAAGTGACCATCAGTTGTAATTTGGGCTGATACTCTAAATAGAGATCTGTGACTTCAGGAAGGACAATACTCAAGCTTTGCTTTAAGGCTTTTAAGCTGGGTGCATGTAACTGAGCACGGGCTTGAAATAAAATACTTTGAAAATCCTCATCGCTTTGATTTGAAGATTCTTTTTGCGCTAAAACACTTTGAAAAAGTTGTGCGATTTGTGCATTTTCAATATCACTGATTTCGCGAAACCATTCGAAAAATCGTGCAAAGGTGGTATATGGAATCGGTACTAATTCATAGGCATTGTGCGCTTGTAAAATAATAGGATTATTTTTATTGAGAATATTCACTTCATTTACAAATCGTTCAGCAGGGTAGTAGGCAATTAAAGGTAAGCCTTGAACAGGATCTTTTTTGAGCACCAGATTATAACGTTCTACCAATTGTTCGAGTTGTACTAAGTCAACTTTGCTCAGACCAACACCAGAACTATTTAAGGTTTTATATAATTGCCAATGACAAGTTTGCGGATCTTGTTCTGCTGTTGCAGTGCTTTCTGCGAGTTGACCAAACTCTATTGGGAATTTGATTTTAACATCTATTTTGGATTGCACTCGATCTAACATAATGTCTTGGTCGAGCATCACCACACCAGGTGTGCGCAAATCTTTTAAACGTGCAGGAAACCAAGTCAAAGCTTGGTAAATATTTTTAATAATTGCCGTTTTTCCACTGGCTTGTTCGCCAACAATTAAACTGATTGGTTTGTTTTTATAATTAAAATCTATTTTTAAATCAGCAAAATGGTATGTATGGCGAAAATGAATTGCTGCTAGTTTCATAGGATACCTGAAAATTGACGGACAGCATAAAAAGCTGTTGATATTTTCACCTTGCGATTTTTTTCGCTGATACAGATGAACTGCTCAAAACCCTTATGCTGTTGCTTTATTTTTAAATGGCGCTTTTACTTTCAATTGTTGCACGAGATCATAGATGTGATGAATATTTAAGCTGACCTTTGCCCGTGTACAGGCAACATATAACAGTCTTAATTCTTCATCGCTGATTTTATGTTCTAAACCGTTTATTTTAAATTGGTAATCATCTTCGATATGTACACGATTCCATTCTAGCCCTTTGGCTTTATGTGCAGTTGAAATCACATAATCAGCTTGCTCTATTGGGGTTATTTTAGCAAGTGCTTTTTTGAGTGGTTCCGTACCGTGATCGTCAACCAATTTGACTAAGGGTTTGATATCACTACCGTCATTGGTTTCACAGTATTCATGTACATCATGCCAAGAGTTAAACCAAGCCAGTTCAGGCACATCAACAACACGTTTACCTTGTTTAAGCAAACTTGCCGCATCAACAAAACGGTTGAGTTTTGCATGATCGGCTTGTAGTCCAACTTTATCGCCTTGCACGAGGCCAGAAAGAAGCAATTCCATTGCACGTGCATTGGTGCGACATAAAATCGCATCACGCATTTTAGTATGTGGTTTATTGACCACACTCGATTTCATTTCAGGATTGCCCAATAAAGGCACAGTTTCATCCAATGCACCGAGCAAATGATTGGCCACATCTGCAATCGCATCGCCAAAACGGAATGAAGTGGTTAAACGAGATTCAGGGAGTGGCATTTGTTGCATGGCATTGACCGCACCACGCCATGCGTAAATTTGTTGATGGGCATCACCGACATAAATCACTTGGGTATTACGCTGACGCAATAAAATACCAAGCATTAATGGATCAGCATCTTGAGCTTCATCAAAGAGTACATAATCTGCTGGAATAAATGGATCTGATAATGCCCAGAGTTTTAAATAAATATCATGACCTATACCAGCTTGATGATTGGTATCAATCGACTCTAACCAACGTCTTTCTACAGCAGGGTAAAGGTGTTTTTGTAAAGACTCGATATCATCTGCATGCAGCCAACTTGGTGCTTGGATATGACGTGGTGCTGGGTATTGTGAGCTGGTCGAGCAGAAATAACTTACAGCATTGGCAACTAAACTTGCCAAACGACTGGGCATTAGCACATATTTTTCATAACGCCCGCCCATTAAACGTCTAAGCGTGATGGGTTCGAGACGATATTCTTTGGCAATAAAACTGGGACTTAAACGCGGCAGACGTAATTTATCGGTGACTCCACGCGACACACTACGAAAAGCCAAAGAGTGGAAGGTGCGACAATCTACATTTTGATGAAATTTATTCTGTGCTTCTGTGGCAATTGCCTTATTAAAGGCCAAATACATCCCACGGCGCTCCGTCATCGCATCACTGATTAACTGCAAAGTCGTGGTTTTACCTGTGCCAGCATAGGCAATCACTTTAAATGATTGTCCTTTTTTCGCTTCTGCGATTGCAAAGCTTTGCTCAGATGTGGGTGTAAAAGAATAAGGCACAGTATTTATAAAATCTTATTAGCTTGAAAATTCAATATGGGACAGAGTATAGCAAAAATTGCTCAGCACTAGGGTGAAATCTAAAAAGATGTTATTTAAACGACTGTGCTAAGAATCTGCGGAGCGTATCCTGATCATTTTTATCATAATATGAGGTATTGGGGCTTTTGTCTTTAAAATGACTTAAAAGTGAAACTAGATTGTCATAACTGCTTTCTAAACTGAGCACGGGAAAATTCTAAAACATATTCGGATAAAGTTATGACAAATTCAGCCAGCCGACATACACGCCGTGAAGTGCTTACTTGGTTAGCCAGCATTCCATTTCTTCCACTTGGGGCAATGGCAACTTCAGCCACACTAGCAGGTTGTAACGATGATGATAAAAATACTGCAGTTAAACCACCGATCAATCCAGCTAAATTAAAATCTGCAACATTTACACCAATGGATGCACCAACATTGGCAAATGCAGCAGCAATGGCAACAACAACAGTTGCTTCTGGTTTAGCTGTAACTTGGGATGACAATAGTAAGACTGATTACAAACTTGCCTATAAAACCTTCTTCCAAACAGGCGATATGGTCAATGATGGAAAAGGTGGAAAGATCTTGGCTGGTGGTTATTATGATATTAAAAACCAACCAATTATCGATAAATCTGTGGCAGGCAAAGAACGTCAATTCTTTTCAGACTGCCCAGATGGTACTTCATTATTGACAGTGAAAGATGCCAAGGTTGATGGTGTAAAAGGCAACCCAGTATTTGCGGTGGTGCAATTTGAATATACCACTCGTGATTTAGCTGGCAATGATATGTATGGTAAATTGCCATCACCAATTGGGGTAATTTCACTGGATCAAGACCCAAAAACAGGTCATTTAACTTTAGTTAAATATCATAATGTCGATATGTCTAAAGCACATGGTTTATGGATTACGTGTGGTGCGAGTTTATCACCTTGGGGAACACACCTTTCAAGTGAAGAATACGAGCCAGATGCATTTGGTCAGGGCTTAGGCACTGATATGGCAACAATGAAAGCCTATAGTAAAAACGTCTATGGTGATGAAACCTCTGCAAAACCGTATAACTATGGACATTTGCCTGAAATTACAGTGAACAAAGATGGTACAGGTACTGCAAAAAAACATTATTGTTTAGGTCGTATCTCACATGAACTAATCCAAGTTATGCCAGATAATCGTACTGCGTTAATGGGTGATGACTATACCAATGGTGGCTTGTTTATGTTTGTTGCAGATAAAGAAAAAGACTTATCTGCGGGAACATTGTATGTGGCGAAGTATTTGAATGAGTTAAATGAAACCTCAACGGCACAAATTCAATGGATTAAGCTGGGTCATGCAACTAGCCAAGAAATTGAAGATTTGGTGAATGTTCAAAATATTCAACCAAGTCAAATCATGGAAAGCTTGGACAAAGATCCACAAGATGTAAGCTATACTAAAATTATTCTGCAAAAGAAAACCATTTGGGTGAAAGTTAAACCTGGAATGGAAAAAGCAGCAGCATTCTTAGAAACCCATCGTTACGCTGCTTTGATGGGCGGTAGTATGGCATTTACAAAAATGGAAGGCACAACAGTCAATGCCAAAGACAAAGTTGCTTATTCTGCTTTAGCCAATATTCAAGATTCAATGATCAAAGGCAATGCGGCTTGGGTCGATACGCATAACGTGTCATTCGCTAAGAAAATTTCAGCAGGTGGAATTGTTGCACATGATCTAGCAGGTTCTAAGAGTGATAAATCAGGTAGTCCAATCGTCAGTGAGTGGGTGCCTTATCAATCGCATATGCTGTTAATCGGTAAGGATATTGATGCGGCTGCTGATCCACTAGGTATTGGTAACACTTCTGATCCAAACACGATTGCAAGTGCAGATAACTTAAAGTTCTCTGAAACATTCCGTACCTTATTCATTGGTGAAGATAGCGGTAACCATGTGAATAACTACTTATGGGCGTATAACGTAGACACCAAGAAATTAGATCGTATTCTTTCTTGCCCAGCAGGTGCTGAATCTACAGGTTTACATGCAGTCGATTCAATCAATGGTTGGACTTATATTATGAGTAACTTCCAGCATGCTGGGGATTGGGGTTCTTTACATAGTAAGGTTCAAGCAACTTTGGATCCTTTGATTCGTGCAAATTATAAAGATCGTTTTGCAGCTGCAGTGGGCTATTTAACAGCAGACCCAATTGCACCTTCGGTTGAGAAAAAATCTTCTTAATTTCAATTTTGAATAAAAAAAGGCAGCGAAATTTCGCTGCCTTTTTTATAAATCCCAAATTAATGATCTCGATTGGCTTTTTCAACTAGGCCAGAAAGCCCTTGACGACGTGCAAGTTCGTTGAGTACCAATTGCACATCCAACTCAAAATAACCAAGCATCACAATGGTATGGAACCATAGATCTGCAACTTCATAAATCAGATCATTTTTATGATCTTCACACGCTTCAGATTTAAAATCTTTTGCAGCAATGATGGTTTCAATACTTTCTTCACCAATTTTCTCTAAGATTTTATTTAAACCTTTATGGTAAAGCTTTGCCACATAAGAGGAATCTGGATCAGCTGCTTTACGTTCAGCCATCATTTTGCCTAAATAACCCAAGACTTCGACTTGTTCAGCCTGCGCATTGGAGCTATTCATGGCAATAGTATGTGGATTCGATGAAGGTTTTTCACCGTATATTGCATTTGGATCTTTTAATTGTGCATCGACAATTTCCCAACCCGTTGCAGTGAGCTTGCGATAGAAGCAAGACTCTCGACCTGTATGGCAGGCGATTCCGCCATGCTGTTCAATTTGTAAGACGATAACATCTGCATCACAGTCTAAACGGATTTCGTAAACGGTTTGAAAATGGCCAGACTCTTCGCCTTTAAACCATAATTTATTTCGTGAACGAGAAAAATAAACACCCTGCATTTTTTCAGCAGTCAGTTGTAATGCTTCACGGTTCATCCATGCCACCATCAAAATACGTCCAGTTTGATGATGCTGTGCAATAGCAGGAATAAGTCCTTGTTCGTTAAATTTTACTTCATCGAGCCATTGCAGATTGTTCATAGGATTTCACCAAGTTATAAAAAGAAAGAGCGCTACGTTGACATGGTAGCGGTTGTATAGTGTACGTTATTTCCAGCATTTTAGGAAAATATTGATTATGGATTGAGTCGAGATTAAAACGCTTGTTCACACTTTTAAATTACAGAATTAGCAACTTGAGTGCACATCATTTTTCCCTTGCCAAGGATGATCGAGCAATATCCTCATACTTCATTTGGGTAAATATACCCGATTTTAATCCCGACACTGTGATTGCCATTTCTTTACGAAAATAAGGGATACGGTACATCCATGAGAAGCTTAGATCTCGTAAACCGCCTGCCCACCAAAGATCAGATTGGTATAGGGGCGTCAGTAAGCGGCTTAAAAATTGATAGAATGCAGATGAGCTTTTGCGATGTTGGTGATAGCACTGCCATAGCTTTGCATAATCGATCGTTTGATTGTTTCGGGCAACTTGGACTGCTTGTCCCAAAGCCCATGCATCTAAAAGCGCCATATTTGCACCTTGTCCAAGCTGTGGGCTCATTGCATGTGCAGCGTCTCCAATGATACCGATGCGACCTTGACCAAATTTAGACAGCACTACATCACGATAATGGGCAGAAAGCCATTGTTGCTTTTCTTCAGGATTGGCGATTACTTGTTCTAACCATTCTGCTGCGGGCTTCCAGCGTTTGGATAGCGCATTTAACCACTCAGCACGGGCTTGTTGATGAGGCAAAAAATTTCCAAGCTGATCGGTTGGAAGACTCCAGAAGATACTGGAAAGTCGTTGCTTGGGCTGAGAGGGAATTGCGCCTGTAGGTAAGATTCCCATCATGATCTTGGAGCGATCATAAAATTGGTGCAAAATTTGAGTATTAAGCTGCAAACATTCAGGCACAATGGTCCATTTCGCGCCCCAAGGGTAGGCTTGATCGATTTTAACCCATTCGATTGGTCTTAATTGGCTTCGCGCACCATTGGCAACAATAACGCTATCAAAGACTTCATCAAAAGACTCACCATTGACCTGACCTAAAACTCGGATTTCATCTGCTGATTCTTTGAGTTTTTCAATATCGGCATTCATGTGCCAAGTGATCAGTTCAGGAAATTCATGGCATTTATTTTGCAAAACATGACATAAGCTTGCTCTATGAATGCCTAAACCATAAAAATCGGGATGGGCTTGGGCATAATGACTATCTACCAGTTTAAAGCCATTGGCGAGTTGTCCCTCTAAGCCTGTGACCATTGCACCGAGTTTAACCGCATCATCAAGCACACCTAAGTGCTCAAAAACTGCAAGTCCAGACGGTTGAAGCAATAAGCCTGCACCGACAGGTTCAAGCTCAGATACTTTCTCAAAAATAGTAACTTGTATATTTTGTTGTGCGAGTAAAATTGCTGCAGCAAGCCCTGCTGTTCCTGCACCGACGATGGCAAATTTTGGCGTTTTAGTTTGATTCATTATTAGAGTAAGTGCTTTGAATGATTTAAATTTAACAAAAAGCAGGGAATTAACAAGCAGTAATTTGAATCAAGCTCTTTTTTACTAGGGTCTGTTGACAATTCGTCTACGTTTGCGACGACGTGTGTTTTTTAGGCAATACTAGGCGCGAAATACGAAATTTAGTCATTCTAAATAAGTAGTTCGTAACGACGTAGTGGCAAAAAACACGCTAGTCCCGAAGGGTTGTGGCTAAAATTATCTCAATACGTTATGAAACTCGGAAATAGTCCCGCTATTCTCTTCGTTTCCTGCTTTACGACGTATACCTCTCATGCTCAATTTTAACCTACAACGCAAACCATTTATGAAATGTCAACAGACCCTAATGGATCTTAGCCAAGAATCAACGCCTATAGGCGAGACCAGATACGGATTAAATTCAGTGCAAAATAAATGATTTAAAGCTTGAGCCATGACTGACATGGCTCAGGCTGATATCTCAAGTCATTGAGAATACTGTTGTGATGTATTTAAGCTGTTGAAAATCAAATTTATTCACCGCTGGATGAGGTGATCAATGGGGGTAATAATTATAAATCTAGCATCACTTCAGCAAAATTTTGTTTCTCCACTATTTCTAAAAATTCATCACCTAGTCGCTGACTTTCTGCTACAGACTGCTTCCACAATTGTTTTCGCTTTTGATCATCCAGACCTTTCATCACAAAATCTTTACGATCTGGTAAACGTCCTAAAGGTAAAGATTTTAAATAGTCTTGAGAAGGCGAGATCAGTAAAGTCCGTGCTTGGTTTGCAGGATTAGCTGTGCGAGATTTAAACATTTTGTCAAACCAGCCTGGGATGATACTGTCGGAAAAATGTGGATATAAAACAATCCCTTTACTCTCAAAAGGCAAATCGATGTGATAGTCGATCAAACCACCATCTCGATACGCGCCTTGTGGCGCATCGGCAATATTTTTTACCGCAGGTGTAACTGCGGGAATCGAACCTGAGGCCATCAACCAATCCGCAACATTGTGCTGATTAAAATTTAAATAATGGGTTTTAAAAGCATCATCCTGAATTTTAAATTGTGGGAACTGAGCAGGTTGACAAATGACTCGCTGCATAAATTTATTCAGATGGTTTCTTGAAATTGCATTACTGCCGATAATGCCGAGTAAGGAACTATATAGTGCAAGCTTTTGATCACTTTGAAATAAATGTTCTGCTTTGGCTGCGATAATCGTAAGGTGATATTCGGGATGTTCGACCAATTTTTGGCTGTGTTGGTCTAAAATGCTGTACAGCATCTCGCGAGATATTTTCTCAATCTCTGCAATGGTCATCTTTTTATGAAAGGGCAAGTTGATATATAACTCCGCCAAACGCTCAGGACCGAGTTGTTCACCTTGCGCTAAAATTCCAGCAAAGCGCCATGCACCAACAGATGAACCAATTAAAAAACGTCGTTGTTTGGCACGCTGTAGAAAATCACCGAAAATCGCCTGATCCAAGCCCATTAAACCAATGCCTTTGGGGCCGCCAGCTGCGCCAGGAATCATATCGACTTGATGTGCAGATAAGCCTTCTTGTTGTATGTGTTGTTTGGCGAGTGAGCCTGCACGTAAGGTGATTGCTGCAGGGCGTTTTTGTAGAATTTGGGTCATGATTTCACTCACTCAAACGAATATTTTTTATTTTAGAGTGCGTGATAGATTGAACAATGGCGAGAGCTGTCACTCGGTGACTTAGCAGTCATAGCCAAAAAAGCCTATTCATTGAATAGGCTGAATCGCGTTATTTGGCAATCCGCCAAACTGCTAAAACAGTGGTCAAGACAATCAAAACAATTGAAATATACCACGGTGCAATGATTGCAATAGAGAGCAAAATCGCCATGATGCTACCGAAAATCCAGCTACGTTTTTGTTGCTGTTCCACCTCTAAACGCATCATTTGCAACTCATGCAGTTGTTTGGCATGCCATGCAGATTGATTTTTTAAACCATTTAAGCTGTCAACCATCAAGGTTGGGAAATCCTGTGCACCTAAAAGTAAGTCAGGAATTTTCTGTCCTAACTCTTTTAAGTTCTTCTGAGGATTCATTTGTGCTTTTACCCATTCGGTGAGAATCGGTTTTGCCAGCTTCCAAATGTCGAGTTCAGGATATAAATCGGTACCTAAACCTTCCACATGTACCAGTGTTTTGAGTAATAACATCAATTGTGGTGGAATTTCTAAATGGAAGCGACGCGCAATGTCCATGACTTGAATCAAGATACCCGCAAAGTCCAATTCATGCATCGGTTTGGACACCATTGGTCCAACAGTGCGACGCATTTCACGGGATAGCGCATCTTGATCGGTACCCGGTGGAATCCAGCCCGCCTGATGCACAATTTGAATCAGTTGTAAGAAATCGCTGTTCATGACCGCAAGCAACATACGTGCAACGGTCATTTGATCTTGTTTAGATAGCTCACCCATAATTGCACAGTCAAGGGCAATATAACGAGGGTGGCTTGGATTCAAGGTTTCAACAAACACGTTGCCGGGATGCATATCGGCATGGAAGAAATTGTCACGAAATACTTGTGTAAAGAAAATCGTTAAACCCTTTTCAGCAAGATCTTTACGATCCATCCCAAGCTTTTCAAAGGTTTCAATATCTGAAATGGGAACGCCTGTGATCCGCTCAGCAACCATAACATCCTTGCTGTCCATGTAGACTTCAGGCACATACATCATGCTTGAACCCGTGAAGTAATGACGCATACGACGGGTATTGTCTGCTTCTAACGTAAGATCCAGCTCATTTAAAATCACTTGACGGTAGTTCTGGATGATTTCAGACAAATGCACTGCACGAGCTGCTTCAAGCCGTTTTTCTAAACTTGCTCCAAGCCATTGCAGAATTTCAAAATCCTGTAGAATCTGACTGCGAATATCTGGACGAGTGACTTTCACCACCACTTCACGACCATCATGGAGCGCAGCAGTATGGACTTGTGCAATAGATGCAGCAGCCAAAGGTTGCTCATCAAAACGGGCAAAAATTGTAGAAATATTGGCTTTCAGTGATTGCTCAATACGCGCTTTTGCAATATTGACCTCGAAGGGTTTAACCCGATCTTGTAATAAAACCAATTGCTGTAAAATTTCAGGTGGAATTAAATCACGACGCGTAGAAAGTAATTGCCCCAACTTAATTGCTAAAGGCCCCATTTCTTCTAATGCTTCTTTAAGCTTGAGCGGATTTTTACGTTCTTTACTAGACCATGCCGCAGGGTGTAAGCGAATTAAAGCTAAAGCATGCCGAGCTTTTTCAGGTAATTCTTCCGCAGGGACCAGTGTGTCGAGTCTATAGTGCGCGGCGATGCGCCAAAGTTCGAATAAACGGGCAATATGCGGAATCATATATTAAATTACCTGATCTTGATTTTGAGTAAAGTGAGATTGAAGTTGCTGAATTTTTGCTTCAAGTCGGTCAATATTTTGGTTCAGTTGACGGGTATCTTGTTGCAGATCATCCATTTGCCAACGTGGAGCCAATACACCCGTATCTTCTTTTAAAAAGTCTTCTACAAAAAATAAATGACTTTGCAGTGAGCGTTTGAGATGCTTTGGCGCCAGTTGTATTTTGCCAATTTCATGCGCGAGTGCAGGACCAATCCACGGGCTAAGCTGTGCTGCCAAATCAGGCTCAAGCTGTTGGACAATATTTTGAATATCCTGTAACAGATGATAATCACCTTGTAGAGGAATATTGCCAATATCATCCGCAACAAATAATTTAGCCAATTCAACAACATTCTTTACATGTAATGTTGCTGTGGCTTCTGCAATCGCAACATTTTTGTCAAAAGGGCGTTGTTCAAAAATTGAAGGTGTTTCGCTTTTACCAGTCACAGTCGGTTCAAGACGGATTTTATTTTGATCAAAGTAAACATCGACAGAAAGCTGAGGCGTATCCATCACGACACGTAACAGTTTGCCTTGTAACTGATTAAATTGGATGCGGGTAATTGCATCCAAATTAATAAACTGATTGATTAATCGTTCAACTGCACCGAGTGCCAGAATTGACCACATAATTCAACCTTGCTTGTTATATCTTGGGGAAATTACAGTTTAAAGCCACGGTGTACCGCCACAATACCACCGGTTAAATTGTGGTAATCACAGTTTTGGAAACCAGCATTTTCCATCATACCTTTTAAGGTGCGTTGGTCTGGATGCATACGGATAGATTCAGCCAAATACTTATAACTTTCCGCATCATTGGCAACAACTTTACCCATAAATGGTAAAGCGGTGAATGAATAGAAATCATATAGCTTTGAAAATGGTTCAAATACTGGTTTTGAGAACTCAAGTATCAGTAAACGACCACCTGGCTTTAATACACGATACATTGCTTGGAGTGCAGCATCTTTATCAGTCACATTACGTAGACCGAAGCTGATGGTGAGCAAGTCAAAACTATTGTCTGCAAATGGCTCTAAGGTTTCAGCATTGGCCAATACAAAATCAACATTGGTACAGCCAGCATCAATCAAACGATCACGACCAACATTCAACATGGACTCGTTAATATCGGATAAAACCACATGACCTGTTGGACCAACTTCACGGCTGAAAACTTTGGCTAAGTCACCTGTACCGCCTGCAATATCAAGCACGTGCTGACCACGACGGACACCTGACATATTGATCGCAAAACGTTTCCAGAGGCGATGAATACCAAATGACATTAAATCATTCATAATGTCGTATTTGCTTGCTACAGAATGGAAGACTTCAGCGACTTTTTGCGCTTTTTCTTCACTATTAACAGTTTTGTAGCCGAAATGCGTAGTTGCGCCAACATTACCTGTATTAGCACCACGTGGAAGGTTGTATTTTGGCACAGTCCCAGAAACTGGCGTATCTACCAGTTGTTGCTGCAAGGACTGTTGTTGACCTTGTGGAGTACCTTGCGGTAATGGTTCTGTTAGAAATGGACTCACTTTGTCTGTATTCGTTGCCATTTCAGCTGGGGCTGTAGGCTTTTGGTTTTCATTCGACATTTGAGTCACTCCTGAACACAAAAATGGGAAATTTTATATTGCTCTGCATAATGACAGATTCTGCATAATTTTGCAGTCCTCATCATGAAATTGTTATGAATAATATACAAAAACCGATCTTAGAGATCGGTTTGATACAGCCAGAAATTAAATTAATCCTGAAATGGATTGAGATCTCCAGCATGCACTTTTTCGACAATATCACGTTCTTTTAGGGTAAATGCATGGATAAAATCAGCTGCGGATTTCATCGGTTTCATCGCAATAAAACCTTCGCCAATAAAGTCATACATCAATTCAAATTTATATTTTATTGCAGTGCCTTTACACATTTTAAATGCAGTATGCATAATGAATGAACGCATGTATTTGTCTAGTGCACCACCCAAATCATCCAATAAACCCAGCTGTTGTTGACGGGCTTCTGCTTGATCTAGTTTCAGCAAGGTCAGTCGCATCATTTCATCATCAATCACTTGGTCAACAGGGTAATCCTTAAGTAATTGTGCCGCGACTTGCTCATCAAGTTGCATAGCAAGTACCGCCAATCCAACAGATTTTAAACCGGTCTTAATGGCATTTTCAGGGAGAATTTTTTCTGCTTTGTGCGCATATTTTAATAAACGTTCAATTTGTATCGCCAAATCATCAAATTCAGGCCCACCATATAAGCGGTTGATAAAATATTTTGCCATCAATTGATTTTCTTTTTGATTAAACAGCGCATGATGAGTCTTTTCAATACGCATTTTTAACCAGTCCTGCGCTTCATGCAGGCGTTTTTCTAGAATTGGGTCAGTGTGATAACTCAATTGTTGATATTGTTCTAAAAGCTGATCAAGTGCAGCAAGTTTTGACATATAAAAACTCTAGATTTCGTTTAGCAACAGCATAAAGGCAGTTGCTGCGTATCACTATGACAAAAGTTAAAAAACAATAGAGAAATATGGTCAGTGGATTTTTAAATAGCCAATATCAAAGATTTTATACAGAAAATAATATAACTCTGTTTTTGGGAATGGGTATACTCAATTGAAGTTTTAGATAATAGAGAAGCAGATGATTGAAGAACAATTAGCGTTTGCGTTGCGTGATGAAGAAGAGTTATCCGTTGATCTGATTGAGGCACAATATGCCTTAAAGAATTCTAAAGATAAAAATAATGCCAAAAGCTTGGTCATTTTAGTCAGTGGTATCGAGCTTGCGGGGAAAGGGGAAGCGGTTAAACAATTACGTGAATGGGTTGATCCTCGTTACTTACGGGTTAAAGCAGATCCAGCCAGTTTATTTAGCAGTAAACAAAGTTTTTGGCAGCCTTATGCACGGCATATTCCATCAGAAGGGCAAATTCAGCTGTTTTTTGGCAATTGGTACAGTGATTTATTGTCAACAGCGATGCATGTTTCTAAACCCTTAGATGAAACCTTGTTCGATACCTATATTGAAAATATGCGTGCTTACGAACAAGACCTAAAAAATAATCATGTCGATGTGATTAAAATCTGGTTTGATCTACCGTGGAAAAGTTTACAAAAGCGTTTAGATTCAATGGATGCGTCTGAACAGCGTTGGCATAAGTTAATGGGTTTGGATTGGCGGAATAAAAAACAATACGACATTGTGCAAAAATTACGTCAACGGTTTACCGATGATTGGTATGTGATTGACTGCGAAGATTGTGTTGCTCGAGATCAACAATTTGCTCAGTATATTTTGCAAGCATTCAAGCAGTTGCCTCGACATAAAACAGCAGTGAGAACCAAGTGGAAACAGGCGACTGTACCTGAGTCGTTATTGCAACCTGCCACAGAAGAACTGGATAAAGATCAATATAAAGCTGAATTAAAGAAATTAACCAAAAAAGTATCGGAAGCGCTACGCAATGATTCACGCAATGTCATCATAACCTTTGAAGGCATGGATGCAGCAGGTAAAGGTGGGGCAATCAAGCGGATTGTGAAAAATCTTGATCCGCGTGAATACGAGATTTATACCATTGCAGCACCAGAACAGTATGAATTGCGCCGACCCTATTTATGGCGTTTTTGGACCAAGATTCAACCCGAGGAAAAAATCAGCATTTTTGATCGTACTTGGTATGGTCGAGTATTGGTTGAACGTATTGAAGGCTTTGCCAAGCCTGCGGAATGGCAACGTGCCTATGATGAAATTAATCGCTTTGAAAAAGATTTAACGGATAATCAAACCGTGTTAGTTAAATTCTGGTTGGCAATCAGCAAAGATGAACAAGAAGCACGTTTTAAAGCACGTGAACAAACACCGCATAAACGCTTTAAAATTACCCCTGATGACTGGCGAAATCGTGGACATTGGGACGATTATTTAAATGCGGCTGCGGATATGTTTGAACGAACCGATACTGAGTATGCACCGTGGCATGTGGTTGCGACCAATGATAAGTACACGGCACGTATTCAAATCCTTAAAACGATTTTAAAGCAGTTAAAAGCGGATTGATTGTTTGCTAGCAACAGCTAAGTTGAGGTTATAAATAGTATCGCACTAAAGAATAGATGCTCTTATTCTACGCTTTAGTGCGATGCCAATCACAATGATCTAATGCGGTAAAAGATCCTAATCTAATGGATGCCCCAGAATTTTTTTAAGTAAAAATTTTAAAGCAATTTTTTCGGCGGGATTTAATGCAGCGAGGGT
This sequence comes from Acinetobacter sp. GW821-FHT01C12, assembly GCF_059422625.1. Taxonomy (NCBI): domain Bacteria; kingdom Pseudomonadati; phylum Pseudomonadota; class Gammaproteobacteria; order Moraxellales; family Moraxellaceae; genus Acinetobacter; species Acinetobacter sp. GW821-FHT01C12. The sequence continues at coordinate 185,829 of NZ_JBWKXD010000004.1, forward strand.
TAAGTCACTAATACTTGCAGCAATTGGAATCGCTTGCGAAAGCTCTTGAATACCCGATGGTGTAATATGAATCAACACCTTGCGTTTGTCATGTTGATCAGGATCTTGTGAAATAAAAAGCTTGTCTTTTAATCGCTGGATAATGCCACGAATGGTTGCTTGGTCGATACCAGTTTCCTCAACCAATTCTTTTTGCGAACATTCTTTTAATTTATTGATGGCATAAAGTACAGCGAACTGAACCGAAGTGAGGCAAGTTTCATCCAAGCTTTGTTGAAAAATCGTTAAATGATGAAAGTAAGTCCGTCTAAGTAAATATCCCACTTGTTCTTCAATTACATATTCATCATTCATGTTTGACTTCTTTATCATGTGAGGAAAATTAGACCCGAAGATTTAAAATATTGAAGTTTTTTTTAAACTTTAACAGGGTCAGTATAAAAGGATTGCATAAAAATAACGACCATAATACTACTTGGTCGTTATGCTTTGGTTGGATGTATTAAGCATTTGATTTTAATCGTTAGTTTCTTCGCGTTAGCTGAGCGCTATAGGAACGCCTTGATCAACAACCACTAAATCATCGAGTTTCACTGTGCAGTTACGAAGTGGAATATCCATATGACATGGTGTCTTACGGCTACCACCTACTTCTGTGTTGGGTCCCGTTGAAAATAAAAAGTTACCATTAAAAGCACGTGCATCCATACACATCCCATCATTTTTATCATGCAAACCCATCGCTGTCCATTGTGCTCGAGGTTGTAAGCCCCAACCAATGTGTGAAATTCCATACACCTCTGGATCATTAAAATATTTCATATAATCACGAAGATATTCTGCTTCAAATCCACCATGAATTTGAGTAATTACCCCCTTTTCGATTTCTAAAGTGACTCTTTCACGGGTATAGGTTTTAAAGGGTAATAAAATATCACCAATATCTACAACCAAGATGCCTTCTGCCATATTTTCATTGGGCCAAGTGAATAAGAAACCACTCGGCCAGTGATCCCAGCGCCCAACTTCGTCGGCAAAGCCATATTCAGTTACAGCAGGGTATTGCCCAAGCGGAGCATAAAAATCTGTGCCTGCCTTTGAGCTCACATGCATACTTTTCGCTTTCTTTAAGTATTTTTCAGCAGTTTGAACCCGATGTTTGTCTTCTAGAGTGGGCAGTATACGAGCGAGAATTTCTGGGGGTTCCACGGCCAATAAAATCCGTGTTCCTGTTTTTAAGATCTGTTCCTGTTCTGGTGAGTGCAGCAACATCATAGTGTCAATGATGAGGTCGACAGATTCAAGTGCTTGTTGAGCAGCAAGATTGCCTGTTAAAGCAGTATCTCCACAATAAGCAGTCATATCATTTCCCATGGCTCTGGGATGATTGAACGAAGGTAATTCTAAAATAAACACTTTGGCTTTTAACCGACATGCTGCATCAAGTGCGGCTTGAACGGTTTGTTGATGTGAATAATGACTTTTTAAAATGGCCACACTTTGTGTTTCATCGACTTTGGATAAGGTTAAAACATGCTCAAACATTTGGGTCAGTTCAGTGCTATTTACAGGCATGATGATGCTCCTTTTTCATCGCTGTTTTTTGTATTTTTAAAGAGTATACACTTTAATTGTGTTGATTATATATTGATTGCAACATTGTAATGTAAATATTATTTCATGTTAAACAATAATTTATTTGATTTTATAAAATGAGATTTGTTTAAAAATTTAAAGTGCATAGACTTTAATATTGTCGTGGGGTATATCTATTAAAAGAAAAATTTGTTTGATGGAGTAAACAATGAATAAAGCAAAAAAAATTGCAGTGATTGGTGCAGGTCTTGGTGGAGCTTCAATGGGGCTACTACTACAGAGAGCGGGTTTTGATGTTGATGTCTATGAGCAAGCCGCAGAATTTTCTCGTTTAGGTGCTGGTATTCATATTGGCCCAAACATTATGAAAATCTTTCGAGAAATGGGTTTAGAGCAAGATTTGGAAGACATGGGATGTCATCCAACGCATTGGGTCAGCCGTGATGGAAATACTGCAAACTATATGTCCAATGTTGGTTTGACTGGATATGGAGCAACCTATATCACGATCCATCGTGGTGATATGCATGCCCGACAAATCGAAGCATTGCAACAAGACAAATTACATTTTGCCAAGCGCTTAAGTGCTGTTACTCAAAAGCTAGATGGAGTAACCCTAAGCTTTGAGGATGGCACAGTAAGTGATGTTGATATTGTGATTGGTGCTGATGGGATTAACTCAAAAATTCGAGAAATCATTCTTGGACCCGAAGCCCCTTTATACAGTGGTTGGGTTGCACACCGTGCCATGATTAAAGGTGAACAATTAGAGAAATTAAAACAGCAATTTGATTTAGATGATTGTGTCAAATGGTGGTATGAGGATCGCCATATGATGGCCTATTACACCACCAAAGAACGTGATGAGTATTACTTTGTTACAGGTGTGCCTCATCCAGCATGGGATTTCCAAGGGCAAAGTTTTGTGCCTTGTTCAAAACAAGAACTATTTGAAACATTTAATGATTTTCATCCAACCATCTTAGCCATGATTGAAGCCAGTGAAGATATTACCAAGTGGCCATTAAACAATCGTAATCCATTACCAATATGGAGCAATGGCTGTATGGTATTGCTTGGTGATGCTTGCCACCCCATGAAACCACATATGGCACAAGGCGCAGGTATGGCGATTGAAGATGCTGCAATGCTCACGCGCTGTTTGCTGCAAACAGGGTTAGACCACTATCAGGAGGCGTTCAAATTATATGAACAAAACCGTAAACAACGTGCCAGTCGAGTGCAAGAAGTTTCCAATGCCAATACCTTCTTAAAAAGCCAAGAAGATCCAGCTTGGGTGTATGGATATGATGTATATGCACATGCATTAAATGAGGAGGAGGCCGTATGAGTCAATTCCTGTATGGGTCTAATGTAGCGATCAATCAAGTCCGCTTACATTATCTTCGTTATGGTGGGAGAGGGCATGCTTTGGTGTTGATCCCCGGGATTACCAGCCCTGCCATTACTTGGGGGTTTGTAGCGGAAAAATTAGCACAATTTTTTGATGTCTATGTTTTGGATATTCGAGGCCGAGGGCTGTCTTCTTCGGGGGAGCATCTGCAATATGACACCGATACCTGTGCGCAAGATATTCTAGATTTTGTTAAAAAATTGGATTTGGAATCTTATTATTTGGTTGGGCACTCGATGGGCGCGCGTTTTGCAATTCGTTGTGCTGCGTTTGAGCCCAAAGGTTTGAAAAAAATTGTGCTGATTGATCCTCCTGTCTCAGGTCCAGGACGGCGTGCTTACCCGAGCCAATTATCTTGGTATGTCGACTCTATTCAGCAATCTATTCAGGGTATGAATGCAGAAGACATGAAGCAATATTGCCCATCTTGGACTTTAGCGCAAAGACAATTACGTGCAGAGTGGCTACATAGCTGTTATTTACCAGCCGTTATCAAGTCTTTTCATGATTTTCATCATGTTGATATTCATCAATATATCCCAAAAATCAAAGTACCAACTTTATTGATGGTGGCTGGCAAAGGCGATGTGATCTCGGCAGGCGATATTGCAGAAATCCAATTGCTTAATTCACGGATTTTGGTGAGCCGTGTGGAAAATGCAGGGCATATGATTCCTTGGGATGACTTAAATGGTTTCTTAGCCGGCTTTTCAGATTTTTTAGGACAGAGGCTTATTTAAGGAGGAATGCTCATGCAACGAATTTATAAAATTGGTCAAATCGTACCCAGTTCCAATACCACGATGGAAACTGAAATTCCAGCGATGTTGAAAGCACGTCAACTGATTCGTCCTGAAACATTTACCTTCCATTCTAGCCGTATGCGGATGAAACATGTCAAAAAAGAAGAGCTTGCGGCAATGGATGCACAGTCTGACCGTTGTGCTTTAGAACTTTCAGATGCCCAAGTGGATGTATTGGGATATGCCTGTCTGGTTGCGATTATGTCCATGGGCATCGGTTATCACCGTGAGTCAGAAAAACGTCTACATCAAGTCACGGTTGATAATGCTGCTGCTGCACCTGTCGTCACCAGTGCGGGGGCTTTGGTTGACTGTTTGAAGCTGATGAAGGCGAAAAAAATTGTTGTTGTTACGCCCTATATGAAACCCTTAACCGAATTGGTGGTGAATTACATTGCTGAAGAGGGGTTTGAAATTCTCGATTATGTGGCCTTAGAAATCGCTGACAACATTGCTGTTGCGCAACATGACCCTACTGATTTGCCCAACATTGTGCAGAGGCTGAATTACCAAGATGCAGATGTGATTGTGCTTTCAGCATGTGTACAAATGCAGTCACTTCCTGCAGTCGCTAAAGTTGAGGCACTTACGGGTAAGCCCGTGATTTCAGCAGCAATTGCAACAACCTATCAGATGCTTAAAGCAATGGATTTAGAGCCAATTGTACCGGGTGCTGGTGCATTGCTCTCTGGCGCATATGCATAAGGAGTGTGAAATGAATCAACAATCCCTAAATGATAATTACCAAGGCGTGTGGGGAAATCGAATTGGTTTTGGCAAGAAACCCGTGCTGCTGTTGGTTGATTTTATCCAGTCTTATATTACGGCATCTGAGCCTTTATATGCGCCTGATGTGATTACTGCAGTTCAAGAAACCGAAGCGGTTTTGGCACTGGCACGTGAACAGAATATTTTAGTGATTCACACCAATATTCTTTATCACGCTAAAAACCAAATTGACGGGGGAATGTGGGTAAAAAAATCACCCGTAATGGCAGCGATGACGGTGGATAATCCAGCCACTCAATTTTGCCCACAAGTTCAACCGCTCGACACTGAATTGGTGATCACTAAAAATTATGCAAGTGCTTTTTTTGCAACAAGTTTGTCATCAGTTTTAAACGCTGAGGCGATAGATACCGTGATTATTGTGGGTTGTTCGACCAGTGGGTGTGTTCGCGCAACAGCCGTGGATGCTGTGCAACATGGATTTAGAACCATTGTGATCCGTGACTGTGTTGGGGATCGTCATCATGAGCCCCATGAAGCCAATCTGTTTGATATCGATAGCAAGTATGGAGATGTTGTATCAAAACAAGAAGTCTTGAATTATTTCACTCAAAACAAAAATTGATGATTGATACAGCTAAAAATTATGGACGTTAGGGTAATAAAAAACCAAGGATAGAATGGTTTTTGGTGATGCATTAAAACAAAAGAGAATGTGCAGATCATCAGTGACATAAAAGTTTTGTTCATTTTGTTCTAAGTATTACAAGAAAAACAACTCACTTGGTTTGTGATCTAAAGGAGTTAGATATGTCTACCAGTGTTGTAAAACCACAAGAAATTTACCCTGAACAAGAGGTTCAGGTTTATAAAAAAGTGATTTGGAAACTGATTCCATTCCTGTGTTTCTGTTATATCGCAGCCTATTTAGACCGAATTAATGTCGGGATTGCCAAATTACATATGTTAAATGATGTGAACTTAAGTGAGGCAGCATTTGGGTTAGGTGCAGGACTTTTCTTTGTTGGCTATATTATTTTTGAAGTACCCAGTAACTTGGTTCTGGAAAAGGTTGGCGCAAAAATTTGGATTGCGCGGATTATGATTACATGGGGGATTTTGTCTGGTTTAACCATGTTTGTGACCACACCGATGCAGTTTTATGCGTTGCGGTTTCTGCTCGGTGCTGCGGAAGCAGGCTTTTTACCCGGGGTTTTGTATTATTTAACCACATGGTTCCCAACATATTATCGCGCTAAGATCATTGCCTTATTTATGATTGGTTTACCCTTGGCGGTGATTATTGGTAGCCCGCTATCAGGTTGGATCATGACCACCTTTGATCAAGTTTATGGCTGGGCAGGTTGGCAATGGTTGTTCTTTTTAGAGGCACTTCCAAGCGTGATCTTGGGTATTTTGACATTTAAAATGTTACCGAATCACTTTTCCAAAGCCAAATGGCTCAATGATGCTGAAAAATTAATCATTGAAAAAAACCTCAATAAAGATTTAGAAGGCAATGACTCTGCCAAACAAAAGCATAGTTTTAAAGATGGATTTTTCAATACCAATATCCTGAAACTCGGTGCAATTAATTTTTCGATGTTGCTGTGTACTTATTCTATGGGCTTTTGGTTGCCGACATTTATTAAAACCACAGGCGTTGCCAACTTATTAAATATCGGTTTACTGGTTGCCATTCCAAGTATTGTTGGCTTGATTGCAATGTTGGTCATTGGGCGGAGCTCAGATAAATATAGAGAGCGTCGTTGGCATATGGTCGTACCATTTATTTTTGGTGCAGTCGCACTGTTTTTAACCACAATGTTTAGTACCAATATTGTCATGACCTTGATTTTGTTCTCGATTGCTGCGATTGCGACCACAGGCACCATCCCCGTGTTCTTTAGTCTTCCTGCAACTTTTTTATCAGGAACTGCGGCGGCGACAGGGTTTGCACTGGCGTGTTCTATTGCCAACATTGCCGGCTTAGTCAGTAACACTTTGGTGGGGTATGCCATTCAGATTACTGGTAAACCAGAAGGCGCACTCATCGTGTTCTCAGCATGTTTATTGTTGAGTTGCTTCATTGTGCTGTCTTTGCCTAAAACTTTAGTAAACAAATAAATTAAAAAAATTGAATGGCAATGCGTTCGGGAGAACAAATTGCTGAGGAGGTTCTCATGTTAAAAATTAAATATTTAGGATTAATTGTATCGAGTTTGATCTCATTTCAAGCCTATGCCAATGCACAACCTTCACCGTTCCAATGGGAAACTGAAGATGGTTTAAAACAATTGAAATTAGGCGGTTTTGTCCGAACCAATTATCGTGATGAGCGATGGGAAAGCCCCAATAATGGCAAGTTTTTGTTTGATAATGCCCGTTTAAATATTAAAGGCAAATATGACCAATTTTATTTGGATGTAAGTTATGCCTTCCAAAGTGATCATAAACGTTCTGTTGAACATGGTTTTGTCGGGTATAAGCCTGATGACAATAATGATTTTCAGGCCGGAATTATTTATAAGCCTTTTGGAATTTATCCATTCCCAGAGCATGCATGGACTTTCCCTATTCCATTTTTCTTAGGATTTGCCGACAGTGTAGCGCCGGGATTGAGTTGGAAAAATACCTCGCCAACACATGATTTTACCGTGGCGTATATGCCAATCATGAGTCCAGGCAATATTCGTTATTCGCCAGAGTCAGGTTCGGCGGATAAATTGGATAATGTGCTGCCTCACCAACAGCAATATCTCAATGAAAAAAGAAATCAGCTCAATCTACGTTATGCCCATAAAATGGATTTGGAATTTGGTAAACAGGAGTTTGGTGTCAGTGGGGCATATTCACAATTGCGTAATAAAGCGACGGACAAAAATGGCGATTATTATGCATTTGGAGTGCATGGCTTAAATAATTACGAAAAATGGAATGTGCAAACTTCAGCGATTCGCTATAAATATGATGCAAAAAACCCAGAGGGTTTAAATAATGATCAAATTTTAATGCAAGCGAATGGTATAACACCTGCTTATTTTGTCGCAGCTGAAGGGACGATTGGTTCGTTTAATATCGGTTATACCCAACCTGTGCAAACCAAGTATTTTCCGAATTTAAAAACTGTAAAATTCTATAATGATTATAGTGTGTTATGGAAAGACAAAGCCGGCTGGGATCGCTCGCAAATGGACACCTTTGGAGTGCAGTTTAATGCAATGCCTTTCTTAATTTGGGTAGACGGAAGTGTCGGGAAGAATGTCAATGTGTTGGGTGGTGCTAAAAATGCAACTGGCTATACCTCGACGAATTCGGACTATAGCAATGACTGGAAATTTAGGTGGAATATCAACGTCGGATATAACTTTTAGTCTTGACCTATGAGGGAATAAATGGAATTCACAGCCAATAATCTGGTCGAAGCAGTGATTTTAAATCGACATTCTGTACGTGCATTTACAGATCAGGCTGTGGATCCTGAGATCATTCAGGATCTGCTGCGAAAAGCCAGTTATGCACCCTCTGGAACCAATACTCAACCGTGGAAAGTCTATGTGGTTCAGGGCAATAGTAAATTGAGGATTAGCCAGCAAGTGATTGCAGCAGCGGATTCCGTTTATTCTGGTCAATGTTCAAGAAGCGAATTTACGGCCCCTTATCTTTATTATCCTAAACAATGGTTTGAACCGTATATTAGCCGTAGACGGGAGAATGGTTGGGGGATGTATGCTGTACTGGGCATTAGCAAACAACAACGAGAGGAAATGCACCAACAACACCTTCGAAATTTTAAGTTTTTTGATGCGCCTGTTGGTTTATTTTTTACCACGCATCGTCAATTAGAAGCGGGCGCAAAAATGGCGATCGCCATGTTGATGCAAAATATTATGTTACTTGCAAAAGCACAAGGCTTAGACACCTGTCCCCAAGCATCATGGAATGATTATCACAAGATTATCATGCCAATTTTAGGTGCTACAGATGATGAACAATTGGTTTGTGGCATGTCTTTAGGCTATGCCGATGTGAATGAAAAAATTAATTCTTTTCATCCCTCACGACTCAGTCTTGAAGAATTTGCTGTATTTTTACAATGAACAAAAAACAAAGAGATATCAGATGATATCTCTTTGTTTTACTAAGTATAGATTTTAAAATGTAGCAGCGCTTAGCTTACTAACTTTTGCGTTTGTTTATTTTGAATATTTTTGGCTAATTTATAACATTCATCTACATGCGCTTCAGCAACTTTTTTCATCACAATATAGCCTAAACTTGCTGCAATGATTGAGCCACCCAGTGGGATAAATTTGGTCACTTGTTTGGTAATGATTTTAGCCGCCATATTATTTAATGATGCCTTTACCGCTGTACGCGCAACCACTAAACCTGAAAACTCAAAACCACGTTTACGTAATTCATTCCAATGAATTTTCTTGGTTGCAGGATCATATACACTGATTTGATCTGGCGCTAAACCAAAGCGGGCATTGATTTCAGGAATCAGAAGCGACAACATCCCGACATCAATCACCACATCTAAAAACGGAACAGGAATCACTGCGACACCAGCAGAGACATAAGAGCGCTTTTTCACTTGCTCCAAGCATTCATCACGAATTTGTTCTAGGTTTAAGCTTGGATCGATTGCGTCTGGAAGTTTATCAATTTTCATAAAACAATTACCTTTGTTTCAAGCTTTTTTTCATATTTTTGAAAACGCATGTTTAAGCTTGAAATTGTGAAGTTATTTCCAAATAATGTTTTAAAAATGCCATAGTATGGTGTTGTTGTATAGTGGCGAATGTTTATGTTTTGTGCATAAACGTAGACAATAGAAGATTGAAAGTTGAGGAATTATGGCCATTCATGTGATTCAAAGCCAACGCATTGATGTTTTGGTGCAAGGGCTTTTGCAAAATACCATTCGGTCATCCAAGAATCCTTTTGCAGTCTTGCAAACACAACATTTTATTGTCCCAAGCCCTGCGGTACAAGAATGGTTGAGCCAGCGTATTGCTGAACAACAAGGCATCAGTGCCAACAGTCAATTTCATCAACGTATTCGTGGTTTTCAGTGGTTTGCTTATCAGCAAGTTTTAGACGACAAAGACAAAGTCCGTAAAGCCAATATTCCGCGTTTGATTATGAAGTGGCGAATTTATCAAACGTTGAAAAGTTTTATTGAGCAGGATGAAAATAGCTTAGCCCAAGAGCATCCTTTGCATGGCATTATCCAGCGTATTTATGATGCAGCCTCGCAACTGGAACAAGGTTTAGAGAAGCAACTCAAAAAACAAAGTATGTTGTATTGGGTCTCTGAACAAGTGTCAAAATTGTTCAGTCATTACATGTTGTATCGTGGGGACTGTCAACGCGGTTGCCAACAGAACAATGGACAAGCATGTAGTTGCCCAGGCAATTGGCTAGGGCAGTGGGGACGAGGTCAAGCACTTAACCTCGAACAGCAATTCTTTAAAACCAATCAACAAATTTCAGCATTTACTTTAAATCAAGCACAAGAGTTGGAAACTTGGCAACGTTGGTTGTGGCAACATACATTTCATGATGATTTTATTGAAATGCAAAGTATTGATCATGATTTTTGGCAAATCATGGATGATGATCTACAACGCCCTCAAGCCTTAAAGAAATTACCCAGCCAGCTGATTATCTTTACTTTATTGGATTTACCACCAAGTCAATTACAGTTTTTAAGACGACTGGGACAATATTTGGATGTGGTGATTTTACATTACAACCCATCACAAGAATATTGGGCTGACAGTGTCGATCCAAACTGGAAAAAACAATATGATTTGCGGGTAAAGGCGCGTTTTGTCAGTAAGCATCCCAAAGCGACTGATGCAGATATTCAAAAGTTTTTTGATGAATTTACTTTGAATTTTAATGCAGAAATTCGTGAATCACGACATCCATTATTAACCCGTTTTGGTAAACAAGCCCGTGATCACTTTTCGATCTTATCTAATCTGTCTTCAGGCGAAGAAGGACAATGGGTGGATGCCTTTGTCGATGAAGAACCGATTCATTTATTAAGTAAATTACAATCAGATATTCTGTATTTGGTTGAGCCTGAACCGCATGCTTATCCAATTGCCAAAACGGATGACTCAATTCAAATCCATGTGTGTCATTCGTCTTTACGACAGCTTGAAGTATTAAAAGACCAGTTGGTTGCTTGGCTGATGAAAAGCACTGTTGAACAGCCACATCGGCCAAGTGATGTTTTGGTGTTAGTGCCAGATTTAAAACAAATTGAACCGCTTATTCGCAGTGTATTTCCGCATACACCAAACCAAGACAGTATTTATTTGCCAGTGAAGATTGCTGGTGTAACGCAACTGGATGCCAATAATGCTTGGCGTGCTGTTTTAGGCCGTATTCAATTGGTTGAAGGTCGTTTTAGCGTTGAGGATTTTGCAGATTGGTTAAGTTTAAATGCCACGCAATTACGTTACGCTCTGGATATTTCAAATACAGAAAGAATGATTGAGCTATTGATCAATGCTGGGTTTAAACGTGGTCTAGATGCACAACATTTACGACGATCTTTAAGTCAGGATGATGAAGATTTTCGTTTTAGTTTTAAATTTGCTCTTGATCGTTTGGCTTTAGGTATTGCGATTCCAGAGCATACGATTTTTGAAAATACCCTAAGTTATGCCCAAATTTTGCAAAGTGATTTTGAGTTAGTGGCTAAACTGATTCAGATTTATCAAGATTTTGATGTGCGCCGTGACTGGATGATTGCGCATGAGTTGGGGAAAAATACCACGTTAAAATGCAATGTTGAGGCGTGGTTAAAACTACTGATGCAAGACATTGTTGAGTTTGAACAAGCCGGTGTTGAGTCGTTAAAAGTCGTACGTGAAATTGTCAAAAAACAAGAGCGTATGCTGACTTTAGCCAGTTTTTATGATGAACATGCGCAACCCATCCTTAAAAATATTTATTTACCTTTACCCTATCTATTGAATGAAATTCAAAATTTATTAGAAGGTCAAATCGATCAGGCTTTACCGACAGGGCAGATTACCTTTAGCCAAATTGGCCAGATTCGTCCTTTGCCTTATAAGTTGATCGTCCTGTTAAATTTGGATGGGGGTAAATTTCCAGATCGAAATGTGCATTTACCCTTTGATTTGATGCAAATTCTCAAGCCGCAGTTGGGGGATCGTTCCCGCCTAGATGATGATCAAGGCGCTTTCCTCGATGCTTTATTATTGGCGCAGGAAAATCTATGGTTATTCTATAATGGCTTTGATGTGAGTGATGGTGAAGTTCGTGAGCCAACCAGCGTGTTACAGGAATTGATCAACCATATTGCCCTGATTGCCCAATCTGAAACGGCATTATCTACGGATAGTAAAGATATCAGTCCTGTTGATCAGATGATTGAGCTTAAGGGGATTCAAGTCCCTGAACATTTGCAGTGTTTATATCACATTCATAGCCTACAACCTTTTGATCCAAATGGTTTTGAGTCAACCACACCGCTTCGTTTTCAAGATCAATGGTTCAATGTTGCACAACACATCCGTCAAGCGGAAATGCTTGCTAAACGTGAGGCTTGGGCAAATACACAATATCCTGCTGTTCAAGAAGAGCTCACTGTTTTGGATGCGCGACAGTGGATTCAAGATGTCACTTTCCCGGCACAGTTATATTTAAAAACTTTAGGCGTAGAGAATCTGCGCGCAGAAGATATTCCTGCAATGAATGAACCCTTAATTTTGGATGGTTTGGCACGTTATCAGATTCGAGATTTCTTGCAGAAACAATCGACTCATTCTGCTGAAGACTCTTGGTCTCAAGAGATTGGATTACTGCAAAATCAATTACCCATTGGTAAGGTTCAGCACAGCGCATGGCAAATCAGTTTGGCGGAGCAAGACAGTTTAAAAGAGCGGTTACAGCGTTATGCTGCTGATGTGACGGTGACAACGCAACGGCAATGGCGAATTGACGCTGGTTTGGTCATGAATATTACTGTACCTCAGCAAGCAGGGCAGCATTGGGTGAGTTTGGATGCGTCAAGCGGTCGTGCTAAACGTCGTGCCAAAGTTTGGTTAGAATATTTACTTTGGTTAAGCTATTTAAATGTCGATGCTGAAAAGTCTAAAACACTACAACGTATTGCGGTATTTAGTGATGTCACGATCATCAGTACTGGGTTAAGTTCAGAACAGGCGAAAGCATATTTATTGCCGTGGTTTAAAGCATTTGCCTATGCCCAATCGGAACCTTTGGTTCTACCTGCTGCTTTGTTATTAAAGCCCGCTGAAAATAATAAGCAGTTGCAATGGTCACTCGGGACTGTTGAAGGTGGCTTAGCTGAACATCGTTTAAATGAACATGGTTTAAATGCGGATACACAACCTCATGTGGAAAGCATGTTGATCGATAACTTTGCAGATCTTTTAAATGAATGGAATAAAAGCGATGCGTTTCTACCTTATGATTTGACTGAAATGGAATGGAGTAAAAAGCATCGGGATTGGCAATTTATTTTGCAAGAGCAAGATGCGACCGCATTGTTAAAACATGCTTGTGATCATTTTGGCTATGCGTTGTATCAGCCGATTTATCAGCATCAATTTGTTGCGGAGGAATAAACATGACTTCCGTAAATTCACAGTTACCAGCAGCACAAAACGGCACAGCCAAAAAAGTTTCGATTCAGCCGATTGAAGATATGCAATTTGCTGGATTGCACTGGATCGAAGCTTCTGCAGGTACAGGCAAAACCTATACGCTCTCAAGCTTGATGGTGCGGATTTTTTTAGAAAAATACTTACCGAGCCAAGTCATTGCGACCACATTTACCCGTAAAGCTGCGGCAGAATTGAAAACACGTATTCGCTTACGATTACAGGAAACATACCGCTATTTTGACTCATGTCGTGAATTAACCGAAGCGCAAGTCTTGACCAAAGCAGCCCAAGAGTCAGATCCATTATTTTCTAAAGTGTTAAAGATGTTTGCCTCACGGATTGCGTATGCCTGTGAACGCTTGAAATTGGTGATTGATCAACTGGATGAACTTTTTGTCGGGACTTTAGATAGTTTTAGTCAGAAATTACTGCGTGAGTTTGCTTTTGAAAGTGGCAAAATCGAGCGGGCTGAAATTACTGATGATGCGAAAAGTTATAGCCAGCAATTGATTCATGATGTACTTCGTGCATGGATTCAAAAACAGCCCCAAGATATTGTGGATAGCTTGATGTTTGCGGGCGAGTTACATGGGGTCGATTATTATGTTGCAACGGTGGAACAAAGCTTAAATTTTGCCTCGGCAAATTTTATTGAGCCTAAATTTTCCAATGCAGATGTTCAGCTATTCCAACAGGTGATTGAACAGCTTGCCAAGATTCAACTGGATCAATTGCTGACTTTGCAAAGTTATTATTTATTGGATGGTGAGTTTTATAAATTTGCGAATGGGACAAAATTTAGAAATGATCGATTGAATCGTATTTTTGCCAAGAGCTTGCCGCGAATTATTCAAACCCTACAACAGCATGACTATAAGCATTATCTAAGTTCAAAGCTGAGTGTTGAAAAGTCCGACTTTGCAACCTTGATGAAGGTGATTCGGGAGCAGCAAATTTTTAAAAAAGCGGCACCTGAAAATGTACAATCCGATTTTTATCAACACCCACTTATTCAACAATTACTCAGTATTTATGCGCAGATTGAGATATATGAAAATCAACTGCTTGGAACCAATACATTCTTAAAATATTATCTGGCAAAAGAAGTTAAAACACGTTTACCTCAAGTGTTACAGCAAAAGGGTGAAACCACCTTTGCACAACAAATTCGTACCCTTGCAGAGGCTTTGCAAGGTGAACAAGGGCAGCGTTTTGCGAGCTTTGTACATGCGCGTTATCCACTGATTCTGGTCGATGAATTTCAAGACACCAACCAAGATCAAGATGATATGTTGGCACAAATTTGGCGGCATCCCAATCGTGTCAAACAGGGTTGTATGATCATGGTCGGAGACCGTAAACAGGCGATTTATGGTTTCCGTGGTGGGGACATGTTGACCTTTTTAAAAGCGCATCAGGATGTGTTTGGTAAAGCAGGGCATGAATATAATCTGATTTTTAATCATCGCTCAGTCAAGCCTTTGGTTGAAGTGGTTGATGCCTTATTTCAACGCCAAATGGATTTTGGTGAACAGGTCTGGTATACCCCAGTACAAGCAGGTCCTCGTCCGCATCCTGATTTACTGGATCATGGCCATGTCAATCCACAGCCTTTAAGATGGATCAAGCTTGAAGATAAGAATCAAGAAGCTGAACAAGTGGCATGGAAAATTCGTGAGCTACTGAATCAGGGGATTCAAGGCAGTTTATATTTTATTGAAAAATCAGTGCATCGTGCAGTAGATGAAAATGATATCGCCATCCTCTCCAAAAACCATGATGGCTTAGATAAAGCACAATCCGCGTTGGAATTTTTAGGGATTCGAACCAGTCGACCCTCGAAAAAAAGTGTCTTTGAAAGTCAGATAGCTGGTGATGTTGGGGCTGTGCTTGCTGCAATTTTGCATCCTTATCATGAAGCCAAAGTAAAACGGGCTTTGTTAAGCCGCCTGATCGGCTTTGATTTAAAAGCGTTGATTGCCTTGGAACAGCATGCCGATGGTTTGAGTGTCTATATTGAACTGTTCGATCAGATTCGTGAGATGTGGCTCAATCAAGGGTTTTTAACGGCTTGGCAATATCTGCTTAACCAATTTTCTGTCTGGACAAAATTGGTGGAAAAACACAGTCGTGACAATGAGCGTGTGGTGGTGAATTTACGTCATTTAACAGAGTTATTGAGCCAGCACAGTGAAGACTATCAAGGTGCACAAAATCTTTATCATTGGTATTTAAAACAACTGACTTCACCGATGGAGAGAGAGTGGGAGATGGAACGGAAACTGTCCAATGAGGCAGGGGTTCAGTTGATGACCATTCACCAATCCAAAGGGCTTGAATTTAAGTTTGTGTTTTTATTGGGCGCTGATAAAGACTTTAAAGAGATCAATAAAACGCTGAATTTCTCGACGGTTGAACAGCTGAATGTACGAACAGGACAGAATGAACAACAGCGTGTGGTGGCAATCAATGATGCCAATCTACTCGATAAAAAAGACATTGAGCAGCACAATGAGCGCGCTTTAGCAGAACATCACCGGTTGTGGTATGTGGCATTGACCCGTGCTAGTTATCGGGTGTATGCGATGCTGAGTGATGTAAAGGAAAAATCCACAACAGGACTGGCATTTTGGCGTGGTCAGGGTGCAAATACGTTTCAGCATGCAGGAACTATCATGCAAGCTTTATTGACCGAACGCCCACCACGTTTAGAAAAACCCAAGAGCGAAGTCCAATTGCCTTTACTTGCACAAGCCTTTCCTACCCAACGCTTTTATCCGCGGGGTAAAACCAGTTTTAGTGCTTTGGCTCAGCATTTAACTCGGCAACAAATTCAGGATGCTTTGGCCGTTTCTGAACAAAAACAGGATCGAGCAGAAGATGAAATTCAACAACCCATTGTTGAAATCATTACAGATGTAGTTCCTACTCAACCGCTTGCATGGATCAAAGCCAATTTCCCAATGGGTACAATTGCAGGAAATTTCCTGCATGAAATTTTTGAGCATATTGATTTTAAAGATACGCATTATTGGCGTTTGGAAATACGTCGTCGCTTTAAAAATGATTATTCAAGTTTATGGACGGAGTTACTGGAAAAATATCAGCAGGCTTTTCTCAACGACAATTCGAGTGAGGGCGTTTCTCAAACAGAACAGGCTATAGAAGAGACGCTGATTGATTGGATGGCTGAGTGGCTACAGGATGTTTTATCGACTCCAATTCTCAGTCATTTTAAAATGGGGCAACTTGAACCACATGAGCATTTAGCTGAGTTTCCATTTTATCTGGCCCTTTCAGATCGAGTTTTGGCAATTAAACGTATACATCAATTGTTTGATGAGCATGCCATTGCAATGCCTGAGTTTAAAGATGCCAATTCAGCACGTTATTTAAATGGGTCAATTGATTTGGTGTTTTTTGATGGTCAGCAATATCATATCGCCGATTATAAAAGTAATTTTTTGGGTGTAGATCAGCAAAGTTATTCATTTGAAGCTGTTCAGGACAGCATGTCGCATGCCAGTTATTGGCTACAGGCATCTTTGTATTTGGTGGCATTGCATCGTTATTTGAAAATCCAGCTCGAAGATTATCAAATTGATCGTGATCTGGGAGGCGCAACCTATTTGTATTTACGTGGTATGAATGGTCAAAGCGGACAAGGTTACTACTTCTGGCGACCCACGACGGAATTTATTTTAAGACTTGATGCCATATTGGGCTATTTTACTGAGGATAAATCCAGTTGAATCGTGTGAATAGTTGCTTGAACATCTTTGCAAACAATAAGTTATTCTGTGGATAACTCTGTTGAAAACCTTGTAGATAACTCTGAGGATAACCGTGTGGAAAATAAACAGGATTTAGAAAGCCAAGTCCCGCAATGGATTGAGACTTGGAGTAAATACATTTTAGCGCAGTATTCCACAGCTTCAGGATTAGATGAACAGACACTTGAATTAGTACAAGAAATTTTATTGGCGACCACACAAGGGGATAGCTGTATCTCCGCAGAGGCGCAAAACACCGCCTTATTAAAGCCATTGATTGTAACGCATGATATTGAAGAACTTGATATTGTAGAACATAGTTTAGCTGAAACAGTGGTTGCACCATTTGTGCAACAGCATGGCTTGATTTATCTATACCGTTATTGGCAACTTGAGCGCCGTTTAGCGATACAAGTGGCACGGTTAAAACAGCAGAAGATTCAACCTGTTGATGTTGTTGCGTTTGATTCGCTTCTCACCGATCCACATCAAAAAGCTGCCTTAACTATGGTGGCAGGCAATGCTTTTAATATTATTACTGGCGGACCAGGTACAGGTAAAACCTATACCTTGGCCAGAATCATTGCAGTATTGCAGCAAACTCTTCCTGATATTCGTATTGCAATGGCTGCGCCGACAGGCAAAGCCGCACAGAGAATGGGGGAAGCATTACAAAAATCATTGAGTGATCCAAAACTACATAGTTTTGGACTGAACCAACATCAATTTAATCCTATGACCTTGCATCGGTTATTGGGCTTGGGAAATCAGCATATTCCTCGTTTTAATCTGCGACAGCCATTGCCTTATGATGTGATCGTGGTTGATGAAGCATCGATGCTAGATTTAAATTTAGCCACGATGTTATTTGAAGCCATTCCTGAACATTGCCGTTTAATTCTTTTGGGCGATGCCAATCAGTTGGCTTCTGTAGATGTCGGTTCGGTGTTGGCAGATTTACAGAATGTACAATCATTACAGCACAATCGGGTCAATCTTAAGACCAGTCAGCGCTTTAAAGATGGTGCCTTAATTGGAAAAATGGCACAGTTTATTCAATCACAGAAAAATCAAAGTATAGACCGTGCAGAATTATTGGCGACTTTTGAGCAAGAGATTGTTGAGGCGAGTGCGCTTAAACCAGTTGAACTCAAAGCAAATATGCAAGATGTGATTCAGCTTGAATATCTGCCTGAAAAGATTTTGCCAGCAGATTTAATCCAGTATTACCAAAAACTCAGTTTAGGTTTTCAAGCTTATTTTCAAAGTTTAAACAGCTATCTGATGGCCGAAGAGCCTCATCATCAAATTGAAGCGGTGACACAAGCATTTGACCTATATCGTATTTTAACGGCTGTTCGGCATGGTGCATTAGGATTGAATAGCTTAAACCATGAAATGGAAAAAGCATTATTTGAATATCTTCCAACATTGGCTCGTTATGGCGACTGGTATGTTGGGCGTCCTGTGATGATGAGCTATAACGATTATCAACTTGGTCTTTCCAATGGAGATATCGGGATTTGTCTAAAACATCGCCAGTATGCTGATCAATTTGAAGTCTATTTCCCCAGTTTAGACAAATGGATTGCTGCAACGCGTTTGCCTAAATCGATGCAAACCGCTTTTGTTTTAACCATCCATAAGTCTCAGGGGTCAGAATTCACCCATACCGCCGTAGTTTTGGATGTTGCAGCAACACGTTTGCTAAGCCAAGAGTTGATTTATACTGCCATCACACGGGCCAAATCTGTAGTGAGTTTATTGGTGGATCGACAGGCATTTATCCATGCTTTAGACACAGCCACAACCAGAATGAGTGGATTGGTTAGCATGATTAACACGGCATAGTTATTTTGTAGTTTTTATTGATAATTTATCTCTATGTACGAAATTGCTTACATGAATTCGAGAGATTTGCGCATAGAGCTTCTTGTTACTTTTTGAGATGATGAAGCCATAAAGAACTCAGCAAGGATCGTTGAGTAAAATCGCAAAATAATAACAATTTAAAGTCGTGAGACTGCGAACTTACATGAAAGTAAGTGATAAGAGGAAACTTACAGCCGCTAAGCCTTGTAGTTTTGGGAGAGACTACAGGGCTTTTTTATTGAAATTAAATTCTGAATTTTTTACTTCAAAGAGAATCAAATTATTTAAATTTAGTAGGTTTTTTTAAAGGCTACAACCATTGCCTCTATGTACGTTATTTCTCACATAATCTTGCGGTAAATGCGACTTCTGTTCAATGTCTGTCACAGGCATAATAAGTCACATAAGGACATAATTGGTCACATGGTTGTGAAATAAGTGTCATGTACAAAAACAAAAACTGCTTAGGGTACAAGCAAATACTATAAATAAGATAAGCACAATAACTAAACAAGAAACTACAGCGCAAAGGAAAAGCCCTAAGAGTAATCTTAGGGCTTTTTCATATTTTATCTGTTGCGTTTAAACCAAAACCGCTGTTTAAACCGACAATTTAAACCAATTCGGTTTCTGTTCGATCTGTGCCAAATAATGCTCGACGTTGTGTTTTAGGGATCTTAGGACACTGAGTAGAAATTTGATAAAGCGTTTGCGCCAGAGCAGGAATATGTGTTCCAACTACAGCTTTGCCTGTATTTAAAATACTGACGCTAATATCACGCTCTGGATCAGCCCAGCAGAGAATGTTGGAAAAGCCTAAATGACCAAAGGCTTGCCCCGTCATTGGCCCAAATATACCCACTGGGTTACTGCCGAGCATAGGCCCCAAAGCATAGCGCATCGGTGCAAGTAAGGTTCGGTCGATGTTGGTGGTTGAGGTAGGCAAAGTTGCACGAAATACCGTTTCAGGACTCATGATTTGCTTGCCATTATATTGACCGCCATTCAATAACATCTCAAAGAAGCGATTGGCTTGTTCAGCACTGGTGTAAATATTGCCCGCAGGGCATACCGTATCCATAAAACGTGGATCATTGGTCACATCGACAGCAAGCTGTAAGCCACCACCGAGCACATGGTTTAAATATAAGTCTGTACCGAGTTTAGGGTGTACACCAGTCGGGTAATTTAAAGCAACTTGATCTCTATATTCTGGTTTTAAGCCATAGTTGAAAAATTGCATATCCATCGGTTTTTCAATATGTTCATGTAAAAACTGACGAATATCTTGCCCTGTTACCCGCTCAATCAATTCACCTAAAATATAGCCTGCAGTAACAGCGTGATAAGCCAAATGCGTACCAGCAGGTGAAATGGGTTGTGCAGCGTAAAGGTGTTGTAAAATTTGATCTTTGTCAAAAAGCAGTTCTGGGGTGACTTCCATTTCTATCCGTGGAATTCCACCACGGTGGGACAATAAATGGAAAATTGTGGCACGGCGCTTGCCATTTTGTGCATATTCAGGAATGTAATAACTGATCGGATCTAATAGATTGATTGCACCTGTTTCATCTAACATGTGAATCAACATTGCTGTAATTATTTTTGATGCTGAAAATAGACAAATCGGGGTGTCTGGATTGGCAAGTACCGCATCTGAAGCCAGACCATCGGCAGAATTACCAGACGCATAACCCAGACTACGATTGAGAATAATCTCACCTTTGCGTCTTAAGCACATGGTGATCAGGGGATGGTTGCCTGTTTGATACAGGTTTTCAATACTTTGCCAAATCTTTTCAACTTGTTGTTGGGTCATCCCTCCCAGTTCTGGAGAAACTTCATTTTTGCGCTGCGTGATACTGCTTAAGTCCTTGGGTACATAGCAGGTATTGGTTGAAAACAATTTCACAATCTTTTTCCATGATTATTTTTATTCCACGGCAGTGTGAACTGAGTTGAGCATGATGTCAGTGTCCCAATTGCCATGCGATTTGTAAAAAAAATGCAATAGTTTGGTAATTAAGCCTTATGGGATATGGTTGTACGATATTTTTGCAATCTCACCCCACTTCCTTTAAAATAGGCGACTGCTGTAGTGATGCACGGCAGTTAAATTGATTTTGAAGAATCAATTTGATTTGTATCAAATATTTAAATTAAGCATCTCGGAGAAATCGAATGGCTTTAACAAACGCAGATCGCGCAGAGATCGTTGCAAAATTCGCTCGTGCTGAAAATGACACTGGTTCACCTGAAGTACAAGTTGCTTTATTGACTGCTCAAATCAATGATTTGCAAGGTCACTTTAAAGAACACAAACACGACCATCATAGCCGTCGTGGTTTGATCCGTATGGTTAACCAACGTCGTAAGCTTCTTGACTATCTTAAAGGTAAAGATGCTACTCGTTACAGCGATTTGATTGCTGCTTTAGGTTTACGTCGTTAATTCGATTTAAACTTTTATTTTCGGATTATTGCATGCTGAATGCTGTACTGATGAAAACTAAAGTCTATCCAGTATTTACTGGATAAAAGGGAAGGGGCGAATATTCGCTCCTTCTTCGTGTTTAAAATTAGTCTAACTAAAGATTTATTGTCTAGTGAGGTCGGCTTCTAAGCTTTGTCATTTATGCGGTTGATGTGAATGCCAAACCTTAGGGGTCTCCACTAGAATAAAATTAGGAAACAAAAATACATGTCAATGTTTAATGTTATTCGTAAAGAATTTCAATATGGTCAACATCAAGTTGTACTAGAAACAGGTCGTGTTGCTCGTCAAGCAAACACGGTTCTTATTACAATGGGTGGCGTAACAGTACTGGTTGCTGTTGTTGCACAACCTACTGCTAAAGCGGGTCAAGACTTCTTCCCACTTACAGTTAACTATCAAGAAAAACAATATGCTGCGGGTCGTATCCCAGGTGGTTATGGTAAGCGTGAAGGCCGTGCTTCAGAAGCAGAAACTTTAATTTCTCGTTTAATTGACCGTCCAATTCGTCCGTTGTTCCCAGAAGGGTATTACAACGAGATCCAAGTTACTGCAACAGTTGTGTCTTCAGACAAAACTATGGATGCTGACATTGCTGCAATGTTAGGTACGTCTGCTGCACTTGCAATCGCTGGTACACCTTTCCGTGGCCCAATCGGTGGTGCACGTGTTGGTTTGATCAATGGCGAATATGTCCTTAACCCAAATTTAGAACAACTTGCTCAATCTGACCTTGACCTTGTCGTTGCAGGTACAGAATCTGCAGTATTGATGGTTGAATCTGAAGCAAAAGAACTTTCAGAAGACCAAATGTTAGGCGCTGTGCTTTTCGGTCATGACGAAATGCAAATTGCGATCCAAGCGATTAAAGAGTTTGCTGCTGCCGCTGGTGCAACAGAATCAACTTGGACTGCTCCAGTTAAAAACGAAGATCTTCGTGCAAAATTAAAAGACGCATTTGAAGCTAAAATCTCTGAAGCGTATACCATTGCTGTTAAGCATGACCGTTATGCTGCTTTAGATGCACTTCAAGCTGAAGCAACGGCTCAATTCGTTCCTGAAAATGACGAAGCTGGTATTGCAGATGACTTAAACGAATTATTTGAAGATCTTAAATACCGTACTGTGCGTGACAACATCCTTTCAGGAAAACCACGTATCGATGGTCGTGATACTAAAACTGTTCGTGGATTAGACGTACAAGTGGGTGTGTTAGATCGTGCTCATGGTTCATCATTATTTACACGTGGTGAAACTCAGGCGTTGGTTACAACGACTTTGGGTAATACACGTGATGCGTTGATGGTTGATACTTTGTCTGGTACAAAAACTGACAACTTCATGTTGCATTACAACTTCCCTGCATATTCTGTAGGTGAAACAGGTCGTGAATCTGGTCCTAAGCGTCGTGAAATTGGTCATGGTCGTTTAGCACGTCGTGGTGTACAAGCTGTTCTTCCACCAGCTGATCGCTTCCCGTATGTGATTCGTATTGTATCTGACATTACTGAATCAAATGGTTCATCTTCAATGGCTTCTGTATGTGGTGCTTCATTATCACTTATGGATGCAGGTGTTCCTCTTAAAGCGCCAGTTGCGGGTATCGCAATGGGTCTAGTAAAAGAAGGCGAGCGTTTTGCTGTTCTTTCTGACATCTTAGGTGATGAAGATCACTTAGGTGATATGGACTTTAAAGTTGCTGGTTCTGCAAACGGTATTACTGCGCTTCAAATGGATATCAAAATCGAAGGTATCACAGAAGAAATTATGGAAGTTGCGTTGAATCAAGCCTATGCAGGTCGTATGCATATTCTGAATGCAATGAACCAAGTGATTTCACGTGCACGTCCTGAAATTTCTATGCATGCGCCAACATTCCAAGTGATCAATATCAATCCTGATAAGATCCGTGATGTGATTGGTAAAGGTGGTGCGACAATCCGTCAAATCACAGAAGAAACAAAAGCAGCGATTGATATCGAAGATAACGGTACTGTACGTGTATTTGGTGAAACCAAAGCAGCTGCTCAAGCTGCGATTGCAAAAATCCAAGCGCTTACTGCTGAAGTTGAACCAGGTAAAATCTATGCTGGTCGTGTGATTCGTATCGTTGAATTTGGTGCGTTTGTAAATATCATGCCAGGTACAGATGGTTTACTTCACATCTCGCAAATTTCAAACGAACGCGTTGCAAACGTGACTGATATCTTGGCTGAAGGTCAAGACGTTAAAGTTCAAGTTGCTGACGTAGACAACCGTGGTCGTATTAAATTAACCATGAAAGATGTAGACCAAGCATAATATTTGCAAGGTTTAAATCCTTTAGGGTTTGATTAAAACTTAATACAGAAAAGACTGCCTTGTGCTTCGCCAAAGTTACAACTTTGGCTTGCTCAGGGCTTTTTTTATGGCATGATGCATAACAATAAAGACCAAAAATATCGTGAATATGCAAAGCTTTTATTTTTTTCAACACACAGATGAACCTTATACCTGTATACAAAAAGAACCTGTTTTTAATGCAGAGCAACAATTTGTCTGGGTGGATTGTACCCGTGAAGATGTGGTCAATCGTGCTGAGCTATGGCAAAAAGAAATCTATAATGCGACCGAAATTCATCTCAATGAATACCATATTCGAGATATTTTAAATATCGAACATCCATGCGCATTTGATGCAATGGAAGATTATGATTTATTGATTTTTCGTAAATTAATTACCCCAGATGATCAAATCGATAGTGGCGAAGATGCGCTTGAACAGCATGATCGTGTTTTTGGTTTGGCGTCCTCGCCAGTCAGTTTTATTATTACTTCACAAGCTTTAATCACCATTCATGAAAAGGGCAACCATGCCTTTGAAAGTTATCTTGCACGTATTTTCAATATCATGAATAAGAGTTTAGAAGAACAAAATAAACCACGTAAATTACCGACTACGCCTTTAGATTTAGCACTGCGCTTGCTGAATAGTATGATTGATGGCTATTTGGATTTACGTAATCCTCTGTCTCGTCGGGTTGAATTCTGGCAACAAGAACTATTGCAAGGCAATCGCCGTTTTACCAAGTGGCATCAACTGTTTCAAGAGAATCTGGTTTTTCAACAAATTGAAAATTTGTGCGAAGAACAAATAGATTCCCTACAGGAACTTCGAGATGAAATTGTTGAAAACTATGCACATTTAAAAGGTAAAAAGCGCACTGAAAAGCAAGATATTATGTTGGTTCGCGTGGATGATCTGGTTAGCCATGTTGAGCGTATTCAAAAATATACGGTACGCTTAAGTACCGCAATTCAAACTGCAATAGATTTACACTTTTCTGCAATCGCCAATCAAACCAATGAGAATATGCGAATTCTTGCGATTATTACTGCGGTGTTTGCGCCATTGACCTTATTAACAGGGGTATATGGAATGAATTTTGAGTTCATTCCAGGTCTACGTAGCCCGATAGGTTTCTGGGTGATGCTGGGTGTGATGTTGGGCTGTACGATTGGGCTGTTAATCTATTTTTACCGCCGTCATTTGGTTGGACGCGGTGAAAGAAGTGTGATTGATATGTTGGCACAACAACATAAAAATCAGCACGTCAATTTACTCTGGTTTTTAGATTATGAACCGATCAAACAAACCATGAAAGAAGTCGAAAAAATCACAAAACTGAAATAATTAAGCATTATTCTAGTTGAGGATTTATCTGAGCTGTCTTTTGTAAAATTAAGTAGAGTTGATCTTTTAATCTTAATTTTTTCCGCTTGAGCTGCTCAATATTTTCATGAATATGATTGAGTGGATCAAGCTCAAGGTGACTGATTTCACGATCAAGTTCATCGTGGTCAATCAAAAGTTTAGCAAAATGCGGATCTTCTTGTTTTAAACTACACATGAGATCGCGGTGTTCTGGGAACATGTGTTTCAACTTTTTATTCATTACTTTCGAATTCATCAGAGCTCATTAACCTCTTTGTCAGAAAATTCTAAACGAAAAAACAAAAACGGAGAGACAAGTTCTCCATCATGACAGGTTAAATATTAACCTGTCACTAGGCATTAACATTTTGAAATGAATTAATGAGTATGAAGGTGAAGATGTTTGACTTGTTTACGCAATTGTTGAACTTCATCAAGTAAATCCATCATCATTGCAACGGCAGATAAACTGGCTTCAAAGTCACGTTGTAAACGATAAGCACGACGTGCGCGTGAGATGTCTTCTCCAAAAAATTGATGAATACGGTCTTCAGGACGTGCAGGTAAAATTTCATATTCAAGCAATTGCAAAATCCAATCCGGACTTTGACCGCATGCCTCAGCAAAGTGCTTGAGATCTAGATTTAGGTTTTCATCCACGATTTCTGCATCATGGAAACCGTCATAGACAATTTCACGATATTGAATAGTTGTCATGATTGCTCTCCTTTAGCAAGGCTATGTTGGTATCTATAAAATTATGAACGAGGATTAAAGTCAGTAAAAGCATCAGCAAATTGTTGATAGGCTTTTTGCTGTGTTTCGGTGGTTGCTTTGGGATAAACAATATTGATCACCAAATAAAGATGACCTGGTGTTTTATGCGGTATCCCTTTGTCTTTTAAACGGAGTTGCTGATTGGGTTTGGCATTTTGTGGCACAGTAACTTTTACTTTACCTGCTGGGGTATCAATTTCAATACTTTGACCAAGTGCTGCTTCCCAAGGTGTGACATCAACCGTGTAATAGACATCAGCACCTTCAACACGGATACGGTCAGTGTCTTGGTATTGGATCTCAATATAAAGATCGCCATTTTCACCACCGTTAATTCCAGCTTGTCCTTGTTTTGCAAGGCGAATTTGCTGACCTTCTTTCATTCCTTTGGGGATTTTAACTTGGAGGGTTTTCCGTTGTACCTCGGGTTCACCATAGGCATTATAGGTTGGGATTTGTAAGGTGATACTCTGAGTTGCGCCTTCATAACCAATGCTTACAGGAATTTCAATACTGGCATGTTGGTCTTCACCTTTATAGCTGCGTTGTTGCTGAGAGCCGCGTTGCCCAAAATCTTGTTGATGTCCACCGCCAAAACCGCCACCGAAACGTCCAAATAGATCTTCAAAACCACTAAAATCTTGTCCACCATTGCTACTGTACGAACGATGGAATTGGCTACCATCAAAACCACTTTGACCTGTAGATTGCCCACCAAACCCACCTGTATTGGCATAGGGGTTATCGAGTTCAAAATCGTATTGCTTTTTCTTTTCTTCATTGCTTAAGGTGTCGTAGGCGACATTGATGGTCTGCATTTTTGCTTCAGCATCAGTTTCTTTACTCACGTCAGGATGATATTTACGTGCGAGTTTTCGATAAGCTTTCTTAATTTCGTCTGGTGTCGCATTTCTAGAAACACCCAAATCTTCATAATAATTTTTTGCCATACTTAAGGTCATTATTTTGTTTAACTTTATTCTAGTTTTATGCCTTTTTGGCTACATATGGAAGAGCAACTTAGTGTGGTTATTGTTTCAAAACTTATCTAGCGCAAAAGCCCGCTTATGCTGATAAAGGTGGTGTTTCATGTTCTATGGGCTTTGTGTGTTCGGGTTGGTGCTTTGGTTAAGTAAATGACGATTCTAAATAGCTATTCAACCTTTTAATTTATAACACTTGCTGATTATGCTTTGAATTTTAATTGAAAAAAAAAGAGCAAACTGAATTTGCTCTTTTCTTGGTAAAAATCGATAGTTAAATTTTTGCAAATTTAAACCATTCAGATCTTAATAGATTAACTCAAATGCTCACCAAACAGATTTAAAGCTTCTTTTGCAGTGAACTGATATTTTTTATTGCAAAATTGGCAATCCATTTCAATTGGATTTTGAATTTCTAGAGTTTCTTTGACCGCATCTAGACCAATCTGGATCAATGCATTTTTGCATTTATCGCGTGAACAGGTGCAGTTGAATTGAAGCTGTTCAACGTCTGGTAGACGAACTTCTTCTTCATTGTATAAACGGTAAAGAATTTCTTGTGCGGTTAAATCCGTCAATTCTTCAGGCTTTAAGGTCTGCGTCAACATAATCAAACGTGGCCATAAGTCTTCATCTACACGTTGCTGTTCTTCTTCATTATTACGAGGTAATAACTGAATCAGTAAACCGCCTGCATTGTGATGGGTGCTTGCCAAGACAATACGTGTTGGAATTTGTGCAGAAAGGTCATAATACTGCATTAAACAAGCCGCAAGCGTCGGTTGATCAAGTGGCACAATCCCTTGATAACGCTCACCAAATTCAGGTTCAATATTGATAAATAACACAGGTTGTTGCAACGTGCTGAGCACAGTACTGCTGTCTTCACTCAACATAAAATGCGGATCTTCTTCATAATCTGCAAGTGCACGTACATCACCTAAATGGTTGCATTCAGCCATCGCCCATTTGAATGTACCTTGTGCTTGAATTTGTAAGCTAATACGTCCTTTAATTTTTAATGTGCTTGCAAGTAATGCTGTTGCACTCAACATTTCACCCAATAAAATGCGTACAGCAGGCGCATAATTACGCTGCGATAGAATCGTTTGTAGTGCTGTATCTAAATGTACAATTTCACCACGTACAGGGCTATCTTCAATATAAAAACGTTGACGTAAATCAGACATAAAATTCTCCAAATCCCTGTTTAGATGGTGGCGATATTATAAATCACAAGTTTATTTCACCTGAAAAACGCTGCATCTTAAAGTTAATTTTCGTCATCACGCATAATATTAATACGATCATGCTTGGCATGTGTGGTTTGAGCTTTTGCTGTGGGTCTTTCTAAGCCTGATTCATCCAAATCTGGAACATCTTTATATTGCTCAGGATTGTGGTTTTCAACTTGCGCATCGCTTTCAAACAGGTGCTCAAGCTCCGAAATAAAGTCCCGATAGCTTTCAAAAAGCTTTTGCTCATCGGTATAAATACGCTGTTGACGTGTTAACAGTTCTTCATCGTAGTTTCTAAATAGCTCAACACTATCATAAGCCTCTTGTTTACTCATGCCCAGTTCACACAATGCTCGATAACCCATCCCCAATGAAGTCAAATAGGTTTCACGCCAAATATGTTTAACTCCGACATCACGTAGGAGATGCATGTGATAACGATCTCGTGCTCGAACCAATAAGGTAAGGTTTGGATAATTGAGCAAAATATGTCGCGCAACATTCATTGAATCTTCAACATTATCAATTGCCAATACAAAAACCTTGGCCTGCTCAATTCCGGCTGCACGGAGTAAATCGGGTTGAGTCACATCGCCATAATACAAAGTACCACCATAGCGTCGAACAAAATCAATTTTTTGTAAATTATTATCAATGGCGGTAAAAGTAAAATGACGGATACGTGCCAAACGAGCAACAATTTGCCCTACACGACCAAAACCAGCAACAATAAGAGCAGGGTGTTCGTTGGGAATCTCATCGTATTTCGGCGCACTGTCTTTATTGATTAATGGCAATACTTGCGTACTTACCAGCCAAAAGAAGATTGGGGTCAGTACCATGGATAAGGTCACAATTAAAGTGATGGGCTCCATGATTGCTTCAGCCAATACTTTTTCGCTTTTTGCCACGTTTAATACCACAAAGGCAAATTCACCCCCTTGGGCTAAACAGGTTGCGACCATTAAACTGTTGGTCCAACTCATTTTTTTATAACGTGCAATGGCTACCATCGCGATCATTTTGATCAGAATTAAACTGACTGCGCCACCAATAATCAGTAATGGCATATCTGCAATTAACGAGATTTGCGTGGTCATTCCCACCGTCATAAAAAATAAACCGAGCAATAAACCTTTAAAGGGCGCAATACTGGCTTCAAGTTCATGACGGAATTCAGAGTCAGCCAGAAGCACACCTGTTAAAAAAGCGCCTAAGGTTGTGCTGATCCCGAGTGTATCCATCAACAACACCACACCCAGCACAATAAATAGGCCAACAGCTGTGATCAGTTCTGTTGCACCACTTTTTGCCACAAAGCGGAAAAATGGTCGCATCACATAACGGCTAAACAGAAATAAACCCGTGAACGTGGCGATAATCGCAGCAAAGTAAGCAACGCCATGATGACTCGATTCGCTGCCCGCTAAGAGAGGGATGATGGCAAGTAATGGAATCGCAGCAATATCCTGAAACAGTAAAATCGAAAAGGATTGCTGACCATGGGTGGTATTGAGTTGTTGTTTTTCTTCCAAAAGTTGTAAAACAAAGGCGGTTGAAGAAAGTGCTAAGGCAAAACCAATCACAAAACTTGCGGGGAGTGATTGTTGAAAGATTAAATAGATGGTTCCCATCAGCACCAAACCAGTAACCCCCACCTGTAAACTTCCCATCACAAAAATGGATTGGCGCATTTCCCATAAACGCTGTGGTCGAAGTTCTAAACCAATCAGGAACATCAGTAAAATCACCCCAAATTCTGCAAGGTGCATGATTTCCTCTGGATCATTGGCGATGTTAAACGCGCTTGGACCCAGAAGTATTCCTGTAAATAAGTAACCCAGTACGGTGGCGATACCGAGTTTTTTCCCTAGAGGAACCAGAATTAATGCTGCACCAAGGAAGATGGTGATTTGGAGTAACAGTGACATTCACTTGCCTTAAGTTTTTTTCTTTCTTTAGAAATTGTAGCGTGATTTTGTGATTGACTTGGATATATTTATTAAGAAATTGTCTTTTTACCCAATAAAAATTTAAAAGTGATTAGCGAGGTAAAAACGAGAACTGATGTGTAAATAAAGTCGTGATAATAAATTGTATTGAAAATCCATTACTTTATATGGCGGTAGATTTTTTGCTTTTTTCTAAATGATCTCTTTAAGCTGATGATAGCAGGCTTAAATGGAATACTATATTTTTCAATTTATTTAGAAAATCTTAATAAATGGCAAATTTTATTTAAAAAATCAATTGAGAATGATTCTTATTTAATTTTTAGCGTGATACAGTATTCTGTAGTTCAAGATTTACTGAGAATAAAAATGAGAATATTTGTACTATTATTTTTTATAATTTTTTTTCCAATCAAAACATTTGCTATAGCTTTAGAAGCATGCCAAATGGAATATCAACTATGTAATACTAGAACTGATTGCAGTTATTGGGAAAGAATAAAATCACAATGTGAAAATAGTCATGGAAGAAATTTTTTTCCAGATTTTGGTGGAAGCGGGGGCGTAGGTCAATTACCAAGAATAGAAGTAGAGGCTATAAAACCAAGTCCACTCCCTAGTATATATGATCCTTGGCCTGGTGGTGGTTCTGGTGGGGGAGGTGGTTCTACGAGCACGGGTCCAACGTCGAGTTCTGAGGATACGGAGCTTGTTGTTCCTGCTTTTGAGGCAAGGGAATGTTCCGCGGATAGTACTTCTAATCCTATCGTGATTGCAAATGGGAAAAAAATACAGCAGGAGCTAGATTTTACAACCACTGGTGAGATGCCTTTAGCGTTTATTCGCTATTATGATTCTTTTGCTACTGGTACTGCGAATTTTTCAGTCAATGGAAAATGGAGGCATAATTTTGATTATCGTTTAGCTATAGATCCCCAGGGAAAGAGAGTTCGACAATTACCTAATGGTGAAAATTATTACTTAAATGAATTAACGCGTATTCAGAAATCTAATAACGAATTTATTGTTACCCTACCAGATGGTGGGGTTGAAACTTATACACTAAATGGAAGGTTGCTTAGTAAAAAGAATGCTTATGGTATCGGTTGGATACTTTCTTATGATGAAAATAAAAGATTAATTAAAGTCACACATACAAATGGAAGATCTATTAAGTTAATTTGGTATGCGGGTGAACTCTCAGAAGTGATAGACCCTGCTGGAAATATTTATTCATACCACCATAACTACCGCTCACTTTATCTAGTTTCTTATCCTAAAAATACAGGCACACGTACATATTATTATGGCGAAAATGGAGCTGACTCTTATCATATGCTGAGTGGGATATGGATAAATCGCAAGCCTTACAATAGTTATTATTTTAATGGAAACAAAGCAGTTCAAAGTGGCCGGAGTGATGGTACACAAGTTGATAGGTTAACTTTTGGTGATAATTATACAATTGTTACCAATCCTTTAGGTGCAGTTATTAAATATATTTATACAGATAATAAAAAAAATAAACTGGCTAAAGTAGAAAGAAGTGGGGTAAATAACTGCCCGAATAGCAGTATGGAAAATACTTACGATAACAATGGATATGTGATTTCCACCAAAGACTGGAATGGCGTAGAGACACAATATCAGCGTGATCGTTTTGGCAGAGTCACTCAAGAAACTATAGGTATCCAAAATGGTAATGCTTCCAATGCGTATATCAAAAAATATAGCTACCTTGGAGAAACCAGTTTAATCACTCAAATTCAAATGCTTGATGGATCTAATCGTTTAATTCGAGAGGAAACTTATAGTTATTATGCTGCCAATGAACCCACTAAAAACCGCTTAAAAAGCTTCTCCGTCTGCGACCAACACAGTTGTCGTAAAGAACAATACAGTTATACCTTCCATGCCAATACGATGCTGGCAACGATGGCCGTCACTAAAAATGGAAAGATCAGCCGTTATATGTATGACACAGCTGGAAATCTGATCGAGTTTAAGAATGCCTTGGGGCAAACCACGACATATAGCAATTATGATGCTTTAGGCAATGTGGGTAAAATTACTTCAGCCAATGGGCAAGACATTCAATACAGCTATGACAGTCGGGGGCGAGTAACCAGTGAAGCCTTAAAAAATTCACTGGCGAGGTATATCCAAACACGTTATGAATACGGGCCCTTCGGCCGTACCAAAACCAGCTATCCAAATGGAATGGTTGAAACAACGACTTATAATGATAATGGAACGATTGCCAGTATTAGTCATGGTACCGATGGCAATGTCATTAGCCAGCAGAACTACAGTTATTCCAATTTGGGTGTCCTACAACGAGTAGAGTATCGTGAAGGTAATACTGTTCGCTACGCTCGAGCAAATGACCAAAACCAGTTGGGTTGGATAACAGCAGACAAAGGTAATAATGGTCAGAACATTGCTCGGGAATATGATGGCAATGGCAATGTGATTAAACAAAGCAATGCACTGGGCCAGGTAAAAACCTTTAGCTATGATGCCATGGGGCGTTTGCTGACAGAAGGTCAGCCAGATGGCTCAATTGTAAGATACACATGGGATTCCCTGGGTAACTTAACCTCAGTCACTGATCCAGCTGGTAATACAACCACCTATAGCTATAACGGTTTCGGGGAAGTTCTTACCCAGAAGAGCCCAGCCACCGGTCAAACCAGCTACACTTATGACAATGATGGGAATCTCATTAGCTTGACCCGTGCCGATGGCAGTATCACCAATTATAACTATGATGCCTTGAATCGAAAAACTCAGGCCAGGACAGGTGATCAGGTTCAGGTCTGGCGTTATGATGACTGTACATTTGGTATCGGCCGTTTGTGTGCAACGTCAGATGGGGTAACGGGTAAAGGATATGGTTATACCAAATCAGGCCAACTCACCGTTCAAGTGACTAAAATTGATGGTACAGAATACAATTATTAATGGTTATACGATGATTATGACCGTGTGTTTCAAGAAGGTCATGAACTAATATTTAATACCGTGTATATATATGACGAACTGAATCGAGTCAAGGAGGTAATATTCAAATTCGATACAGATATTATCATAACTGTGGTGAGTAATATTCTTTATGAACCCTATGGTGGAGTTAAAAGTTGGACCTATGGCAATGGTCTGACTGAAAAGCGCAGTTATGATCAGGATTATCGCTTGACTGGTATTCGTGGAAACTTACAAAACTATGATTACAGCTACAACAGCAATGACTGGATCACGCAAGTCAAAGATGTTGTAGACGATAGCAAGAGCCTTAGTCATGAATATGATGCGATGGGCCGTTTACTTGGTTCTAGTACAAATGTACAAGCACTAAGATGGGGCTACGATACGGGGTCGAACAGACTGAACCAGTCCAGTAATGCAGCACGTTATGAAATTTCTGCTGGAAATCAGCTTAAATCAATGACCACTGCTGCGGGTATACAATCGTATAGTTATGACACACTTGGAAACTTAACTGCTCGTACAGGTCCGGTCGGGACAGCTAATTACAACTATGCTTATGATGGTTTTGGGCGTCTTAAAACAGTGAAATCAGGTGAAAGCGTTACCCGTTATGATTATGATGTGGACAATCTTCGCAGTCGTAAAGTCAATGGTTCAGCCCACACAGATTATATTTATACGCCTGATGGTCGTTTAACAGCAGAGACATGGCGAGTTGGTAGCATAGGCCGTTTCTATATCTGGTTAGGTGGCGAACCTATCGCTCTGTTCACAAGAGGTGATGTACATTTCATACACAATGATCATTTGGGTCGGGCAGAATCAATTACTGCCCCAAATAAGTCGGTGGTGTGGAAGGCTTCTAACGGTAGTTTTGGGCGTACAGTGACGAATGAAACATTAGGTGTTTTTAATCTTGGATTCCCTGGGCAATATTATGATGCAGAGAGTACACTTTGGTATAACTGGAACCGTTATTATGATGCAAGTATAGGGCGTTATACTCAGAGTGATCCGATTGGATTGGCTGGAGGTTTAAATACCTATGCTTATGTAGGAAATAATCCTATAAATTTTGTAGATCCAAAAGGGCTTGAAGTTAGAGCTGTTTTAAATCGCACTACAAATCGTTTGGCCGTTATGGATATAGATACGAAACAGATGGTTGTTACCACAGCATTTTCTGGTGGTCATATATCAATGGGGCAAATTGTAAGTCCAGGGTCAGGTAAAGAAATACCTGCACCTAATGGAACTTATATTATTACGAATAATCCTAATCCTAAAAATCATCAAGTTGGATGGTATGGTTTATTAAGAAAAGGAGATGGTAAATTAGATGATTTTTACAATGGGCGTGGTGGCTTTCGTTTACATTCAGGCACAGTTAGCCATGGATGTGTAACTGTTGATAGTACTAATAATAACAATTGGGAAAAAGTTTCAAAATTATTGAATAGTACGAAAACATCTCAAGTCACATATGAAGAACCATGGTATTCCCCAAATAAACCGATGACTCGGTATGGAGAAATAGAAATTGTTAACTAAAAATAAATTACGTTTATTCTTGTTTTCTTTAATGATTGGTCTTCTTTTAATAGGATGTGTTTATTTAATTTCTATATTTCATAAGTTAGATTTTGTAGAGTCTAATCTATTAAAATTTAAAGTTGTGAATATATGTATGAGGTTGCCTAGTGAAAAAATACCGACTTATTTATGGACCTCTATCGACTATGAGATTAAAGAAAATCAAGGTCTAGAACAGAATGAAAGAGTAGATTTTTATACTGCTCTTTTGGTCACTTGTGGTGATAAAATCTCAAGAAATCATGATCAAAGCTTAATTTTTTATGAAAGTGTAAAGTTAGAAGATACTGAATTATTAATCAATGACTTAAAAGAATTTATCAGTAGACATAGATCTAAAAACGTATCTGGAGATGAAATCCAAATGTTGGAAAATTGGGTAGAATATTTTGATGTTAAGCTAAAAGAGAGAAGTTATGATAAAGGAAAATAGTTTTAATTATCTTAGATAGTGTTGAGAATGTAAGATTTAGTTTTCTCCAAAAGAAATATTATAAATGATGTTGGGATTTAATCTATGAGGTTACGACTTGTATTTGTTTATAGGCTCCACAGGGGCTGTTTTATAGTTTTCTATTCTTGTTGTTAATGTAAGGTTATAAATATGAAAAATTTTAAAATATTTCTATTTGCTATAATTTACCTCTTATTGGTTATCACAGCTTTCTATTTAGGAAGTGTACTAAACTCTTTTAGCTTAAACCTATGCTATTCAGAAGCAATGGCTTCTCTCTCTAGTCAATCCAAATCAATGATCAATTCAAATGATCAAAAAAAGAAGCAGCAATTTGAATCGATGTTAAATAGTTTACCACTCAATGGATATGAAACAGACTGTGAAAAGATTAGAAGGATTATTCACTAATAGATTGAAATTATTTTAACAGTTAGAGAGTGATATTTATTTATATAATCTAATTTGTGGAGCAATAGGTAGGGGGGATAAGTGTAATTAAAAGGAGAAAGTTTTGAAAAATGATGAATTGATACAAACAGCCCGCGAGCTAGTAAAACAAGATATTCCAGATTACGAACAAGCTTATAAGCTATTAGACCTTGCATATAAACGAGGATCTCCAGAAGCAACTTACGCAATTGCAACATGGTATTTACATGGTGGTCATTTTTTGGAACAAGATTATGTCAAAGGAACTGAATATCTAAAAAAAGCGGCAGAAATGAAATGGCCTGATGCAATGTATGATTTGGCTGTTAGTTATGAAAGAGGAGTATATGTTTCTAAAAATCAAAAAAAAGCGTTTTTATTATATTTACAATCAGCTTTAAGAGGCTCATCTGAAGCGGTTTATGAAGTTTCTAGATGCTATTATTTTGGTATCGGTACTAGAAAGAATAAAGTTCTTGGAGCTATTTGGTATGATCGAGCAGAAGAGTTAGGAAGTGTTCGAAATGATGATTAACTCTTAATATTGAAACTTCTACTTGATACTAAATATTAACTATTCAACTTTTTTTAGTTTTCTATGGCTAGGTTGAAGAAATAGGAGGGAGGTTACTAATGGATAGTAAAATTAATCCTATTTGGGCAGACATAATAGGTAGTAGAAATATTTTACTAAATAGAAGGATAAATGAGTGTGTTGCCCCTTCCCTTCGAGACGCAATAGATAATTTGTCATCTATTCCAGTTGAAAGTACGCGGAGGATATTTGATTTTTGTTTAAGAGAAGTACTATTGCAAATACAATCCTCAGATTTCTATAGTGCAGGTATGATTTTGAATTTGATACATAATCTACCTCTAACTATGGAAAAAGCAAAATCATGGGATGTTGATTACTTTTTATCTATTGAATTAAGTACTTTTTTGGAAAACTTCGAAATAATCATATCTGCTAGAAAAATAGTATTTTTTATCTGTCGAGAGCTAAGTCCTAAATATATTGAATAAAAAGTATTGAATTGGAATCAGCACCATGAAATTGATAAAAATACTGATAATTACAATTTACTTAATGGCAGGAAGTGGTTGTAATACATCAATATTCGGTTATGCAAGCAATTAAATCAAGATATGAGGATATTCAACATACAACAATAAACTCAACTCAATTCTTGCGGATCAACATCTATGGTGACTTTCATCGTAGAAGGTTTGCTATGTAACAGCTGTTGCCACCATTGGCGAATATAAAAATGCATTTTTGCCCGATCTTGAGAAAGCAAAACCACATGGGCTTGGTAACGCCCTGCTTTACGCTCCATTGGCGCTGGAATCGGTCCCCAAATATCAATTAAATTCTCTTCGGCAGTTTGTTTAAGGAGCTGCGTCATTTCAGTCAAAAACTTTAAATTTTCTTCCTGATACTTTGAATCACAACGGATCAAAGCTGTATAACGAAAGGGTGGAAGTAGTGCTGCTTGGCGATCTTTTAAGGTTTGTTTGGCAAAGGTCCGATAGTCATTATGAATCAAGGTGTTTAATAACGGATGATCAGGTCTTAGGGTTTGTAAATAGACCTCACCTTTCATTTCACCACGACCCGCACGGCCAGCAACTTGAATAATCAATTGCGCAGTACGTTCTGTAGCACGGAAATCCACGCTCAATAAACCTGCATCGATATCCAAAATTGCCACTAAGGTGACATAAGGAAAGTGATGTCCTTTTGCCAGCATTTGAGTGCCAAGTAAAATGGTCGGTTCGCTTTTTTGGATTTGATCATAAATCTTTTGCCAACTACCAACCCGACTGGTTGAGTCACGATCTACGCGTAGAACGGGGAAATGAGGGAACAACTCATTCAAAGTTTCTTCAACTTTGGCGGTTCCCATACCGATAGGCTTTAATTGTTGTTGATTGCATTGTGGGCAAGTATCAGGCATACGGTTAATCGTACCACAATGGTGGCAATGTAAATGCTGATAAGGCTTTAAATGCAGGGTAAAGTGAGCATCGCAGTTGGGGCAATTGGCCTGCCAACCACAACTTTCACAGATAAGCACGGGGGCGTAACCGCGCCGATTTAAAAAAATCAGAACTTGTTCTTTTTTCTCTAAACGTTTTTTGATTTCAGCAATCAAAACATCACTTAAGCCATGCTGTTTTTTTGCCACTTTTAAATCAATCAAATGCATTTTCGGCATGATTGCGGCACCAGCACGTTGATTTAACTCAATCCGTGTCAGCTTTTCTTGGCGAGCAAGATAATAACTGTCGATGCTTGGCGTGGCAGAACCTAAGATAATCGGGCAATTTTCTAAATGTGCACGATACATGGCCACATCGCGAGCATGATAGCGAAAGCCTTCTTGTTGTTTAAAAGAAAGATCATGCTCTTCATCTAAAATAATCAAACCCAAATGTGGCAAAGGCGTATAAATTGCAGAGCGTGTACCTAAAATAATAGAGGCTTTGCCCGTTTGCGCATGCTGCCATGCTTGTAAACGTTTAGTATCATTTAAGCCTGAGTGCAGTAAGGCGATATTGCAATGAAAACGTGATTGAAAACGACTGATGGTTTGTGGGGTTAAGCCGATTTCAGGCACTAAAACCAAGACTTGTTTGCCTTGTTTAAGTACTTCATGCATCACTTGCAAATAAACTTCGGTTTTACCACTCCCAGTTAAACCATCCAATAGAAATGCTTGATATTTTTTTTGCGCTTTTAAAATCGCTTGAATGGCTTTCTTCTGATCGTCATTTGGCGTGAGTGGCATCTGTGCCAATTGCACAGGTTCTGGCGTGACATTTTGTGGTTCCAAATCACAACGAACAATGTCTTTTTTCTCAAGGACTTTGAGTGTGGCTGTTTCAACACCACTTAAATTAAGAATATTTTCCTGTGTCCCTTTCGGGTGTAGCTTTAAAATTTTATAGGCTTCTTGTTGTTTTTCAGAACGCTTAACTTTGTCTTCGGCATGTAAGTCTAAAAGTTTCCAGATACGTGCCAATAAATTATAAGGTTTACCTTGACGTAATAAGGTAGGTAACGCCGTTTGAATCACTTCACCGATAGGAAATTGATAATATTGTGATGACCATGTCAATAAACTTAAAACTTTACTGTCTAGAATGGCCTGTTCATCTAACAGTTCAGTAATGGCTTTGAGTTTAAAATGGGAATCCACAGGTTCATCAATCGGTACTTTCTTAACAATAACACCAATCAGATTTTGTCTGCCAAAAGACACTGCAACACGCGCACCGACTTCAGCTTGCGCATATTGTTCAGCGGTGACTTGGTAATCAAAGCAGTCATTCAAATAGACTGGAACAGCAACTTGAATACGATAAATCGTCTGTGGCGTAGCAAGGGTATTCGACATTTTTAATTTAGTGACTCATTAATTTAGTGAGGCTGTGATGAAATTGTTTCATGTCCAGATTCGGCTTGTGTTAGAGTGTAACAGTCATCTATAAACATGAATATGAATGATTTATAGGGTATGACGCAACAGCGTAATCAAAAAATTTTGGAAAACTAGAGCATAATAATGCCAGCATATCAATTTACTGCAATTGATGCTTCAGGAAAGCAGCAAAAAGGCGTGTTAGAAGGAGATTCCGCACGCCAGATTCGACAACAACTACGGGACAAGGAATTGATTCCTGTCACGGTGGATGCTGTTGAACAAAAAGATAAAAATAAAAGTTCAGGATTTTTTCAACGTAAATTCTCGGCTTATGATCTGGCTTTAATGACACGTCAACTTTCTGTTTTGGTCGCTGCTGCAATTCCTTTAGAGGAAGCATTACGAGCAGTTGCCAAACAAAGTGAAAAAGTGCATGTACAAAATCTTTTACTCTCAGCACGTTCAAAAGTGCTTGAAGGGCACTCTTTGGCTCAAGCGATGCAACAAACAGGACGCTTTCCAGATTTGTATATTGCGACTGTTGCTGCGGGTGAACGTTCAGGACATTTAGATTTAATTTTAGATCAATTATCTGATTACACCGAAAACCGCTTTGCCATGCAAAAGAAAATTCAAGGTGCGATGATCTATCCAATCATCTTGATGTTTATGTCTTTTGCGATTGTGATGGGGTTAATGACGTATGTTGTTCCAGACATTGTTAAAACCTTTGACCAAAGTAAGCAAGCCTTGCCATGGATCACTGTGGCGTTAATGAAAGCCAGTGAGATTATTCGGCAGGCTTGGCCCTTTATGCTGGTGTTTAGTGTGGTTGGGATCTTTTTATTAATTCGATTCCTGCGAACTTCTGCGGGGCACTATGCTTTTGATCGTTTAACACTCAGATTGCCATTATTTGGTAAATTATCTCGTGGTATAAATGCAGCGCGTTTTGCCAGTACCTTATCTATTCTTACCCAATCAGGCGTGCCATTGGTTGATGCTTTAAAAATTGGAGCAGCGGTGAGTAGCAATTGGGTGATACGAGATGCTGTTAATATTGCAGCAGAGAAAGTCACAGAAGGTGGAAATCTTGCAACACAATTGGAGCGTTGTGGTTATTTCCCACCGATGATGGTACAAATGATTAAAAGCGGTGAAGCTTCGGGTGAGTTAGATCGAATGTTAAGCCGTGCATCAGATATGCAGGATCGAGAAGTATCCTCGTTTATTTCAACATTATTGGCTTTACTGGAACCCTTAATGTTGGTGTTTATGGCTGGTATTGTTTTGGTTATTGTGATTGCAGTCATGTTGCCAATCGTCAATATGAACAATATGATTTAAGCCAATTATTTTTATAAAGAATATATAGAGAGTAAGCAGATGCAACGAAAGATGAATAGGACTCGTCAGTCAGGTTTTACCTTAATTGAAGTGATGGTTGTGATTGTTATTTTAGGCGTACTTGCAGCATTGATCGTACCCAATGTGATGGGACGTGGTGAAAAAGCCAAAGTTGACACCACTAAAATTGCATTAAAAGGTGTAGCGGGTGCTTTAGACCAGTATAAACTGGACAATGGGCGTTATCCGACAAGCCAAGAAGGTGGTTTAGACGCGCTTGTAAATCAACCTGCAACGGCTAAAAACTGGTTACCTGGTGGTTATGTTAAAGGTGGTTATCCGAAAGACAGTTGGGAAAATGATATTCAATATGTGATCCCTGGTTCTGAAGGTCGTAAATTTGATTTATATTCTTTTGGTGCCGATGGTAAACAAGGTGGTGAAGGAAATGATGCAGATATTTATTACCAACCTTAATTGAAGATTATTTAAGTTATTATTTATGGGATTAATCACTTCATTTAATCGAGTTAATAAATCTTGAGTGAAGTGATAATCTTTCTTGTTTGCTAAAGTGTATTTAATTTATTGAAATATAACAGCTATTTAAAATAACGATGTTTGAGAGTTATAATAAGAATTATTCCCATATTTAATAGTTACAAGAAAGTTAAATTGTGTATAAAAATAGACTTTTTATTTAATTAAAAGCTTGCATAATAGTTCTCAGGGCAATCTGAATTGCTTAGGAGGATGAGATGAAAGCATTATTATTACCAGATGAAATCAGCCAATTTCATTGGACTATGCTCAAATCTGTTCTTTTAATTTTGAGCCTATTACCGATTAGCCAGTTTTTTCTCAATATTTGGCAAGTTGCCGATGCCAATAGCCAGATCATGATTGGTTTTATGGCGATTAGCGTATTTAGTGCATTATCTATTATTAGTTTTTATAATGCCTTAAATTTGACAGTATTTCAGTTAAAAACTGAATTCTCATCATTATTAGAACAATATTTAGTACGTTCATATCGTTATGTGCCAATGTTATTTTTAGCTGCAATGATGTCTTATTTGGTGACTCAACTTTAGTTGAAATATCATGGAAAACCGAGGGTATAAGTATAATCCTCGGTTTTTTTGCACTACAATTTAATGATTCAGATTTATTCAACTAAGTCGGTTGAACCAGGCTCATGGTGATTTTGCGCACAATAGGTAAGATAAACAGTAACACTGGAAAGGCAATCAGCCAAGAAATCCCCCAAGCTGAAAGCCATGTGTATAGCGAAAAATTCTCAAAACCCATGCTTCTGAATGTACTGATACATGAAACAATAAATGTCATGATAATAGACAGTAACAAAGGTAAAACAATCGCTGCATAGCGATGTGGAATCTTTTTAAAATTAAAATAAGATGATTTAGAATTTTGCATTTTTTACTCCGTAAACCAACAAACGCCAGTGCCGAACCAAAATATTAAAATCTTGATTTAAATAGCCCCAAGCCTTGTTGGAGATATGTTGGCACGTTGATTGACGTAAACGTTTACGACTTTATGATCAGCGAAAATAATTTAGCATAAACTTGAAAAAAATATAATAAAAAATGCGCCGAAAATATTTTCAATTTCGTTTTGATAGGGCTTGGATTGAGTCTGGATTGAACATGATTGTCTTTTTAACAGGATCATTTGTCTGTTTTGTATAAGGTTGATCGCTTTAAATTTATCTAAAATGATTTTATCTCTTGAGATGAATTGATAAAAATACGAGGACTCAGCAATGCAACAAATAGAATGGAATGATTTTCTTAAAGTAGAGTTACGGGTAGGAAAAATTATTCAAGCCGAAGTGTTTGAGAAAGCGCGAAATCCTGCTTATATTTTGCATGTTGATTTTGGTGAAGTGCTTGGTGTAAAGAAATCGAGTGCGCAAATTACCAACCTGTATCAACCTGAAGATTTAATTGGGAAGCTTGTGGTTGCTGTTGTGAACTTTCCAAAAAAACAAATTGGACCGATTCAATCAGAGTGTTTAGTGACGGGTTTCCATAATCAAGATGGGCATGTGACGTTGTGTGTGCCTGATGCAAATGTACCATTGGGCACAAAGTTACTTTAATGATTGAATCAAGCGCTTTGTTGAAGCTAACCTCATCTCCTTAAACCAGAGATGAGGGATTCAAGCATTAACGTCTAGATTTAAAGCTAATATCGACTGCTTTCGGTCGATAGATCCAGCCTAAAATTAATAATAAGAGGGATAGCAATAAAATAGGGTAATCGCTAAAGCGGGTGTACCAAGTTTCACCTTGCATGGCTGGTAAATCACCACGAAGCACAGCTTTTTGATCTACAGGGGCTTGTTTTACAATATGCCCATTGTGGTCAATAAATGCTGTTACGCCTGTATTGGTTGCACGAATAAACCAACGTCCATTTTCCTTGGCACGCATTTGCACCATTTGAAGATGTTGTAATGGGCCTGCTGTACCGGTGAACCAAGCATCATTAGAAACAGTCACTAAAAAGTCACTATTAATCGCATTTCGTCGAGTGAGATTCGGATAGGCCACTTCATAACAAATGGCTGCAGCTAAATCATGTCCTTTAATATTAAAAGGTTTCTGATTGGATGCACCTTGGGAAAATCCACTCATGGATGGATCATTTTGTAGCGCAGGTAACACCCAAGCCAATAATCCTGAAAGTGGAATATATTCACCAAAAGGCACCAGACGTTGTTTTTTATATAAGCCTGAAGAATCCGCGCCAGAAGCCATCATACTGTTGTAGTACATTGGATAGCCATTTTTCTGCGATTCTTTTAAGTCCCAATAAGGAATACCCGTTACCCATGCTGTGCCTGAACTTTTGGCTTGTTGATCCATCATATCCAAGAATTGTTGAATATCTGTTTGGAACAGTGGAATCGAGGATTCTGGCCAAACAATCAGATCACGCCCCCATTCAGTACGGCTTAAATTGACGTAAATTTCTAAGGTTTTAACCTGATATTCAGTCAACCATTTTAAATCTTGCGGAATATTGCCTTGAATCAAAGAAACGGAGAGCGGCTTTTCTGCTTTCGGTTGTACGAAAGTGATAAACGATGCGCCCCATGCGCCAAGGATTAAAATGATTGCAGGAAAGATCCAAAAGACTTTTCTATTTAAAATTTCAACCAATGCACAAGCAAGGATAATCACAACAAAAGATACTGCAAACACACCAAAAAGTGGAGCATAGCCATCTAAGAGTCGTTCAGTGAATGCGTAACCTGCAAATAACCATGGAAAACCCGTAAAGACCCAAGTCTTCGACCATTCAAAAATAACCCACAAAGGAGCGAAAGTTAATGGCGTTTCAGGAAAGAATCTACGATATACCCAAGTCTGAATCGCGGTAAAAAGCCCCATGACAATGGCCATGATGGCGATCATCAAGACACTTAATACAGCATTGGTATCTCCATACACATGAATCGATGTATAGAGCCAGAATGCGCCAACAAACCATAGGCCAAAACCATAGCTTAAGCCAATCGCAAATGCTTGGCGTGGTGTACGGCTTTTTAAGCAAGCATACAGTAGGGCAGGCGATAAAATTGCCAACCACCACCAATAATAAGGCGCTAGTGCTAAACTGAACACTGCGCCTGACATTAACGAAATCAATAATGGGAAAATGAAGGGCAGCTGTTTTTGTTGTTGTGATGAATTTAACAGCTTGTCAAAGTATGCTCTCATTTATGTACAGCTCGAATCAGATGAATAGTGCGTGCATCTGCTTCAATAATTGTAAATTCCCAATCTTCAAGCTCAACCACTTGGCCTTGAAGATCACTCACTAGACCAATTTCTTGAAGCAGTAATCCGCCCATAGTCTCTACTTCATCGTCAGGAAATTCAGCATCTAAAACATTGTTAAAATGTTCGATTGGTGTAAGTGCTTGCACAATCCATGTATTGGCTGTGGTATGGGTTGTATCTGGAATGATAAATTGCGCTTCTTCGTCAACGTTATCATGCTCATCTTCAATTTCGCCGACAATCTCTTCCAGAATATCTTCTAAAGTGACCAGACCTGCTGTTGAACCATATTCATCAATTACAATGGCAATATGGGTTTGAGTGTTTTTTAACATTCTCAAAACTTGGTCGGATCGTGCACTTTCTGGGACAAATAATGGCTGACGCATTAACGCATGCACATCGACAACAGATGAGCGATCAGTTAAAAAGGGTAAAAGATCTTTAGCAAGTAAAATACCCACCACGTTTTCAGGCTGATCAGAAGAGAAAACAGGGAAACGTGAATGTGCAGATTCAATAAGA
Organism: Acinetobacter sp. GW821-FHT01C12; assembly: GCF_059422625.1. Lineage (NCBI taxonomy): Bacteria > Pseudomonadati > Pseudomonadota > Gammaproteobacteria > Moraxellales > Moraxellaceae > Acinetobacter > Acinetobacter sp. GW821-FHT01C12. Next base: position 230,425 of record NZ_JBWKXD010000004.1, read on the forward strand.
ATATCTAAAATATCAAGAAGTTGATCATCTTCTTGTAAACTGACCATCGCTGTGCGCGGAGTCATGACTTCACGGATTTTTGTTGCAGGAAGGTCTAATACGCCTTCTAACATTGCAACAGTATCGGGTTCTAAAAAACGACGTGAATCTTGTACTAATTTTAGCAGTTCATCTCGGGTTTCTGGCGCTGTTCCTAACCATTTGCGTAAGCCACGCATTCCCCACGATGGGCCTGATTCCTCGTGCATGATCTTTCCTAAAGACGCTTAATATCTAGTAAATGTTTTTTTATCATACCGAAGAAAACACAGATGTCTATCTATTAAATAAGGTAAATAGATGAATGTATGTGTCATATTATAGATATATTGCAAGCCTTATTCATTATTTGAGTTTGTGTTAAAATTATTGACTGATTTCGCTTCTTTTTGAGAATAGATAATGTCTGAGCCGATGCCTACAGCAAGCATTCAATTAAACACGCGTGGACTACGTTGTCCTGAGCCTGTAATGATGTTGCATCAAGCAATTCGTAAATCTAAATCAGGTGATGTCGTTGAAGTATTTGCAACTGATAATTCAACCTCTTGGGACATTCCTAAATTTTGTATGCATCTCGGTCATGAGTTGATTTTACAAGAAGAAGTACTAGATGATGCCGGGAATAAGGAATTTCACTATTTAGTGAAGAAAGGTTAAAAGATCATGATGGGTGGAAATCAGTCTATGTTATATGTAATGATTTCCCTTTTATTGATTTAAAAATATTGAAATTTATTTAGCCTGTTTTTAATGGTTAATAAATTTGTGTTATATGTAATTTATTGAATTTTAATAATTATATTATGGATATTAAATCATTTTACAAAATTAAAAATGACAGAATTTTGACTTATGATTATAATCTAAACATATTTTTTAATAATAATTAACTCATTCAAATGAACAGCTTAGTAAATAGCATTTATAAAATATTGGATCAGCTTGGACTAAACGCACAAAAACGAGCTTTGCATATCCAATTTACAAATACAGACTTAAACAACCAAGTCTTCTTACAACGTATCGATGGACAACATGGTCTAAACCAAGGTGTGTCTATTGAACTGATTTGCCTTGCCACTTCGGCTGTGATTCCGCTTAAACAATTCATTGGTAGCCAAGTGGCCATTGATCAAGTCACAGATCATGGACAACTGTTTCGTAGCACAGGGGTGATTACTGAGGCCGCACAAGGGCAAAGTGATGGTGCACTGACGTTATATAAACTCAAACTCGAAGATGCCACTTCACTGTGGCATAAACGCCGTAACAGCCGAGTGTTTATGAATAAGTCGGTTGTGCAAGTCATAGAAACCCTCTTTAAAGAATGGCAAGACAAAAGCCCACTCTTTGCATCGAGTCTAAGCCTCGATAAAAGTGGTCTTAAAAAAGATTACGATATTCGACCATTCATTATGCAGAGTAACGAAAGCGACTATGCATTTTTAAGCCGCTTGATGCGCAGTGAAGGGATCAACTGGCTGATTGATGAAGCGCAATTGATTGTACCTAGTTCTGCGACTCAAATTCAGCCGCAAAAACTGCGCTTGGTGGATGATAACAGTGAATACAAAGCACTAGAACGAAGAAAGATCCGCTTCCATCGCAGCAGTGCCACAGAACAACAAGACAGCATTACCAGCTTTATCGGGCAACGTAGCTTACAACCCACCGCTGTCCATGTACAACGCTGGCAAGCAGATGTGTTAGAGCAAGAAGAGGGTGCAGGTAGTGTTCAAAGCAAACACCAACACAGTCAAAATCAAAACAATGCCAGTCTCGGTTTAGAACAAGCTTGGCATATCAGTCCGGCATGGATTCAAGACCTGAATGGTGAAGACCAAGCAACTGCTTCAAATAACAATCAGATTGAAAAGATTAACCAAAACCTCAGTCATTATTACGATGCTCAATCCAAACAATTTGTTGCCAACTCCACTGTACGTGATGCACAAGTAGGTTACTGGTTTGAGTTAAACGAACACCCAGAAATAGACCAACACAGTGGCTCAGATAAAGAGTTTCTGATCACGTCAAAGACATTCTATAACCAAAACAACTTACCCAAAGATCTGAGCGAGCAAATCAATCACTTGCTCCAACAGAGCAATTGGGTCAATTCAAATGTAGACTCAAACAACCCAGAACGCCAAGCCAATCAATTGGTACTACAACGTCGTAATATCACCACTGTTCCTGAATACCATCCACTACAACACCGTCCAAGTACCCATCCACAACGTGCCAAAGTGGTTGGGCCAAGTGGAGAAGAAATTCATGTCGATGAATGGGGACGTATTAAAGTTCGCTTCCTATTTACTCGCAATGAAGATCACAGTCATGATGGTGGTGCAGGGAGCAATGACAACGACACCGATTCCGCTTGGGTGGATGTACTGACCCCGTGGGCAGGTGAAGGTTATGGTGCGCGGTTCTTACCGAGGATCGGCGAGATTGTCGTGATAGATTTCTTTGATGGCAATATTGACCGACCATTTGTGGTGGGGCGTATCCATGAAGCGCAACGAAGCCCAACGAAATTTGATGACAAAGGCCAATTGCCTGATACCAAAAAATTAGCAGGAATCAAAAGTCGAGAAGTTAAAGGCAGTGGCTATGGCCAGCTTAGATTTGACGATACCACAGACCAAATCAGCAGCCAGCTACAAAGTAGTCACGGCGCGAGTCAACTTAACCTCGGTAATCTAAGTCATCCTAAAGAAACTGATATCAGTAAAGGACGAGGCGAAGGCTTTGAACTAAGAACAGACCAATGGGGAGCAGTGCGTGCAGGACAAGGTTTATTGCTGAGTACCCATGCTCAAGATTCAGCTTCAGGTAACCATCTCGATGCGACCGCCGCGAAAAGTCAGTTAGAAAGTAGTCTAAATAATTCCAAGGCCTTAAGTGAAGTTGCCAAGAACCAGCAAACTGATCCTTTAGAAAATTTAGATCATTTGAAATCGTTTATTTCATCTTTGGAAAAAGATGAATCCAGTGAAGCAAAAAATCAAGCAGATACCTTTAAGCAAGCCCTGATGTTATTGGCCTCACCCAATTCGGTTGCGCTTGCTACTAATGAAGATCTACATCTTTCTGCCGATCGACAAATCTATGAAACTGCGGGTGATAGTATTCAATTGAGTACGCAAAAGAATATAGTCGCACATGCACAATCAAAGATCAGTCTTTTTGCAGCACAAGAAGGGGCAAGATTATTTGCTGGAAAAGGTAAAGTTGAGATCCAAGCACAAGGCGATGGTGCGGATTTGATTGCGCGTAAAGGTATTCAAATTATTTCAACTGAAGACAAGATCGAGATTAAAGCGGATAAGAAAATTATTTTGATTGCAGATGGTTCGCAAGTTGAAATTAGTGGAGCAGGTGTTTTACCGACCACTGCGGGTAAGTTTGAGAGTAAGGCGGGGCAGCATAAGTTTTTGGGTGGGCAAAGTCTTTCTATAGACAAAATTGACCTTCCAATCTTTAAAATTACCAATAATTTAAAACCTATAGAATGCCCAATTAAATCAAAATTAAGTAATGTTACTGATAAAAATAAGAATGAAGGCTTTTCTAAAGGAACTAATTTAATTTCACAAAGCCATCAATGTACAAGTTTATTAAATGCAGTAAAAACTGTAGATTTTTTCCCACCAAAATTGTCAGGAAAAATACTTAATTATGACAAAGCTGGACAATTGGTTCTAAAAAGTATAGGGAAAAATGACTCTATAAGCTCAGGTTGTGTTGTTTATGTTGATCCTACTACAGGGCAAAGATCAGAAGTATTAGAGTATGACTTTTCAAATTTTAATGAAAAATTTGATATTGCTTTTAATCCACAAACAAATGAAATTATAGCTACTACCAAATTAAGTTATGTTGGTTTCAGAAGAGTAGTTTTGGACAGAAATGAGAACATTGTTAAAAACTTGAAAGGTGAAGATGTGGAGCTACCATTTGATAGTACATATGTCTTTAATGAAAAGTTTTATAAGGTGCTAGATGAGGAGGTAGAAAATCCTAAATGGATAAATGATTCAAATCTTAAAGATATTATGGAAAAAAATTTGAATAAAAAGCAATTTTACTTAGTACCAAAAAATTGTAGTACAACGGGCTGTGTTTGCAAGATAAAAATAAAATTAAAGATTCAGGAGGATAGTGCTTCAGATCGAAAAATTTATTTATATAAATTTGCTGTTAGGCCAAATGCAGATCACTGGGGGGGGGCAGTGACTAAAAATTATTTAAATAAAATAAATTCAGCAGAGATATATTCACTGATAGATAAAGGGTCAATAGATTTTAGCCATTACTCAATTGACAATTGGGCACCTGAGCCAAATTGGAAAAATGAAAATGCATATACGCATGAAGTTGGGCATTTGTTTAATTGGGTTGATGAATATTTTGATAATGGTGGTGCTGTCCATAAGATGTATATTGATTCAAATTCAAACCCACCAAATCAGATAAATTTAAAGCAAGTTGAACCAAAAAATGATTGGAAAAGATTTTCAGCAGAAAATTTAATGGGGAAAGGAGCTTTAGCTGAAAATCCATTGATGCAGAATTATTATCTGAATCAAATTCGTGATTGGTTTTCAGATGAAACAGGAATAAGTTGGGATGTTGAGTCTTAAGAAAATAATATTTATTTTAATGATTTTAGGATGTTCTAAGATGTCATATGGCGACAATAAAATTGAATTTTACACTTATTCCTCTCCCAGTTTATATGGTAGTCCACTAGTTCAGAGGATTGGCATAAATAAAAATGTAAAATATTACTTAAAGAATAATTACACTGATATTGGTGATAAAAATAATATTAGAGGGATCGGATTAATTGAAAGTAAAGCGAGTGATAACAACTGGTTGGAGTTTAAAAATAAATATAAGGATCTCTTGAAGTTGTCAAAAAAAAGCGATCAATTTATGAAAAGAACGGATAAAATTATTGGTCGATATATTGAAAATAGTGCTGAGCATATTGTTTCTGCACCTGTTACTTCTGCTGCTTATGAAGATAAAAATGCGAAGGAGTTTGAAAACTGGTTTAAAGGAAAAATTAATGATTATGATAGTGTAAAGGAGTTCAAGCTAAGCAAGGGTTTTTTTGTTGAAGATAAAATTATAAAAAACAATAGCAATTATCAGTTAGTTGTTAATTTTGTTAACCCAACTGGCTTTAAAGTTGGAATAAGTAATATAAAAGACTGGGAGACTTTAGAAAATTCAAACGAAAACATTATGAACGCTCGTTTATCTATTTATAATGGTTTTGATATGTTTCATACCGATTTATCCATTAATAACATAATAGAAGGGAATGATCACCAAAATGTGCTTTTTTTAGAGCCATATGCTAGTAAACAGTTTACTTTTTTGATAGATAAAAATGAAATTAAAAAAATAGATCATTTTTTAAAAGAAAATCCTCATGTTAAATTAAAATTTTATACTAAATTTAATTTGGATTTTATTTATCCTGCTGATATTTCAGGGAGATTTAATTATGTAACTCAAGATAAAGAGTTTATTTATTGAATATATTCCATATTAATAATCTACATCTATGTAAGCAAATTTAAAAAACGATTAGCTTTGACATCGCTCTAACGAGATTAAATTAATAAACCCGCCGAAGCGGGTTTATTGATTTACATATTTGGATAGTTTGGACCACCGCCACCCTCAGGTGTTACCCAAGTGATATTCTGAGATGGATCTTTGATATCACAAGTCTTACAGTGAACACAGTTCGCAGCATTAATCTGGAAGCGCTTAGAACCATCATCATTTTCCATAATCTCGTAAACACCAGCAGGGCAGTAGCGTTGAGCTGGCTCATCCCATTTTGGTAAGTTGACATCGACTGGAATCGAAGCATCGGTCAGCTTTAAGTGAGCTGGCTGATTCTCTTCATGTACGGTATTGGATACAAATACAGAAGATAAACGATCAAAGGTTAATTTACCGTCTGGCTTTGGATAAGTTGGTTTAAATGTCGCAGCATCTACAGTTTTTAATGCACTAAAGTCAGGTGCAAGGTCATGTAGGGTAAATGGCACTTTAAAGATATTTTGATCGATAAAGTTAAATGCACCACCCATCCATAAACCGAATTTATGCATTGCTGGACCAAAGTTACGTGAACGATGTAACTCTTCTTTTAACCAACTGTTGTTGAATTTGTCAGTATAAGCAGTCAATTCTTTAGCAAAGAAGTCTTCGCCTTCAGCCACACGCGCAACCGCTAAATCGCCACCTTTCTCATGACCCGCTTGGATTGCTTCAAATACAGCTTCACCACACAACATACCCGATTTCATCGCAGTATGAGAGCCTTTGATTTTAGCAAAGTTTAAGAAACCAGCATCATCACCAATTAAGCAACCACCTGGGAAGGTCAGTTTAGGTAGAGAGTTTAGACCACCTTTAACAACTGCACGTGCGCCATAAGAAATACGCTTACCGCCTTCAAGATATTGCTTGATCAGTGGATGCGTTTTCCAACGTTGCATTTCAGCAAAAGGATACATATGTGGATTTTCATAAGATAAATCGACAATCATACCCAAGGTTACTTGGTTATTTTCAGCGTGATATAACCACCAGCCGCCTGAAGAACCTGTTTCTGCCAAAGGCCAGCCTGAACCATGCATTACTAAACCAGGTTTATGTTTTGCAGAGTCAATTTCCCAAAGTTCTTTGATCCCGATACCGTAATGTTGTGGATCAGCATCTTGGTCTAAGTTGTATTTTGCAATCAAACGTTTACCAAGGTGTCCACGGCAACCTTCTGCAAAAATTGTGTATTTTGCATGAAGCTCGTAGCCAGGGGTAAAGTTATGAGTAGGTTCACCATCTTTACCAATACCCATATCACCAGTTTGGATGCCTTTTACAGAACCATCTTCATGATAAAGGATTTCTGAAGCAGCAAAGCCAGGGAAGATAGAAACTTCTAACTCTTCCGCTTTTTGACCTAACCAACGCACGACATTACCCAATGAAATAACATAGTTACCATCATTGTGCATGGTTTTAGGAACCATCCAATGTGGTGCTTCTTGTGACTTTTCAGCAGACATGAGGAAATAAGTTTTGTCCTCAGTCACAGGTACATTTAAAGGTGCACCTTGTTCTTTCCAGTCAGGGAAAAGTTCATTGATTGCACGAGGTTCAAGTACAGCACCAGAAAGGATATGCGCACCAACTTCAGAGCCTTTTTCAACCACACAGACGGAAAGGTCTGGAAGATTGTTTTCAAGAGCTAATTGACGAATTTTAATCGCAGCAGAAAGACCCGCAGGGCCTGCGCCTACGATCACTACGTCAAACTCCATCGATTCGCGTTCGATGTGTTCCATGTAGGACTCCTCATATTTCTAAGGGTGGCAACCGTGAGCATTTATTGGGAATTAATAAATCGGTGCTGCCATGAGTGTTCTAAAAATTCCGTGATACGAATTAACGCTCGTACCAATAATATATTTTGCGCTAGTATAGTTAGAAACCCTAATCTAGCCAATTGGCTGAGTCGTATTATTTTTAAGTCAGCAAGGCATAAACCATGGTAAATCAAAATAATTCAACATCAGCGGCTCAAAATCAGCCAGATTCTGATAATAAAAACTTAATGAGCATTGCACAATACTTAAAAGATGTACAGGCGGGTCACAAAAGGTCAATACCCCCTTTAGAGCAGTGGCAGCCAAAGCATTGTGGCAAAATGGATTTGACAGTAAAAGCCAATGGCGAATGGTGGCACGAAGGTCAATTGATCAAACGCCAAGCGCTTTTAGACCTGTTTACAAAAGTACTTTGGAAAGAAGACGGGAAGTTCTATTTAAAAACCCCAGTTGAACAGATTGAAATTCAAGTTGAGGATGAACCTTTATTGGTCAATCAAGTTGATCAGGTGAATCTCGATGGGCAGGTCTATCTACAAGTTACCACCACCAATCAAGACATTACACTGATTGATCCAGAACACCCTATTTTTATGCGTGAATATCAAGGTGAGTTAAGACCTTATGTACATATTCGTTTTGGGATAAATGCCTTGATTCAACGTTCTGCTTTTTTCCATCTGATTGAATATGGGAAATTGCTTGAAAATGAACAAGGAGATACCATTTTATCTTTAGAAAGTGGTGATTTTCACTTGCAATTAGGGACTTGAGGTTTAATCTTGTTAATTATTTTTACCGTATGCCAATAGTGGATCAAATGAGCGCGATTCTTCCTCTCTCTCCTCTAGAAAATCCAATGCCAAAAGCCTTGGCAGATGCCCCGATTGGTATTTTTGATTCAGGTATCGGTGGGCTTTCTATTGCACAGGAAATTGCCAATTATTTACCAAATGAACGTATTGTTTATTATGCCGATACTGCACATGTCCCTTATGGCCCACGGACGGATCAAAATATTCGTGAATTAACTGCACAAGCAATTGAATGGTTATATCGTCAAGGTTGTAAAATCGCAGTTGTGGCATGTAATACCGCTTCAGCATTTAGTCTTGATTATTTACGTGATCATTATGGTGAAAACTTTCCTATTGTTGGGCTGGTGCCTGCTTTAAAGCCAGCAGTGCTACAAACCCAGTCTAAAGTGGTTTCCGTTTTGGCTACACCTGCCACTTTTCGTGGAAAATTGATCAAAGATGTGATGCAGCGTTTTGCAGAACCTGCCAATGTCGAAGTACTGACGATTACCAATCTTGAACTGGTTCCCTTGATTGAATCTGGACGTTATAACAGTTTGGAATGCAAACATAGCCTGCAAAAGGTTTTAGATCCAGTCATTGCCAAAGGTTCAGATTATTTGGTGTTGGGCTGCACTCATTACCCTTACTTAAAACAAAGTATTCAAGAATTATACGGCCCTCAGCTTAACTTAATTGATTCTGGATTAGCGGTTGCACGACAAACGGCGCGTATATTGTTAAAAAATGAGTTAATATCAAGTAGCTTGCAAGAAAAAGGGGTGCGTTTACAATGTTTTGTGAGTGGGGAAAATGCAAAACAATTAGAAAATGTCATCAAACATCTCATACAACCAAAAATTACATGGTCTGTAGAAAATATTGTTGAAAAACTCGGCTAATTCTTTCAATATTGAACAGATTTAATATATTTTCATAAGTGTAGGGCATATCCAACTTAAAGCTCATGGATGGATTTAAGTAGGGTGTGACAAGAATGGGTTAACCTATGCTCGATAAACGGTATCAAGTTTTTATTACAACATCTGGCAAAGAAATGCAGCCAGAACGGATGGTCGTGTCACAAACCCTTATAGGGATGGGGTTTTTTTCTTGGGGATTAGAACAACGGACACCATTAAGTACCGCATTTGCACGTCGTCAGATAGATGACTGTGATTACGTTTTATTGTTGTTGGGGAGTCAGTACGGTGAACAATCTGTTTCAGGGGTGAGTTATTTACATCTTGAATATATTTATGCGGTGACCAAACAGAAACCAATTATTGTATTTATGCATGAGAGTCCTGAATTTCGCGAACCGCATTTAAAAGAAGAAAGTACGCTGCTAAAAGAAAAGTTTAATGAATTTAGACATCAACTACAAAAAGAAGTTGAGCAAGTCGTTACTTATCGAACTTTACGAGATTTAGAACTTGCGGTACGTTCATATATGCCACAAATGCTAGAACGTTATCCTGTCGTAGGATGGGTCAGACCTCAGAATATTCAGGTCTTACAAGATGAGATTGATCGTTTAAAAGCAAAGTTGGCACATGTTTCCGTAGAGCAAGGAAAAAAAGAAGCAGATCCATTTTTAACTTTACCCAAAGTTTCATTACATGAAGTGTTTAATTTTGATTATCGAATGCATGCCTATCAAGATGGTAATTTTAAAGAGTTATCGCCAGCGCGTGAGATGACATGGGCAGAGTTATTGAAAATCTTATCAGTTGAATTTAGACAACCGACGTCTGAGGATTTTTTCTCTAAAGTCTTAAATGAATATTTGAATAATACGGGTTTAACCGATGCGCAAGTGGTGATGCCACGTGCTCATGCTGTGTCTAGAGCGCAGATTAATGTGCGTTCCTTGCATACGATTAAGCAACAAGTCCGTCAAAATGAATGGATCATCCCTGTGGGGCGTGATGATCGTCAGCGTATGCTCTGGCAGATGACGGATAAATGCGTGAAACTGCTTGAAAGTTCACAACGTATTAGCAGCCGCTCTTCAATTTTTTAAGTTAAATAAATTGAGTGAGTTAAGATAAAAAATTTTGTTTAGATAAAGACTCTGTTAAGCTGATCATTCGAGATAAACTATTCTGTAAATCGGGTGAAAATGTCTTTATCTAAACCTAAAGTCCTGATTATTATTGCTAATTTAGGGACACCAGATGCGCCTACAGCTCCAGCTGTTCGGGCTTTTTTAAAGCAGTTTTTATCAGATCAGCGTGTTATCGAAATTCCCAAAATTTTATGGGCAATTATTTTAAATGCATTTGTTCTGCCTTTTCGACCAAAGCGTGTTGCCGAAGCTTATGCACAAGTCTGGTCAAATGATTCACCGATGCGTGAAATTCTATTTGAACAAGTTGAATCACTACAAAAAAAATTAATAAGTACCAATGCTGATTTAGATTTAGAGATTGTGCCAGCAATGACCTATGGGCGACCGGGTATTGATGCTGTATTGAATGATGCGAAAAACAAGCAGTATGACCATATTGTTCTTTTTCCGCTATTTCCTCAGTATTCTGCAACATCAACAGCCCCTTTATATGATGCCGTTGCACAATGGTTGTTAAAGCAACGCAATATCCCGGGTTTAAGTTTTATTCGAGATTATTATCAACACCCACTTTATATTCAGGCGCTAGCCAACAGTGTGCGTGATTATCAGCAGCAATATGGACCAGCCACTAAACTGTTGATGTCTTTTCACGGGATCCCACAGCCTTATGCAGATAAAGGCGATCCTTATGCAGAGCGTTGTCGTATCACTGCACTTAAGGTAGCTCAGGCGTTAAATTTAAAAGACGACCAATGGGCGATCAGTTTCCAATCCCGTTTTGGCAAACAAGAATGGGTAAAACCGTATACCGACCAGCTCTTGCAAGAGTGGGCAGCGCAAGGTGTTGAATCTGTTCAAGTGCTAAGTCCTGCATTTTCGGCAGATTGTTTAGAAACCTTGGAAGAGCTGGCGATTCAAAATGCTGAATTGTTTTTAAAGGCAGGTGGTCAACACTATGCTTACATTCCGGCATTAAATAGCCGTGCGGATCATATTGACTTATTTGAGCAACTTTTACAGACTCAATTGAATACACTCAAGTTTCATTTACAGGTATAGGGTTTTTTAGGAAAATTATCATGTTACAAGTCAAGATTGTACCCGTTACTGCATTTGCCCAAAATTGTTCTATTGTTTGGGATTCGGAAACCAAAGAAGCGGTATTGATTGATGCTGGTGGTGAGCCTGAGAAATTAAAACAAGAAGTTGAAGCATTAGGACTGACAGTCAAAGCATTGTGGTTAACACATGGTCATTTGGATCATGCAGGTGCGGTAGGTGCATTGGTCAAAGAATGGGATGTGCCTGTGATTGGTCCGCACAGAGAAGACCAGTTTTGGTTAGAAATGATTCAAGACGTATCTGCCCGTTATGGATTTCCAATTCCTGAGCCTGTTCATGTCAATCAATGGTTAGAGGGTGGTGAAAAGCTAAGCTTAGGGGATGAAGAGTTTGAAGTGCGTTTTGCACCAGGACATACACCAGGCCACGTCATTTTTTACAATGCCAAATATGGTGTGCTGTGGACTGGAGATGTGCTGTTTAAAGGTTCAATTGGTCGTACTGACTTTCCAAAAGGCAACCATCAACAGCTCTTGGATTCAATTCAGCGTGAATGTTTTACCCTGCCTGATGAAACTCAATTTATTTCAGGGCATGGTCCAATGAGTACCATTGGTTTTGAAAAACAACACAATCCTTTTGTGGCAAGTAAAGCGGGTTGAGTATTCACCGTCTGGCTTTATAGTAAAAATAAGAAATGAAAATGGTGAAGTAATCAATATTTTACTCACCATTTTTGTTTTAAATGTATAGTTTATTAATGATTCAACATTTTGTAAGAATCTGTAATAGTAACGTGAATGATCTGAGTGAAAACAGTTCATAGAACGATGCTATTTATGCTCATCTTTAAATAACTCTTGCAAAAGTTATTCATCTCATCATGGAAATAATATACGTGGAGAATGAGAAAATTAAAATTATGCTTCTTTCATAAGTCCTTTTTAAAACTATAAATCAACATAGGCTTCACGCTAGGGGAGATGGAACTTTCAATATCCATATGATTTGCTCAACATGATCATTTTTGATTTATGAAAGAGATCTATTAAATAGTTTAATAATAGTGGTGAATTGATTTGAATCATTTTACTTTACCATTTCCAATTTGATTAATAAGATGACTATTGCAAATAGAATTCCAATCGCGATAAGAGAAAAATCGAGCGTATATACTCCAATAAAAGTAAAAAATGCACATAAAATTGTAAGGATGGCGACAAAAATTTTTAAGCCTATAGGCACTTTAATACTCCAAGTTTCATTATAAATTGAAACTAATCAAATTTTTATATATAAAGTGTGAAGTGAAACATGCCGTATCATATCGCTATACAGATTAAAAAATAAATAGTTATTGTGAAGTATAAGTATAATTTTCTTTAATTGTTTCTAATAAAATGTTTTCGTTTAACCATGCTAAGTCTGTGATGATTGCATTAACTTGGCACACAGCTTAAGAATCTTCTGCTTGAGGTGCGTCTTCTGTCGGTAGCGTGTAGTCTCCATTGGCCCATGCACCTAAATCGATCAGTTTACAACGCTCAGAGCAAAATGGACGAAATTCGTTGCCTTCCCATGTAGAAGGTTCACCGCAGCGAGGGCAAGGAAAAGTTTTAGACATATGGAAATCCTCATTTAAAAAAGCAAAAACCGTAAAGAGTTGTTAAACTTGTGAACGATTTCTTGTTAGTTTGATCTGATTATGTCGATTCGTCAATTTCAAGCACAGCGTATGCATGCTCCTCGTGATTTTCAATGTATTGAAAATAACCCAATTTGTGTAGAAATTGGGGCAGGAAAGGGCAAACATGCCTTGCTCTTTTCTGAACAGCACCCTGAACTGAAATTGATTGCGATAGAAAGAACTCGTGAAAAATTTATTGCCATGCAGAAACAGCATCAGTTGGAAGGTCAAACAAATTTAACCCCTATTCATGCAGATGCATTGCCATGGGTGGTGCATGCACTTTATCCCAATCAGGTACAACAGCTTTTTATCCTCTATCCAAATCCAGAACCGCATAATCCTGCGCAACGCTGGTTAAATATGCCTTTTTTTGAATTTTTGCTTTCCAGATTATCTCCAAATGGCAGTATCACGTTAGCCAGTAATATTCCTGAATATATTGCTGAAGCAGAACAGCAACTAAAAGATGTTTGGAAACTGCCCTATGAAAAACAAACGATTGCATCAGATTCAGCACGTACGCATTTTGAAATTAAATATTTAGAACGTGGTGAATTGTGTCAGCAATTGATTATTGCTAAACCTGAACACTATCAAACCCGTTTTGATGAGGTCGGACCACGTCAGGGTCAAAGTGTTGAAAACTTATCAGAGCCGTCTGATGCCAATTAAGAAAATTGCCATCATCGGGGCAGGGCCAGCAGGTTTAATGGCTGCAGATGTTTTAAGTCAGTCTACAACTGATTATGAAGTTCATGTTTTTGAACAGAAACCTTCTGCTGCACGTAAATTTTTGATGGCTGGAAAGACGGGGCTGAATATTTCCCATGCAGAAGCATTTGAACAATTTATTCAACGTTATGATCATGTGGAATGGTTAAGACCTTGGGTAGAAAAGTGGGATGCGACATGGATTCAAAATTGGATGCATGGTTTAGGGATTGAATCCTATGTAGGCAGTTCAGGGCGAATTTTTCCTGTAGAAATGAAGGCGGCGCCTTTGTTACGTGCTTGGTTAAAGCAGTTGGCAGCGCAGCACGTTCAATTTCATTATCGTCATCAAATTACAGATTTAAAGCAGCAACAACTCGAAATTCTTGATCTAAGAAACAATGCAACACAGCAATTGGATTTTGATGCGATTGTTCTGGCTTGTGGTGCTGTGTCATGGTCACGTTTAGGCAGTGATGGCGCATGGCAAAAGTGGTTGCCTGCTTCTGAAATTGAAGCGTTTCAAGCGAGTAATGCAGGTGTGGTTCGGGCATGGTCGAATTATATGCAACCTGTCTTTGGTCAGCCTCTTAAACGTGTAGATGCTTGGGTGGAAAATTCTGCAAAGACACAAGGTGATATTGTGATTACCCATTATGGACTAGAAAGTGGCCTCATCTATAAGCAGGGACGATTATTACGTCAGTTAGTACAACACAATCAACCGATGTCGATTTATTTAGACTTGTTACCTGATCAAACTGTTCAACAGCTTACTCAGAAATTACAGCCGTCCAAAAAGCAATCCAGTACCAATATTTGGCGCAAGGCAGGTTTAGATGCTGCCAAAGCCAATCTGATTCGTGAATTGGTAGATAAATCAGTATGGAACATTCCTGAAAAACTCGCACAACAGATGAAGCATTTAAAAATTGAGCTTGAAGGATTTCGTCCGATTGAAGAAGCGATCAGCTGTGCTGGTGGTGTAAAGCAAGCCGTATTAACACAGCATTTACAACTAAAATCCAATCCCTCTGTATTTTGCTGTGGTGAAATGCTGGATTGGGATGCCCCGACAGGAGGATATTTGTTGACGGCATGTTTTGCGACAGGGCGTGCTGCGGGTGAGGGTGTACATCAATATCTCAATAGATGAGATTAGGCAAAAAATATGATGGTGTTTTGATTAAAAACGCGACTTTTATGCTAGTTTGATGCTATTGCCAATAGCCTTTGAAATAGGGAGATTTTCTCAATGTCTGCTGAAAAAATATATACGGGAAGTTGTTTGTGTGACGGTATTCACTATGAGATTCATGGTGAAATTGGAGAGGTGATCGAGTGTCATTGTCAACGTTGTCGTAAAGCCAATGGCACAGCATTTGCGACTAATGCGCCAATTCAAAAAGCAGATTTTAAAATTACCAAAGGTGAAGAATTACTGAAAAAATTTGCATCGACAGCAACAACAACACGTTGTTTCTGCCAAGAATGTGGCTCACCAATCATCAGTATTAAAGCAGAAACACCAGATACCTATCGTTTAAGAATTGGAACTTTAGATACAGCTTTAGAACAGAAGCCAACAATGCATATTTTTACTGCTTATAAAGCAGAGTGGGATACGATTTGTGACGGTTTACCTCAATATGATGAGCGTCCATAATCGTGTAGAAAGGGATCGAATAGATCCCTAACTTGATTGTATTGTTGTTATTTTGCTGTTAAAGCATCGCCTTCAAATTTGATGCCATTCCAGCCATTTTGTATAAACTGGCGAATGTTCTGATGGTCTGTAGCATCAGGCGTTGCCAAAACAGCAGCATAATGCTCTGCAAATAGATTCAGTGTTTGTTGTTGATCTAAATCATTTAATTGTGCAAAAGAAAAAACTTTGGCACTGCCTTGGTTCTCAGTAGCAGCATTATGCTGTTGACCATTTTGAAATGCAGTCGGAGTGTGGGTATAACGAGCTTCAATATGACTGATGACATCTGCAAATTTTGCATTGCCTGCTTGAAGTTGTTTCAATAAATCTTGAGCCATGATGTGAAAATTCCGTGTTAAATCGTGCCAATATCATAGCCTATGGTTAAATAATTCAGTAATGCTATTTAATATTTTGAGATGGGCCATTCTTTAACCATATTTGCTAAAATAACAGCATCGAAATTCATAAAAATAGGTCGGTATGAATCGTCATAATATTAAAAATAAAGATTCAAACTTTATTTTGAGCCTGATCGGTCTTTTTGCTGAACGCCCATTATTATTAAAACTACGCCGTATCTTGATGGGTTTTATTCCTTTTCTACAGCTACAAAGTCAGGTCAAGAATATTGTGTATTTGTCGTGGTTGGTGGATATAGATCAAGTTCGTTCACGCTATCCACAGCCTATTCAGTTATGGGAAAAGCAAGGGAAAACGATTTTTACCATACTGACATATCAGCATGAACATTTTGGTTTTTCTTTTTTAGGTCCATTACGCAAATTGATGCCATCACCGAAACAAAGCAATTGGCGCTTTTATATTGCCCCTACACAACAGGATAAAACGGTGATTTTCGAGCAAGTTATGATTGACCAGCAGCTTTATGTTTTGAGTGGGCGTTTGGCAAGTGATGCGATGCCAGCACAATATGCAAAGAAATTTGTTCATCAAGTCTCTGAACAGCTGATTCAAACAGAGCTTGAACTTGATCCAGTTTATCAATTGTCTAGCACGGTTCAAATCAATACAGATCCGCGCTTACCTGAGGCGTGGCAAAATTTATTCTCTTCATGGGATGAGGCCATTCAATATCTGGCTGAACAAGACCATGCATGGGTAGAATGGGTCGATCAACCTGAAAAACTATCACAAGGGGATATTGAAATGCCTTTTGATTTTAGTCAGGTTCTGCCTGCGCAAGTGCTTAATATTGCTTGCCCCTTGCTAAAACAATGGGGTGTTCGTGAACAAGATGTATTTGCCTTTGTTGTGCCAACTTTGGACTTTTATGTCAGAAATGAGTTGCCACTTAAATTAGATCGTTAAGCTTCTCCATGTTAATCTGTGGATAACTATCCACTTATACACAAGTTGCTTATAAACAAGCTGAGCTGTAAAAAATCGGATGGTGGGTAAATGCGTTTTTTAAAAAGTTTTAAGGATATCTAAACATGAATTGGCTATTGGTCGCATGCGGTGGGGCAATTGGTGCAAGCTTACGTTATGGTGCAGGATTTATTATTTCTAAACCACATAGCCTATTCCCTTGGACAACATGGTCGATCAATATCTTGGGCTGTTTCTTGGCTGGGATTTTTTTCGCTTTTACCCAACGCTATCCTATTTTACAGAATGAAACTCGATTATTTTTAATGGTTGGAATCCTCGGTGGTTTTACAACTTTTTCCAGTTTTGGTCTGGAAACATTCCAGCTGATTCGGCAGGGACAGTTTCCAATTGCTTTGGCTTATACCGTTTCTAGTGTGATTGTTGGTGTGATCTGTTTAGCGATAGGCTTTTATATTTTTCAAATGCTTTTATCCACAAAATAATGTGCAATATTCAAAAATGAAAAAGCCTAAGCTGAGGGAAGCTTAGGCTTAGACATAACATACAGTTCAATTAACGTTTAAAACGGGCAAAGCGCTTATTGAAGTTGGCAATACGACCTTCATTGCTTGCCTGACGAATTTCACCTGTATAGAAAGGATGTGAAGCACTGGATATATCGAGTGTGACATAAGGATATTGTATGCCTTCATATTCTTTGGTATTTGTTGTCTTGATCGTGCTACCAATAACAAAGTATGCATTGGCATTGGTGTCATGAAATAACACTTGACGATATTCTGGGTGGATACCTTGGCGCATGGTTTTAACCTCTAATTATTTAAACTTGATGAAATGTTATAATATTACATTTAACTTGTAAAGTACTTCATTTGATGGGTATTCGTGTTGTCTAGCGGATTTGAAAAAAAGTGAGATAAAAAAAGAAGCCTAAGCAGGAGGATCTGGCTTAGACTTCAAATATAAGTTTAATGTAAAGCTCTATTCTTAAAATTAGATGAAGCGTATAACGAAATTTTTAAAATGAATGCATTGATCATGTTACTTTTAAATGAACTGGATGCAATCGGCTTCAATAAAAAACATCAAGAAAACTTAGTCTTGTAAAGGCACCAACTCTTCAAAGAGATCTTTTAAATTATCATGGACTTTAAGTTGAATCAGATTCCAGTATTGTCCTGAAATCGTGCGATTTACCATTAAGGTATCTGGTGATGGTTTAAATACATCCCAATACTTCAATGATTTTTTCACCAGTTTGATGCCATCATGATGTGCTGAATTTTCAGCAAAATCATAATGTGTGGTCAATGGTCGTAATAAAATTTCAAGCCATGCCTCATATAACTCTACTGGAAATTTACCTTTCTCAGCTAACGCATCTAAAACGGTTAAATGCTCTTCAATCGTCACAATATCTTGTTTTCGTGCAGCTCTGACCAAGGCTTTAAAATGAGTAATGATTTCATTGGATAAGGTTTTTACACCGCCAAAATCGTAAATGATCACACTGCCATCTTCACGGAAAGCAAAGTTGCCAGGATGAGGGTCGCAATGGAAACGTTTTAAGAAGAAAATCTGTTGACCCAATGCCAAAATTAAACGGCGACCAATTTCATTGCGCACAGATAAATCCCAAGTACTTGCAGTCTCAATACTTTCACCTTTTTCAAGGCTTAGGGTTAAGATGCGACGACTCGAATAGTCTGTAAACACTTTGGGAATAATAATTTTTGTGTCCAAAGCTTGATGGAATGTTCTAAAAACTTGTAAGTTTTGTGCCTCAATTTCGTAATTGAGTTCTTCATGTAAGCTGTCTTGAATCTCTTTAAATAAGCGATCTTGTAATTTTTTATCTACTTTTAAAACACCCATTAAGCGTAATGCCAAACGAACTTGTTTTAAGTCACTTTCACATGCTTCATCTACCCCAGGATATTGTACTTTGACCACAACTTCAGTGCCATTTTTTAACATGGCTTTGTGAACTTGGCCAATAGACGCTGCTGCGAAGGGTTGTTCATCAAAATGCAGAAAGGTTTGATCAATCGGTTTGCCTAGCTCGCGTTCTACTTGTTGTTTAATTTCAGCAAATGGCATTGCAGGCGCTTGACGTTGTAATTTAGCAATTGCTCGTGCGACTTCAGGTGGAAAGATATCTTTATATTGCGAGGCGATTTGACCAACTTTCATCACAGCCCCTTTCATTTCTCCTAAGGTATCTGCAATTTGAACACCAATATCTTGGAACAGCTTACTGCGGGCTTCATTTTTTTGTTCTTCATCCGCATTAAAGTTACGAATTGAATTTGATACCGTTTTCGTCGCGATACTTGCAGTCATACTCGCAAGTTTCATAAAGCGGCGACCTGGGGTACTGGTACTTTTCGACATTCGTAACCATCCTTTAATTGGGATTAGACGTTTAATTCATTTTGATCATAGGCGACTATTGTTAAACTGCCTACTCTAATTTGTTAAGCGTTTGTTTCTACTTGGCTATTTAAAATCTTAAAATATCCAGCATGCTATCGGTTTCTTCTCAGTGGTTTTGGATTAAAATATTCTTCAATATTTTAATCGTTGTTGGATCATGAAAGTTTATCGTTATTTAACTGGTAAGGATGATGTGAATTTCTGTGCACGGGTCAGTAAAGCTTTAAATGACGGCTATGAGTTATATGGTTCTCCAACGTTGACGTTTAATGGAACTGATGTCATTGTCGGGCAAGCCATTGTAAAAGAGGTTGGCAATGCATCTGAGATGTCTGAAAAGTTTCAGCAAGCCTATCAGCTTCAATCTGAGTAAAATAAAGGACACTTATAAAAAATAATGCTGTATTTAAACAGCATTATTTTTAGGTAAACGCATTCAATATAAGCGTTTTTAATTTAAGACTGACTCAACCTTTTATTGTTCATATACAGGCGCGTTAATAATAAAACACAGGCAATGGTCAGTCCAATGATCAGTCCTGTCCATACCCCAGCGGCGCCCATATCGGTATGGCGAGCCAAATAAATTCCAACAGGGAAAGCGATGATCCAGTAGGCCAGCATAGTGATCCACATTGGGCCTTTGGTATCTTGCATTCCACGTAAACAACCCGCAGCACTGACTTGCCATGCATCCATAAGTTGGTAGCCAATTGCAAATAAAATTAAATATATCGCTGCTTGGGAAACATTATAGTCACTGGTATAAACAGACACAATTTGAGGGCGTAAAATCAACAGCAGTAACATGGTGATACAGGCAAATAAGGTACTGGTCATTAATCCAACTTTCTGGACTTTTCGCATCGCATACCAATTCTTTTCACCATAATAAGTCCCTGTGCGAATGGTCAGCGCTAAAGCCAATGACATTGGAATCATAAACAATTGTGATGTGATGGATAAGGCAATTTGATGTGCTGCAACGGTAACTTCACCAAGCGGACTGAGTACAATTGCGCCTGTACTAAAAATACTGACCTCAAAGAAAATTGCCAAACCAATCGGTAATCCCAGTTTGAGGATACGTTTAATCAGTACGCGGTCTATTTTCTCAAACATATTTAAGGGTTGTGTAGCTTGGTAGCGTTTGGCTTTTAAAATATAAATGCTAATCGTGATGAACATGATCCACTGTAACAAAGCTGTTGCAAAACCACAGCCAGCACTTCCCAAGTGTGGAATCGGCCCAATCCCATACATAAAAATAAAATTCAGCGGAATTTGCACCACAAGCGCAACGAGGCTAATCACTGTAACAGGGCGAGGGTAGCCTAAAGCTTCGGAATAGCCGCGTAATGTTGAATACATGGTAAAAGCAGGCATACCAAAAGCAATCGCATGTAAAAACAAACTGGCTTTAGGCAATAAAGATTCAGGCACACCAACCAAAGGCAACAATAAAGGAATGATCTGTAAAACCAGCATGCCAATAATACCCAGCAATAAGGCAACCCATAAAGACTGGCGAACAATCGAAGGGATGTTTTCTGGGGTACGCGCACCGTTGGCTTCTGCCACTAAAGGTGTGGTTGCGATCATGATGCCACTAAACAGCAGCATGACTGGAATCCATAAACCTACCCCAACAGCAATTGCGGCAAGATCTTCGGGAGACATATGTCCAGCCATAATGGTATCAATCAAACCAAAGCCTGCGGCAGCAAACTGAGTGATTAAAATTGGGAGCATTAAGTTAAAGAGTTGCTTTAATTCAAAGCGGGTAGTTGTGGCTTTTATCGATGCAGACACAGTAAATACTCGTTTTAAATGTGCTTAGAAAATAGATTGGTTAGCGTTGTAGAGTGAGAAGCACACCTATAAAAATCACCACGCCACCTAAAAGACGTTGCCAGTTTACTGGCGTTTTATCTGTACCCAGTAGTCCAAATTGGTCAACGATCATCGACATTGCAATTTGTCCAAAAATAATTAAGCCTGACAGGGTTAAAAAACCCAGTTTTGGTGCAGTATAAATGCTCATACTGATTGCATAAACACCTAAGCAGCCACCTAGCCAAAGATACCAAGGTATCACTGCTAAACTTGAAAGGGTTGGTCTTTGTTCAGCTTGTACAATCACCAAAATAGCGAGCAATAGTGTACCAACTAAAAAGGATAAAAGGGCAGCTTGTAGTGGAGAATGCAGATATTCACGCAATTGAGTGTTAATTGCAGTTTGAAAGGTCATGGCAATGCCAATACCCATCGTAAGTGGTAAAAGGAACAATAATTGACTCGATAATTTTAGCATTCTTCTTCATCTACTTTTATTGTTAATGTTCAGTCTAAAGCAAATTGATGACTTGTTCTAATCGGATGGTAGAAGTCATGTTAAAATAATCATTCTCTAAACTTGTTCTGAGCTTTCTTTGACTGATTTAACACCTCAAAATATACCTTTGTCGCTTTATATCCATATGCCGTGGTGTGTCCGTAAGTGTCCGTATTGTGACTTTAACTCACATGCTGTACCCGATGGGAAGCTGTCTTTAGATTTAGAGCAAGAATATTTATTGGCATTGGTTGAAGATTTTAAAACCCAAGTGGATTTTGCTCAGGGCCGTAAAATTCATAGTGTATTTATTGGTGGTGGAACCCCGTCATTGATTTCCGCACAAGGTTATCAGTGGCTTTTTACCCAGTTAAAAGCTTTAGTACCGTTTGAGCAGGATTGTGAAATTACTTTGGAAGCCAATCCAGGGACAGTTGAACATGATCCATTTGCAGATTATTTAGATGTTGGAATTAATCGTTTATCGCTTGGGGTACAAAGTTTTAATCCTGATCATTTAACAAAGCTGGGGCGTATCCATTCCAATGATGATGCTGTTTCCGCCATTCAACATGCCAAACAAGCGGGTTTTCAACGCGTCAACGTAGATTTGATGCATGGTTTGCCAGAACAGACCTTAGAACAAGCCTTGTATGACTTAAAACTTGCAGTCGAAAATGGGGCAACCCATATTTCATGGTATCAATTGACCATTGAACCGAATACGGTTTTTTTCCGCACTCAGCCTATTTTACCTGTAGATGATGTTCTAGAAACCATTCAAGAACAGGGTGAACAATATTTAAAAGCCAATGGCTTTATTAATTATGAAGTGTCTGCATGGCGGAAAGAAAAACCTTCATCACATAATTTAAATTATTGGCAATTTGGCGATTATTTAGCGATTGGGGCAGGGGCACATGGCAAAATTACCCAAGCTGATGGTGTATACCGTTTTCAAAAAACCCGTTTGCCTAAAGACTACTTAGCCAAAGTGCCGGCTGAACATTTGCAATTTAAACGTATTGAAAAACAAGACATGCCTTTTGAATTTATGATGAATGCTTTACGTTTAAATGAGGGTGTTCATGCCCAAATGTATCCTGAACGTACAGGGTTGAATTTGTCTGATTTAGATCAGGTGATTGGTTCATTAAAACAGCGTAAATTGATGTTAAATGATGACACACAGTTGGCGTGTACAGCGCAAGGTCATGTATTTTTAAATTCTGTGCTGGAAGAATTTCTATAAATGTACAGTACAACAATTTAGCTTTTGTTATAATCTGACTTAAAACAATAATCTATTAAAAAGTTAAGGTCATCACAATGAATAAGTTTCTAATCAGTGTGTTATTTGCTGTGGCAAGCATTTCACTGGCATATGCAAAAAACGTTGTACCCCAATTTAGCGACTATCCTGTGAAAGCTGTGTATACAGGCAAGACTGCGAAACTTGATCTTTCAGACCCAAGCGCCAATATGTTTCGTACTCGACTGAGAGATGCATTAACACAAAAACCAGATTTTGCCGGTGAATATGTCACCACCATGTGGGGTTGTGGCGGGGGATGTAGAGTCTATTCTTTTGTCAATAAACGTACGGGTCAGCTTTTAGCGGATGGCTTTGGTGGTGAGGAACGGACTGAAGATGTGATTGCAACACGTCCAAACAGCCGTCTCTTAGTCACACAAGAAGAGCATATGGACCAAAACTATGCAGTGGATCAAGTGACTACACGTTTTTATGTGCTCGAAAAAAATCGATTTAAGTTGATTAAAACCATTACTCAACCCGCATCTAAAACTCAATAGAGAGATGATAGGGGAGGATTTGATCCTGCCTGTTCGTTCAACATCGTAACGGGTTTATTTAAATGATTGTTTAACTCTTATGATGTTTGCTTTAGCG
Source organism: Acinetobacter sp. GW821-FHT01C12 (assembly GCF_059422625.1). Classification (NCBI taxonomy): domain Bacteria; kingdom Pseudomonadati; phylum Pseudomonadota; class Gammaproteobacteria; order Moraxellales; family Moraxellaceae; genus Acinetobacter; species Acinetobacter sp. GW821-FHT01C12. Next base: position 253,975 of record NZ_JBWKXD010000004.1, read on the forward strand.
CATCCTTGATTATTGAAAACGCGGGGGAAATCAGTTTTCTACTGGTATAAAATAAATAAAATGCTGGGTGGGTAATTGAGTATTCAGGCATGATTTCAATTAAATGCCCCTGATTGATCTGAGGACCTGCCAGATCTTGAGGAATGTACGCAATACCATAACCACATAAGCTTGCTTCTAGAATTTGCTCAATGCTGGTAAAGATCAATTGCCCTTCACCTTTAAATGCAATGTTCTGTCCATTTTCAGTAAAGGTCCAAGACAAAAGCGAATGATCTGTCAGTATTCGTACATGAAGACAAGCATGTTTTTTTAAATCATGGATCGATAGAGGCATTGTATGTTTGGCGATATAGTCAGGTGATGCAACCAAGCACATTTTGATAGGCTCGCTAATCGGAATCGCGACCATGTCTTTCTCGACTAAATTACCCAGTCGCACTCCTGCATCATAACCTTCCTTGGCGATATCAATCCGTCTATTTTCTGAAATCAGCTCAATTTGAATATCTAGATAATCGCATAAGGTGTTTTTGAGTTTTTTCCACAGATGATATTTGATGACATAATCATCTGCTGAGATTTTTACCTTCCCTACAGGTTTATCATGCATAGAGCTTAATAGTTCTAAACCAAGTGTAATATCTTCTATATTTTTACCCACCAGCTCAAATAATCGTTGACCTGCATCAGTAACTGTCAGACTACGTGTTGTGCGATTAAACAGTTTGAGTCCAATTTGCTCTTCTAAATGACAAATACTTTGGCTGATAGCAGATTGTGTCACACCAAGCTGAGCTGCAGTTTTGGTAAAATTTTTATTTTGAATCACTGCGGTAAATGTACAGAGGTCATTTAAATTTGTTTTCATTATTTATAAGTATCACTAATGATAGCAATCAGATTATAGCAGCTAATTCTGTGAATGTTGCTTTGTTAAGATGTATCTATCGCAACAAAAATCAATTGGATTCAAAATGACAAATGTAAAAATCAAAGCACCGTATTGGGAAATTGCTGCAAATCTATATTTCCCTGAAAATTTTAATCAAACTGAAAAATATCCATGCATTATCAGCGCTCATCCGATTGGGAGTTGTAAAGAGCAAACATCAGGAAATGTCTATGCTAAAGCATTAGCAAAAGCTGGCTTTATCGTGATTGCCTTTGATGCCAGTTTTCAAGGAGAAAGTGGGGGCGAACCTCGTTCTATTGAAAATCCAACTTTACGCGTCGAGGATTTTCGTTTAGTGGCTGATTATTTGGTCACACTTGATTATGTCGATGAAAATAGAATTGGTGTGTTAGGGATTTGCGGTGGTGGCGGTTATGCATTAAATGCAGCAATGACCGAAAAACGGATTAAGGCCGTGGGTACGGTAGATGCGGTGAATTTTGGACGCCTATCACGTGAAGGGTTTAGTCAATGGAATCCATTGGAAAAATTAGAGCTTATTGCAAAACAACGCACAGCTGAAGCGCGGGGCGAAGTACGACGAGTCGATGGTTTATTACCGAATACGGTGTCAGAAGCACAAGCCGCAGGTATCAATGATATTGATGTACTCGAAGCAACTGAGTATTACAAAACAGAACGTGGTCAACATCCTAACGGTGAATCTAAAGCATTATTTTCTCATTCAGCTGTTTCAATTGGATGGGATGCATTTCATCTAGCAGAAGTATTACTGACACAGCCATTGCTTATCATCGCAGGAGATAAAGTCGGTGGCTTTGGATCATACCGTGACAGTCTGGAAATCTATGGGCGAGCACGTTCTGAAAACAAACAACTGCTGATTTTAGAAGGGTGGTCACATTATGATTTATATGACAAATCTGAACCTGTTGCCCAAGCATTAGCAAAACTGATCCCCTTTTATCAAAAATATCTTTAAGTTCAGGATTTCAAGGATAGGCTTCTGCTACAAGTGAATGAATATCACTGTAGTGCAGCTTGCACTGTTATATTTAAAAAACAAAAGAGCGCCGTAGCGCTCTTTTGTTTTTTCAGAAATCTTAAATTTTAGTAATCAAAACTAAAATGTTCTGCATCAAGTGCCATCATGGTACGAGATGGGTTTACCATGGATTCAGCATGACCTTGTGAACGTGGTAATAATTGTTCAAAGTAGAAATCTGCAAGTTTGATTTTTGCTTTATAGAACTCAGGAACTTCCGCACCATTACCAGACGCTAATTTTTCAGAAGCGACTGCTGCTTGTTGCGCCCAGTAGTAAGCCATCATTGCATAACCAGAGAACATCAAGAAATCGACAGAAGCAGATGATACGATTTCACGGTCTTTGCGAGCTGCAAGCATGATACGAACAGTCAAAGCATTCCATTGTGCACAGATTTTGGTTAAATCCCAGGCAAAACGACGCATATATTTGTTACGTGCATGTTGACCACAGAATTTCAAGATTTCAGCGGTATATTCACGAACCACTTTACCTTTAGATGAAAGCAGCACTTTACGGCCAATTAAATCCAGTGCTTGAATACCTGTTGTACCTTCGTACAAAGTCGCGATACGCGCATCACGTGCAATTTGTTCCATGCCATGCTCTTTGATATAGCCATGACCACCAAACACTTGCATACCCAAATTCGCAGATTCAAGCCCCATTTCTGTCAAGAAACCTTTGAGAATCGGGGTATAGAAACCAAGCTTATCATCATATTCTTCAAATTTTGCTTGATCACCTTGTAACATTGCATCAGTCATTTTATCTGCAAGCTGAGCTGCGTGATAAATCATGGCACGACCGCCTTCTGCAAATGCTTTTTGAGTCAAAAGCATACGACGTACATCGGCATGGTGAATGATTGCGTCAGCCACTTTATCTGGATCTTTTTTACCAGATAGGGCACGCATAGACATACGGTCTTTTGCGTATGGTAACGCACCTTGGAATGATAATTCCGCGTGAGCAAGGCCTTGTACAGCAGTACCAATACGCGCTGTGTTCATGAAGGTGAACATTGCATGTAAGCCTTTATTCACTTCACCAATCAGATAACCTGTTGCACCGTCAAAGTTCAATACCGCTGTAGCAGATGCACGAATACCCATTTTGTGTTCAATAGAACCACAAGTCACAGGATTACGTTCACCCACTGTACCTTCAGCTGTAGGGATGAATTTAGGCACAATAAATAATGAAATACCTTTAGTACCTGCGGGTGCATCTGGAAGACGCGCAAGAACGATATGGATAATGTTTTCAGTTAAATCATGTTCACCGGCAGAGATGAAGATTTTTGTCCCTGTAATCGCATAAGTACCATCAGCATTAGGTTCAGCCTTAGTTTTTACTTGACCTAAGTCTGTACCACATTGTGGTTCAGTCAGACACATTGTTCCTGACCATGTACCCGCAGTCAGGTGTGGCATATAGGTATTTTTTTGTTCGTCTGTACCAAATTGCAGGATGGTATTCATACATCCCATGCTCAAACCTGGGTACATGGTGAATGACCAGTTTGCAGTCCCCATCATTTCAGATTTGATCAGGTTTAATGACATTGGTAAACCTTGACCACCAAACTCTTCAGGATAAGACAGACCTTGCCAGCCACCTTGAATAAATTGGTTATAGGCTTCTTTAAAACCTTTTGGCGTCGTGACTTCACCATCTTTAAAATGACAGCCTTCTTCATCACCAGATTGATTCAGTGGAGAAAGTACATTTTCACAAAAATCTGCAGCACCTTCTAAAATCATATCGACAGTATCAGCATCGGCATTTTCGCCAATTGATAGTGTTTTATAATGTGCAGAATAGTCAAAAACTTCATTCATTAAAAAACGTATGTCACGGAGCGGCGCTTTATATGCTGGCATGTGTTTAATCCTAATTTAAAAATAGTTTTGGATTTTCAATCTATAGCTTCATTATTCATAATCATATGGGAATTACATTGATAAGACTCTCTAAAAAAATTGTCAGAAATGCGAATTTGGTAGAAAAAGCACATGTGAATTTGTTGATTTTTTGATAGTCTTGTACACTTTGTTTTTTATTGTTTCATTGTTATTTTTATTGTCATTATAATATTCAAGTGGGTAGATCTATCATGCATTTAAAAAAATTAACATTGTGTTTATTGGGTTTGAGTTTATCAGCATGTTCTACACATGTGATTAAAAGCAATGCTTTAAATGCAGATCAAGACGCTCCGCAACGTGCAATTCAAGGCTTTAATGCCTTGTATGAATATCCGAATTTTGATTACCGTGGACAAGTCAAGGTTCGACTTGATAGCGTTCAGAAAACCAACACAGCTGATACAAAGCAATTAGACCCTACAATTGAAAAAAAGGTCAATCAGTATCTGAAAGATCAAAAAATTAAGTTAACTGATGCACAAAAAAAAGACCTTTATCAAGCAATTGCTAAACAGGACTCAAACTCTTTTAGTCGCTTTGCTGGTATGGGGGCAGATATTGTACAAAATATAGTGAATGATTTACAGATTCGTTATGATGGAACAGTAAATTATCGTCAGAAAATGGCATCGTTTAACTTAGAGACACAGTATAAAAAACCCAACCTCTCTGTGGAAATGCGCGTTCCTACAGTATTGGATCTGAATAATTATAAATTTTATACCCATATTTTTTCTTTAATGCCTTATTTAGCCAATACACAAGATCAGAATAAATATGCCTATTATGATTTCTCTAAATACAAAGATGATATTGCCAAGGTAAATGGAAAAGCCTTGGTTGAGTTTCTTAAACAATCAGGCGCAACCTCTTATTTGATCGCTTCCCCGAATCAAATTGAAAGTCTTGCGGTGAGTTCAGCTGAGAAGCAAGCGGGTGTGGTTGAAAAAATCCGCTTAAATACCAGCATTGAAGAAATGTTTTTGCAAGGGCAATTGTATTCCACAGTGAATCGTGAATATTTCATGAATTCAGTGCTTGGATTGAGTCCTACAAATATTGCAAAACTCTTAGATACTACTGGAGAAAATCAATCAAGCGATGCTGCTAACGAAGCGGCACAAGCTGCAATGAAAGCAGTAGAAGAAGCCTCAGCGGGGATTAATACTGATGATGCGGGAGTGGCTGATGCCGCTAGCGCCATGTATCAACTTTATAGTGCAGTCAATCGTCAATCTCATGAAGCGTCTGAAGAAGAGGTGGACGCTGTTTATGCAGATGCACAAGACGCGGCTAAAAAAGCAGTTGAAGATGATGAAGACTATGCCACTAGCCAAGCTTCTGATGTTGCTGATCAGGAAGATGATAAGGTTGAAGCTGAGTCTGAAGACGCATCAGCAGAGCGTCAGAAAATTTTAACTGAACAACAATGTGAAGACTTAACAAAAGCAAAAGCTCATCCACGTTTTGGTGATGTGGAATATTGTCAGTATCATTATGAAATTGATGTTTTAAGTGCTGAAGCAAAGGATGATGCATCTTCAGCCAGTAAAGCTTTACAGCAGCAAAGTAATGCAGCGCTTGTCAAAACCTTTACAGGCTATGCGAAAGACCAGTTGGTTGATGCTCAACAATTTAAACAATTGTGGAATCAACATCATACTGAAGTTGAAGCCAGTTTGCCGCCTAAAAATAAACGTAATCCTTTAATCGTTGATCTGTCTTTAGATAACAAAGGCCGAGCGGTAAAAGCAGATTATGATTTGGGTGTGGATTTTGATAAATTAAATCGTAAACTGAATGTTAAGATGGATATGCAATTTCTTAATTATGGAAATGCCAGCAAGATCGACCAGAGTGTTTTACAGCAAGCCAAACCATTTAAAGATATCTTTAAAGGCAGCATTATGGAGCAAGCTGTAGGCGGTATTGCGGGTGTTTCAGGTGATACAGGTAGTCATTCAGAACAAAAGTACTTAACTTTAGATGAGCGGTTAGCGCAGTTGGCTGAACAAGTTTATACACAAACGGGTTCTTATGAAAAAACCTATAAAGCCGTATTTATTGCCAAACTGACTGCAGAAAAACCTGAGCTAATCAAACAATATTCTGCTCAAGATTTACAGGAAATTGCAGCGATTTATGCTTATTCTTATTCTGATGAAGAGATTTACAATCCGAAAGGTCAGGCTTTAAAACAGATCCAAGCTTTACAGAAAAAGCATCATTTGGAAGATGACCACCAATATGATGATGGACTTGGAAATTCTGTTGATGAGATTGTAGCTAAAGTCTGGAAAGATAAACAAAGTGTTTTAGAAATTCAGAATTTAGTCAAGAAATACAAAACCACTGAAGCTGTTTTTGCGCAATATTATATGCAGAAGTTTGAAGCAGAAAATGAGATTGAAAAAGGGCAACGTGCTGACTTTATCAAAACAGCGAAGATTTTAGCCAAGTCTTATACTGCGTTTAAACGCAATAAATTTAACGATCAGGTTGTAGCTGGCTTGGATCAAGACGCGACTGAATTTATTGATTATGATTTATTTAAGCAAACTTATCAGATCTTGAGTGATGCCAAGTTAAAGTAATTGATCTTGGTTTGGTTAAAAAGAACCTCAATTGAGGTTCTTTTTTTATGGATTTTTTTTAAACAAAGATACATCCATGATTAAAGAAAATCTTTTAAATTTGGACGAACCCCATTCCAAATATAAAAGGCTTCGATGGCTTGCCCAACCAACATCCCGAAGCCTTCTGAGCTTGGAACCTGACGCGCTTTGGCTTGATCGATAAAACTTGAAGGTTTGCCATAGGCCATTTCATAAGCATGGTGAAAGGTTAAGGTTTCAGGAAGAATCAGTGCATCACCCGTTAAGCTTGCTGAAGTCGCATTGATAACAAGATCAAATTGCCCATCTAATTCATCTAGGCTACAAGCAGAAAGTTCTGCTTCAGGAACAGCGCTTTGTAAATCGGCCACCAATTGTTCCGCACGTGAACGGGTACGGTTGGCAATCACAATTTTTTTAGCCCCTGCTTTTACCAGAGGGTAAACCACGCCGCGAGTTGCACCACCCGCACCAATAATCAAAATATCTGTGTTTTCTAAAGTCCAGTCTAATGCTTTAATCGCATCGACTAAACCTTGTCCATCCGTATTATCACCATGCAATACGCCGTTTTCCATCCAAAGCGTATTGACCGCCTTGGCGATTTTTGCACGTTCTGTCAGTTGTTGGCATAAGGCAAAAGCTTGTTCTTTAAATGGCACAGTAACATTCATACCTACGCCATTGTGAGCAAAGAATTCAGTTACACTTGCAGCAAAGCCATCGAGTGGGGCAAGACGTTTTACATAGTTGAGATCAATACCAGTCTTTTCTGCAAAGGCATGGTGTAGTTCAGGTGAACGAGAGTGTTCAATCGGATTTCCAATGACTGCGAATAGTTTACTCATGCCAAATGTCCAAGTATTGATTGTGTTGATTTTTAGAGAATGTCGACAATATACGTGAAAATGGATGATACAACCAAACTATCTGCGGTTTAGCTTATGCTAAAATTTGAATAAATTGATGATTTAGAGCGCTTTTTTAATCACGCTAAAGCTGGTTTTTAAGAGGAAGGTTTTTTGAAAAAATGTTGTGCTTCAAAAAAGATACTTATGGATTGCAAACTGACTCTAAGAAGTCAAGGAAAATCATAGCAAAAACAACAAGAAAGCCAGCAGATAAAACAACACTAGAAGTAATTGAGATGCTGTCAGAGAGATGGTTGTTAGAGATAATGGTGGTTGAAATGGAGCATGCTAATAAAAATAAAATACTGAATGAAAGAGTAACCTTGTGATTTTCTAATAAATTCCTCATACCTACCTCTGGTTTCTACTGCTATAATATTCTTTAAACGCTAAGACTTTTTCAAAAAAATTAAGGAAATTTTAAGGTTGGTATCTTAGCTCAAGTTTGAGCATATATTAAATTAAAAAAGTATTCTTATCGTGAATTATTCTCATTTTAATTGTGAGTAAATCTTTCAAGCGTTATTTTCTCAGAAGTATTCATTGGTTTAAGTTAAAAAGCTATCTTGAATGAAAGATAGCTTTTTAACGATGAAACCTAAATGTCGAGAGATTATTTTAATATCGACAACCAGTCTTTAGGCTTTAAATAATGATCAGTGAGACGTTTTTCTGGACTATTTTCATCCCATTCTGGGCGATAAGACCAAGCTGCAAGCGGTGGCATGCTGACCAGAATAGATTCAATTCGACCACCAGTTTGTAAGCCAAATAAAGTCCCGCGATCATAAACCAAATTATATTCAACATAGCGACCACGACGATACAGTTGGAAGTCTCGTTGGGCTTGTGTAAATGATTTATCCTGATTTCTTTGGAAAATAGGCAAAATAGCATTTAAATAACCATTAGCGACCGCTTGGATATATTCAAAGCATTTTTCAAAATCCCATTGATTTAAATCATCAAAAAACAAACCCCCAATACCACGTTGTTCATCACGATGTTTTAAATAGAAATAATCATCACACCATTGTTTATGTTCCGCATAAATTTCTTCACCAAACGGTGCGCACAGATCAAATGCTGTTTGGTGCCAAGATAAAACGTCTTCATCATTCGGGTAAAAAGGCGTGAGGTCAAAACCACCACCAAACCACCAAATTGGTGCTTGTCCTTCAGGTTCTGCAACAAATAGCCGTACATTGGCGTGAGATGTTGGAACATTGGGATTTGTTGGATGAATGACCAAAGAAACACCCAAGGCTTGAGCTTTGGCTCCAGCAATTGCTGGATGTCGTTCTGTTGCTGAAGCTGGCAGTTTGGAAATGTTGATGTGAGAAAACATCACCCCGCCTTTTTCGATCACAGTACCATTCTGTAGAACACGTGAACGACCACCACCGCCTTCAGGGCGTTGCCAGTCATCAATTTCAAATGTTGCAGTGCCGTGGCCTAATTTTTCTTGTTGCTCTAGGGCAGAGCAGATTCGAGCTTGTAAATCTGTTAGGAAATCACGAACACGTTGAATATCTGCAGAAGTCGGGTTTTGCATGATCATCCTCAAAGGAGAATTGAAAAATTTTCTACATCAAAACATAAAATGCTAAAAAAACAAAACCAAGTCATCATAAAGGCATGTTTTGAACGTGACGTGAATGAATCGAATGAGACTAAAAAAAATCTTTGGGTATCGCGGATACATGCTGCGCAATCCCGAGCAATTCACTAGGTTGAAATCTATGCTTAAGCTCAGCACAATGTATTGAAGGTAAATTCAATTTTTGGGTTTATTTCTTTTGAATGTAAATTGCGTATCGAGCAGTGAATATGAGTTGTTCTTTGATTCAAAAATACAATGTTGCTGGACCCCGTTATACCAGTTATCCAACGGTTCCATATTGGGAGGAGGCATCATTTTCGCTGCAACAATGGAAACAGACCTTAAAGCGCTCTTTTGATGAGTCTAATCACTCTGAAGGCATCAGTCTTTATATTCATTTACCATTTTGTGAAAGTCTATGTACATTTTGCGGATGCCATAAAAAAGTCACGAAACGGCATGATGTTGAACAACCCTATATTCAAGCCGTTTTAAAAGAATGGGACTTATATTGTCAGTTGTTAGCAGACAGACCCATCATTAAAGAAATCCATTTGGGTGGCGGGACACCAACATTTTTTTCAGTTGAGCATTTACAACAATTAATTCAAGGTATTTTAGCCAAAGCCAATATTGCGGATGGTTATGAATTTAGTTTTGAAGGGCATCCCAATAATACTACGCGAGATCATTTACAAGTCTTGTATGAGCTTGGTTTTCGCCGTGTCAGCTATGGGGTGCAAGACTATAATGAGACTGTTCAGAAAGCTATTCATCGTGTGCAACCTTTTGAAAATGTAGAAAGAGTCACGCAATGGGCAAGAGAGATTGGTTATACATCGATTTCACATGATCTGGTTTTTGGTTTGCCATTTCAAAATTTAGCAGATGTGTTGCATACCATTGATTTGACTAATACGTTAATGCCAGATCGCTTGGCTTTTTATAGTTATGCGCATGTGCCTTGGATTAAGGGCAACGGACAGCGTGGGTTTAAAGATCATGATGTACCTAAAGATGGGATGAAGCGAACCCTATATGAGGAAGGGAAAAAGCAACTTTTAGCGCATGGTTATCATGAGATTGGAATGGATCATTTTGCTTTAGATCGAGATGAGATGTATCAAGCATTTCATGCAGGTACTTTGCATCGTAATTTTATGGGTTATACCTCATCAAAAACACAAGTCATGATCGGATTGGGTCTATCTTCAATCAGTGATAGTTGGTATAGCTTTGCACAGAATGAGAAAAATTTAGATGCCTATTACACTTGTCTTGAAAATGATGAGATTCCTGTGGTGAAAGGGCATGTGTTAAGTGTCGAAGATTTAAAGATTCGTCAGCATATTTTGAATTTGATGTGCACCTTTCAAACCTCTTGGTCAGATCAGGCGATGGATTTTGCTGAGCGTGGTGATGTGATTCAACAGCTTGTTGAAATGCAGCATGATGGTTTATTGAACATTGAAGCGGATCGGATTGTGATCACGGAGCAAGGGAAGCCTTTTGTTCGAAATATTTGTATGGCGTTTGATTTGCATTTAAAGCGTAGAAAGCCTGAAACGCAAATTTTCTCGATGACGATTTGATTATATTTTACAAAATATTGTATTTAAAAATTTAGATGAAGAAGTGTAGATGATTCCTTTCTTTTCAGGGATGAAAAGAAACAAAAATCCTTTGTTGGGCAAAGGGGACTCCTGTCACCCTTGCCCAACGGCGACATCCCTGTCGCCATCCGCGATAGCAAAACCTTTCTTGATGTTTTATTTATAAAAATTAGTGAATTAATAGAGAGGTTATGGTTTTACTGATTTCTTTTGTTCAATTAACTTATTAATGACTTCACCATATACCCAAGTATTTAAAATACCATCTGAGCTTTCTAGGCCAATAATATCTAAAAATTTTTCATAGCTAACAGCAACTTGTTCTCTATCATCTGTATCTAGGCTGTATGGGTCAATTTGATTGATGCCATCAGCAAGAGTTTTAAGTAATTGTTTTTTAGAGGGCGGTGTATGACTCTCATAAAGTTTAATAAAAGCTTGACTTGTATCGGCTATATTTTGATTGAGTTTTTGCTTTAATTGAGGATTTTTGATTCCCGTATATAAAAAATTATCGGGCAAGAAATGGTCTTGTTGTTGAAACTGTCTTAATTGTTGAATGGTTGCAGATTGGGTTTTTGAATCAGATGCCTGACACTATGTGCTGAGTAAAAGGAGACTGATTGCAAATAAGGTTGAGCTTAATTTCATTAGTTCAGTCTCCTATTATTTAACTTAGTGATTATTTAAAAATCATCTTTCTCATACATATGTGACATACGATCATGTTTGGTTTTTAAATAATCTTCATTGAACTTATTTAAGCCCACTGTCAACGGTACACGGTCTAATACATCAATACCTAAATCTGTTAAAGCTTTTAATTTTAATGGATTGTTGGTAATTAGCCTGACTTGTTTAACCTGTAAATGATCGAGCATGATGCTACACATATCATATTTACGTGCATCAGCAGGTAGGTTTAACAATAAATTTGCATCAACGGTATCATGCCCTTGATCTTGCAAAGCATAAGCACGGATTTTATTGGTCAAACCAATACCACGACCTTCTTGGCGCAAATATAAAATCACACCTTGGCCTGCATCATTCATCATTTTCATGGTGTTGTGCAATTGAGGGCCACAGTCACATTTTAATGAACCAAAGGCATCGCCAGTTAAACATTCTGAATGAATACGAACTAAAACGGGGTTTGTAGGCGCGATTTCTAAACCCTTAGAAAGAGCAACATGCTCTTCACCTGTTTGTGGATCTTGAAATACAGAAATTTTAAAATCACCATAAGCAGTGGGTAATTTTGAAGTGGCAACAAACTCTATTGACACAGAATCTTCCATCTATTTGTTTAGAAATTGGCTAAAGTATAGCGTAATGCTTGGACATTGGTAGGTTTGTAAAGCATGTTTTTATAGATAACATTGCTATAAAAATTTCTTTTTTGTATAAAGCACACGATAATAGTTGATATATAGATAGATTATTCATGATAATTGACACCAAGAGCACACTTGCTGACTTGGAAGTTCCAATGACGCATCATTATAAATGTGGCTGATTGAATGTGATATCATTGGTTCTCACAATCATGCTAACCCGTTTACCTAGCTAGATTTGCCAGGCTTTAGAAGGCTTTGCCACATATGTTGTATACCGAAATACCTAGTCATCGTCCTGTTACGCCTTTGTTGAATGAAATTAATCATCCTCAACAATTACGTCAGTTTGAGCAAAGCCAATTGCCGCAGGTCGCAGACGAATTGCGTCAATTTATTTTGTATGCTGCTGGACAAAGTGGCGGGCATTTTGGTGCAAACCTTGGCGTTATAGAATTAACAGTTGCCTTACACTATTGTTTTGAAACACCACGAGATCGTTTAGTTTGGGATGTGGGTCATCAGGCGTATCCACATAAAGTCCTTACAGGACGCCGTGAGCAATTGATGACCATCCGTTCTAAAGATGGATTGGCGGCTTTTCCAGCGCGTGATGAATCTGAATTTGATACCTTTGGTGTAGGACATTCATCGACTGCAATTTCTGCTGGCTTGGGTATGGCCTTGGCACGTCGTTATCAAAAAGATCCTTGTGAAGTTGTTGCTATCGTTGGTGATGGTGCGATGACTGCTGGAATGGCATTTGAAGCCATGAATGATGCAGTGGCGCATAATGCTGATTTGATGGTGGTACTCAATGACAATGATATGTCGATTTCATGTAGTACGGGTGGTTTTGCAAAGCATTTAGCTGCAATTTGGGAACAAGGGCAATTCATCAATATTGATGAAGAAGGGCAAGCTTTTGTACAGGATTGCCCTGAATGGAACTACAACTCTCGTTTACATCAATCTGCGACTGATGCTGCGGATAATCTATTTAAAGCCATTGGTTTTGATTATTTTGGCCCATTTGATGGCCATGATGTGGAGCAACTGGTACAAGTCTTTAATGCGCTGAAAAAGCGTAAAGGGCCACGTCTGATCCATGTCTATACCGTGAAAGGTAAGGGTTTTGCACCTGCTGAAGCGGATCAAATTAAATATCATGCGATTGGCAAAATTAATGCTTCAGTAACTAAAAATGTAGCACCAAAATATTCAGATGTATTTGGGCAATGGCTTTGTGATGAAGCTGCACAAGATGACAGATTACTTGCAATTACACCTGCCATGTGTGAAGGCTCAGGCATGGTGCAGTTTGCCAAACAATTTCCAGAGCGCTACTTTGATGTTGCAATTGCAGAACAGCATGCCGTGACATTAGCTGCGGGTATGGCATGTGAAGGATTGAAGCCAGTTGTGGCAATTTATTCAACCTTCTTACAACGCGGTTATGACCAGCTGATTCATGATGTTGCTTTACAAAATCTTGATGTGACCTTTGGTATTGATCGTGCAGGCTTAGTCGGTGAAGACGGTCCTACGCATGCTGGTGCGTATGACTATGCTTATATGCGTACTGTACCGAATATGGTGATCATGGCGCCAAAAGACGAAAACGAATGTCGCCAAATGTTGCATACAGCATATCTATACAAAGGCCCAACTGCAGTACGTTATCCACGCGGTAACGGTTTAGGTGTGGAAATTCAACAACAGTTGATTGAGCTGGAAATTGGTAAAGCTGAAGTATTGTTAGAACTCAATACTGAACACGAAGAAGGTATCACGATTTTGGCCTTTGGTAGTCGAGTTCAACCTGCGCTTGAATCAGCAAAACAACTGGCACCAAAGTTGGATATTGCAATTCGTGTGATCAATATGCGTTTTGTGAAACCATTGGATGAACAGATTATTCGTGATTTGGCAGACAAAACTCACTTATTTGTAACTGTTGAAGAACATGCGGTGATGGCGGGTGCGGGTAGTGCGGTCAATGAGTTCTTGGCACAGGCACAAATTGTAAAGCCAATTTTAAACCTAGGTTTACCAGATGAATTCCTCGCACAAGCAAGCCATTCTGAAATGCTTCAAGACTGTGGTTTAGATGTAAAAGGTATTCAAAACTCGATTGAACAGGCTTGGTTAAAGCTGGTACAACACGTTTAAGCTCATGTAAAAGTTAAAGTTGTAAAATTTTAGCAACAAAATTTCCCAAAAAGCGCCGATATTTGCTAAAATGTCGGCGCTTTTATGCATTATTCTTTATCAGTATCTTCAAATTTGTAGTGGGTGTTCAATGGAACCTATGGTGGTGATGGCTGCGCGTGCGGCTCAGTTAGTTGGTCAAGAGCTTTTAAAAGCGCATCAAAATCGTCATAAACTCGATCTACAAGTCGAAGAAAAAGGTATTGATGGTCCAGTGACTCGTGTAGATCGTTATATCGAGCAGTTGACTATTGATACGCTTCGTAAAAGTTATAAAAATCACAGCTTCCTTGGTGAAGAGTTTGGACTACAAGAAGGTAAAGGTCACGATGCCGATTGGTGTTGGGTGATTGATCCTCTTGATGGTACTTTAAACTTTATCAATGCTTTCCCACATTTCTGTGTATCTATTGCAGTTCAACATAAAGGTGTAACTCAACACGGTGTTATTTATGACCCTGTGAAAGATGAGCTATTCTCTGCAAGCCGTGGTCGTGGCGCAATGTTGAATCAACGTCGTATTCGTGTGAATGTTAAAGACAGTCTTGAAAATACCTTTATGGGTGTAGGTCATGCTTACCGCGCTAAACGTAATGGTGAGATTGTTTCTTATGCGAAAAACCATTTTGAATCATTATTAAATGTAACTGAAGCTGGCGCACAATATCGTCGTGCGGGTTCTGCTGCATTGGACTTGGCTTATGTTGCAGCTGGTCGTTTAGATGGTTATTTTGAACTCGGTTTAAAACCTTGGGATATCGCAGCAGGCGAGCTTATGGTGAAAGAAGCGGGTGGTACAGTCGTTGATGCTCGTGGTGGTTCAGATTCTATGGAAAATGGTCAAGTGATCGCGTGTTCTATGAAAATGTTAAAACCATTGATGCAAGCTGTTGTTCCTGCTTGGGGTGAAGCTGCGAAGTAATTTATACTTGTGTAAGATTGAGTTTTAAAAAGCCTTCATCTTTATGAGGGCTTTTTTATGGGTTGTGATTTAATGCGATACTATCAATACTAAATATCGTCGTTTAAACATTGGTGATTGCAAGACCTAACGAATAGTACTGATATAAAAATAATACAACTTATTGGGGGACGCTAAGGGTGAGCAATTTACTGGATAAAGTAAAAAAGTTATTTGGTTTAACTCTATGAGCCAAAAAATGGAACAGGGAAATCCATATCTTAAAATAGATGAATCTAAAACAACTCAAGAGCAATGCGAAAGATTATTGCTATTAGAGCATGAGGATCATATGGAAATTATTTGGGATCTTCAAATGAGAAAAGATTCTTATGCTATTCCTTATATAAAGCGAGCAATTTTTTTAAAACCCCACTTGGCATATTTAGCTAGTGAAGAGGATTCTACCTATTTCAAAAGATGTCTTTGGGTATTACAAGAAATAGGTACAGTAGAAGCTATCAATTTAATAGAAGAATATATGGATTCAGATAAAGAAGAGCTTACAGAACAGGCACGGTATAGAATTTATCGAATTAATGGTGGCACTTAGATGAAATCCAAAAACTAACTCGGAATAAATCAATTGAAAACTATTTATCAAAATGAAAAATTTAGTCTAAAAACCCATCATACAATCCCTCATGAAGAGGTTGCACTGCAAAACATAGACTTTTGGATCATTATAGATGGACAAACATTTTGGGGGAGTGCAACCACAATTGAAAATATTCAATATTTGATGCAGAAAAATATGCAAACAGGCGCGTTTGCTTTAGGCACATATCATTGGCAAACCAATACGATTATTCTAAGCGAGTTTACCGTTGAGTGTTTAGGGGGAGCTGTAGCAGATATTCTTGAGGATGAAAGTTTAGCTGTAGATCAAGTTTTTTATTTAATTCCTGAAGATAATGAATGACTTAATACAATACAGGAAAAACAATAAAACTTCGTGACATTATTATAAATTCTGCTATACTCTGCGCACGCACTAAATTTCGTTCATTACCTGAACATTTCTCTTCTATATTGTGTATGCGCGTCCGGTCCAAAGAGAGGACAATATTTCGCGCCCCACCCAATCGCTTAAGCGATTCCTTCAGGTTGCGGCTGTTATCAAATGTGCGTTATACGCATCGTCGTTCTCGGATCGCCGCTGATTCTATATTTTCAGCGATTATTGCTGTGCCGCTTTTTGCCGATGTCCATCAGACCATATATTAATGGAGCACCCACATTAGGGTGAATATCTCTATGAGCAAAACTTTTGCTGAATTTTCATTAGACGAGTCGCTACAGAAAGCACTCGAGAGTCTTGGTTTTACTACGCCGACTCCTGTTCAAGAACTATCTATTCCAGCGGCTTTAGAAGGAAAAGACCTTCTAGTATCAAGCCAAACTGGTTCTGGTAAAACTGCTGCATTCTTACTCCCTACGTTAAACGCTTTAGCTGGTCAAGATACTTTTGTACCATTTAAAGATCGTATGAAAGCAGTAACTCAACCAAATATCTTGGTGATTTCACCTACTCGTGAACTTGCACAACAAGTATGTCAAGATGCGATTGCATTTGTACGCCATATGAAAGGTGTACGTGTTGCAGCAATCATGGGTGGTATGCCTTTTGGTAAGCAAATCCAACAATTAAAAGGTGCACAAGTTGTTGTTGCGACTCCAGGTCGTTTACTTGATCTTGTAAACCGTCGTCAAATTAAACTTGATTTAGTTGATGCTTTAATCGTCGATGAAGCTGACCGTATGCTTGACTTAGGTTTCTCTGAAGACCTAGAAGCAATCAGCGATTTAGCTTTAAATCGTAAACAAACATTAATGTTCTCTGCAACATTTGCACCACGTATCATTAATCTTGCTGAACGCATGATGAACGAACCTGAACGTATTGCAATTGAAACAGGTCATTCTACAAATACTGATATTACCCAAACTTTACATTGGACTGATGGCTTTGAGCATAAGAAAAAATTGCTTACGCATTGGTTAAATGAAGAAGACGTAGATCAAGCAGTTGTATTTGCTTCAACTCAAGAAGATACAGATATGCTTGCTGAAGAGCTTGCAGAAGCTGGTCTTTCAGTTGTTGCGCTTCATGGTGCTATGCCACAAACTGTACGTAACCGTCGTTTACGCAGTATCCGTGAAGGTCGTGCAAAAATTCTTGTTGCTACAGACGTAGCTGCTCGTGGTCTTGATGTACCAACAATCTCTCACGTAATTAACTTCGGTCTTCCAATGAAGAATGAAGATTATGTGCATCGTATTGGTCGTACAGGCCGTGCGGGTCGTACTGGTAAAGCAATCACTTTAGCAACTTACCGTGAACGCGGTAAAATCCGTGCTTTAGAAGATTATTTAGAAGCGCGTTTAAGTGTTTCTGAAATCGAAGGTCTAGAGCCATCTCCACCTCCAGCTCGCGGTAGTCGTGATGGTGGCGGTCGTGGTCGTAGTAACGGTGGCGGTCGTCGTGAAGGCGGTCGTGGCGGTTTCGGCGGTGGTCGTCGTTTTGAAGGTGAATCAAACTTCAAACGTCGTGAAGGCGGTGATGATCGTCCACGTCGTAGCTTCGATGACAAACCACGTGGTGATCGTCCATCTTATGGTGATGATCGTCCTAAGCGTGATTTTGGTGATCGTCCACCACGCCGTGAAGGTGGTTTCGGTGATCGTCCACAACGTTCATTCGGTGGCGAAGATCGTCCTAAGCGTGATTTTGGTGATCGTCCACCACGTCGTGAAGGTGGCTTCGGTGACCGTCCACAACGTTCATTCGGTGGTGAAGATCGTCCTAAGCGTGATTTCAACTCTGATCGTCCACGTCGTGAAGGCGGTTTTAACGATAAACCTCGTTTTAACTCGAATGATGACAACCGTGGTAACAGCGTAGATTACAAACCACGTCGTGAAGGCAGTTTTGCTGATCGTCCTAAGCGTGATTTTGGTGATCGTCCACCACGTCGTGAAGGTGGTTTCGGTGACCGTCCACAACGTTCTTTCGGTGATGATCGTCCTAAGCGTTCATTCGGTGGTGAAGACCGTCCGAAGCGTGAATTTAATTCAGATCGTCCTAAACGTGCGTTTGGCGGTGATGATCGTCCTAAGCGTGAATTTGGGGGTGAAGATCGTCCAAAACGTGAATTCAATGCAGACCGTCCGCGTCGCAAATTCAACGATTAATTAGATATTTTTAATAAAAAACCAGCCTTCAGGCTGGTTTTTTATTGCAAGTTGAAAAGTATTTGGTAGAATAAAGTGTGACATAGTTCAATTTATTTAATAAAACAGTTAGACTTAACTTATGAAAAATTGAATCTAATAAAGTTGATGATTTCTTTGAGGTAATTATGTTATATATGTTCTCACTTTTATTAATCTCAAATGTTGGGTACTTTTTTTATAGCCTGCTTTTTAGATAATCTATTTGCTCATTAAATAAAATTTAAAAGTAAAAAACTAAAAAATAGTCCAACAAACATTGTTTATAAAGATGAATATTCTTTATGATTTTTTATTATCTTTTAATTACAAAACATATAGATATTTAAGAGTATAGTATGTGGGCTGATAAATGCAGGAAAAAGTTCAGCTATGAATAAACACAGTCATTCCGAAGCTGAAGCTTTAATTGAAGTCAAAAATTTAAGTTTTAACCGAGGTGAACGCGTTATCTACGATAATGTGAGTTTGCAGATTCGTCGTGGGCAGATTACCGCAATCATGGGACCATCTGGAACAGGTAAAACAACCTTGTTACGGCTCATCGGTGGTCAGCTTAGCCCAGATGCTGGTGAAGTACGACTTGATGGGAAAAACATTGCTTCGATGTCACGTAATGAGCTTTTTGCTGCACGTGCACGTATGGGGATGTTATTTCAGAGTGGTGCGTTATTTACCGACATGACCGTCTATGAAAATGTTGCTTTTCCAATTCGCGCACATACAAAATTACCAGAAAATTTAATTGCTGAGTTAGTGGCACTAAAATTAGAGTCGGTTGGTTTGCGTGGTGCTGAAAAGTTGATGCCCGCAGAACTTTCTGGCGGGATGAATCGACGCGTGGCGCTTGCTCGTGCGATTGCGCTTGACCCAGATTTGATTATGTATGACGAACCTTTTGCTGGGCAAGATCCGATTGTGATGGGGGTTTTGACCCGATTAATTCGATCATTACGTGACGCTTTAGATCTAACA
Organism: Acinetobacter sp. GW821-FHT01C12; assembly: GCF_059422625.1. Lineage (NCBI taxonomy): Bacteria > Pseudomonadati > Pseudomonadota > Gammaproteobacteria > Moraxellales > Moraxellaceae > Acinetobacter > Acinetobacter sp. GW821-FHT01C12. Next base: position 273,330 of record NZ_JBWKXD010000004.1, read on the forward strand.
ACAATTATTGTTTCACATGATGTTGATGAAACATTATCAATTGCTGACTATATTTATGTTGTGGCTGAAGGTAAGGTGCAAGGCGAGGGGACACCTGAGCAATTGCAACAACACGCTTCTCCATTTGTACAGCAATTCTTAACAGGTTCGGTTGAAGGTCCTGTTGATTATCAATTTAGTCATCAAGCCTATTTAAGTAATGAGGTTAGTTCATGAATGCTATTGCCTTATTGGGTAGACGCGTTCTAGAACGTGTTCAGGGCATTGGTGTTGCAATGCTCATGTTGTTGCGCATTTTATTCTCTTTGCCAACAATACTTGGTGTAAAACTTTTCATTTATCAGATGTATCGAGTAGGCGTACTGTCTTTATTGATCATTGCGGTATCTGGGCTGTTCATCGGTGCAGTACTCGGTTTGCAGATGTATAACATCTTGGTCACTTTTGGTAGTGAAGCCATGTTGGGCGCGGCTGTGGCTTTAACCTTGTTGCGTGAACTTGCGCCTGTTGTGGCTGCCTTGCTTTTTGCTGGTCGTGCTGGCTCTGCTTTGACTGCTGAAATTGGTCTAATGAAGGCAACTGAACAATTATCCAGTATGGAAATGATTGGTGTTGATCCGTTAAAGCGTGTGATTTCTCCACGTTTATGGGCCGGTATTGTCAGTTTACCGATGCTGTCTGTGATCTTTGCTGCGATTGGTATTATGGGTGGCAAAATGGTCGGTGTGGATTTTCTCGGCGCAGACGAAGGCTCGTACTGGAGTGGTATTCTGAGTAGCACTCAGTTTATGAAAGATGTGTTTAACGGAACCATCATTAAAAGTTTAGTATTCGCTTTAATTTGTACTTGGATTGCGGTGTATCAAGGTTATGCTTGTGAACCAACATCTGAAGGTATCGCAACATCTACGACACGTACTGTTGTGTATTCATCGTTATGTGTTTTAGGTTTTGATTTCGTGTTGACTGCGGTCATGTTCGGAGGTGTTTAATGAAATCACGTGCTAGTGAGCTGACCGTCGGTATTTTTGTCATCATTTTTGGTCTTGCTCTATTCTTTTTAGCCATGAAAGTGAGTGGTTTGGTCGGTACAAACTTAAAAGACAGTTATGAAATGACTGCAACATTCGACAATGTGAATGGTTTAAAACCGCGTGCCAAAGTGACCATGAGCGGTGTTAAAATTGGACAAGTTGATGCAATTACACTTGATCCTGTGACACGTCATGCAACGGTTAAATTCGATTTGGATGGTTCATTGACCACCTTCAATGCGGAACAGTTGAAGAAAGTAAAAGAAAATGCGCTAGGTGATTTACATTACAGTGCTGATTATCAGGCTGCAACACCTGAGAAACAAAAAGAAATGGAAAAGCAACTGTTAGGTAACATGAAATCCATCACAAATATTGATGAAGATGCTTACATAATGGTCGCAACCAATGGTCTTTTAGGCGAAAAATATTTGAAAATCGTACCAGGTGGCGGCATTAACTACATTAAACGTGGTGAAAGCATTGAAAATACCCAAGGTACGATGGATCTAGAAGATTTGATTACCAAATTTATTACGGGTGGTGCAGGAAAATCATCAACTGGCGCATCGGAAGCTAAAGATGCATCTGCATCCACTGAAACAACTGATGCTCAAACTTCATTTGTTGAATAGGCATTAGAGGAGTTATTGAAAATGAACATGCTGTTAAAACAAACTTTTACTGCAACTATTTTGGCAACTATGGTGGCGACTGCGGCTCAAGCTGCTCCAGCAGAAGCGCCACCAGCATTTGTTAAACGTGTTGCTGATGGCCTGATTTCGCGCTTAAAAGCAGATCAAGGTAAATTGCAAAACCCTGCTACTGTGAAAGCGATTGTTCGCCAAAACCTTGATCCTTATGTCGATGGTCAAGCGTTTACACGTATTGTGATGGGAACTTATGCAAATAGCAGTACCCCTGCTCAACGTGCGCAATTTGAACAAAACTTCCGTAATACTTTGATTGAGAATTATGGTAGCGCATTTGCGAAGTATTCAAATCAATCGTATTCAATGCGTCCGTATAAGGCAACCAACAGCAAGTTTCCTGTCGTTACTTTAGACTTCAATAACAATGGCGAAAAGATCCCTGTATCTTTCCAGTTGTCTGATGCAGGCAGCCAATGGAAAGTACGTAATTTGAATGTGTCTGGTATCGATCTAGGTTTGCAATTCCGTAACCAATTTGCTGCGAACGTGCAACGTAACGGCGGTAATATTGATAAAGCAATTGCAACATTCAAGCCTGATGCAGACGCTGCTGTTAAGAAGTAAGCTCATAACATAGATAGGTGCAAGCGAGTGATTGAATTTAAAAATCAGGAATTATATGTTAGCGGTAAAATTGCTTATGAGAATGCTGAAAGCTATTATTTAAATGGTTTGAAAGTGATTCAAAATGAGAAAAATTTTCCAATAACTGTGAATCTATCACAGCTTGAACATGGCAGTACCCTTGCTTTATCTGTGTTTGTACAGTGGTTACGTCAAACCCCAAATCTTCAGGGGTTACAGTTTAAAGCAGTGCCTGAAAAGATGATGAAAATTATTCAAGCTTGCCATTTGCAAGATGACTTGAAATTAATTTAGCGTATGCAAGATTGATGTAAAAAAGCACCTAAAGGTGCTTTTTTATTGACTCATTTTCTTTTCTGCCTTGAGCAGTGCTAAATCTCAACTCAATCCAATAAGGGGAATGGAGTATTTAAATCCATTTCTTCCATCTAAAGTAAGCCAAAGGCCCTACAAAGAAAGCAATTAAGATGGTAATCACCACATAAAAGCTCCAGTGACCATGGGCAAAAGGCAGAATCTCCGTGTTCATCCCATAAATACTGGCAATCAACATCGGTGGCGCAAGCATACTGGGTAAGATGGAGAAGCGACGAATGGTATCGTTCTGTTCAGTGTTAATAAATCCAGAGGTGGTATCAAGCAAGAATCGTACTTTTTGGAACAAGAACGCGTCATGTTCTACAAGGGAACGTACATCTTCACTTAACTCTCGAATATCTGCATCATAGATATGGCTCCCCAATGCGCGAGGACGAGACAAAAAGGTCAAAACACGACGTAAGTCAATCAGACAAAGTTGTGCTTTTCCAAGCATATCTTCCTTTTGTGCTAGACGAGTAATCATGTCATCTAAGTCTAAAATCATTTCACGATGACGGACGTTGAGGACTTCTGTGGAATATAACTCTAAGTCTTTGTGGATATCTTCCAAGATATCCGCAAGCTCATCCAGTTTTGCTTCTAATAAGCCTAAAAGAATCCATGTCGGATCTTTGTATTCAATTTCATAGTCATTACGGCGTGCGCGTGCGCGAAAGGCACGAAAGGCAACCAGTTTTTCACCACGCAAGGTAAATAAGCGGTCTTTATGCAAAATGAACGCAACTGTCTGCACATTGGCAAGCATGTTTGAAGTATCTTCGGGATCGCCTTCAACTTGGTAATTTTTATTTTTTGTTAAAAAATAAGTACTGATATGTAGAATCCCATCATCATCACGGTAGAATCGTGCAGAGGATGAAATGTCTTCTAAAGATTTAAGAGTTGGTAAATTTTGCTGATAAGCATCTAAAACCCATTCTTGTTCTTCTTGTGAAGGTGCAATGAGGTCAACCCATACCAAGTCAGGATGTAGGTCGAATCCACCATTAATTGTTGCATCTTCTAAGCTACCGCGCTCAGTGGCGTAAAAGGCTTCAAGCATTATGTCTTTTCTCCCTTGCGCAGTGTGGTGTCAATTTGATGTGTGTATTTTAGACAAGGATTTTAGGAAAAACACTCATTACATTGCTGTTTTGTAAAAAAAATCTTGATTGGCCGTCTGCATTTTTAGCATGACAAAATTAAAGTTAGGTTAAATTTATGAATTCTATTGCTATTTTTTGTGGTTCATCGTTAGGTACGGATCAAATTTTTGCTGATGTAGCAGAGCTGACTGGTGAAACAATCGCCAAGCAAGGGAAAACTTTGGTCTATGGTGGTGGTCGTTCAGGCTTAATGGGCATTGTTGCTGACAGTGCTTTGGCAGCAGGAGGCAAAGTGATTGGTGTAATCCCTCAGGGTTTGGTCGATCGTGAATTGGCTCATCCAGATTTGACTGAGCTGTATATTGTTAAAAATATGCATGAACGTAAAACAAAAATGTCTGAACTTTCCGATGGCTTTATTGCATTGCCTGGTGGTGCAGGAACCATTGAAGAGATTTTTGAGCAATGGACGTGGGCGCAATTGGGAATTCATTTAAAACCTTGTGCGTTTTTAAATGTTGAAGGTTTTTATGATGATTTATTGAAATTTATTCAACTCACGACAGACAAAGGTTTTTCTAAAGCACGTTTTACAGATCAGTTGATTGATTCTGCTTCGATCGAAGAAATTTTAACCCAGTTTAGTCACTATCAAGCACCAGAACCAAAATGGGGTGTAAAAGAACGTGAAGAATTGGTTAAATTAGATCAAGCAGATCGTACATTTGGTTAAAAACTAAAACACAATATATTGTTTTTAAATTTATTGCTGTCACAATATATTGTGTTTTTATTCTATTTTTAAATCTTATGAATGTAATTACTGTCGCGGCAGCTGTGATTTTGAATGATAAAAATCAATTGCTTTTGGTGAGAAAGCAAAATACACAATTTTTTATGCAGGTTGGTGGAAAGCTAGAACCCAATGAACCACCTGAGCAGACCATGTTGCGTGAGATTTTAGAAGAAATTAGTGTTCAAGCCGAGATTACTCAGTTTATTGGGCGTTTTGAAACAAAAGCGGCCAATGAAGCAGACTTTCAATTGGTGAGTTATCTCTATCAAGTCGATGTAAAGCAAACACCAAAAATCAATGCAGAAATTGCTGAAATGAAGTGGATTGATTTGGATGATGCGCAAACGCTTTTAGCGCCATTGACCAAAGAGATCGTGATCCCATGGTGTAAATCAAATTTAATCCATTCATAATTTTTGCTATGTTTGCTTCACAATGCATGTATCGCTGAACGATGAGGAAAATTTATTGAGCTGCGGCAATGCAGACGCTATAAATCTGCTGGCACCCCAAGTTTTCTAAAGCGTGGGTTAAAGCATGAATTGAACTGCCTGTGGTCACGACATCATCAATAATCAGTACTTTTTTATATTTTCTTTTTTCTGTTTTAATCATTTTAAATTGATATTCAATATTTTCTAAGCGCTCAATTCTACTTAAACCTTTTTGTGAGTGTTGTGCTTCTCGAATCACGGGTTGCCATACTGGGATATTTAATTGCCTTGCCATGATTTTGGCGATAATCAGCATTTGATTGTAGCCACGTTCTTTTAAACGAGCAGTAGAAATTGGCATAGGGACAATGGCTTGAATTTTAGGTAGGCTTAAATTCAATAAACTTTGTGCCAATAGTGTCTGATATTGCAGTTGTTGTTCATATTTATAGACTTGGATGATGCGATCAATTGGGAAGTCGTAACGGTAAGCACAAAGAATATGTTGTTGATGCCGTTCTATATGCTGCTTATACCAAGGAAGTTCGTTCCAACATGTGTTACAAAGAGAATGCTGTTGTTGTCGATCTATTTCACAAAGGAGGCAAGGGGAAATGCTTTGTACGCTTTTATGGAGAAGTTGATTGATAAATTGGAGCATGCTCTGTTCTATTTTTTATTTGGGATTAATTTCGCATAGTGTGCTGAATAGATCAATAGCAGATTTTTATTAAGCTTTATATCGCTTAATCTTCATATCACCATGTTATGACAACCTCCATGTCATCATTTGTGGTTATCGATTTTGATAAGCATCGTTAAACTGAATGAATCAAATATCTAAGCTATGATGTTTATGTATGGATGTTCTAAATATATGTTTAGACATAGGCATATCTCGGTGCTTCTGGTAGCCAGCGTTTTAATAAAGCTTCAGCATTTTCTGGATCATCTTTTAGTACTTGACTGGCAACATAATGTGCTTGATTAAGTAAATGATCATCTCGTTCTAGCTTGGCGACACGGAAACCCAAATCTCCTGTTTGCTTGGTGCCCAGTAATTCACCCGGCCCTCGGATTTCTAAGTCTTTTTCTGCAATGATAAAACCGTCATTGGTTTCACGCATGATGCGTAAACGTTCTTGGCCATTTTGTGATAAAGGATGTTTATAGAGTAGGGCGCAGAAACTTGCGGTTGCACCACGACCGACACGACCACGTAACTGATGCAACTGAGACAGGCCTAAGCGTTCAGCATTTTCAATCACCATAATGGAAGCGTTTGGAACATCGACCCCGACTTCAATCACTGTCGTTGCAATCAGCAGTTGCAATTCATTGTCTTTGAATTGTTGCATGACCCGTTGCTTCTCATCGGCTTTCATTTTTCCATGGACTAAGCCAATATTAATCTGTGGAAAGCGATCTTTAATCTCTTGATAGGTGGCTTCTGCGGCCTGAGCATCGAGAGTTTCTGATTGTTCTACCAATGTACACACCCAATACGCCTGTTTACCCTCAGCGCAGTTGGTGGTGATACGATTCAAGACCTCTTCTCGTCTATCAAGTGGAATCGTGACTGTTTGAATGGGAGTACGTCCAGGAGGCAATTCATCAATCACTGAGGTATCTAGGTCACCATAGGCAGACATTGCCAGTGTGCGAGGGATTGGTGTTGCTGTCATGACCAATTGGTGTGGTGTGGTGTTATCCACGCCTTTATTACGTAAAGCTAGACGTTGATCTACCCCGAAACGATGTTGTTCATCAATAATCACGAGACCAAGTTTGGAAAATTCAACATTGTCCTGAAATAAAGCATGGGTACCCACCACAATATTGGCAGTTCCATCTTTAATGGTTTGTTCAGCCGCAGCGCGTGCTTTGCCTTTTTGTTTGCCTGAAAGCCATGACACATTTAAACCGAGTGGCTCGAACCATTTCTTAAAATTGATATAGTGCTGTTCAGCTAAAATTTCAGTCGGTGCCATTAGCGCCACTTGCCAACCTTCTTCCAAAATATGACAAGCCGCAACACCTGCAACCAATGTTTTACCTGCACCGACATCACCCTGAACCAATCGCAACATGGGTTTGTTTTGTTTTAAATCTTTGGCAATTTCGTTTGATACACGTTTCTGTGCATTGGTCATTTCAAAAGGTAAGCTTGCCAATAAGGCTTTTGCAAATTTTTTACTGGTTGAAAATGCTGGGGCTGCAATTTGTTGAATATAAGCACGTCGGGTTAATAGGCTGATTTGATGTGCAACCAATTCTTCAAAAATTAAACGTTGTTGAGCTGGGTGAGAGCCTTGTGAAAGTTGTAGCATATTGGCATTTACAGGAGGGTGATGAATATACTCCAGCGCCTGTTTAAGCGCGTAACCATTGGTGAACTTTTCAGGTAATAACTCAGGTAAAGCATCAGCGTGCTGGTTTAAAGCTTGCTTAACGTATTCACGTAATTTGGGTTGGGTTAAGCCTTCGGTGGCAGGGTAAATTGCTGTTAGTTGGGTTTTAGGGAGTGCTGTATGTTCAGTAATTAACTGGATCTCAGGATGGTAAAGTTCAAGGCCACGAGCCCCTACACGGACTTCCCCAAAAATTCTTAAACGATTACCCGCTTTAGCACGATCTGTGAGTGCTTTATAGATATGATAGAAGCGTAAAGTAACTTTGCCAAAATCATCTTGTAATAAAATCGCCATCGATTTGCGTTTACCGGGTGGCATATCGATTGATCTGACCACGCCTTCCATGAGATAACTACGACCGACTTGTAATTGGTTCATGGGAATGATCGTGCTACGATCTTCATAATCACGTGGCAAATGAAACAGCAAATCATCTGTGGTGAAAATATTTAGTTTTTCAAGTAAAGCAGCGGCGGCATTGCCAACCCCTTGCAATTGATGGACGGCAGCCATGTCCCCTCAACTTAAGTTTGATTGATTTTGAAAATCGGTTTCGAAGAATAGGTCGTGTAATGCATATTCTATTTATTGGTTATGGTAAAACATCGCAACGTGTTGCCAAACAATTATTTCAGCAAGATCACCAAATTACCACAGTTAGCCGAAGTGCGAAAGATGATGATTTCGCACAACATTTGATTCAAGACATTCAACAACTCGATTTAGCGCAAATTCAGCCTGTCGATGTGGTGTATGTATTGCTCGCACCATCTCGAAATTCTCCGCTAAGTGCTATCGAAAATTATCAACAAACCTATGTCGACTCGGTGCAGCCGATTGTTAAGGCGCTAAGAAATCATCCAGTAAAACGCATCATCGTGGTGTCATCTACACGTGTTTATGGGGAAAACCGTGGTGAACGTATTGATGATGAGTCAATGCCTATTCCAAGTGATCAACAAGGGCAGTTGTTATTGGAAATGGAGCGGCGATGGCAACAGGCTTATCCATCTAAATGTGTGATTGTGCGCCCAACTGGGATTTATGGTACATCCGTTGCTCGTATGATTAAACTTGCAGAAACCACACACAGCTATCCCAATATTCATTGGTCAAATCGAATCCATATAGATGACCTTGCATATTTCTTAGCGCATTTGCTTCACGTGGAACATCCAGAAAAATCATATATTTGTACAAATAATCAACCGCTACCATTGCATGAAATAATTTTATGGTTCCAACAACAGTTGAATTTATCGCACTTGGTTTTGGAAAGTTCCAATCAAACAGGGAAGCAAATTTTTGCGGAGAGGATGCTTGCAACAGAATTTAAGTGGGTACATCAAAACTGTTATCTTGATTATCAGAAGAATTTAAACCTTAAAATATACTAGCTATTTTTAAGGATCATTTTACGTTTTAGATAAGTTTGTAAATGAACTAAAAAATTGTTAGATATTAAAATGGGTTGGTTCAGTATTGTTTATTATAGAGGACTTGAGAAGTTCCCTCTCCTTGCCGGAGAGGGTTAGGGAGAGGTAATCATCCCAGCCTTCTCCCAAAGGAAAAAGGCACTTTAAAGCTTTTATTTTTTCTTCCGTTTTAAACGCTTCTTGGCTTGTTGAGCGGCTAAAGCATCTAAAGCTTCTTTTAACTCCTCATCTGTAAATGAGGTGATATGGTGAAGCATTTGCAAAGTTACATCATCAAGCACCAAATTGGCATATTGCGCAACATTTCTAAACTGCTCATCAAAAACAATGGCATGGTCTTCATTGGTTTTGATATAGCCTTGTTCAGTTAAGACTTTCATAAAACTTTGGAATAACGCTTTATCAAAGAACTCAGGTGAGTTGAACTCATACAATACAGATAAACGTTGTCCAACCAAGTGACTTAATTCTTCAACTTGGCGAATCGAGATATTTCCAGAGCCACGTTGAGTAATTAAAGCCAGCGTCATGTAATAACGTTCAAGACTTTGACGTACTGGAGCAGCTAAAACAGCCAATTGATTATGGTCTTCTGAGTTTGGCGCAGGGCTGAAAATAAAATCTTCATCATCGACAAAAATTAAATTCGCTTGAGCCAAAGCATCGACATATTCAGTCACTTGAGCCTTGATTTCACTATCTTTCCATTTTAAGAACAACTCTGCTTTTAAGAATGGATAAAGGGTACGAATCACATTGAGTAAATCAGACTTACTGATCTTGCCATTATGTTCGACCAATGCCGCAACCAGCGACGGTAAAACAAAAGCATGCAAAATGTTATTACGGAAGTAAGTCAGTAAAATGGCTTGATTATCTTCAATGGCAATAATATCGCCAAGGACGTGTTGAACACGTTTAATCAATTTCAGCTTCATACCATAGGCAATAATTTCTTTACCTGACAATGGTGTGACCTGAGTACGGCTGTCATAAGGATTTGCAGTTAATAACTTGCGATATGTATCAAGCTGTTTAATGCAGATTTCTTCATCAAGTGTATGTTTTGGAGTTGCCAATAAAATCAGGGACAATAAAGAAACAGGGTTGATCACCACAGCACGGTTGATATTTTCCAGAATCGCATTTGCCGAGCTGGTTACTGCATCTGAGACTTCTTGCGGGATTGGATCATCATTATGTTCAATGGTGATTTGATCAGCGCCATGTGCTTTGAGTAAGTCATCTAAGAAAACAGGTTCACCAAAATTGACATGCACTTTACCAAAAATACGCTCAATTTTTTTCAGGGTTTGCAAGATTCCCCAAATGGATTCAGCTTCTTTTGGCTTACCATTCATTTCGCCCACATAAGTTGCGCCTTCCATCAAGCGCTCATAACCGACATAGGTTGGGATAAAGACAATCGGTTTGGCACGGCCGCGCAAATGACCATGTACCGTCATTGCGAGCATGCCAGTTTTTGGGGGTAACAAACGTCCAGTTCGAGAACGACCACCTTCAATAAAGTATTCAAGAGGTGTGTTTCTAGACAGGATGCTAAATAAATATTCTTTAAATACCGATGTATAAAGTGCATTGCCGCGGAATGAACGACGGATAAAGAATGCACCGCCTCCACGCAGTAATTGACCGACAAATGGCATGTTAAGGTTATCGCCTGCAGCAATATACGGCACCATCAAACCACGTTTATAAATCACATAAGACAATAACAAGTAATCGATATGGCTACGGTGACAAGGTGTATAAATCACTTCATAGTCTTTGACTAACTCGCGCACAGTATTGAAGTTATGTACTTCAACACCGTCATAAAGCTGTGTCCATAGACGAGTCAAGGCCATATCTGCAAAGCGTACAGCCGATGCAGAATAGTCGGATGCAATTTCATTTACAAAACCAATCGCTTTATGTTCAGCATCAATCATGCTGATTTTTGAGCGAATACTTTCTTTACGAATTGCATCCTGTACATCAGGGGCTTTAATCAGTGATTGCATGACATTACGGCGATCAGATAAATCTGGGCCGAGAATGACCTCACGCTGACGATCTAAGTAGTCATTTAATTGATTGACAATATAAGTGGCTGGTGAAATATTGGGATGAGCAATTTTTGCATGATCGACCAAAGCTCTAAGTGATTGCGCTTCATGGAATTCTAGGAACGACTGTCGACCATGTAAACCAATGTTCATCAACTGTTTAACTTTACTTGGCGTTGCCCAAGTGTCAGTAAATAACAGTTTAAACCAAGAGTCTTCTTTATCTGGTGAACGTCCCCACAGTACTGTAACAGGGATCAATTCAATATCTAAATCAACATTTTGATCAAGTGATTCAATCAGTCTAACTAAACGCGGCGGATAAGCATGCGTAGGCGGATTAAAATAATTGTTTTCATCTTGGTGTTGTAAAAATAAAATCGCAGCTTTTTCGCGACTATTGCCAATCATTAATGGGTCAAGTGCAGGAGGAAGCTGCAAACGACGTGTTTCACCATCAACAACTAAAGCGTTACTTCGTGAGTAATTCTGTAGAACATAGCAGACAACCTTTTGAGTTGTGGGCTGAATGAGCTCAGAATTTTCAGTTGAAGGGTCTAAAGGTTGAGCTTCTGTAGGAACCTCTCCAAGAACATGTGGTGTTACCACAAGGTCAAGTATTTTACTCGAAAGTCGACGATACATTTGACCAAAGCCACTCTTGGACATAAATACTCCTAGCCAATGGTGAATCACGCAATAAAGCGGATAAAAAATATTTTCTGTAATTAAAGCACAGAACAGTATGTCATTTTCTGACAAACTGCGGGTCGCTTGTCAGATTTTATCGTTAAAAAACGTATTTTAAACAATCCATCAGCACAAGAGAAGTGACAATACAGTTTATGAAAATTTAATGTTTCTCTCAGGACTTATGGCAAAATAGAGTTAAATCTCTAAAATATGGATACTTTGTTCTATCCATTGGAATAAAGTCAGTATTCAGTATATAGAAAGGTCACTTATGAATGCTTTAACCCAAGAGCTTGTAGAGCTTTTAACCCTTGAAAAACTTGAAGAACATATTTTTCGTGGTCAAAGTCGAAATTTAGTTGGTAAGCGTGTTTTTGGTGGGCAAGTTTTAGGACAAGCACTGCGGGCAGCATCATATACCGCTGATCGCCCTGTGCATTCTTTACATGCATACTTCCTATATGGCGGTGATATCAATGCCCCAATCATTTATGAGGTTGATCGGTTACGTGATGGCAAAAGCTTCTTAAGTCGTCAAGTACGTGCAATCCAGCATGGACGTACCATTTTTTCTGCAATGGTATCATTTGCAACACCTGAAGAAGGCTTGAATTATCAAATTGCTGAACCAGAATATCCAGCACCTGATGAATTAAAAGCAGAGCAAGAGCTTAAAGAAAATTTAATCAGTTTTATCCCGGAAAATATTCGCGCTGCGTTTATGCGTCCACGTCAGGTAGAAATTCGTCCGATCAATGTGACCAATCCATTTCAGCCACAACCTGAAGCACCGTCTTATGCACATTACTTGCGTACGCATGAGCCATTAGCCGCAGAGCAGGCGGATGATATCTCCTTAAATCAAGCAATTGTTGCGTTTTATTCGGACTATACCTTGATGATGACTGCTTTGCGCCCACATGGTCTCAATTACCTCTCGCCAAGTTTACAATGTGCCAGTATCGATCATACGATCTATTTCCATAAACCAGTAAAAGCAGATGATTGGATGCTTTATGATATGGATGCAACCGTCAGTGCAAATTCACGTGGTCTGAATTTTGGCCGTATGTGGCAAAATGGCGAATTGGTGTGTAGTACCGTTCAAGAAGGCTTGATGCGAGTACGTGAAATCGAAACTCAATAATACTTTTGCATTGATATGCTAATCGTGAAACTCAGCCATCATCTATGATGGCTTTTCTATTTTTTAGCAGAGCTTGTGACAAAAAAATGCTCGATTCTAAATAACTTCAATGGCATAGTTCAACGTGTAAATATTTATAATAGTCAGCGAAGATGAGTTTAAATACCCAAATTTTTATTGCAGCCATTCTTGGTGTGGCATTTGGATTTTTATTAAATCAATTCCCTAATACTCAATTTTTAGATGCCAGCATTTATGGTTTGAGCATCGCCAGTAGTATTTTTATTGGTTTATTAAAAATGCTTTTGGTTCCACTTATTTTTAGTTCAATCTTGGTGGGTGTTTCAAACTTAGAAGCGGGCAGTCAACTCAGTCGAGTTTGGAAAATAACCTTGGCTTGTTGTGTAACCACAACGACATTGGCACTTATTCTCGGTTTAGCCTCAACACATCTATTCAATGTTGGACAAGGTGTGGATATTGCAATGTTTCAGGATGCAATGAATCAACATAAAAGCCCAGATTCACTGACACCTAGCTCATTTTTAACCAATTTTATTCAAAATACCCTCATCAATCCATTTAAAGCATTTAGTGATGGTAATGTTTTGGCAGTCGTGCTGTTTGCTTTGTTATTGGGTTTGGCACTGGTACATGGTGGAGAGCGCTTTAATTCAATCAAACAACTGGCACGTCAGTTTTTTGACATCATGATGATGTTAGTGGGTTGGGTGATGAAAGTTGCGCCGATTGGTATTTTTGCGTTGATGGCAAAGCTCATTGCAACAGAAGACATCTCTATTTTAAGCCGTCTTGCTGAGTTTGCTATTGTTGTTACGGGAACCACCATATTTCATGGTGTCGTGGTTCTGCCATTGTTGTTATGGATCTTTGGAAAAATGGATCCGATTACCTTTTTTAAAGGAACGCGTGCAGCATTAATTACAGCATTTGCAACCAGTTCAAGTTCTGCAACCATGCCTTTGAGTTTAAAGTGTACTCAAGAAAATTTAGGAGTGCGCCCACAAATTGCAGGTTTTGTGATTCCTTTCGGTTCTCAGTTAAACATGGATGGAACAGCACTTTATGAAGCAGCAGCAGCGCTTTTTATTGCCAATTTAATGGGTTTAGAGTTATCAATTACCCAACAAGTGATTGTCTGTCTGACTGCGATGATTGCTTCATTGGGCGCACCAGGTATTCCAAGTGCGGGCATGGTCACCATGATTATGGTGCTACAATCTGTGGGATTGCCAGCGGAGGCAATTGCCATTCTTCTGCCAATTGACCGTATTCTCGATACTGTACGTACTGTAGTGAATGTGCAAGGGGATATGATGATTAGTGTGGTTGTTGACCGAAACATCAAAGATATGGAAAGTCCAACTTAGTCTATGGTTAGAATCTTGTTCTAAAAGATTGACCAAAAAAAGCAAGACTAAATCCTGCTTTTTTTATTTGATTTCAGTATCACTATTCAATAGTTATTATGCTGCAACTCTAGGCAATGCACGTTTTGCTGCTGGGGATTGATCCAAATAAGCAATCGCATCTTCTGTTTTAGCTTCATGTACTGGATCATACCAAGGCATTAAATAGCCCAATTGCTGTGAAACCAACCATAATGGATGTGGCATTAAGCGATTATCTGATTGTGCGATACTTGCCCATTCACGCCAAATCCAAGGCTTATAGAAAGCAGGTTTTTTATCTGCATAACGTGGGTCTTGCCCCATGATATGTGCAGCACCATCAACCCATAAGCCTAATACAGCGGCAATCACGATAACACTTTGATAATAACGAGAAATATAACCACCACCCAAATGACGATACAGATCAAAAGCCACTGTACGGTGTTCAATCTCTTCGGCACCATGCCATTTGACTAAATCAAGCATATTTGGATCTGCACCTAGTTCCGCCCATTTTTTATTATAAAGCGCATATTTACCCAAGACACAAGTCATATGTTCAACAGTGGCGACGATACCTAAGCGGAACAAATCCCATTGATGATCGAGGACTTTGGGTACTTTAAAGCCGAGTGGTTGATCTGCAAGTAATTTGCCAAACAAGAAATCCATAATCTCAAGATTACGTTGAATATCAATATTACGCACAGTTAAGTATTCTTTATTTGCCGAAGCATGTGCTTGAGCATGCATCGCTTCTTGGCGGATAAAAGCACGAACATCTTCAGCTAATTTTTCATCTGTGATTTTGGGTAAAACACGATTGTATAAACGGCAAAACCAAAATTCACCTGCTGGAAGAATATTGTTAATTTCATTGATAAAGTAGCTGACAAATGGCTGATTTGGAATCCAATCGACAGGGGTATCTTGCCATTCAAATTTCACTTTACGTGGTTTGATGTGGTACTGAATAGACGATCCAATCCGACTGTTCTTTAATTTAGCGAGTAACTTCATCACAGTGTCCTAATTTTTCTTTGGTGATTTCACACTTTATTATTCAAGTATAAAAAAATGTCCTAAATAGTTATTAGCAATTTAGGACATTCCAGTATCAATATGTGATGAATTTTGTTAGACAAGACTTTTTTATTTATGCTTGTGGATTTTCATCTACATTTCCATCAATATTTTCACTATTGAATTCGGATTCTTGGTCTTGATCAATGAACTCATCATCCAAATCATCTTCAGTGGCTTCAGGAATTGCATCAATATCAAAATCTAAAGTTTTGTCTAAGGTGTAATTTAAGCGACCCGCCATAATCGAAGCAAGTTCTTCTAGACCTTGTTTGTTGAGTGATGAAAACAGTTGTATAGAAAAATTCAACTTCATTTTCTTCAATTGCTCTTGTACATCTAACAATACTTTACTGGCAGGGCCACGGTTGAGTTTGTCGGATTTAGTTAACAGCACATGCACAAACAAGTGACGTGAATATGCCCATTCCAACATCATCACATCGAAGTGTTGTAAAGGGTGGCGAATATCCATGAGTAGAACCAGACCTTGTAAACTTTTTCGATGAATCAAATAATTCTCAAGTTCTTTTTGCCAGACAATTTTCATTGCTTCAGGTACAGCCGCATAACCATAACCTGGTAAATCGACAAGGCGTTGATCTGGATTACCTAAACTAAAAAAGTTAATCATTTGCGTACGGCCTGGTCTTTTCGACGCGCGTGCCAATTGCTTTTGATTGGTCAATGCATTGATAGCACTTGATTTTCCTGCATTTGAACGGCCTGCAAAGGCAACTTCATAACCAGTATCTTCTACACAAAGATTCAGTTTAGGCGCACTCATTAGAAATTCAGCTTTACGCAACCAGTTCAAAGATGAAGTTGAGTATTCTGATATCGCAGGATCAGCCTTTTTTTCATAACTGATTTTTTGTTTAGGGGCGCTTGAGGTCTTACTATTTTTAGACTTTCCACTGCTGCGATGCATATTTCAACTTCAATAAACGGATAAACAAAGTGCATTATAAAGGAAGTCGGAGGTTCAAGCGAATTTTGATCGTGTTAACTGAAATATTGGCTATTAAGATGCTGGACGATGAGCTTTTGTGACTTAAACATTGAGATTGGGAATGGGTGAGTTTACGATCTTTGGATGTTGTGGTGGCGCATTGAGAACATCGGCAACAGTATAGTGATCTAGGCTTTGATAAAACTGTTCAACGGCCTGGTCTAAAATACCCTTTAAGCCGCAGCGTGGACGTAGCACACAAGGTGGCGTATTGCACTCTACAATTTGTGCATCACGTTGGAGAATTCGTACAATATATCCTAAGCGAAATTCTAAGATGTCTGGGTTTAAGCGCAAACCACCGCCTTTACCCCGTGTGGTAATCAACCAACCTTGTTTTCCCATAAAATGCACAATTTTGACCAAGTGATTTTCTGAAACATGTAAATCTTCTGCAATTTCAGCAATCGTATAAGGCACATCTTTTGGAGGCGCGATGTACATTAAGATGCGCAGGGCATAGTCGGTAAATTTATTTAGTTGCATGTAGGCTGCTCATCTATGGGTAAAGATGTATCTCATCCTGAAATAAATAAGGCCAGTCTATCATAGACCAGCCTTATAAAGAACGGATGTAGATTTAGATACCTGCACCACCCGTACCAAACGCTTCACTATGAATTTGTTCAGGTTTAATACCACGAGCCACCAATGCTTGGTGTTGTTGTTGCATAAATGGTATTGGGCCACAAAGATAATAATCAGCATTGGCTGGGAGTAGTGCTGTATCAACCGTTGCCAAGTCTAAGCGACCAGCCACATCATAGTCCTCACCTATAACATCACCGCTATGTGGGAACTCATAAGCTGTAAATGTACTGAGACGTGGGAATTTAGTTTTTTGCTCTTGGATATGTTGTTTCATCGCATGTACTTGGCTACTGCGACATGCATGGATAAAGCTAGCCGGTTGAGGCATGTTTAAAGTCACCAATTGGTTAAGCATTGCAATCATTGGGGTTAAACCTACACCCGCACTAATGAAGACATTACGTTTGCTACTATCAATCAGGTAGAAGTTACCTGTTGGAGCAGACACTTCAATTTCTGAACCTTCAGCTAAGCCATGTAAAGTATTTGATACCCAACCACTTGCCAAATCACCTTTTTCATCTTCACGTTTAACTGAAATACGTAAATAGTCTGCTTGTGGACTTGTCGATAGTGTGTATTGACGTGGTTGTTTTAAGCCTAATGCTTCAACAAATACGCGCACTGAAATATATTGACCCGCTTCATATTTAGGTAATGCACCACCATCGACTGGTGCAAGATAGAAAGAGGTAATTTCTTCGCTTTCATTCACTTTTTTAGCGATTTTAAATTTACGCCAGCCTAACCAGCTGCCTTGAGTTTGTTGGTGCTGTTCATAAATCGCTTTTTCAGTGCTGATAAATAGATCGGCCAATTGCCCATAAGCTGCAGCCCATGCGTCAATTAATGGATCTTCCATCGAAATAGTTAATACTTCACTAATCGAATGTAATAGGTTTTCACCGACAATGTTGTAATCAGGTGCTTGAATATTCAGACTGACATGTTTATGGGCAATCAGTTCAACCACAGGCAAAAGTACAGAAGGGTCTTCAATATTTTCAGCATATGCTAAAACAGCACCAGCCAAGGCTTGAGCCTGTGCACCACTACGTTGATGCCCCATGTTAAAGGTTTCTTTTAATTCGGGATTATTGCCGAGCATGCGGTTATAAAAATAACCGGTAAGTGCTACACCATTTTCGCGAAGAACAGGAACTGTTGCTTTTACAAGGTCAATTTGCTGCGGAGTCATTGTTGATCTCTCTTGGCTGTCATTTATAAGATGTATTTAAAATATACCTTATAAAGTGTATTTGCAATACACCTTTAAGAAAAACACATAAAATAATTATGGTTTATTTTTAATTTAAGTTTTATTAATTGAAATTATTGAATTTATTTTTAAGTTTTTTAGATGAATTTTTTGAATAAGTTTTTAGATGTGTTTAGGGGACATGATAAGTGGGATAAGCGAATAAAAACATAAGCAAGAACATAATGTATAAAATAGAGAATAAAAAGGAGCGCTAACGCTCCTCATATTTGTGTTTAAACGAATTAACGCCCACCAAATAATGAACCTAACAAACCGCGGACCAGTTTTTGCCCTGTAGGACCGCCTAAGGTTCTTGCGGCACTTTTAGCAAAAGTTCCGATCACATCTTGAGTCAGTTTGGCACGTGCAGCTGCAGCTTTTGCTTCCTCTTTTTCTAAGCGTTCTTGCTCTTTGGCTTGTTGTTTATCGATGGTCTGTTGTTGCTTGGTGAGCTCTTCTAATTGCTTGGCTTGTTGAGCCACTGCATCAAAAGCCACCTGCTGTTGTGAGCTATCAGAAACTTTACGTTGTAGCATTTCATAAGCGCTATCACGATCCACTTCATTGTCATAAACACCCGCAACAATACTTTGTGCCATTAAGGCTTTTCGTTCATCTAAAGTGATTGGGCTAAATGATGAGTAGGGTGGCATCACCATCGCTCGTTCAACCACTTGAGGTGTACCTTGTTCATCTAGGCAGCTAATAAGCGCTTCACCAACAGCCAGTTCTGTAATTGCTTGATCTACTTTAAACTCTGGATTAGCGCGGAAGGTATCAGCAGCAGTTTTTACTGCTTTTTGATCTTTAGGGGTAAACGCGCGTAAGGCATGTTGTACACGGTTGCCCAATTGCCCTAAAACATTTTCTGGGATATCTAATGGGCTTTGTGAGATGAAATAAATTCCGACACCTTTAGAGCGAATTAGACGGACCACTTGTTGAATTTTTTCTTGTAAAGCCGGGCTGGCATTATCAAAGAGCAAATGCGCTTCATCAAAAAAGAATACCAATTTGGGTTTATCTAAGTCACCGACTTCAGGTAGCTTTTCAAATAATTCTGAAAGCATCCAAAGCAGGAAGGTTGCATAGAGCTTTGGTGTGTTCATCAGCTTATCCGCAGCCAATAGGTTGATATAACCATGTCCATTGGCATCAGTTTGGATAAAATCCATAATATCAAGGCTTGGCTCACCAAAGAAACGTTGACCGCCTTGATCACCTAAAGCCAATAGATTACGCTGAATAGCACCTAAACTTGCTGGTGAGAGATTGCCGTATTCTGCTTTTAAAGCTGCCGCATTTTCACTGACATAGGTCAGCATGGCTTTTAAATCTTTAAAATCAATTAACAGTAAGCCTTGATCATCTGCAACACGGAACACCGCTGAAAGTACACCTTCTTGAGTGTCATTTAAATTCAGCATTTGCGAAAGTAACAGTGGGCCAATTTCAGAGATTGTGGTACGGATAGGATGTCCTTGCTCACCAAATAAATCCCAAAAAATAGTCGGTGACCCAGCAAAAGGAACACTGTCTATCCCTAAGCTTTTAATGCGTTCTTCAAATTTAGGATTGGTTGAACCTGCTTTGGCTATGCTGGAAACATCCCCTTTGGCATCGGCAAGAAATACGGGTACACCAATCCGTGAAAAACTTTCAGCAAGCACTTTAAGGGTAATGGTTTTACCTGTCCCTGTGGCGCCTGCAATTAAACCATGACGGTTAGCAAATTGTGAGTGTAATACAATATCTTGTGTTGTATCTGAGGTTTTTTTTGCGATGACGATTGGTGTGCCCATTGTTATTCCTATAGCTTTAATTTGAGTTTGGATATTCTTCATCTGACTCAATATTTATATCATTGTTGTTATACAAAATTGCATTAAATGATGATGTTGTAAATCTGTTTTTATTGTTGAATATGAATGTAGGGTGGTGTGGATTGTTTCTTGAAATGCACAGGGAATAAGTAAAAGCTAAATGTACTTTTCGCTGAATGATCTCTGCACTTAATCGCGTTTAAAGGTAAGTGTAGGGCCCTTGCTATCATTTATATAGTAAAGACCCAGAGATTATATATTAAGCCTGAATGGCTTGAAGTGCGTTTTGAATATCTTGGATTAAATCGTCTGGATGCTCTAAGCCAATACAGAAACGAACCAATAGACCTTGCTCTAGGTGTGTGCGTTCTAAATGACGCATGTCTGTCAGATTATAAATCATGACTAAGCTGACAGGACCGCCCCAACTAAAACCGAGTTTAAATAAAGATAAATGATCACAAAACTTTCTGATTTTGTTGATATCAAACTCAGGTTTAAAAATAACACTAACAAGACCAGCACTTTGTCCTGTTTGGCAGGTCTGGTTCCAATAGGTGTGGCTTATATTGTCAGAATCCGCAGGATGTAAAACTTGAGCAAACGCATTTTGATTCTTTAACCAATTTAAAATCTTTAAAGCACTTTGAGACTGATGCTCATAACGAATTTGCATTGAGGCCAAACTACGTTGCACTTGTGCGGCATCATCAGCCGAAATCGCGATACCTTGAATGGCATGCATACGGAACAGCTTATGATGTAAAGCTTTATCTTGAGTGACCAAAGATCCCATTAAAATATCGCCACCACCACTTGGGTATTTGGTTAAGGCATGTACGCTGATATCTACACTTAAATGTTCATGACTAAAATCAAAGGCATTAAACGCTAGGCCAGCGCCCCAGGTATTATCCAAAGCCGTGAGGATATTTTTTGCTTTGGCTTTTTTGACTAAACTCACCAAATCAGGAAATTCGAGTGTGACTGAACCTGCGGCTTCTAGCCAAATCAGTTTGGCATTTTCATTGGGTTGGAATGTATCTGCATCGATAGGATTATAAACTTGAACGATAATACCATAACTTTTTTCAAGATGACGTAGATGTTCCATGTTGGGAACATAGATATTGTCTGCAACCCAGACTTCATCTCCATGACTCAAAAAACATGAATTGACCAGATTAATTGCAGATAAACCACTGGGCGCAAGCAAGCAATATTCACCACCTTCTATTTGGGCAATGTGATCACCTAGGGTAAACGTTGTCGGCGTGCCATGTGTTCCATAACTATAGTCATAACGATCTGTCCAATGGCGATTAAATAGTGCATCGGTATTTTCAAATATAATTGTTGACGCACGAAATAGGGGAGGCTGTATTGTATTTATATATTGTGGTGCTTTACGAGAAGAATGAATTAAAGCAGTAACTGGTTTTTGTTTCACAGGAATACTCAATTTTTGTTAATAGCTGTACTAAAGTAAGCAAAACATAATCGCTCAGTGACGAAAAGCAATAAATTGTGAAAAATAATAAATAAAATTGATATTGGCTTCATTTTTGCATTTATCCAACTATGTTTTGTGGTTTGTAGCGTAATCGATACAACAAGAATAGGTGATAACATGAAAAAACTTAAAGTGCATTATTTTCAGCATATTGCAGGTGAAGGCTTTGGTAGCTGTTATGAGTATTTAAAAGCGATGGGCGCAGAAATTACTGCAACAGAATTTTTTGCATTACCCACAGATTCACAATTAGAAATAGAAGCTTTGCCGCATGTCAATGATGTGGATTTACTCATCATTATGGGTGGGGAAATGAGTGTAAATGATGAAGCCAACTATCCTTGGTTAAAGGTCGAAAAACGATGGATTCGCCGTTATTTGGCATCGGAAAAGCCCGCAATCGGGTTGTGTTTGGGTGGGCAGTTGATAGCCAATGCTCTAGGTGCCAATGTTCGGCGTAATACTGTGCAAGAGATTGGCTGGACTTTGGTTAATAAAAGCAACCATGTGCCAGAAGATTATTTCCAATTGCCTGAACGTGTCAATGTTATGCAATGGCATAGTGAGACCTTTGATATTCCCAAAGGTGCAATTCGTTTGGCGGAGAATCCAGCATGTCCCAACCAACTTTATCAGATTGGTAAAAATGTATTGGGGTTTCAGTTTCACCCAGAAATCACCCCGCATAGCCTAAAAATCTTCATTGAGCATGAAGAAGAAGATATGGTGTTTAGTGGAGTACACAGTCAATCATTATTGAAGCTAAAAAAATCGCAACAAACGGATTATGTGATTGGGAATCAGTTGCTCAATCATGCGATTGACTACGTTTTAAGGGTTTAAGCTGGTGTTTAAATAATAAGCGCTTTATTTATAATTAATTACTCAAAAAAAGGTAAAAATGTCCAAATAAGTTTGCTTAAGTGTTAAACAATCGTTATAATGAGCGACCCTCCGATATGGTGGGGTGAATGGCGAAGAAAGTCATTCAGATCGTTACAGTCGTGGCATCGATCACGACCTTAGTGATTTTCACTGCCTTTGACACTTACCTTATTTAGTGGGGTGAGATGCGTCAAGGGTGATTCTTTATATATTTGGCTTGGAGTTAACTGGTATGTCTAACCAGAGAATTCGTATCCGTCTTAAGTCTTTTGATCATCGTTTAATTGATCAATCTTCTCAAGAGATCGTAGAAACAGCAAAACGTACTGGCGCACAAGTGTGTGGTCCAATTCCGATGCCTACTCGCATCGAACGTTTTAACGTTTTAACATCACCACACGTGAACAAAGATGCGCGTGACCAATATGAAATCCGCACATATAAACGTTTGATCGACATCGTTCAACCTACAGATAAAACTGTAGATGCGTTGATGAAGTTGGATCTTGCAGCTGGTGTTGATGTTCAGATCGCATTGGGTTAAGGCTTTCGGTTAATTAACGCTCTATAAGTTAATTAGGCCGCTTTTTTAGAGGTTTATGCACATGGCTATTGGTTTAGTCGGTCGCAAGTGCGGTATGACACGTATCTTTACAGATGCTGGTGTTTCTGTGCCTGTAACAGTGATTGAGGTTGATCCTAACCGTATCACTCAAATCAAAACGCTTGAAACTGATGGTTATCAAGCGATTCAAATCACTACTGGTGAACGTCGCGAATCTCGCGTAACAAATGCTCAGAAAGGTCACTTTGCGAAAGCTGGTGTTGCTGCTGGTCGTTTAGTTAAAGAATTCCGCGTTGCAGAAGCTGATCTTGAAGGTCGTGAAGTTGGTGGCACTATCGGTGTTGATTTGTTCGCAGTAGGTCAAGTTGTTGACGTTACTGGTCAATCAAAAGGTAAAGGCTTCCAGGGTGGTGTTAAGCGTTGGAACTTCCGTACGCAAGATGCTACACATGGTAACTCAGTATCTCACCGTGTAATTGGTTCTACAGGTCAAAACCAGACTCCTGGTCGCGTGTTCAAAGGCAAAAAAATGCCTGGTCACTTAGGTGATGATCGCGTAACTGTACAAGGTCTTGAAATTGTATCTATCGACGCAGAACGTTCAGTTCTTGTTGTTAAAGGTGCGATTCCTGGTGCTACTGGTGGCGACGTTATCGTTCGTCCTACGATCAAGGCCTGAGGGGAAATAACGTGAATTTAAAAACTGTTTCCGGCTCTGCTGTTGAATTGTCTGAAGTTGCTTTCGGACGTGAATTTAATGAAGCTCTTGTACACCAAGTTGTTACAGCTTATTTAGCTGGTGGTCGTCAAGGCTCTAAAGCTCAGAAGTCACGTGCAGACGTTTCTGGCGGTGGTAAAAAACCATTCCGTCAAAAAGGTACTGGCCGCGCTCGTGCTGGTTCTATTCGTAGCCCAATCTGGGTTGGTGGTGGTAAAACTTTTGCTGCTCGTCCACAAGATTGGTCTCAAAAAGTAAACCGCAAAATGTACCGCGGTGCAATGCAATGTATCTTAGCTGAACTTGTTCGCCAAGATCGTCTTGTATTGGTTGAAGAGTTTGCAGTTGAAGCTCCAAAAACTAAAGAATTGCTTGCAAAACTAAACGGCTTGAACGCTACTCGCGCATTAATCGTTACTGAAGCTGTAGATGAAAATCTATATTTAGCTGCTCGTAACCTTCCACACGTTGATGTGGTTGATGCTGCTGGGATCGATCCTGTTGGCTTGATCGCGTTTGATAAAGTTGTTATGTCTGTTGCGGCTGCTAAGAAGATTGAGGTAGAACTCGGATGAACAACGAACGTATCTATCAAGTCCTAAAAGGGCCTGTTTTTTCAGAAAAAGCACAAGTTCTAGGCGAAACTGCTGGTGTTCAAGTTTTTAAAGTTGCTATCGATGCAAACAAACTTGAAATCAAAAAAGCAGTAGAGCAATTATTTGGTGTAGAAGTTGTTAAAGTTAACACGACTATCACTAAAGGTAAGACTAAACGCTTTGGTAAAACATTAGGACGTCGTTCTGATGTTAAAAAAGCATACGTCACCCTGAAAGCTGGCCAAGATGTTGAAATGGCTGACTTGGGCGATACCGCTGAAAGCACAGCGGAATAAGGACGAAAATTATGCCAATTCAAAAATGTAAGCCAACGTCTCCAGGACGTCGCTTTGTAGAGAAGGTGGTTCATAATCATCTTCACAAAGGCGCGCCTTATGCACCGTTGGTTGAAGCTAAAAAACGTACTGGTGGTCGTAATAATAACGGTCACATTACAACTCGTCACGTTGGTGGTGGTCATAAACAAAACTACCGTATCGTTGACTTCAAACGTAACAAAGACGGCATCCCTGCTGTAGTTGAACGTATTGAATACGATCCTAACCGTACATCACATATTGCTTTATTGAAATATGCTGACGGTGAACGTCGTTATATTATTGCTGCTAAAGGCTTACGTGCTGGCGATAAAGTACAATCTGGTAACGATGCTCCAATTCGTCCAGGTAACTGCTTACCGCTTCGTAATATGCCTATCGGTTCTACATTACATAACATTGAGCTTAAAATCGGTAAAGGTGCACAATTAGTGCGTTCTGCTGGTACTTCTGCTCAGTTGTTGGGTCGTGACGGTTCTTACGCAATCATTCGTCTTCGTTCAGGCGAAATGCGTAAAGTACACGTTGAATGTCGCGCTGTGTTAGGTGAAGTATCTAACTCAGAAAGCAACCTTCGTTCACTTGGTAAAGCAGGTGCTGCACGCTGGCGTGGTGTTCGTCCTACCGTTCGTGGTATGGCGATGAACCCAGTTGACCATCCACATGGTGGTGGTGAAGGGCGTAACAAAGGTATTCAACCTGTAAGCCCATGGGGTCAAAAAGCTAAAGGGTACAAAACTCGTACCAATAAGCGTACGACTAAGATGATCATTCGCGACCGTCGCGTTAAGTAACAAGTAAAGGAATCTGACAATGCCTCGTTCTCTGAAAAAAGGCCCATTCGTCGATGCGCACTTGTTCGCTAAGGTTGAAGCGGCTATCGCGGCTAATAACCGTAAGCCGATCAAAACTTGGTCGCGTCGTTCGATGATCCTCCCGGATTTTGTTGGTTTAACAATTTCTGTACATAATGGTCGTAACCATGTTCCGGTGATCGTATCTGAACATATGGTTGGTCACAAACTCGGTGAATTCGCGCCAACTCGTACCTATCGTGGTCACGGTGTTGACAAGAAGTCTAAACGTTAAGGTGCTATGATGGAAGTTACTGCTAAATTACGCGGTGCCGCTATCTCGGCACAAAAAACTCGTTTGGTTGCAGACCTAATCCGTGGCAAATCTATTGCTCACGCGCTTAATATCTTAAACTTCAGCAACAAAAAAGCTGCAGTTGTAGTGAAAAAAGCATTGGAATCTGCAATTGCAAACGCTGAACACAATAACAGTTTAGATGTAGACGACCTTAAGGTTACTACGATTTACGTTGATGAAGGCACTAGCCTTAAACGTATTATGCCACGTGCTAAAGGCCGTGCAGATCGTATTACTAAGCGTACTTGTCACATTACCGTTAAGGTAGGGGTTTGATATGGGTCAGAAGGTTCATCCAATCGGTATCCGCCTTGGTGTTGTAAAACGTCATAACGCCAACTGGTATGCGAGTCCGAAACAATACGCTGAATACTTGCTTAAAGATCTTCAAGTTCGTGAGTTTTTAACTAAAAAACTTAAAAGCGCGATGATCAGCAATATTCTTATCGAACGTCCTACAGGCGCTGCTAAAGTAACAATTAGCACTGCTCGTCCAGGTATCGTTATCGGTAAAAAAGGCGAAGACATTGAGAAATTACAGCGTGAACTTACCAAGATTATGGGTGTTCCAGCGCAAGTAAGCATCAACGAAATCGATCGCCCAGACTTAGACGCTCGTTTAGTTGCTGAAGCAATTGCTTCACAATTAGAGAAACGTGTAATGTTCCGTCGTGCTATGAAGCGTGCGGTTCAAAACACTATGCGTGCTGGTGCTAAAGGTATCAAAGTTGAAGTTTCTGGTCGTTTAGGTGGTGCAGAAATTGCACGTACTGAATGGTATCGTGAAGGTCGTGTACCTTTACATACACTTCGTGCTGACATCGACTATGCAACTATGCGCGCTGAAACTACTTACGGTACGATTGGTGTTAAAGTTTGGATTTTCCGTGGCGAGATCTTAGGTGGCATGAAACAAGTCATGAACCCTGCTCCTGCTGAAGAACGTCCAGCTAAACGCGGTCGCGGTCGTGGTGAAGGTCAAGAGCGTCGTGGTCGTCGCAATGATCGTTCTGCTGAAAAAGGAGAATAATCCATGTTGCAACCTAAACGTACTAAATTCCGTAAGGTGCAAAAAGGCCGTAACACTGGTCTAGCGCATCGTGGTAGCACAGTATCTTTCGGTACAATCGCACTTAAATCTGTTGAGCGTGGTCAAATGACTGCTCGTCAAATCGAAGCTGCGCGTCGTACAATTAGCCGTCGTGTTAAACGTGGTGGTAAGATCTTTATCCGTGTTTTCCCAGACAAACCAATTACTGAAAAACCATTAGAAGTTCGTATGGGTAAAGGTAAAGGTTCTGTGGAATACTGGGTTTGCCAAATCAAACCAGGTAAGATCTTGTACGAAATGGATGGTGTTAGTGAAGAATTGGCACGCGAAGCGTTTACGCTTGCAGCTGCTAAGCTTCCATTTAAAACCACTATCGTTACTAAGACGGTGATGTAATGAAAACTAAAGATCTACGTGAAAAATCGGTAGAAGAGTTGGCAGCTTTGCTTGATGAGCAACAGCTTAACCAATTCCGTCTTCGTATGGCGAAAGCAACTGGTCAATTGGGTAAATCGCATGAAGTTGCGTTAACTCGTAAGACTATTGCTCGTATCAAGACCCTCCTTACCGAAAAACAGGGGAACGCACAATGAGTGAGCAAACAGTTCGCACGTTAACAGGCAAAGTAGTAAGTGACAAAATGGACAAGTCTATTGTTGTACTTATTGAACGCCGCGTTCAACACCCGTTGTATGGCAAATCAATCCGCCGTTCAACAAAATTACACGCTCATGATGAGAACAACACTGCTAAAACTGGCGATGTTGTAACCATTAAAGAAAGCCGCCCAATTTCAAAAACTAAAGCTTGGACTTTAGTGGAAGTTATTGAAGCAGCTGCTGAGTAATTAGACGTTCTTGTTGCATCATCGGTCAATTTCGAGTACTCTTTGAGCCTTTCGAAATTGCGACCGGTGATGCTCGGTTTTGGAGTAGGGCAATGATTCAGACCGAAAGTATGCTAGACGTAGCAGACAACAGTGGTGCTCGCCGCGTACAATGTATTAAAGTACTTGGTGGTTCACATCGTCGTTATGCTTCTGTTGGCGACATTATTAAAGTTACTGTAAAAGAAGCAATTCCGCGTGGCCGTGTTAAAAAAGGTGACGTGATGAATGCAGTTGTAGTTCGTACTAAATTCGGTATTCGTCGTCCAGACGGTTCTGTGATCCGTTTCGATGATAATGCTGCAGTTATCTTGAACAACAACAAGGCTCCGATTGCCACTCGTATTTTCGGACCAGTGACTCGTGAACTTCGTACTGAACAGTTCATGAAAATCATTTCATTGGCTCCTGAAGTTCTATAATAGAGGCAATCATGGCTAAGATTAGAAAAGGCGATCAAGTAATTGTGATCGCAGGTAAAGAAAAAGGCAAACAGGGTACTGTTTTGTCTGTTTCAAATGACCAAGTTAAGGTTGAAGGCCTTAATTTAGTTAAGAAGCATCAAAAGCCGAACCGTGCAACAGGTGCTGAAGGCGCTATTGTTACACAAGAAGCTTCGCTTCATATTTCAAACGTGGCAGTTTTTAATGCTGCAACCCAAAAGGCTGACCGTGTTGGTTACCAAGTGATTGAAGGCGTGAAAACTCGCGTTTATAAATCAAATGGTGAATCAGTGGCGGTAGCGAAGTAATAGGTTGAACTAGGCTATGGCCAGACTTAAAACACGTTATAACGACGAAATCCGAGCTAAGTTGAAAGAAGAACTTGGTTTGGGCAATGTGATGGAAATTCCTCGCATTACTAAAATCACCATCAACATGGGTGTTGGTGCAGCTTCAGCTGACAAGAAATTGTTAGATGGCGCTTTGGCGGATATGCAAGCTATTGCTGGTCAAAAACCAGTTCTTACATTAGCGCGCAAATCAATCGCTGGTTTTAAAATCCGTGATGGTTGGCCGATTGGTTGTAAAGTAACTTTACGCGGCGAACAAATGTACGAATTCTTAGACCGTTTGATCTCTATCGCTATCCCTCGTATTCGTGACTTCCGCGGTTTTTCTGCGAAATCATTCGATGGTCGTGGTAATTATTCAATGGGTCTCAAGGAACAAATTATGTTCCCTGAAATCGATTTTGATAAGATCGATCGTATTCGTGGTATGGATATTACTATCACTACGACTGCTCGTACTGATGACGAAGGCCGTGCGCTAATCCGTGCATTCGGCTTCCCGTTCAAATAAGAGGTCGATATGGCTAAGAAAAGTATGATTAATCGCGAATTGAAACGCGAAACTACAGTTGCTAAATACGCTGCAAAACGTGCTGAATTAAAAGCTACGATTGCAAACGTAAATGCATCTGATGAAGAACGTTTCGAAGCGATGATGAAGTTACAAGCATTACCACGTAATGCGTCTCCAGTACGTCTTCGTAACCGTTGTGGTTTAACTGGTCGTCCTCATGGTTACTTCCGTAAGTTCGGCTTAAGCCGTAACAAATTACGTGACACAGTAATGCAGGGTGATGTACCGGGCGTTGTTAAGGCAAGCTGGTAAGGAGCGACTATAAATGAGTATGCAAGATACCGTTGCCGACATGCTAACACGTGTTCGTAACGCACAAATGGCAAAGAAACAAACTGTTTCTATGCCTAATTCTAAGTTGAAAGTTGCAATTGCAAACGTACTTCAACAAGAAGGTTACATTTCAAATGTAGAAGTTGCTGATCTTGAAGGCAAAGCTACTTTGACAATTACTTTAAAATATTTTGAAGGCAAACCAGTTATCGAAACTGTGAAACGCGTAAGCCGTCCAGGTCTACGTCAGTATCGCGGTAAAGATGCACTTCCGAGCGTTAAGCAAGGTTTAGGTATTGCAATTGTTTCTACAAGCAAAGGCATCATGACTGATCGCGCTGCACGTGCTGCAGGCGTTGGTGGTGAAGTTATTGCTTTTGTTTCTTAATAGGTGATTCCTCATGTCTCGTGTGGCTAAAGCCCCAGTAACTGTACCTAACGGTGTAGCAGTTACTCAGAACGGCCGGCAGGTCGAAGTGAAAGGCAGCAAAGGTACGTTGTCTTTCAACCTGCATGCGCTGGTCGAGCTTAAACAGGAAGAAGGTCAACTTCATATTGCTCCAGTTAAAGAATCTCGCGATTCTTGGATGCAAGCTGGTACTGCTCGCGCTGTTCTTAATAACCTTGTAAAAGGTGTTAATGAAGGCTTCGAACGTAAGTTACAACTTATCGGTGTTGGTTATAAAGCTGCGGTTAAAGGTACAGTTGTGAACCTTAACCTTGGTTATTCTCACCCGATTGATTACGCTCTTCCTGAAGGTGTAACTGCTGAAACTCCGACTGCTACTGAAATCATTTTGAAATCAGCTAACAAGCAATTGTTAGGTCAAGTTGCTGCAGAAATCCGTGGTTATCGTCCACCAGAGCCGTATAAAGGTAAAGGTGTTCGCTATTCTGACGAAGTTGTTCTTCGTAAAGAAGCTAAGAAGAAATAAGGCGCGAGGTTCTTATGAACGAAAAGAAACAATCCCGTTTGCGTCGTGCGAAAAGCACACGCTTGCACATTCGTGCATTGGGTGCGACTCGTTTGTGTGTAAACCGCACGCCGCGTCACATCTATGCTCAAGTTATTTCTGCAGATGGTGGCAAAGTATTAGCGCAAGCTTCTACTTTGGATGCATCTTTACGTAGCGGAACTACAGGTAATGTAGATTCAGCTACTAAAGTAGGTGCTTTAATCGCAGAACGTGCAAAGGCTGCTGGTGTAACTAAAGTTGCATTTGACCGTTCTGGTTTTAAATATCATGGTCGTATCAAAGCCTTGGCTGATGCTGCTCGTGAAAACGGCTTGGAGTTCTAATCATGGCTAAAGTTGAACAAAACGAAGGTCTTGTTGAAAAGCTGGTTGCCGTTGATCGTGTAGCCAAAGTTGTTAAGGGTGGTCGTATCTTCTCTTTCACAGCATTAACTGTTGTGGGTGATGGTAATGGTCGTGTAGGTTTTGGTCGCGGTAAAGCGCGTGAAGTTCCAGCTGCTATTTCTAAAGCACTTGAAGCTGCACGCCGCAACATGATCACTGTTGATCTTGTTGATGGTACTGTACAACATCCTATTCATGCTCGTCATGGCGCTAGCCGTGTTTACATGCAACCTGCATCTGAAGGTACTGGCGTAATCGCTGGTGGTTCTATGCGCGCAGTTTTAGAAGCTGCTGGTGTACGTAACGTATTGACGAAATGTTATGGTTCTACTAACGCGGCTAACGTTGTAAATGCAACTTTTAATGGTTTACGTGATATGACGTCTCCTGAGAAAGTTGCTGCTAAACGTGGTCTTTCAGTAGAACAAATTTTAGGGTAATCAATCATGAAAACGATTAAAGTTACCCAGACTAAATCTTCTTCGCATCGTTTGAAAAATCACAAACTTTGCCTACAAGGTTTAGGTCTGCGTCGTATTGGTCATACAGTAGAAGTAATAGATACACCTTCTAACCGTGGTATGATCAACAAAGTCTACTATATGGTTAGTGTAGAGGAATAAGCCATGACTCTGCGTTTAAATGAGCTTGCACCTGCTGAAGGTGCAAAACGTGATAATCGTCGTTTAGGCCGTGGTATCGGTTCTGGTGTCGGTAAGACTGGTGGCCGTGGTGTCAAAGGTCAGAAATCACGTAAAAGTGGTGGCGTTCGTCCAGGCTTTGAAGGTGGTCAAACTGCGTTATATCGTCGTTTACCTAAATTCGGTTTCACAAGCCAATTGGCTTTGAAAACTGCTGAAGTACGTTTGTCTGAACTTGCTAAAGTTGAAGGTGATATTATTTCACTTGAAACTTTGAAAGCTGCGAATGTTGTACGTAAAGATATGTTGCGTGCTCGTGTTGTTCTTTCTGGTGAAATCACTCGTGCATTCACTGTTCAAGGTGTTGCATTGACTAAAGGCGCTAAAGCTGCTCTTGAAGCTGCTGGCGGTAAAGTCGAGGAGTAATCGCGAGTGACTATGTCTCCTAGTTCTTCAGGTCATGTTAACATGATGAAAGGTCAACCATTTCATGTGAAATATCGTGAAATTATTCGCCGATTAATGTTCTTGATTGGTGCATTGGTAGTCTTTCGACTAGGAGCGCATATTCCGCTGCCAGGTATTGATAATGTTGCTCTAGAACGTTTTTTCAAAGCTAATGAAGGTACTTTTTTAGGTTTGTTTAATATGTTCTCGGGTGGAGCATTAGAACGAATGTCCATTCTGGCGTTAGGTATCATGCCGTACATTTCTGCATCTATTATTGTGCAGTTGATGTCGACCGTGGTGCCTTCGTTAGAAGCATTGAAGAAAGAAGGCGAGCAAGGTAAGCGTAAGATTAATCAATATACGCGTTACGGCACCCTTTTACTCGCATTAGTCCAAGGTATCGGGATGTGTGCTGGTCTAATCAGTCAAGGTATTACTTTGACTTCAGGACTGGCTTTTTACATTCCAGCGCTAACATCGTTAGTTGCAGGTACCATGTTCTTAATGTGGTTAGGTGAGCAAATTACTGAACGTGGTGTTGGTAACGGTATCTCAATGATTATCTTTGCAGGTATTGTTGCTGGTTTACCAAACTTAGTGATTCAAGCATTTACTTCGGTAGATAATGGCCAATCAAGTTTAATTGGTTTGGCTATCTTTGGATTGCTATCAGTTGCTGTTTTAGCAGCGATTGTGTTTATTGAAAAAGCTCAACGTCGTATACCTGTGAACTATGCTCAAAAACAGCAAGGTCGTCGTGTATTCACTGCACAGCAAACGCATTTGCCATTGAAGATCAACATGGCAGGGGTTATTCCAGCAATTTTCGCAAGTTCGTTATTGTTGTTCCCTGCAAGTTTAGGTCAATGGTTAGGCAGTGCTGATCCAAATGCAGGAATTGTAAAACGTAGCCTACAAGATTTGGCATTGGTATTATCGCCTGGACAACCGTTGTATTTAGTGCTCTTCGGTGCGTTAATTATCTTTTTCTGTTATTTCTATACGGCGCTTGTTTTTAGCCCGAAAGAAGTATCAGAGAACTTGAAACGCAGTGGAGCTTATGTACCTGGTATTCGCCCAGGTGAGCAAACTGCTCGTTACTTAGATCATATTCTTAATCGTTTGACGTTTATTGGTGCAATCTACATTACAGTCATCTGTTTAATGCCGATGATTTTACAAAGTTCTTTTGGTATTCCATTCCATTTGGGTGGTACCTCATTACTTATCGTAGTTGTTGTTGTTATGGACTTTATGGCTCAGCTTCAAGCCCATTTGACATCACATCAGTATGACGATCAATCGTTAATGAGAAAAACGACTGCTCATCCTAAGGGATAAGCGCACTTAGAAGGTTTCATCATGAAAGTACAAGCTTCTGTAAAGAAAATTTGTGGTAGCTGTAAAGTTATCCGTCGTAATGGGGTTATTCGCGTAATTTGCAGCGCAGAACCTCGTCATAAGCAGCGTCAAGGTTAATTTAATTAAGACCTGTTGATTTCAGTAGGCTAATTAGGTTATTATCCGCCCCTCAAGATTTTTGTGGGGCGGTTGATTATCTCTACTGCCTTTTTGGAGAAATTTGAATGGCTCGTATTGCCGGTGTAAACATTCCGGATAACAAGCATGCTGTTATCTCTCTCACGTATATTTTTGGTATTGGCCGCCACACAGCTAAAAACATTTTAGCTGCTGCAGGTATTACGACTACTACTAAAATTCGTGAATTAGATGATGCTCAGCTTGATGCGATTCGTGCAGAAGTTGCTAAGGTTCCGACCGAAGGTGACTTACGTCGCGAAATTTCCATGAACATTAAACGTTTAATGGATTTAGGCTGCTACCGCGGTCTTCGTCATCGTCGCAGCTTGCCTGTTCGCGGACAACGCACCAAAACTAACGCACGTACCCGTAAAGGTCCGCGCAAACCTATTAAGAAATAAGATTTCTGGAAGCTAAAAGATGGCTAAAGATACTCGCACACGCAAGAAGGTCACTCGTACCGTCTCTGAAGGTGTTGCACACATTCACGCTTCTTTTAATAACACCATTGTTACGATTACTGATCGTCAAGGTAATGCATTGGCTTGGGCTACTTCAGGTGGACAAGGCTTCCGTGGATCACGTAAATCAACTCCGTTTGCTGCTCAGGTAGCTGCTGAAGTTGCTGGTAAAGCTGCTTTAGATTACGGTTTGAAAAACTTGGACGTCCTTGTAAAAGGTCCTGGTCCAGGTCGTGAATCTGCGGTTCGTGCATTAGGTGCAGTGGGTTATAAAATTAACAGCATTACCGATGTGACACCGATTCCGCACAACGGTTGCCGTCCACCTAAAAAACGTCGCGTGTAAGGAGAAACATTCATGGCTCGTTATATTGGTCCAAAATGCAAACTCTCTCGCCGCGAAGGGACAGACCTGCAATTAAAATCTGGCGTTAAACCATTTGACGTCAAAACAAAAAAATCTGCTAAAGCTCCTGGTCAACATGGCCAAAGCCGTGCTAAACAATCAGAGTATTCACTACAATTACGTGAAAAACAAAAAGTACGTCGTATGTACGGTGTTTTAGAGCGTCAATTTAGTAACTACTACAAAGAAGCTGCTCGTGTTAAAGGCGCAACAGGTGAAAACTTGTTGAAATTGCTTGAAAGCCGCCTCGATAACGTTGTTTATCGCATGGGTTTTGGTTCTACACGTGCAGAAGCTCGTCAGCTGGTATCTCACCGTTCAATCACTTTAAATGGTCGTCGTGTTAACATCGCGTCTATCCAAGTTAAAGCGGGCGACGTGATTGCAGTTCACGAAAGCGCTAAACAACAATTACGTATCAAAAACGCAATTGAATTAGCTGCTCAACGTGGAACAGCTGCTTGGATTGAAGTAGATCATTCAAAACTTGAAGGTACATTTAAAGCTGCACCAGATCGTTCTGATTTACCTGCTGAAATCAACGAAAGCTTGATTGTAGAATTGTATTCTAAATAATCCTTGAGGTAGCAATAATGACGCGTACTGCAAACGAGTTTCTAACTCCGCAAGCGATCAAGGTCGAAGCGGCAAGCGGGACCTCGGCAAAAGTGATTCTTGAACCATTAGAGCGTGGCTTTGGTCATACTCTTGGTAATGCTTTACGTCGCATCCTTTTGTCTTCTTTACCTGGCGCAGCCGTGGTTGAAGTTGAGATAGAGGGTGTCGAGCACGAGTACAGTACTTTAGAAGGCTTGCAGCAGGACATCGTCGAGCTCTTGCTGAACCTAAAAGGATTGTCTATTAAGCTGTTCGATCAAAACGAAGCATATTTGACATTGGAAAAACAAGGTCCTGGCGATGTAACTGCTGCTGACCTTCGTTTACCACATAATGTTGAAGTGGTTAACCCTGAACATCTGATTGGTACTTTAAGTGCTTCAGGCTCATTAAAAATGCGCTTGAAAGTTTCTCAAGGTCGTGGTTATGAAACTTCTGACTCACGTTTCCCTGAAGGCGAAACGCGTCCTGTAGGCCGTCTACAGTTAGATGCTTCTTATAGCCCGATTAAACGTGTGTCTTACACAGTTGAAAATGCTCGTGTAGAACAACGTACTGACCTTGATAAGCTCGTCATTGATCTTGAAACGAATGGAACTGTAGATCCTGAAGAAGCTATCCGCAAAGCGGCAACAATCTTGCAACAACAAATTGCAATTTTTGTTGATCTTCAGAAAGATCAAGCTCCAGTTGCTCAAGAGCCACGTGAAGAAGTTGATCCAATCTTGCTTCGTCCAGTTGATGATCTAGAGCTTACTGTTCGTTCTGCTAACTGTTTGAAAGCAGAAAATATTTACTACATTGGTGATCTAGTACAGCGTACTGAGGTTGAGTTGCTTAAAACTCCTAACCTTGGTAAAAAATCGCTTACTGAGATCAAAGATGTTCTGGCTTCTAAGGGCTTACAGCTCGGCATGCGTTTAGAGAACTGGCCACCAGCTAGTCTCCGTATGGACGATCGTTTCGCCTATCGTAGCCGTTAATTAAGTAGGACTATCACCATGCGTCATCGTAATAGTGGTGTGAAATTAGGCCGTACCAGCAGCCATCGTAAAGCGATGTTTCAAAACATGGCTAATTCTTTGTTTGAGCATGAGTTAATTAAAACTACTGTGCCTAAAGCAAAAGAGTTACGTCGTGTAGCTGAGCCTTTAATCACTTTAGCTAAAAACGATACTGTAGCAAACCGTCGTTTGGCGTTTGCTCGTACTCGTTCAGCAGCAACAGTTGGTAAATTATTTACCGTTCTTGGCCCTCGTTACAAAGAACGTAACGGCGGTTATCTACGTGTTCTTAAAGCTGGTTTCCGTGCAGGTGATGCTGCACCGATGGCTTATGTAGAACTTGTGGATCGTGAAGTAAACTAATTACTCACGTCACAGAACAATCGGTTGTTCGAAAAAGGTCGGTGTTTCACCGGCCTTTTTTTATGCCTTTTTGTTGGACAATTTATGGTTTTGTCCCAAATTGACTTAAATTTCGTCAGGAAAATGCAAACTTGACATTGCGTATTGTCAGATTTGTGCTTTAATAAAAAAGTACTCTTAAAAAGGTTATAAAAACAACATGGAAAAGCAAGTTGATATTCTTATCGTTGGTGCAGGTATCTCTGGTATTGGTGTAGCTGCGCATCTTTCAAAACACTCACCACAACGTTCATTTGAAATTATTGAGCGTCGTGAGAGCTTCGGTGGTACTTGGGATTTATTTAAATATCCGGGTATCCGTTCCGATTCAGATATGTCTACTTTTGGGTTTAATTTTAAACCTTGGCAAAAAGCCAATGTCTTGGCAGATGGCGCTTCGATTAAAGGCTATGTTGCTGAAGTTGTCGATGAATTTAAATTAAAAGATAAAATTCATTTTAATCAACGTGTACGTACTGCAAATTATGATTCATCAATTAAAAAATGGGTCGTACAAATTGAAGATGAAAATCAAAAACTCAATACGTGGGTTGCAAACTTTGTAATCGGATGTACGGGTTATTATAATTATGACCAAGGTTATCAACCTGATTATCCAGGTAAAAATGATTTTAAAGGCGAATTTATTAACCCACAATTTTGGCCTGAAAACTTAGATTATACGGGTAAAAAAGTAGTGATTATTGGTAGTGGTGCAACAGCTATTACCTTAGTGCCTGCGATGTCAAAAGGTGGAGCAGGGCATGTGACCATGTTGCAACGTTCACCAACCTATATTGCTTCAATCCCATCTATTGATTTTGTTTATGACAAAATGCGTAAGGTTTTACCTGAAGATGTGGCATATAAGTTAACCCGTGCACGTAATATTGGTATGCAACGCGGTATTTATGCGCTTGCACAAAAACAACCGAAGTTACTGCGTAAGTTCTTACTCAAATCGATTGAAATGCAATTAAAAGGTAAAGTGGATATGAAACACTTTACCCCAACATATAATCCATGGGATCAGCGGTTATGTGTTGTGCCAGATGGTGACTTATTTAAAATTTTACGCTCTGGTAAAGCCAGTGTTGAAACAGATCAAATTGAGAAAATTACTGCAACAGGTATTCAATTAAAATCTGGTAAGCATTTAGATGCAGATATCATCGTTTCAGCAACAGGTTTAGAAATCCAAATCTTGGGTGGTATCAAAGCTACAATTGATAATAAGCCAATGAATACGTCTCAGCACATGCTGTATCAGGGTGTGATGGTTAGCGATGTGCCAAATATGGCAATGATCATTGGTTATATCAACGCGTCATGGACATTGAAGGTTGATATTGCAGGTGAGTATATTTGCCGTCTTATAAACTATATGGACAAGAAAGGCTATGACGAAGTTATTCCACAAGGTGATGCAACTGAATTGATGGAAGATACGGTGATGGGTAGTTTAAGCTCAGGTTATATTGCTCGTGCGGCGGATGTGATGCCGAAACAAGGTAAGCATGCACCTTGGAAAGTGTCGAATAACTATTTAGCAGATCGTAAAGAACTTAAAAATGCCAAGTTTGAAGATGGTGTTTTAAAATTTCATAAGCGTGAAGCACAACTCGCAAAAAAGCCTAAACTGGTTTCTTAATCAAACCTAGAAGCAACCAAACTAAGAAATAGCAAAATAAACAAGCTATGAAATAAACAAGGAGCGTAAGCTCCTTTTTTATTGCGACATAAAAATTGATTTAAAAAGAATGCTTGGTGATAGAAAAAGGAGCCAAAGCTCCTTTAATAGTAATTGGATAAATTATAAAGAACGGGAAATCAGTTCTTTCATAATCTCGTTTGTACCTGCATAAATACGATTTGCCCGATTATCGATATAAGCACGTGCAATTGGATATTCCAGCATATAACCATAACCACCATGTAATTGAAGGCATTCATCAACCACATTAGAGAATACTTCTGAAATTTTGTATTTTGCAGCAGCTGCAGCATCAACACCTAATGTACCTTCAAGTTGTAATTCCATACAACGGTCGAGGTAAGCACGGCAGAAATCAATTTCTGTGCGCATTTCAGCAAGTTTAAAACGTGTATTTTGAAAAGCACCGATCGGTTTACCAAACGCTTTACGGTCTTTGGTATATTGAACGGTATGTGCCAGCGCTGCTTCTGCGCCTGCTTGGCAGATAATCGCGACCAGCATACGTTCCCATGCCAACTCTTTCATCAGCATGATAAAACCCATGCCTTCCATACCCAATAAATTTTCTTTTGGTACACGAACATCTTCAAAGAACAATTCGCAAGTATCTTGTCCTTTCATACCAATTTTATTGAGGGGTTTTCCTTTGCTAAAGCCAGCACGGTCAGCTTCAACGATAATCAAAGATAGGTTGGCAGAACCTTTCTCTGAACTGCCTGTTTTACATACCACAATTGCCATGTCGCATAGATAACCATTGGTAATAAAGATTTTAGAACCATTGATCACATATTCATCCCCATCTAAAACGGCGGTGGTGCGAACACCTTGTAGGTCTGAGCCTGTTCCCGGTTCTGTCATCGCAATAGCTGTAACGGTTTCTCCAGAAGCCATTTTAGCAATCCAATGCTTTTTCTGTTCTTCATTACCAAAGTTGTTGATGTAGTTGGCAACAATATCCGAGTGCAAAGAAAAACCTGTAGAAGAGTCCATTGCATAGGCTTGTTCTTCAATCAGAATCATACTGTAGAGGCGATCTACGCCATAGCCACCATATTCTTCAGGCATGGTTGCACAGAGCAGCCCCATTTCACCTGCTTTGTTCCATAAATCGCGATCTACATGTTGTTGCTGTTCATATTTAGCAATATTTGGCACAACTTCTTTTTCATAAAATTTACGTACGGTTTCACGAAAAGCATCGTGATCGGAATTAAACAATTTACGAGGCAACATATTGGTTAAAGGTCGGATAGCACCTGATTGCATTTTTATAATATCCATATGAGTTTTAGTGAGTTGAAATTATGTGAATTGCTTATGTGCCGCAATGAGATGAATGCTCAAAACTCATTTTTAAATGATGAATTTGGTCATTTAGAAGAATTTAGCGAGAAATTGGTCGGGAATCGGGTAAACTAAGTCAGAATTAACCATTGGGGGAAAATGATGTCAGAAGAACTTACTTTAGAAGAACGTAAAGTGATTTATCGTGCTCGTCGCGGTTTAAAAGAGATTGATGTATATTTTGACCCATATGTAAAACAATATTACTTAGCAGCAAGTGCGCAAGAAAAAGCCTTGTTTAAAGAGTTAGTTGATCAGGAAGACCCAGATTTATTGGATTGGTTTATGGAAGTTTCAGAGCCACCTCGACCTGAACTCAGAAGCTTGATCAATAAACTTAAAGATTATGTCCACGGATGAGTTAAAGACTCACCAACGATATCAATTCAAACCCAGTCGTATTGCACTGGGTTTTCAGCTTTTGTGTTTAACAATTATTTTTATAGTG
The DNA here is from genome assembly GCF_059422625.1 of Acinetobacter sp. GW821-FHT01C12. Lineage (NCBI taxonomy): Bacteria > Pseudomonadati > Pseudomonadota > Gammaproteobacteria > Moraxellales > Moraxellaceae > Acinetobacter > Acinetobacter sp. GW821-FHT01C12. The sequence continues at coordinate 313,042 of NZ_JBWKXD010000004.1, forward strand.
CTGTACTCCATTATCACTGTATGGATAAGTGGATTACTGTTGTTGTTGTTGGCGTGCTTCAGTCTAAAAATATTTAGAATGCGTCCAAAAGTCCGAAGTTTAGAACATTTTGATTTAGATCAGCGGACCCTACAATATGAGGATTCCAATCAAATTCATCATGTGCAAATTCAGCAAATGATTGATCATCGATTTTATATCGCAGTGTATTTTGCTGAGAAAAACAATAAAAGTTTAATTATTTGGCAAGATCAAGTGAGCAAAATACAGTGGAAATCTTTAAAATCTCGGGTAAAACTAAGTTAATTGTCTAACAAATATAAAAAATCTAATTTAAATTTAATCTAAATAAAACATAATCTTATTTATATTTTTGCTTATTTAATATCCATTGTTAGACCAAATATATACAAAATAGCGCAATTGTAAAATTGTCCGACAATTATCTCTGTAAAAATCTGATCTTGCATGTAAATTAAAACTACCAACAGCGAGGAGGAATTTCCAAATGGGTGAAATTCATACGTTTTGGTTCTTAGTGGTTGCAATTGTTTTTGCAATTATATTTGGAAGACTAGGAACTATGCTGAGGGAACAGATTGAGAAAGCTAACGCTAACAGTGTTAATGGTAGCAAATTTAAAAGACTTAAAACCAATAAACTCTCTTAAAGAGTTTACCTTTTAACAAGTAGCATGTGCTGAACCGTCGCAATGCTACTTTTTTTTGCTTAAAATTTGTATAAAAACCAGATCAGGTCAATTGAATACTTTCTATATTGTGGCAAATTCTTCAGATGAAATTAGAGCTATTACTCTGTTATTCAGAGATTGCATCTGATATTGTTATTTTAAAAGGGATATAAACACAATTATATAGAGGACAGGAAGTATGTCTAAGGTCCACAAGCTTGGTCAATTGATGCTGACCGCTGTTGTTGCCTCATCTGTGTTATCAGGTTGTTCATATGTTGTAAAATCAGGTGCCAATGTTGCGCTTGGCTTTAGTGAAAAACATATCGTCCCACCCATTTTGGCGGGCAATGATACTGATATGGCGTGCAACTCAGGCAATGCATTAACGCCAGCGATTATGGCAACAAAAGATATGGGGGCCGACCCCACCCGTATGGCAGTATTGTTATATTCAGCTGCGGGGATGTGTGCAGAAAATCGTGCTTTGGATGCAGAACTCAGATATTTACGTGCTTCAAAAGACGGTAAAGTGACTGAAGCGCAAGATGCTCGTATAGAACAAAAACGTTGGGCAGCCCTTGCCGCAGAACGTCAATACACGGGTTATCAATTATTTGCAGAACGTTGGCAGGCAAAATATAAATATACTTTAGGTGATTCTTGTCCAACCATGCGTAAGGACTTAGATCAAACTATCTATTTAATTGGTATGCTCAGTGGTTTGCAAGCGATGACCAATGACATTAACTCTGGCGGTGCAGTCAATGTACCGAAAGATATTGCTGCGATTGTTGAACGTGGTATGGCATGTCTAGACAATAACAAATTCTGGGGTGCGCCAATGGCGACCCGTGCAGTGATTTGGATATTGTTACCAGGTGCAGGAGACGGTAAGCCTGATCCAACCCAGACTTTACAACAATCAATGCAAATCGCAGAACAAAAAGGTGTTCGTCTAGCATTTGCAATGAATGCAGTTGCAGCACAAGCCAGTGGTGATGACGCTAAATTAAGAGCGGCGTTAAAAGCTTATGCAGCATCGCGTGCAGATGATAAGCCAGTAAACCCTGAATTTAGATTGTTAGATGGTATGGCAGGTCAAATGGTTCAAGGTATTGCAGATCGTTATTGGACTGAACATACTGGTGTTCGTGCAGCAGATGATGGAATGACCACATTCTGGGATGAACAAGCATCTACGGGTGATGATGAATTGTTTAATGATTTACCTGCACCAACTGAAGAGCCAAGTGCTTCAGCTGACGAACCTGTAGCAAATCCATAGTATTCAATTGCATGAATTGGTTAGAATTGAGGAAGAGCGACAGCTCTTCTTTTTTTATGGTGTAGCATGGAACAACACAAGTTAGATAAAAATATATTGTTTATTGCAACCTGTATCATTTTTTTTGCAATTCTTCAGCTTTTTCAAAATCATTTCATTTACCAGCATGATGTTTTTTTAAGCCAGCCTTGGCGTTGGTGGACAGGGCATTGGGTTCATGTGGGGTGGATTCATTATGTTTTAAATGTTTTGGCTTTGGCCTGTTTACCATTTTTATTTCCAAACATTAAAAAGCAAGTTTTTATTGCTTTATTGCTTATTTTACCGCCTTTACTCAGTCTCTGTTTTTATCTGATTTATCCTCATATTTTTGCTTATGCAGGTTTGTCTGGGATTCTTCATGGCCTGTTTGTATTTTGTGCAATCGTCAGTTTAAAAGAAAAGCCAGAACGAAATTTTGCCTTCATCGTATTGTTATGCATCCTCGGCAAAATTACATGGGAACATTTTTTTGGTGCACTACAAACTGAACAATTGATTGGTCATCCTGTTTTAATACAGGCGCATTTGCTTGGGGTGATTTTTGGAAGTATTTGTGCCATCTTGAGCTTAATTTTTCGACTTAATGTTATGAAATAGAAAATGAATCAAGAATATTATTTGTATGAAGTATTATTCTATAAAATTTCATTATTTTGATGAGGTTAAGCACATCGAAGTGTAAAGATATTTAAAAAATAAATTTGAATGAATACTTTGTAATGAATGGATGCTGATTCTCATTTGTGGTTAATTATGTGAATGTTACATCTATTTTAGTTGTAAAAAATATAAGTACTGAGTTGTTTTTTCACATTTAATGATAAGACTATAGATGAGTTGACAAAAAGCTCGCCAAAAAAATTAATCTTTGTCATGTTTTTCTTAGGAAAATTAAGGCAAATTTGAGTGGTGATGATAGGAATGGGTATTGGTAAAGGATTTTACCTCTCACCTAATAATAAAAGATAAGCTGTGCAAGCGATTGTACACTGGTTATAAAAACTGGAATAACAATGCAAGAACCTGTAAATAATAGATCGGGATTAGGTCTACTCAGTTATCTCTGGAATGAGTGGTTCTCAACCTTTTCCATCCTTATTCTGCTTCTCCTGACCTTGATCATTGGGACAGGGGATATGATTCATGGGCAAATGCTTCGTTTAGGTGAACGCCTATATGGAGACGAAAAAATAGGAATGCAATATTCCTTTTTACGTGCTGAGCCCAACAAACCTTCATGTGACCGCAATGTAGATATCGATAAGCTTGTTAAAGAAAAAATGCAACAGGAAGCCAGTGATCCTGATGCGGCATTTTTTGGTTTAACGCCAGAAGCAGATGTTCGCGCTTCATTCGTTTCAGCTCAAACGGATTGTGAACAGAAATATGCGTTCTATGATAAATCGATCAAACATATGGAAGATCATCCATCCCTTCGTTCATATCGTTCGATGGAAACGGGTTTCTTCTGGATATTGAAATGGGGCTCTGAACATCGCGTACTCATCCTGATTTTGATGGTGGTGATTGCTGCAATTACAGCATCATTGAAGATGCATCATATTGGGCTACGTCCAGCGCGTACCAAGCTTGATTTTAAAGTCTATAACATTGCGATGGTACTGGGGAATGCCTTACTGAGCTTCTCGGTCATTAGCCAATATCGTTCAGTACTCAATTCTGGTGTTGAATCGACCCTTGAAACGATTGGGGTCTATTGGTTATGGATGATTCTGTTTGTGGTCTTAACAGTCATCAGCCTGTTTAAATTATTCCGTACACCAGAAAATGCTGAAGAAGGTGGTAAATTTGGCCTTGCGCTGCTGAGCATACCTTTATATGCCTTTATGGCAATTGTGACAGGTATTGCGTTTACTTTCTTTATGGACTACCCAATGGGGCAAGGTATTTACCTTGGCTTGTTGACTGAATTTTCAAATATCTTCCTTAACTTAGCACTGTTTATTTGGGCGGGTATGTTATTGACCCAAACACGTGTGATGGATCTTTTCTTGGCGATTCTTCGTCCTTGGAACTTAGCGCCTGAAACGTTGACGTGGATCATTTTGATTGGTGCTGCAATTCCAACCGCATATACAGGTGCTTCGGGAATCTTCGTTGTTGCTGCTGGTGCAATTATCTATAAAGAAGTGTGGAATTCAGGTGCACGTCGTCAATATGCATTGGCTGTTTCAGCAATGTCAGGTTCACTTGGTGTTGTATTACGTCCGTGTCTATTGGTGATCTTAATTTCAATGCTGGATAGCCGTCATGTAACTTCAGACGAGTTATTTGATCATGGTATTTATGTATTCTGGTTAACCGCATTTATTTTCTTAGGGGTGTCGTTATTCCTTGCTGAGAATAAGTTCCGTATTAACTCACCGAAAACTGCTGTCCCTGGTATGTTGCGTGCTTTCGTTCCAGTGCTTCCATATATCTTGATTGTTGCTGTCGTGATTGGCTTCTATCAGTTTGGTCTGGACACGAAAATGGATGAATTTACTGCACCTGTAATTCTTCCAATCATGCTATTGGCATTTATTTTATTTGATAAGTTATTGGGTAATAAATTACCAATACCAGAAAACCCAAATAAAGCGCTTGCTCTAGAGCATGAAAAAAATTCTGAATACTTACGTGAGCATGGCGATACTGCTGAAACAAAACGTGGCTTCCGTAGCGCAATTCGTTTTGCAACATCGGAAAGTGTTGGTCATATTGGTGCGTTAATTATCTTAATGGCATTGTCTGCAAGTGTTGGTGGTCTGATTGAACGTAGTGAGATCGTGACCATGGTTCCAACGCATCTGGGTAGTATCTTGGTGACACTTGGCTTTATGGCATTGTTACTTGCATTAATTGGTATGACAACAGATCCATTTGGTGCGGTGATTCTCGTTGCTGCAACGATTGCGCCAGTTGCATTTGAAAATGGTATTCATCCGATTCACTTCTGGATGATTGTACTGGTTGCATTTGAGTTTGGTTATGTTACGCCACCTGTTGCGCTCAACCATTTGCTGACGAGGCTCTCGGTCGGTGATGCAGAGGTTGCCGCCGCCGATGCAGAGGCAAAAGCCAAATATACAAGCTTCTACTATCGTTATGAGCGTTGGATCTTACCAATCGTGGTGCTGTTCTCAGCATTGGTGATTGTGACCTATGCGCCGTACATGTTTAACCTGTTTGACTGGTATGCCAGTAAATAATTGAATGTCTAAAAAGCGCCTTCGGGCGCTTTTTTTCTGTCTGTGGCTTTGAATAGATTTAGTGATCTTCAAATTGAAACTGCTGAATGTACTCACTCGGCGTCAAACTGGTTTCACGTTTAAACATGGCACTAAAGGCACTGGCACTGTCATAGCCCAGATCCAGCGCAACGTTGAAAATAGATTTATTCATTGCCAAATCAGTCATGGCTTGCATCAGCCTTGCCTGCCGTACCCAATGACTAAAATGCATATTGGTTTCTTTCTGAAAATGTCGAGTGAGGGTCTTCGGACTAACATGTAAAAATTGGGCTGCGTGTTCGAGTGTCCATGTATGGCTAAGATCAAGTTTGATTTCAGCACAAAGCTTTTGCAATTTAATATTTTGTGGCTCAGGTAAGTTAAATGGTAGAACAGGGAGAAGCTCCAACTCATCTAAAATTAGTTCAAGCAATCGTGCTTCACGACTTTGAGGATGGATTGTGGTTTGAATGTGCATCGCTGAGCGAATAAGCTCTTTTAGCAGAGGCGAGATCGTGACAACACGACATTCATTGACTAATTTTGAACGCGCATCTGGCTCAATAAATACACCATAAGCTTGCACATCACCACTGATCAGTAACGCATGAGCCTTATATGCTGGAATCCATACACCGCGTCCCGGTGGCGTGACCCATGTTCCTTCTGTCGTTTGAATACGGAGAACACCAGAAAGCGTATGAATCAGTTGAATACGTTCATGGCTATGCCAATCTTCAATATGCCCATGGGAATAATTTTCAGTAAAGGCATAAATTGGATAATCTAAAAATCCATGATCATAATTATTCCCCACGATTTACTCCTCATTCAATACGGCACTGCCAATCACACATTCGTGGAATTGCTTAGTCCTCAAGCATAATGTCCTTTTTGCGATAGTTATTGTCATTTTGTCGTACAAATACAAAATGATTATTTTTTAACATGGTTGAATCTTTCTGTATAGGCAGAGCAGCATGTTTCAAAAAGCTTATTTCTACCCATTGTTTGCCATTTTATTTTGGGCTGGAAATGTGATTGTGTCTAAAATGGCAAGTCATGCAATTTCACCTGTGGCGATTACATTTTATCGTTTGGTTTTTGCGCTCGCGGTGATGAGTACTTTTGTGTTGATTCCTACTTGGAAAAATCGCCATATTATTCGCCAGTATTGGAAACATTTGGCTTTAGGTGGATTTCTTTCTGTATCCTTATTCCAATTTTTGTCTTATCAAGCAGCGACAACCACGACAGCAACCAATATGGCGATTGTGACAGCATTGATTCCATTATTGACGATTATTTTAAGTACATGGATTTTAAAGGATCAGATTAGCTATGGCTTAGTGATCGGAGGCTTCTTATCATTCTATGGCATCTTGTATTTATTGAGCCATGGGCATATTGCTCAAGTTTTTAGCCAAGGGATGCATCTTGGCGATGGCTTGATGTTACTTGCCGCAATCGGCTACGCCTTATATGGTGTGCTGTTAAAACGTTGGAAAATGCCGATCCCTGCATGGCAATCGAATTTTGTGATGTCGAGCTTTGCCATCTTATATGTTTTGCCATTTTTTATCTTTTTACCGGCATCACAAATGCAACTGAATCAACAGACCATTCCTTTGATTTTGTACGCCAGTATTTTCTCATCGATTTTATTGTCTTATCTATGGATTGAAGGCGTAAGACATTTGGGGCCCAATAAAAATAGTATTTTTATGAATTTATTGCCTGTGTTTACAGCTTTAATTGCCGTGGTGCTCTTGGGTGAACATTTACAAGTTTTTCATTTGGTTGGTGGTGGTTTAACACTCTGTGGAATTTTATTGGCGCAAATTATCCAAAAGCCAATCCAATGGAAAAAATCAACACAGCAGTCGTTGGACTCACTTTAAAATATTGAAATGTCTATTCTTTAAAATAAAAAAGCCTTAACTTATAAAGAGGTTAAGGCTTTCTGATAGCAGATCGTTATTTTTGTACATGATCAAAAATTATTGATTTTGTGCCGCCATTTGCTGTTGAAGTAGCTTGATTTGCTCTTCCTTAAGTTTAATCAATTGATCAGCATCAGCATGTTGTGATTTGAGGTTTTGTTGCTGATCATCAAGTTGTTTTTGGATGTCTTCTAGTTTAGCCACTTCTTCTTTCGCTAAACTGGCATTTTCAGGAATTTTATCTTTTAAAATGGATGCTTTGACCAACTCTACATTGGCAGTCTCTGAGGCTGCACTTTGTTCAACAGGCGTTGCCACAGGGGGTGCTGCCGCTTCCACTTTCTTCGCAGCAGGTGTAGTCTGATTCAATTGCTCATTGATTTGGGTGCTTTCAGAGGTGTTATTTAACCAGAAAAAAATAGCAATTAAAACGATAACTGCCCCCAACCCGCCTGCAATAATCCACATTAATTTTGAATTGTTTCTTTGTTCTATATGCATTTTATTCGGTCCGATCTATTTTGAAGAGCGAGGCTTGAATTGAATGACCCCAATTTCATCAGGTATAGCAGGTTCTTCAGGCGCATCTACATGGGTAGGGCGATTTTCAGAATATCCACACTCGATGCATTCAATCCATTCAGCATCGCCTTGGGTGAGCATAACAATACGATCCATCGCTTCACATTTTGGACATTTTGCACCAGCAATGAAACGACGTCTAATATTCATACACCCACCACACTTTAAACAATTTTGACCGTTAGTTTAAGCGTTTTTTTAGCTATTCGTCCAACCTTGATGACGTAATAATGCATCTATTTTAGGTTCACGACCACGGAAATTGATAAATGCATCAAGTGCTGTATCTTTTCCGCCAACTGCAAGGATTGCCTTACGGAACTCTTGTCCAGTTTGGGTATTAAACACACCTTCATTTTCAAAGCGGTCAAAAGCATCACTTGCTAAAACTTCTGCCCATTTATAAGAATAATAACCCGCAGCATAACCGCCCGCAAAAATATGGCTAAAACCATTTTGGAAGCGGTTATAAGGTGCTGTTGCTAAAACTGCATACTTCTGGCGAATATCATCTAAAGTTGCTTGGATTTGTTCAGCATTTAGTGCCGGTGTAAGTTTATGAATGGTTAAATCGAACAATGCAAACTCAATTTGTCGTAAAGTTTGCATACCTGACTGGAAGAAACGAGCATTGAGTAAGGCTTTTAAAAGATGCTCAGGAAGTGAGTCTTTAGATTCAATATGTTCACTGATTAAAGCCAAGCTTTCCGTATCCCATGTCCAAAATTCCATAAACTGGCTAGGTAACTCCACGGCATCCCATGCAACGCCGTGTGTTCCAGCAACTGCAATATTGTCTACTTCGGTCAACATATGGTGTAAGCCATGACCAAACTCATGGAATAAGGTATTCACTTCATCATGCGTTAATAGGGCAGGCTGATCACCGACAGGTGGGGTAAAGTTCCCAACCATATAGCAGATTGGTTTTTGTAACCCCGTTTCGGTTTGCATACGCGAGCGGAAACCACTCATCCATGCACCACCACGTTTACCGTTACGTGCATAGAGGTCAAAGTAAAAACCACCAATCACAGTGCCTTGGTCTTCTAGTTCATAATAATGAGCATCTGTATGCCAAAGTGGTGCTTGGCGTTCAATGACTTGAATTCCATATAAACGATTGACCACATTAAATAAGCCTTGAATCACTTTAGGTGCAGGGAAGTATGGTTTTAAATCTTCCTGAGAAAGGTTGAACTGTTGAACTTTTAGTTTTTCAGAATAATAACTACTGTCCCAAGGTTTTAGCTCATCTATGCCATCTTGTTTGGCAATGGCTTTGAGTTCTTCGATTTCTTTTAATGCAGGTGTACGTGCATGCTCTGCTAAATCAACCAGAAATTGATCAACAGTGGCCACATCGGGTGCCATTTTTGAAGCAAGTGAGTATTCTGCAAAATTTTCAAAACCTAAAAGCTTGGCCATTTCCTGACGTAAGCTGAGGATTTCAACCATCACGGGTGCATTGTCAAATTGCGTATCGCTGGCTTGATCTGAGGCGCGTGTAACATAAGCGTGATAGATTTCTTCACGGAGCGCACGATCTTCTGCATAGGTCATGATGGCCAAATAAGATGGAATATCTAAGGTAGCAACAGGCTGATCTAGTTCGCGTTGTTGACCGTATTGTTTGAGTAATTCAATACTGCCTTGTGGTAGACCTTTAAGCTGATCCGTGGTTAAAGTTTTGCTATAGGCTTGGGTTGAATCCAAAACATGATTAGAAAAATCAGAAGACAATTGGGATAATCGTGCTGAAATTTCTGCATAGCGTTTTTTAGCTTCACCTTCGAGGGCAACACCTGAAAGTTTAAAATCACGTAAAGCCAGCTTAATTGCACTTTGTTGCGCCGTTGGCAAGTCGCTAAAAATCGTATGATCATAAACATTTTGATAAGTTTGGAATAAGGCAACGTGTTGACCGATCTGAGTGTAGTATTCACTTAGACTTGGTAATAAGTCTTGATAGACTTCACGCGTTTCAGTGTTATTCATCACTGCGTTGAGGTGTGACAAAATTCCCCAAGATTCACTCATGTTATTTTCAAGTGAATCTACATTTTCGATCACTGCAAGTTGTTGTTGAATGCTTTCAGGGACTTGGACCAAGTCATTTAAAAATTTTTGACCGTCTTGGATGGCTTTTTCAATATTTTGTTTGAGTTGATCTAAACTAATTTGATCAAATTGCGGTACTGGCAACGTTGCCTGTTCTAGTGTCATGAGCTTTATGCCAAATCATTTCTTAAGTTATAGATAGATGTAGGGCTTCTGGCAGGGGAAATCAAGGTGTGACAATAAAATTAACACAGATGTTAATGGACTTGTTTGGTTTTGAGGTTGTATTCAAAAGGGATAGAATATGCGCCCGCATCAAAACTGATGCCTAAAATATCTTTTTTAAGATAAAAGCCATTTGCATTTTTTAGCGCAATAAAATTTCGATCTTCAGCATAGTATCGGTATAGGTATTGCAGATCTGCGCTATCACAGTCATTAGACGTTTTAGAAAGCGTTGCTGTTTTATTTTCAATACATGGGTCAAGTTGCTGAGCAATTTCATTTGAGATTTGTGCTGCGGACAATTGATATTTTTGTAGAATTTGTGACAATGTTGCGAACTGTTTATTTTTTAAATCGATCACGTAATACTTTTCACGAAAATAGCTTCGTCCGCCTTCAATTTCTAAATGGGTATAAACACTTAAATAGTTTTGATCCTGATAGATCTTTCCTGAACTAAAGTCGATACGTGTAGCATCATCTGCCAAAAGTTCGTGTTTGATCTGTTGGTTGATTTTTTCAAAACCTTTGCCTTGGATAAAGGGAATATTTCCTGAAAAATTCGTATATTTTGAGGGAATAGGTTGGGTTTTAAAGGTGATGGTTTCAGCAGAAGCTACACAGCTGAGTAGCAGTATTGAGAGTGATAGTATATTTTTAATTTTCATGCTGTTATTTCTAGAGTTATTTGAGTCGCTATAGATGCATTATAAAACAAGGAAGACTCTATGAGGGTACAAGAAAAGTATTTTTAGACGTATTCAAATTTAAAATTTTAATGATAAAAAAGAGAGCCGAAGCTCTCTGATTTTGTGGTAAGTAAAATTACTCAGTCTTTGCTTTTGCGTTCGACTTTTTCTTTTTTGCTTTAGCCTTTTTCTTCACTTTATCTTTAGCCTTTGTTTCAGGCTGAGTTGCAGCACTTTTTCCAGGTTTTTTATTGTAAGAGCTGGGTTTTCCTTTGGGCTTTTTCTTTCGAATGGGACGTTCCCCATCTTCGCTGGCATTCCCACTGTCAGATTCAGATTTAACTTTGACAGGACGTTCAGAAAAAACTTCTTCTTTGGCAACGGGTTTTGCAACACGTGGTGCACGACTACGGATTACACGGCCCGCATGCGACAGTTGTTGTAACAATTCAAAATCAATCTTACGTTCTTCTAGGTTAACCCCAGCAACTTTGATCTTGACTTCGTCACCCAAGCCAAAGGCTTGACCACGATTTTGACCGACTAAATTTTGACTAACTTGGTCATAAACAAAGTAGTCATCGCCCAATTGACTCACGTGAATCATACCATCCACATATAAGTCTTTTAGGGTTACAAATAAACCAAATTCAGCAGTTGCACTGATCACACCAACAAATTCTTCGCCTAAATGTTGCTGCATATAGTGACATTTCAGCCATGAAGTAACCGAACGCGAGGCTTCATCTGCACGACGTTCAGTTGCAGAGAAATGTTCACCCGCATCTTCTAAAGCCGCACCTGAAAGTGGATACTTTTTGTTGGTTAAACTGGCTTTAATCGCACGATGTAATAGCAGGTCAGGGTAGCGACGAATTGGTGAAGTGAAATGGGTATATGCTTCATAAGCCAAGCCATAGTGCCCCACATTTTTTGGACCATAGTAGGCTTGCATCATTGAACGTAATAACACTGCATGAATACTCGGTGCATCAATACGATCTTTGGTTGCTTCAATCACCGTTTGATAATCGGCTTGTGTCGGTTGGTCAGGGAATTTAAAGCCCAATAATTTCACAAAGTCTTTTACTTTTTGAATGCGTGAAAACTCTGGTGCTTCATGCACACGATACAACATTGGAACTTCATTTTTTAAGCAATATTCTGCTGCTGCAACGTTGGCAAGCAACATGCATTCTTCAATAAGCTTATGCGCAACATTACGTGAACGCGGTAAAATTTCTTTAATTCCACCCAATTCATCAAAAGTCATGTAGGTTTCAACGGTTTCAAATTCCATTGCATGACGTTGTGCACGTAAACCTTTTAAAGTTTCATACAATTGGTAGAGCGTATTGACTGACTTACGGACATCACGATCTTCAGGAATTGCATTGCTGTCGCCATCCAAATATTGTGCAACTTGGGTATAGGTTAAACGTGCTTTTGAATGCATCACTGACGGATAAAATTCAAATTTAGTCACTTTACCAGCACGACTTAAATTTAAATCACACACCATACATAAACGGTCAACATGTGGATTTAAAGAACATAAGCCATTTGAAAGTGCTTCAGGCAACATTGGTAATACATAGTGTGGGAAATACACTGATGTACCACGTTCTTGCGCTTCATCATCTAAAGGTTTACCAACACGGACATAATGACTGACATCTGCAATCGCGACAACGACACGATAGCCACCACCAGGACGTTTTTCCGCATAGACTGCATCATCGAAGTCACGTGCGTCTTCACCATCAATGGTGACTAAAGGCAAATCTCGTAAATCTATACGGCCTTGACGATCTTTTGCAGAAGGTTCTTTAAATGCTTCAGCTTCTTTGATGACTTCTTCTGGGAACTCATAAGGTAAACCATATTCTAAAATGGTTTGTGGGATAATGATTTCAGTATCAGCTTTATCCGCCATTGATTGAATCACATGACCTGTCGCAAATTCATCTCGTGTTGGATAGTCATCAATTTCAACACGTAATGCATCGCCGACTTTGGCTTTGGCATGTTCAATCAGTTCTTTTTCTAAAGTTATGGGTTGATGTGCATTGGGAGGTGCAGGTTGAATAAAGTATTCACCTTCAAATTCTGCAACTTTACCAATCAGTTGTTTAACTCGACGTTGAGTCACTTCGGTAATATAGCCCCAAGCTTTACCTTTACGATCTACAGAAGTTTGTTGGACTTTAACGCGGTCACCATGGAAGACTTGACGTAATTCGCGCTCAGGGAGAAGGAATTCATCTTTCTTACCATCTAAGCTTGCAACGCCTAAACCTTTAGCGTTGACATAAACAGTAGCGTCTAGGGTAGGTTGATCTGCCATCAGCTGATATTTAAAACCATCTTTCATCAACTGACCATCACGGACCATTGCACTTAAACGATGGCTGAGCGCATCTATACTTTTTTGATCGACAATTTCAAGCAGTTCAACAAGATCTGCATGTGACAATGCTTCTTGTTTTCGTTCAATGATTTCTAAGATAAGGGTACGACTTGGAATGGGATTGTCGTAACGCTCAGCTTCAGCTTTGGCTTCAGGATCGACCCAATTTTTCATGATGTATTTGGTTTCTAGTCAGAAGATATGATTAGCATAAGACATAGCGTGGAATACTGCACGTAATTGATTGCAATATTGTGTTTTTAATTTAGTTTTTAGAGAAAATTTCTAGGTATTTGTAGATTGTGATTATTTTGCAGCATAAAAAAACAACAAAATGATGAAAATCGCTTAAAAAGTATTTAATTGAGTAAATTTCTCTATTTTTTTTAATGTCATCACTTGCCGAATCGGGTTTTAGTTTGTATTATGGCGGCTCGTTACGGTGAGATGGGTGAGTGGCTGAAACCACATCCCTGCTAAGGATGCATACGGGTAACTGTATCGAGGGTTCGAATCCCTCTCTCACCGCCAACGATTACTTATGACGCGCTCATAGCTCAGCTGGATAGAGCACTTGGCTACGAACTAAGGGGTCGGGAGTTCGAATCTCTCTGAGCGCACC
>NZ_JBWKXD010000005.1:0-55124 GCF_059422625.1 Acinetobacter sp. GW821-FHT01C12
ACCTTAGGTCAAGCGGTGCAAGTAGGTTATACCGATCCAACAGCAGCGAATGATCCGAATGCGATTCAAGACATTGCGGGCAATGATGCAGTAACCCTTCCACCAACTTCAGTGACCAATGGTTCGGTTGTTATTCCACCACTTAATGCTGTAAATGATGAATTTGCATTAAATCTAGGTCAGGAAGTCCGAGTAAACCGTACAGAAGTTGCAGGTTCAGATATCGCAGTTGTTGATATCTTGGGGAATAATGCTACTGGTCTAGATTTCTCAATTCCACAAACGACAGGAAGTGCAGGTAAGGGAGCGACAGGTAATATTTCTGTCACAGTTTCACAACAAGACCTGATTTCGGTCGGTGAGGCTGTTCAGATTGTTATTTATCAGCAAACTGCCAATGGACCAGTGGAGGTTGCACGTGGTACGAGTCAAGGTGGTATTGTCACTGTGGGGGGGATTGGAATCATTGGTGTCGTGAATAGTAACGACTCAATTAAGCTTGATTTCACTAATTTACCTGAGGGTAATTATACGGTTGCAGTTCAGGCTGATGATAGTGCTCTAACAACTTTACTCAAAGACGTTGCGATTACTGACCTTGGTGGCGAAGGAGAAATTCTGGGTGCTTCAAATGCGGCAGCTATCGGGGCAGCAATTAATGCAGTACTTGGCCCATTAGGTGCTCCAGTTCTCGCTTTAGTCAATACAATTTTAATTCCTGTAAATACACTCGGTTTACCGCTTTCAAGTGTCGTTAACCAACTATTAAATGTATTGCCAATTAGCGTAATTGATTACATTGTTGACGCGGCTGTTGCTCCTCTATTGTCAAACTTATTAACGATTTACGAAAAAACTGATATTAGCGTAACTGGAACTGAAGAGGTTTTTGCGAACTATGCAGTGACAGGTAATGTTTTTGATGATAATGGAAATGGTCAAGATGTAGTTGGTGGTGGTTCAATCACTGAAATAGATGGTGCGTCTGTTGCACAAGGTAGTGTTACAATTCAAGGAGAGTATGGAAGTCTTGAAATTAACACACTAACTGGAGTCTTTACTTATACTGTGACAGCAGGAGAATCGGCTGTTGGAAAAACTGAAATATTTGATTATAAACTGTCTAATGGAGCAACATCTGATACGGCTCAAATCATTATTAATATTGCAGGAACACCAGCTGATCCAGGTGAATTAACACCGCCAGATTATGTTGATCAAGTTGTTGCCCGTGACGACCTTGCAACTGTTAAAAATTATCATGAATCCGTGGGTGATGATATTGGAGTACAAGGTCGAGCTTCACAATTGCTGGGCGTAAATTTACTCGGACTAAATATCTCTTTAGGTAATACCGTACCATTTAATTTTGAAGTTGAAGAAAATAGCACTTCAAGTGTTAATGTTAGTGTAGGCGGCAGTTTTGTTAATGCTGCGCTTGGAGGGATTGTTGGTACTTTATTAGGGACATCTGGTAAGTCCTTTAATGCAGTCCTAGAACGTCAATACCTAGATGAAAATGGTGTAGCGCAAAAAGAATATTTCATCGTTCAAGATGCTGTAAAATTGACTGCAACAGGTCTATTAGGTGCTGTATTTACTTATTCTGGCCAAATTAATCTAGATAATTTACCATCAGGTGTATATACCATCGCACTGCAAGAGAATCCAACCAATAGTGGTTTATTGCAGCAGATATTAAATCTGTTGGATTCAACCTTATCTGCTCAATTATTTGGCGGTGTTGAATTAACCATGCAAGACCAAACCAATAAATATTTGGGTTCAAGTACCATAGAAGGAAATGTAATTTCAAGTGTGGATGGTGCAGATGAAGTAAATACAACAACATTTGTCACTAAAGTAGCCAATGAGGTTGGTGATCCTGCAGTTACATTATCTGGTGCAAACACGGTTGTGGTTGGTGCTTACGGAACACTTTATATTTCTCCAAACGGACATTATAAATATGTAAGTAATGGTGATTCTGCGGATATTGGTAAGGTAGATACATTCACCTATACGATTAGGGACTTCAATGGGAGTGAAGCAACAGCGAATTTGAATATTCGTATCGATGGTGATAACTCTGGTGTAATTTGGGATAATACAAATCCACAAAATGATGTATCTCTTCCAGCTCCAATCATTCTAGACAATGCAGAGCATGTTGCTATTGGTGTTGTAACGAATGTGGTGCAAATAGTAAGTGAAGCAAATCAAGGTGCTAGTTTTGCAGTGGCAGGTACATTAGGTGGTGGTGGTGGTACTTATGTTCCAACAACATTTAATGTAGCGAATACAGACTCTTCGCATGTTGTAGTTAAAGTAAATATCCCACCACTTTCAGTTTCTCTATTGCCAACGATTGTTCTTACAATCAAAGATCAAAATGGTACAGAAGTTGGGACGATAACCGGTAAGCCTCTTCTCAACGCACTTGGAAGTTCAATAACTGTCGACATACCTAATTTAGGCCCAGGAACCTATACAATTACGGCATCTGCATCAGGTAATATAGGTTTAGGATTTAATGCTACAGTGAGCTTAGCGCAAGACATTACTCATTATAATGAAATTGCCCCAGTAACTGCTGCTGCAATTACTGGCAACATGTTGACAGACGATACCTATAATCCATCTTATGCTAAATTTAGTATTGATACGGGGAATGGTCAGTTTGTAGAGGTTGGATATAATGGTGTGACAGTGCAAGGTGAGTATGGCAGTCTGTTCGTGAAAAGTGATGGAAGCTATGTTTATACACCAAGTACGGGCGTAATTGGTCGCCAAGAAGTATTCGATTATAAACTCTCTGTTTTTGGTCAAGATCATACAGCATCTCTTACAGTAACAGTTGATGCACTAACCACTGGTGATGCTCTACGCAATACGCTAATTAGTGGTGAACTGAATGATACCTTTACGGGTAATGGAGGTTCAGATGTGCTTGTATATCACGTATTAGAAAGTGCTAGTGCAAGTGGTGGAAATGGTGTTGATCATTGGACAGACTTCCATTCTGGAAATGTGAATACTGATACGAATGCAGACATCATTGATATTTCTGATTTACTCATTGGTTTTAACAGTGCAAATATCACAACTGATTTAACAGCATCGGCAAACTATTTGAAAAACTATCTTGGTGTTAGAGTTGATGGTAATAATGTCACACTCACCCTAGATCGTGATGGTGCAGGTACTACGTACACTGGCAAAACTGATTTACTCCAATTGGATAATTTGGCGCAATCAGGTGCTGCATTTAACGGCAAAACTGAAGATGATATCTTGAAACTCTTGCTTCAAAATCATCAGCTTGTCCTGTAATTTAGTGAGTGAATAGAAAAAACCCTAAGTTCGCTTAGGGTTTTTTATTGCCCAATGTATTTTAAAAGCACGTTATAATGGCAATATATTGAGTTTGAATGTTTTATTTTCATTATGGTTTATACACTTGTATCCGAAACGATTTTTGAGGAAGATATTAAAAAGAGTCGATTTCAAGCCATTGCAGCGCCTGTTGAAAATGAACAGCAAGTTAAAATGTTTCTGGAAAAACATTTAGATCTAACAACAACCCATCAATGTTGGGCATGGAAAATAGGTCATAATGTTCGTTTTAATGACGATGGTGAACCTTCAGGTACAGCAGGTCGCCCGATCCTTGCGACCATTGAGGGCAATGATTTAACCAATGTAATTGTATTGGTCAATCGTTGGTATGGTGGCATCAAGTTGGGTACAGGTGGTTTAGTTCGGGCCTATGGTGGTTGTGCAGGGCAATGTCTGCTTTTGGCTGAAAAAATAGAATTAATTGAAAAGAAGAAAATTTATTTTCAATGCCAATTTAGCGAATGGTCAATTTTTCAGTATGAATTAAATACCCAAGGCATTGAATATACAGAACAATATACTACTAATGGGGTTGAAGTTGAGGCATTATTACAAATACATCAAATTGATCCACTTAAGTTAAAAATTCAAGATGTAACGCGCGGGCGTGAGCAACTTAAATTGTTGGAAGACGCTGATGATTGAGCAAGACCCATTATTGAAATATCGCGAACAACATAAGCATCGCTTAAATTATATGCCGTGGCTATATTATTCGCTTAAACCGAAAAATCGAGTTTGGGCGGAGCAGTGGCAGCAGCAGTATCAAGCGTATTTGATGGCAATGGAAACTGTTGAAATAGGTCAAAATTGTTTTATTTCACCATTAGCGCATATATTTGCTGAGCCTGGTCGGAAAATTGTCATTGGGGATAATACTTTTATTGCGGCAGATTGTACCTTGCATGGACCGTTAGAGATTGGTAATGAAGTCGCGATCAACCATCATTGTATTTTGGATGGGGGCAAAGTCGGTATTAAATTACATGATCAAGTTCGTATAGCCGCCTATTGTCATCTTTATGCTTTTGATCATGGGATGGATTTGAGTATTCCTGTTTATCAACAAGCTGTGACTTCCAAAGGCATTGAAATTGGTCAGGATGTTTGGTTGGGCGCGCATGTTGGTGTGAAAGATGGTGTAAAAATTGCTTCACATGCGGTGATTGGAATGAATAGTATGGTTACTAAAAATGTAGCTGAACGAGAAATTGTGGCAGGGAACCCAGCGCGTTTTATTCGTTATCGTGAATGAACGCACAGTTTGTACAAATACATAATTAAATTATGGGATTAATTACATAAAGTTGTCCAAACTTATAAAAACTTATGCTAATTTAAAACAATAATATAGACCCAAAGCTGTAAAGCTAAAGCGAGGTTAAAATGAACAGAGTAGTGGCTTGTATTGACTCTTCTCCGTGCATCAATGCATTGGCAGAAGCAGCCGCATGGATTGCTCAAAAAACTGGTCGTGAACTGGTTTTATTGCAAGTATTGGATTATTACCCTGCAAGTTATCATTTAGGGGAAATTAGTGGGGTAATTGGCTTTGAAAGTAATGCGATGTTACTTAAAGAGCTGGCTGAACTTGAACAAAAGCAAAGTGAGTTAGCACTGGATTACAGTAATAATTTACTCAAGCATATTTCTGAAATGATTCAAGAAAAATACAATATCACACCGATTCAAATTCAAGCCAAAGGTGATTTTCTCGAACAAAGCTTCAATGAATTGACTGAAGATGATATCGCTGTCATCGGTCGAGTGGGTGAGCGTTCAGCTGAGAAGAATAAAATACTGGGCAGTAATGTTGAAAACTTTATTCGTGGAACCAAAAGTACGGTATTAACCGTTGGGCAAACATTTAAGCCACCTACACGGTTTATTTTTGCTTATGAGCTTTCAGAAACATGTCAAAAAATGCTAAAACGTGTTGAAAAAAGTGATTTGCTTAAACTTTTGCAATGCCATTTACTCTATGTCGGTGATCATCCTGAGATTCTCAATGAGCCTGCGCAACGTTTAAAAGAGGCGGGTTTGGATGTAGTGGTAGAGTACCGTTATGGTGATGTTGCTGAAAATATTTTGGATTATCAAGATCAGCATCAAATTCAATTGATTGTTTTAGGTGCATTTAGTCATAGTAAAATTCATCAGTTCTTTTTGGGTAGTGTAACCACCACTATTTTTAGAAATGCTGCAGTTCCATTGTTGGTCGCAAAATAAGTTTGATTTGAAGATAAAAGACAACGCGATTGAGCAATCGACATTGAGTCAAATGACCGATCAAACAGAAGAGATGAAATGCCACAAATAATATGATTTGTGGCATTTTTTTTGATTAAAAAATTTGATAAAAATATTGCATTTTGAAATGCAAGCACTTTTTCATGAACCATGAATTTAACTGGTTGAAAATTAATCGACGATTAAAAGTATTTTATTTTCATGGGTTTATTAAAGCATTATTGAGTTATCCACAATTCTACAAACAAGTTCAGGGGATAACTCTAAGAGAATGATTGAAGCTACGATGGACTTATTAAAATTTTAGCTATAAAAAAACTGCTATCTAAATAGCAGCTTTAAAAATTAAATAAGCATGCTTTATTTTACAATTGCAATAGCAAAACCATCATGTCCTTTGCTACCTACAGTTTGCAAAGCTGTACATGACAGAATTTTAGGATGGTTTTGCATGGCTTTATACATGTCACGGATCCCTTCAATACTTGGTTTGATGTTGTCTGGGTTAAGAATGTCACCAGCACGAATCACGTTGTCCAAAACAATCACTGTACCTGAATGCGACAGGTTTAAGCTTAATTCTAAATATTCAGGATAGCTTTGTTTATCAGCATCGACAAAAATAAAGTCAAAAGGTTCTGTAGCTTCAGGTAACGCTTTTAAAATATCAGCTGCACGACCACATTTTAATTCAACAGTTTGTTTGAGCTTGGCCTGATCTATATTTTCTTGACCTAAAGCAGCATGCGTATCACGACCCTCAATCGTTAAAATATAGCCATCTTCAGGTAGCGCACGGGCTAACCACATGGTGCTATACGCTGCAAAAGTACCTAATTCTAAAACACGTTTGCACTTGTTCATTTGAATCAACATTTGCAATAACATGCCTTGATTTGCGGCAACAGCAAGGTGGTCTGGAAATCCTTTATCCTCAGTGTTTTTTAATGTTTGTATGAGGATTGGATCTTCAGGAATTAAATGTGATTCGATATAGGCATCGATGTCTGACCACATTTGTTGCATGTTATACCACCTAATTGGAGTCACTTCATTTATGTAATGTGCATTTTAATCTTTTAATCGAAGAGTGCAATTTTAATAGAAACTTTTGAGTTAAATTTAATCAACTGGAAAATATTATAAATATATAGAGCGATACATTCAGGTTTTATTGTTTTAAAGAAGCCTGATCAACTTCTATAAAACATGGTGATGAAACTGATTTATGCGGCGAATAATGGACTAAATCCTATTTTTCTTAATAAACGGCGATACATACTTGAACTGCGGTCAGCAGGGAAGTGCGCCTCAATGGATAAATCTAAAGGTAGATATTCTGGTTTTTGAGTCTCAACAATCAAACGGTCTTCTTCAAAGATTTTAAGGTTGTATTCGTAAGCATCTTCTATTGGTAAATCTTGATCATAGTTACGACAAATGGGGGCAAATAATCGAGTACTACGTGCTGTCATGGGCGAGGCAGCATTCATAATGACCTGTTTCGCTTGATTGGGGAAATGAATGGTTAATGTTGCGGTAAAAGGCAAATGAATTTCAAAATGGCGTAACCATTGAAAATCCGCTTGTCCTAATTGATCTAGACCAATTGGGTAACGACCTACACTACTGATATAATCAGCACTAAAACCATAGTCTGTTTCTTGCGTGGTGTAATCAGGCACTTCAGTATTTTCTGGGTCACCAAAAGTTTCTGGATGTACCCATGCAAAATGAGCAACATCGATAAAGCCTTCCAATTGTCGACCAGCAAAGCATTTTAAATCGACTTGAGGACAAACCAGTTGTTGGTACGTGGTCTCATCCCAATGCGGCATGTTTGGAATATTGGCTATATCCTGTTTTTTTGCTAAAAGTGAACACCAGATTAATCCATAACGTTCAACAGCAGCATAGGTTTTTAGGTGGAAACGGTCCGCAATTTTATGATTTGGGTGCGCAGGGATACGATTACATTTGCCATTTTCACCAAAGCGTAAACCATGATAACGGCAAACGATACCTTGACCATCATTTGTTCCGATGCTTAAAGGAACACCGCGATGTGGGCAGGCATCTTTGGCAACAATGATTTCAGTATCTATTTTATAAATGACCAATGGCATATCCAGCAACATGGTTCCGAGTGGCTGCTCAGTAATGTCTCTTGCTAATGCAATTGGATACCAATATTGGGCTAAGAGCTGCCAATCATGTTCGGAGAAGCTCATATGAACGGGAAGGTCTGGGTTAAAGCTGTTCAGCGTTTTGCTATTCATATTCAAATCTTTTAGGGAGTGCTCATTTGAATATAAAACAATGCCGTGTTCTTTGAAATTTCAATTATTGTGCGGAATGATTAAGAAAAATAGAACACTTGATTGCATAGTAGGCATGCGCAGCGGCGATCATTTATATCTGCTTAGTTGTAATAATCTTTTAACATTTTTCCAAAATTTAATAAAAATGAGCTGACTACAATAAGTGCGATGGAGAAACTGCTGCAAAAGAAAATAATTTTTTGATAATTTAACCTGCAACTATTCATTAAAGGCAAATAGTAGACCTGATACATTGAACGTAAGGTTTGCATGGTTAATATAAATAAACTGATGAAGCTAAAACTAATGACAATATTTTGGATCAGATTGTATTGGCTAATTTGTGCCAATAAAAAGTAAATAATCCAACAACTCATATAGATAATAAACGTGATCATGCTGGCTGAGGCTACCATTTTTAGAAAAGTTTCATGCCATTCTTTACGATTTAATCTGATCATTTAAATTGCTCTTTTTTATTTATTTTAAGGGTTTTTAGATGAGAAAATAAGGCTATCACGACATATAGTGTCGCTTGAAATGGGTAAACCTTAATACATCTTTTGTGACATACACATGAAATATTACAATTTGAATTGTAATATCCTCAAATTTAAAAAATAGAACACAGTTGATTACATATTGAATTTAAAAGATTTTTAATAAAATCAAATGTGAATTATCAAATATCATAAAAGCGTCATAAAGCTGTAACTTATTTGTCATATTTTAAAATCAAAATGCAGTTATCCGAAAAGTACGACACAACAAGAAGTGGTGTACTTCAAAATAGCAGTTTATTTAAGAGAGAAAAGAATGCGCATTAATCACATCGCACTTGCATTAGCAGTTTCAGGGGCAGCAGTAGCAGCAAACGCTCGTGATACCATCCAAATCGCTGGTTCTTCTACTGTACTTCCTTATGCGAGTATTGTTGCTGAAGAATTTGGTAATACTTTCCCTCAATTTAAAGCACCTGTAGTTGGCTCAGGCGGTAGTTCTGCTGGTCTTAAACAGTTCTGTTCAGGTGTAGGCGATAACACAATTGATATCGCAAATGCTTCACGTAAAATTAAAGATACTGAAATTGCAGCATGTAAAAAAGCTGGCGTAAATAAAATCCAAGAAATAAAAATCGGTTATGACGGTATCGTTTTTGCTTCAAATGCAAGCAAAGCAGCTTATAAATTACGTCCACAACACGTATTTGCAGCCCTAGCTGCTGAATTACCATCAAATGGTAAATTGGTACCAAACCCATATACGCGTTGGAACCAAATTGACAAGTCTCTTCCAAATGAGCCAATTACTTTAGTTGTTCCTGCTTCTAACCACGGTACACGTGAAGTGTTCCAAGAAAAAATGGTTGAAGCGGGTTGTGAAAGTTATGATTACTTTAAAAAGTTAGACAAAGACGCGCAGAAAAAAGCATGTTCTAGCTTCCGTAAAGACGGTAAAGTAATTGAAATTGCAGGTGATTATACTGAAACTCTAGCACGTTTAAAAACATCTCCAAGTGCGGTAGGTGTATTTGGTTTAGGTTTTTATGATCAAAACAAAGATAAATTACGTGTTGCGACAGTGAACAACGTTGTTCCTTCTGAGCAAACTGTACTAAATGGTACTTACCCTGTATCTCGTCCTTTATACTTCTATGTGAAAGGTGAGCATTTACAGTCAATCAAAGGCTTAAAAGAATATACTGAATATTTCCTTAACAAGAAAGTATCTGGTAAAGGTTCTAAGCTAGACAAAGCAGGTTTGATTTCATTGTCTGATGCTGAACGTGCAAAAGTATTGGCTGGTTTTAAAGCTGGTAAATAATAAAACCGCAATAATGGAGCTGATGGTGGGTGACTACCATCGGCTTTCCTTGCTAAGTAGAGTTTTTTCAAATCATTAAAATTGAAAAAACGGTGGAGAATACATGAATCTGCTACTCATTGGCGTGTTATTGGCTTTAATCGCTATCGCATATCAAATCGGGCTACGAAAAAGCCGAAGCCTAGCAGGTAAGGGAAATAACACTGCAATTTTACATTCACGTCCTGGCTATTATGGCTCTTTGGTGGCGTTGTGGTGTGGAATCCCAGCTTTTTTAATTTTGATCGTTTGGAACTTGGTAGAACCAAGTGTTTTACAACATCTAATTTTAAAAAATGTTCCAGCAAATATTGCTTCATCGCTAGATACAGCTGGGGTAGATGTACTGGTAGATCGTATTAAAGCAATTGCCTCTGGCTTTGGTGTGACAGATACGCCAGCAGCTTATGAGGTTGCAGCTGCAGAACAACTCTCAAAATTTGAAAGAATTGGCTCGTTTGCAAAGTTTGCTGTGGTAACGTGTGCTGCGATCCTTGGATTGATTTGGGCAAGAAAAAGAATTAGTCAACAATTTCGCGCACGTAACGAAGTTGAAAAAACTATTAACGTTGTTTTGATTCTGTGTTCAGGTGTTGCGATTCTCACGACTGTGGGTATTGTGATGTCGATGTTCAGTGAAGCGATGCACTTTTTCCAGTTTGTAAGTCCAATCGACTTCTTCTTTGGTACAGAGTGGAATCCTGGCTTTAGTACTTCAGGTAATGCTGAAGGAAGTTATGGTTTATTACCATTACTGTGGGGAACACTCATGGTCAGTGGTATTGCACTACTGGTTGCTGTTCCACTGGGTTTAATGATTGCAATTTATCTTGCTGAATATGCTTCACCTCGATTCCGTTCATGGGCAAAGCCGACAATTGAAGTTTTAGCAGGTATTCCAACCATTGTTTATGGTGTTTTTGCCATGATGGTGATTGGCCCAATCTTCAAATCTATTGGTGATTCAATTGGTGTTGAAGTTAATGCGACCAGTGCATTAACCGCAGGTTTTGCAATGGGTATTATGATTATCCCATTCGTATCTTCTTTGTCAGATGACATTATCACTCAAGTGCCACGTGCCCTACGTGATGGTTCTTTAGGTTTAGGTGCGACCAAATCTGAAACCATTCGTCAAGTGGTTCTTCCAGCTGCCTTACCAGGTATTACGGGTGCATTCTTACTTGCAGTATCTCGTGCAGTCGGTGAAACCATGATTGTGGTTCTTGCTGCTGGTAATAGTCCATTGTTACATATCAATCCACTTGAAGCTGTTTCAACAGTTACTGTAACGATTGTAAAACAATTAACAGGCGACACAGACTTTGCAAGTCCGCAGGCATTGGTTGCGTTTGCGCTGGGTTTAACTTTATTTACCATTACATTGTGTTTAAACATTGTCGCACTTTATATCGTGCGTAAATATCGTGAGCAATACGAATGAGTACATCAAATACATCTCCTGTGGATCAAAATGTATTTGATCCTCAAGCTGCCGCTGAGTTGCGAGAAAAACGTAAAGCTAAAATCGCCAGCTCATTGTCAAAACGCCATCGTAAAGAAAAGACCTTCCGTTTTGCTGGTTTTTCAGCAGTGATTATTGGTTTGGCATTTGTTGCAATTTTATTTGGAAGTATCTTATACAAAGGGTTGCCAGCATTTTGGCAAGCAAGTATGACTGTACCTGTGTATTTTGATCCAAGTATGATTGATGCTGGACCAAAACCAACACAAAAAGTGGGCGAATCTCCTGCTGTATTTCAAGAGCGTTATGTCGACTGGCAAACAAAAATGGGTATGGTCGATTGGGATGCATTGATTGTAAATGCAATCATTGCAAAAGACCCTGCACTCGAAAGTCGTCGTGATGATCTTTCAAGTATTTACACCAGTTCAGAAGCATATCGTATCCGTGATATGGTCTTTAAAGACCCAGCATTGATTGGTAAAACGGTAGAACTTAATTTCCTTGCTGATGCCAATATTGATGTGTGGTTGGCTGGTCATATCGATCGTTCATTGCCTGATGAGCAGCAACAACTTAGTCCAGAAGTGCGTCAACTTTCTGATGACTTGGCTGCGAAGGGGATTATTAACCGTACTTTTAACACGCAAATGTTCACCAATCCAGATTCACGCAGCTCACCAGCAACAGCAGGTTTGGCTGGTGCGTTTATGGGTTCATTGTTCATGATGTTAATTGTGATCGCGATTTCTATTCCATTGGGTGTAGCAAGTGCGATTTATCTAGAAGAGTTTGCACCGAAAAACTTTATTACTGACATCATTGAAGTCAATATCAATAACCTTGCAGCAGTTCCATCGATTGTATTTGGTCTGTTGGGTGCTGCCATCTTTATTGGTTGGATGCATTTACCTATATCAGCACCTTTGGTTGGTGGTTTGGTCTTAAGTTTAATGACTTTGCCTACAGTAATTATTACCACACGTGCTTCATTGAAAGCAGTACCACCATCAATTCGCCAAGCGGCGTTAGGTATTGGTGCTTCTCGTTTACAAACAGTATTCCACCATGTATTGCCTTTGGCTCTACCGGGGATTATGACAGGTGCGATTATTGGTATTGCTCATGCATTGGGTGAAACCGCACCATTACTATTAATTGGTATGAGCGCTTTCGTTGCAAATATTCCAGTATCTCCATTAGATCAATCTACGGCTTTACCTGTTCAAGTTTACTTATGGCAAGGTAATGAATTACGTAACTTCTTTGAAGGGCGTACGGCTGCAGCCATCATTGTGTTATTGGCACTTATGGTCGGTCTAAACAGCTTTGCAATTTGGTTACGTAAGAAATTTGAAGTTCGCTGGTAAAAGAGGGCAGAATAGAGATGAATACTGTAGAAACTAAAAATTCCTTAAGACAGGATACAACCGTGAATTCTGAACAATCTCAATTTACATCGACTGATAGTAAGCAAAAGCAAGCAAGCACTTCTTTTGTCTCCCAGTTTGAGTCTTCGACACCGAAGAAAGAAAAAAATACAACTGTGAAACTTAGTGCTGAAGATGTACATGTTTACTATGGTGACGCAGAAGCGATTAAGGGTATTGATCTTCAAGTTTATGAAAATGAAGTGATTGCATTTATTGGACCATCAGGTTGTGGTAAATCAACATTTCTACGTACCTTGAACCGTATGAATGATACGATTGATACTTGCCGTGTAACAGGTAAAGTACGCTTAGACAATCAAGACATTTATGATCCAAATCTAGATGTTGTGCTGCTTCGTGCTCAAGTTGGAATGGTATTTCAAAAACCAAACCCGTTCCCTAAATCAATTTTTGATAATGTTGCTTATGGGCCTAAACTGCATGGTTTAGCCAAAGATAAGTATGATTTAGAAGAGATTGTTGAAAATAGCTTGCGTAAAGCAGGTTTGTGGGATGAAGTAAAAGATCGTTTAAGTCAGCCAGGTACAGGTCTTTCAGGTGGTCAGCAACAACGTTTGTGTATTGCACGTACGATTGCGGTAAGCCCTGAAGTGATTTTAATGGATGAACCTTGTTCTGCACTTGATCCAATTGCTACAGCAAAAGTTGAGGAGTTAATCTCTGAGCTTTCTACGCAATATACAATCGCAATTGTAACCCACTCCATGCAACAAGCAGCGCGTGTTTCTGATCGTACAGCATACTTCCATTTAGGTGACTTAATCGAAGTGAACTCTACAGAGAAAGTCTTTACTCAACCAGATCACCAATTGACTGAAGCTTATATTACCGGCCGTTTCGGTTAAGTAGAATATTAATCAAGATAAGTTTAGATGTGAAATTAAAGGGCCGAAAGGCTCTTTTTTTATAGATAAAGTATATAAGAGTCTGAAGCAATGAATTAAATTGATGAGAATGGTGGATCAAAAACTATTAAAAACTTAAGCTTTAAAATAATGAATGGATCGTCTAAATCTATTTATTGATGAGTACTGAAATAGGGGAGTAATACTGTTTTCGTTAAGTCTTTTGAATGAAGTATTTTTGTTTAAGTTTGGTATTGTCTGAATAAAACCAATCTATTGAGAATGGGTAAATTAGACAAATGCTTTTAAGAAATACATCATTTTAAGCTTTGTGTATTAAACCTATTTTTCAGTTAGTGCTTTATTTTATATGCGAATAGCAATTGGTTGTTATTTTTAATTTTTTGATCTATTCATAGTTGCTTTATATAAAAAAAGGAGCTCAAAAGCTCCTTCTTATTACAAATATTACTTATCGGATGTTTTTAATCGGTTGGATCTTCACGATGTTGTTCAACTGCTTTAGCATCATAGTGTGCTTTACTCGGATGAGCGAATGCAGCAGCCAGTTTGTCTTTATCTAAAGCATTGTCCCAACGCGCCACAACAATCGTCGCACAAGCATTACCAACTAAATTGGTTAGTGCACGACACTCAGACATAAAGCGGTCAATACCTAGAATTAAAGCCATACCTGCAACAGGAACTGCTGGAACAACAGACAATGTGGCTGCTAAAGTAATAAATCCGGCACCTGTAACACCAGCAGCACCTTTAGAGCTCAGCATTGCAACGAGCAATAATAAGATTTGGTCTTGAATACTCAAATCGATATTACATGCTTGTGCAATAAAGAGCGCTGCCATCGTCATATAGATGTTGGTACCATCGAGGTTAAATGAATAACCGGTAGGAATAACCAAGCCAACCACAGATTTTTCGCAGCCTGCTTTTTCCATTTTACGCATCAATGATGGAAGTGCAGCTTCAGATGAACTGGTCCCTAAAACCAACCATAATTCATCTTTGATATAGCGAATTAGATCTGTAATTCTAAATCCATTATAGCGCGCTACTGCACCCAAAATAACCAGAATAAAGAGTAAGGCAGTGATATAGAATGTCATAATTAAAAGTAAAAGATTTCCAATACTTTCAATACCATACTTACCAATTGTAAATGCCATTGCACCAAAAGCACCAATCGGAGCAAATTTCATCAGCATTCCAACTAAATGGAATACGGGTGCTGTAAGGTTATTTAAGAAGTCTACAATCGGTTGACCTTTTTCGCCTACCGCAGCCAAGGATAAACCAAATAATACGGCAACAAATAGAACTTGTAGAATGTCACCACTTGTTAATGGGCTAACGATGGTTGTTGGAAGAATATTCAGCAAGAAGTCGACAATCGAAGCGTCATGTGCTTTTTCAGCGTACTCAACAACTTTCTCTGATTTCAATGATGTAGGGTCAATATTTAAACCTTGTCCTGGTTTAATAATATTGGCAACAATCATCCCGACGATTAATGCGAGTGTAGAGAATGTTAGGAAATAAAGCATTGCTTTACCCGTTACTCGTCCTACAGTTCCCATATGTTTCATGCCTGATATTCCAGTGACAACCGTCAAGAAAATAACAGGCGCAATAATCATTTTGACCAGTTTAATAAATGCATCACCTAATGGTTTTAAACTTGCACCAATATCTGGCCAAAAGTGTCCAAGAAGGATACCAAGTACAATGGCAAAAATAACCTGAACATAGAGGATTTGATAAAACTTTTGTTTTTTAGGGGGTAGGTGTTCATCGTGTGAGGAGATATCCATACTCAATCCTTATCCTTGATGTTGATAAAATTAAACATTTTTTAAAGAAATGACACGATAATGTTCATAAATTTAAAAAATGTAATTATTCTTTTTAACGTGTTGATTTTAAATAGTTTAATCAAAATAACAAATATGTTATTTAGATAAAAAGAGCTGGTAAATAACCCAATATAAATTTTTAAAATGTGTGATATATGATTATTTGTATTTTCTGTTTGATATAAACATGTCTATGTTTTTTTATGTGAATTTGTCATAAGAAAAGCCAGCAAAAGTTCTACCAAGTGGCATTTGCGTTATTTTCAAGATAAAGTCGCTGAATATGCTGAAATCTGCAAAGCTTAACTTAGATGTAAAAACTATTAATAAAATCTTAATTTATTCAAAACGCTTATCTTTACTCGAATTTTCATGCGTTTTTAACTATAAAAAAAAGCTATGTATTCTATAACTAAAATTTAGTTATTGTTGTTTTTAAAAGTCTAGCTAAATCTTTTGATCATGCATCAAGTCGAAGTGAATTGAGTTTTGTCGAATTTTTCAAAAAGTGTATTGAAATTTAACTGATCCGTCCGCATCTTATTAGAAAAGCATTTCCTTAGATATTCGAGATTATAAATTCTATGTTATTTCATTTACCCAAAGTACCCGCAGAAATTCGCATCAGTCATTTAAATGCTCGAATTAATGAGCAAAGAAAAAGAATTGCTCAGTCAACTGCATCGAAATTGGAATTGTTTCAACTGACTCAACAGTTTGTAAAAGAAGCACGTGTACGTAAAAAAAATAATCAAAAAATCTATGTCTTAGATTTTAAAGGAGATGTACAGGCTTCAGCTGTAGAAAACTTAAGAGAAGAAATTACATTAATTCTTGCGACAGCAAAAGCAGGGCGTGATCGTGTCATTGTTCGTTTAGAAAGCCCAGGTGGTATGGTGCATGGTTATGGTCTTGCAGCTGCACAATTGGTTCGTTTACGTGATGCAGGCTTTAATCTGACGATTTGCGTGGATAAAGTGGCTGCGAGTGGCGGTTATATGATGGCGTGTATCGCAAGTGAAATCGTCTCTGCACCATTTGCTGTGGTTGGTTCGATTGGCGTTGTTGCGCAAGTCCCTAATTTTAATCGACTGTTAAAAGAACATCATGTTGATTTTGAGCTATATACCGCAGGTCAGTTTAAACGTACTGTGACGATGTTTGGTGAAAACACCCCAGAAGGTAAAGCAAAATTTGAAGAAGAGTTACAACAAACGCATCAATTATTTAAGCATTTTGTTGAAAAATATCGCCCGCAACTCAATGTCGAAAAAGTTGCAACAGGTGAACACTGGTATGGTGAAGATGCGCGCAATTTAAATTTAGTGGATAAATTGCAAACTTCAGATGAATACTTGCTGAGCTTATTGCCACAACATGACGTATATGTGATTCAAACACGTCGTAAGCCAACACTTGGCGAAAAGTTAGGTTTACAAGCTGCACAAATGGCAGATGCCTTAATTCCATCCGTTGTGAATAAATTGATGAGTGAGATCACCAAGCTAAATTCTTCTTTACCGATGCTTAAAGATGATAAATTCTAAGTTTTGATTGTTCATTGACAACCTAAAGAGTAATTGGCGAAAGCTGATTACTCTTTTTTATAGAAAAGTCTTTTCTTTATTCGCAAAAATGCTCAGAAAAAATGACCTCATGTGGTCATGACAAGTCTGCAAAAAATGATTAGCATGCTAGGGATCATAAAATCAAAAACTCAGATTGAAAGGAATACAAGACATGTTGGCATATGATGCAGATTTAGAACTTTTTCGTGATAACTTTAAACGTTTTATGAGTGAACACGTTGCTCCATTTTATGAGCAATGGGAAAAAGAAGGTTTAATGCCACGTTCAGTATGGTCATTATTGGGTGAAAATGGCTATCTTTGTGTTGATGTACCTGAAGCGTATGGTGGTTACGGCGTTCCAACTGAATATTCATTGATGTTGGTTGAAGAGTCTGCACGTGCAGGCTATGGTGCATTGTCTACCGCGATTTCATGCCATTCAGAAATTGCAGCTCCTTATATTTTGCATATTGCCGACGAAGAACAAAAGCAATACTG
This sequence comes from Acinetobacter sp. GW821-FHT01C12, assembly GCF_059422625.1. NCBI lineage: Bacteria > Pseudomonadati > Pseudomonadota > Gammaproteobacteria > Moraxellales > Moraxellaceae > Acinetobacter > Acinetobacter sp. GW821-FHT01C12. The sequence continues at coordinate 17,541 of NZ_JBWKXD010000005.1, forward strand.
GTTACCTAAAATGGTGTCAGGTGAAGTGGTGGGCGCAATTGGGATGACGGAACCGGGTGCGGGTTCAGACCTACAAGGGATGCGTAGTAGTGCGATTTTAAATGGTGACCATTATATTTTGAATGGTTCTAAAACGTTTATTTCAAATGGTCAGCATGCAGATTTAGTGGTACTGGCAGCAAAAACTGATCCACAAGCGCGTGCAAAAGGTGTGTCACTTTTATTGGTTGATACACATCTAGATGGATTTAAAAAGGGCACCAACCTCGATAAAATTGGTTTGCATTCTCAAGATACCTCAGAACTGTTCTTTGATAATGTTAAAGTTCCAGCAAATCAATTGTTAGGTAGTGCAGGGCAAGGTTTTGCCTATTTGATGCAAGAGTTACCTCGTGAACGTACTGCAATTGCAGCAACGGCACTTGGTGCAATTCGTGGTGCAATCGATATCACTACTCAGTATGTACAGGAACGTCAAGCGTTTGGTCAGAAAATTGGCAGCTTCCAAAATACTCGTTTTGTTTTGGCTCAAGCAAAAATTGATGAGTTGGCAACAGCAGCATTCTATAACCAAAATCTAGCTTTGTATAAACAAAGTAAATTGGATGTTGAAACAGCAGCAGCTTTAAAAAGTTTTAGTACGGATATGCAGATGAAAATCATCGACAGCTTGCTACAACTGTTTGGTGGTTATGGCTATATGACGGAATATCCAATTTCTCGTTTCTTTGTAGATGCACGTATTCAGCGTATTTATGGTGGTACAAATGAAATCATGAAAGAAATCGTGGCACGTGGCATCATTGGTCGATAGTGTATATGTAACACTAATATAAATATAAGCTGTTCATGTTTTTTATGAAACATGAACAGCTTTTTTATTTTGATGGGAATATATTGAGAAAAATCAAATAAATATATTGAAAAACAAATATTAAAAAGTAAAGGTAGAGCAAACAACAATTGATCAAATACGTAGGTGTAGGTCTTGTTTGCTTGATTGGATTTGTACAATAATAAGTCAGTGGTAATGTGCTCATGCCTTATCTAAAAAATAGAATTGGCGAATGAAGTAGATATAACAACGATAAGCTGTTTAAACTTTTGAGTGAAATTAAAATGATGGATTATGGAGTTTCTTTTCAAATTGAATCAACAGTCCAGCAGTATTTGGGTGTTGGTGGATGGCATTATGCTCTTATTTCCAAATTACAATCTGAAGAAATAAAAAAATACATTCATCAGAAACGAAGCTGGGGTGCTGTACCTATTACTGTCACACTGGGTAAAAGTATCTGGAAAACATCTATATTTCCTGACAAGCAATCAGAGGGCTATTTACTGCCACTTAAAGCAGAGATTCGCAAAAAAGAGAAGATATATTCAGGAGATCATATTTCTTTTTCAATTCTGTTATAAGTTTTAATGGTCAAGCTTTGATTATGTATATTTGACCACTAGTGAGGCTGTATTGAATAAGTCAAATCATATCGCTGTAAAGCCCTTACAACGTGATTTTAGCTTAAACGTTTAGACCCATTGGTACAGGCAATGATACGTGAATTAATGATTTCGCTTTTTTGATGAGCTTTTAAATTTTTATATTAAGCTTCAGTCGTAAATCCTTTTTAAAGCATAGATCAACATAAAAGCTCCGTCATCCTAGTCTTTTCCCAAATGAGGAATGGGCTTTCAATACTCATATGATTCATGCAATATGATTATTTTGACTTATAAAAGAGATACAAAATCTCATAAACAAGGTTAAAACTAATAAGCTAAGCACTTAATACATTTAAACATTCATTAATAAAGATAGGCAGTTCAAAAGTCGAGCGTGAAGAAATATATAAATTGTTGTCGTTTACCACTTCGCGATCAAAAACCACAGCGCCAGCGTCTTTAAGTTCTTTGAGGATATCTTCAATCGAGGTTAAGCGTCGTCCAATGGCAATTTGTGCATCGATAAGCAAATGGCTACTGTAACAACATAAAAAAATAGGTTTTTGCGCATTGGCAAAATTACGTAAAAAATCAATAAATCGTTCATCTTCTTTAAGATGATAAGGGGAATATCCACCCGGAATCATCAACGCATCAAAATCCCGAACAGAGATTTCATCAATACCTAAATCTATACTGACCGAAGATTTTCTTTGTTTGCTATACACAATATTCCCCGCAGACTTTTCAATATTGCGCACAGAATGGCTTGCAGCTCGAAAAGCTTCAACGGGATGATGATATTCCGCATCTTCGAAATCATGGGTAATGAGAACAGCGATTTTTTTATTCATATTCTATGACTCGAAATGCGCTTATGCTTTTTATCATAGAGCGCAATGCTTAAAATTCTATAGCTGCTTTGTAATTCATTTTGTGGTCAGAAAAGTTATAAAGTGATGACATTTTATTCAATATATAAGTTGAAAGTGAAACATTGAAAAATGCACTATTGCCCAACAAATTAAACTGAACTATTGTTATACTGTCAGTGGTCTAAAACATAGACTTCTCGTAATTCTCGACTTTAAAGGGCGACATAACAATGATCAACGATGATCAAAAAACGACTTCTCTAGATCTTGCTCAAATCCGTGAAGATATTGACTCTGTAGATCAGCAAATCCAACAACTTATCAATCGCCGTGCAAAACTGGCGGAATCAGTTGCTAAAGCAAAATTTGCAGCAGAAGAGAATCCGTTATTTTATCGTCCTGAACGTGAAGCACAGGTTTTACGTCAAGTTATGGAGCGCAATGAAGGGCCATTGTCAGATCAAACCATGGCACGTTTATTCCGTGAAATTATGTCTGCATGTTTGGCACTTGAAGCACCACAAAGTATTGCATTTTTAGGTCCAGTCGGTACTTATACACATTCTGCTGTATTAAAACATTTTGGTCAGGATGCTGTGGTTCGTCCACTACCAACGATCGATGAAGTGTTCCGTGAGGTTGAAGCGGGCAGTGCACATTATGGTTTAGTTCCAGTTGAAAACTCGTCTGAAGGTGTGGTCAACCATACTTTAGACTGTTTTAAAGCATCGCATTTAAATGTGATTGGTGAAGTTGAATTGCGTATTCATCACCAATTCCTGATTTCTTCAAATACTCGTAAAGACAGTATTAAACAAATTTATGCACATCAACAAACACTTGCGCAATGTCGTAAGTGGTTGGATGCACATTATCCGGGTGTAGAACGTGTAGCTTTAAGCTCAAATGCAGAGGCTGCTCGCCGTATTCGCAATGAATGGCATTCAGCAGCAATTGCATCTGATGTGGCTGCAAGTATTTACGACTTGGAAGTTCTCCACGGAAATATTGAAGATAATCCTGAAAATACGACACGATTCTTGGTCATTGGTCGTGAAAAGGTACCGCAAAGTGGCAATGATAAAACCTCATTACTGATTTCAGCACATGACCGTGCAGGGGCTTTATTGGAAATTCTTGCACCATTTGCAAAACACAACATTAGTTTGACCAGTATTGAAACCCGTCCTGCATTACCTGAAAAATGGGCGTATGTATTCTTCATTGATCTTGAAGGTCATGTGGAACAGGACAATGTTAAAGCGGCGATTGAAGATATTCGTCCACTGGTTAAAGAAGTACGTGTACTGGGTTCATATCCGATTGCTGTGCTTTGATGTTGTTGTGAAATAGGTAGTTCAAAATCGTTATGTCACAACCTTTATTTAAAAAAGTTGCTTTTATTGGACTTGGACTGATTGGTTCAAGTCTAGCCCGTGTGATTGCAGCCGAACATCTTGCTGAAAATGTTGTTGCGTCAACCCGCTCAAAGAAAACGCTGGAAGATGCAAAAGCTTTAGGAATTATTTCTGCGGGTTTTAGTGATCCTGTAGAAGCTGTAAAAGATGCAGATTTAATCGTTCTGGCTTTGCCCGTTCGTGCAACTCAGAAAGTACTTGAAACGATTCAAGCCTATGTTTCTGAAAACGCCATTATTACCGATGTCGGAAGTACCAAAGGGAACGTGGTGGCAGCAGCACATGCTGTCTATGGTGAAAATCTTCCTGTAGGTTTTGTACCTGGTCATCCAATTGCTGGTGCAGAACATACAGGTGTCCATGCAGGTAAAGTTGACTTGTTTGTGAATCATAAAGTGATTCTAACGCCGTTGCCGACTAGTGCTGATTGGGCAGTTGAAAAACTGATTCAGCTTTGGCAGGCTGCAAAAGCAGAAGTCATTTGTATGGATGTGGACAAACATGATGAAGTGTTGGCACATACCAGTCATTTACCGCATCTGATGGCATTTAATCTGGTCGAACAGCTTGCAAATCGTGAAGATAACTTAGATATTTTCCGTTATGCCGCTGGAGGTTTTCGTGACTTCTCACGTATTGCTGCCAGTGATCCGCAGATGTGGCATGATATATTTTTTGCCAATAAAACAGCCATATTGAAAGCAGTTGATGGTTTTGAAACGCAACTTGCGACATTACGTCAACTGATTGAAGATGAGAATTCACAAGCCCTGATGGGATTGCTAGGACATGCACAAGCGGCACGACAGCATTTCAATCATATGCTCGCCAATAAACCTTTGATGGAGAAAAATAAGGTGACACAACAATTTACCATTTTGCCGGGTGAGAAGACATTTAAAGGTAAATTTACCGTGCCGGGTGACAAGTCAGTGTCACATCGTTCCATCATGTTTGGTGCAATTGCTGAAGGTACAACCCACGTTACAGGTTTCCTTGAAGGTGAAGATGCTTTAGCAACACTTCAAGCATTTCGCGATATGGGGGTTAGTATTGAAGGCCCTAAAAATGGTGAAGTGACCATCCATGGTGTGGGTATTCATGGTTTAAAAGCACCCAAAACGGCACTGTACATGGGTAATTCTGGTACATCGATGCGTTTGCTTTCAGGCATGCTTTCAGCACAACAGTTTGACTCTGTGATGACGGGTGATGCGTCTTTGTCTAAGCGTCCAATGGAGCGTATAGCAAAACCTTTACGTGAAATGGGTGCGCAAATTCAAACCACAGGTGAACGTGGTACTCCGCCTGTTTCTATCACTGGTGCTCAAGCACTGAAAGGCATTCATTACGATTTGCCAATGGCATCTGCGCAAGTCAAATCTGGGATTTTATTGGCAGGTCTATGGGCAGAGGGTGAAACCTCTGTGACTGAACCTGAACCAACCCGTGACCATACTGAGCGTATGTTACGTGCTTTTGGTTATGCTGTGAAAACGGAAGGTAATCGTATTTCATTACACGGTGGTGGCAAGTTAGTTGGGACAGAGATTCAAGTACCTTCTGATATTTCTTCTGCTGCATTCTTTATGGTGGGTGCTGCCATTACTGAAGGTTCAGATATTACCCTTGAAGCTGTTGGGATTAATCCAACTCGTACAGGTGTAATCGAAATCCTTAAGCAAATGGGTGCAGACTTAACTGTTGAAAATGAACGAATTGCAGGCGGTGAGCCGATTGCTGATATCCGTATCCGTGGTACCCGTACATTGAAAGGCATTCATATGCCAGAAGATCAAGTACCTTTGGCAATTGATGAGTTTCCATCTTTGTTTATTGCTGCTGCATGTGCTGAAGGGCAAACGGTGTTGACAGGAGCTGCTGAATTACGGGTTAAAGAGTCTGATCGTATTCAAGTGATGGCGGATGGTTTAAAAACCATGGGGATTGATTGTACGCCAACTGATGATGGCATCATCATTGAAGGAAAAGGTAAATCGGGTGACTGGTCTGCTATTTTCTCTGGCGGTGAAATTGAATCGCACCATGACCATCGTATTGCAATGAGTTTTTCTATGGCGGGGTTACGTAACTCTGGCGAGATTAAGATTATTGGCACTGAAACTGTAGCAACAAGTTTCCCAACATTTACTGAACTCACCAATCAGGCGGGGCTTCAGATTCAAGTCAGCGAATAAATCAGTCCTTGTCTAATATTTGTATAATTAATTAAAAACAGCCAAGCAAATGCTTGGCTGTTTTGTTTATATTGCTTATTCTAAAACCATACAACTATAAAGCCTTTTGGATGAAGCAATGAGAACATTACAATTTACTGCAAACTGTGAGAATCATATTAACAGTCACAATCATGGTGAAAATGTATGTTATGTCACTCAGGAATATGTGACGACTTTGTTGTTAAAACAACTGTCTCAATATGGCTTTAAAGCGGAAACAACACACTCAGATGAAGATCTCGCTGTCAGCGTAGAAAATCATCCAATTGGTTTGGGGGTTAATTGTCATTTAAATGATCAGGGCTTATTAACTTGTGAAATTTCAGCCCATGCTGATGAAGAACAAGCATGGTTTAAGAAGATTGCAACCCAGAGCATGATTAAGCAATTGGCAAATGCTGTAGAAAATACATTAAAAGAAGATGATGCGTTTAGTGGATTTGAATGGAAAGTATAAGCAGGACCTAGAGGATAGCTATGCAATTACAAACATTTATCAATAAATTTTCAGTAGATCAGGCAGGAAACACAGTAAGCTTTGAAACTGTAAAAAAATATCAAGCGTATTTACCTGAAGCGCTCTTAGAGCTTTGGCAAAATCATGGTTTTGGCTTCTATGGCAACGGTTTGCTACAGATCATTAACCCTGAGCTTTATCAAGATGTGCTTTGGTCATGGTTAATGAAAGATCAACCTGATATGACCCGATTACCCATTGCTATTTCGGCATTTGGTTTGGTGTTTTATTATCGTTTATTAAGCGAAGATGGCGATGAGGATGTATCCTTTATCGACCCGCACAACTCGGATATTGGGGTAACAGCTTGGTCATTAACAGATTTTTTTAATGACTGGATTTGTGATGATGAGATCATTGAGCAATTTTTAGAAAAATCAGCCTTAGTAAAGGCGCAAACTCAATATGGTAAATTAGCTGAAAATCAAATGTATTGTTATCTTCCTGCACTGAGATTGGGTGGGCGCGCCAGTGATCTCAATTTAGATAAGGGTGATGCTGCCACACATTTAGATTTTTTATATCAACTTGCTGTGAATAACTGATTTAAAAATCATTCAAAATAGATGTTTAGAAATGACAGTTTGATTGAGATAAAACTGTCATTTCTATTATGAATTAAATTATGCTATTACTCGACACGTAACCATGTTTGGCTACGCCCTACTGCTGAAATACCTAAATATCCACGAAGAAATAGTTTCTTGCCATTTGGGCTGACTTTACCTTTTAAGCGATAGATTTTGCCTGAAACTGGGTCAATAATTTTCCCATCAGTATAACTCACATGATCATCTGTCTTTAGCCCAGAGATTACCTGTAAGCCAATAATTGGCTTGTTGGTATAAGGTGCAGGGCAATTGGTGCAAAATTCTTTTGGAGTGTAGCCTGGGCGTGGTGTTGCTTTTAATGCTGTACCCGCATAGGTACCGTTACTTTGTTTTTCAATTTTAACCAGTCCCTTTGCTTCACCAGTTTTGTCATCGATATAACGCCAGGTTCCCACAATATCTTCTGCAAAAGCTGTCGATGTTAAAAATGCGATACATGCTGTCCCCAATAAAACTCTCATCATTTCCCTTATTCCTTAAGTGGGTATTTTCTACTTTAAAATCATACTTATTTAAGGCGTTGATTATATAATGAATAGTTGGGTCATTTATTTACATAATGTGCCAATAAGTATGAAATTTAAAATGAATTGGCACATAAAGATAAGCAATTGATGAGCTTGTAAACTGGATTTAGCATAGCTGAAGCTTATGTGATGACACTCACCTTAAAAATATCATTGATTGCTTCAAAGTGAATTTCACAATCTAAGAATTTTTGAATCATTTTAGCTTGTGTTGTAGTGTGTTCACTGACAACTTGAGCAGTAAACTCACCGCCTTTACCTAAAGCTAAAGGCAATAAAAGTTGGTCTGCTAGGTATTCGTCAGCCACAGCATCGCAAGCTAAAAAGGATTTAACTTCTTTGGCTAAATCATGCGCTACTTTTTCTGCACTTTTCTTCATTTCACCTAACGCAGAAAATACTTGTTGATGGTGTTGGTAATTTAACACCACAAAAGCTGTATTCCCTTGGCTAATCCCTTGAAAATTTAGTCTATTACGTTGGCTTAAGCTCAATTTGTTATGCAATACTTCCAGTTCACGATCCGCAATATTCTGTTGAATATTTAAGGCAGCGGCATAGCCACGTATTTCCAGTAATTTGCCTTTATTTAATACTGAATATTCAAGCTTATCTATCCAAGGATAAGTTGTAATATTGATTTGACCCGCACCAATTGGAAAGAAACCAGCACGTTCGCATTCAAAGTCGACTTTTATTCCAAGTTTATGAAGAGCAGGTAGAAAGCAAGACTCTATGAAATCTGCAGTCGGTGCCATTGGATTATGTGTTCCGCCGTGGATACTGATTTGACTGATTTCATTTTGCATCATCAGTGCTGGTAGTAGTGTTTGTAAAACCAATACTGTGCTACCGGCTGAACCAATATGAAAATCATATTTACCCGCCTGAACTTGTTGGGGTTGAAAATATAATTTTTGTGAATGTAGTTCAGCACCTTCCACAATGGCATTACTGATGCGTTGTGATGCTTGTACACAGACTAAATGCTGCCGCATCAAGCCCGGCTTTTTACGTCCTGCACGAATATTCACAAGCTCAAATGGAATACCTGTTAACATAGACAATGAAAGGGCAGTTCTTAAAATTTGCCCTCCACCTTCGCCTTGTGAGCCATCAATTTGGATGGTTTTATTTTTTACTAATGTGTTCATTTTGTTTTTCATCATTTCTTTCTAAATCATTCGGTTTTCGAACATGTTTTAAAAATCGTAATTCACTTACAGTATATTGTTGATAATTATCTTGTGCCTCTGCTAATGAGATTGCATTTGCACCACTTTTTGAATTTGGATGAATATTTTGTACAGGATCATCTTCCCAAAAACAAACTGGACAAATCTCAAAGTCAAAATTACCAGAGGGTTGATCTCTAGTGTAATGATGACAACAAGAACAATGGTAATTCATTAAAATTCCTAAAAGGGGTGAACATACTGTCAGTGCATGGTGATGCTCAGTGCATTGTAACTTTGCTCTCACAAAGGTTTGCATTGTACGTAGTGATGGGTTGATTTGTGCTTAAAGTTTTAAGCTAACCCGCTCGCTCATCAAGCCACTACACCTTATTTTCAATCCTATGTTGTGGAGGTAGGGGATCTTGCACTCGCCCAGTATGTTCGGGTTTTCTCAAATGACGAATCACTTGAGAAAAGGTGAAATATATTGTCAGTACGTGGTAATACAGTGTGAATAGTCACTCTGATTCACAAAGGTTTAAGTGATGATAGGTGATGGATTTGATTGGTGCGTTTCCGCTCTAAATCCGCTTCGCTGTCATTACCCAAAAATGATGCTGACTTTTATTTCAATCTATACAGCCTTAGATCTTGTACTCGCCCAATATATTTCGAGATCTGATAGGGTAAAGCCCTATCAAAGCTTTTAAATGATGGCTTTAAACGTCAAGTAAATCAACTTGCCAATTGGTGGCTTGTATCAATACATTCAAGTCGCGTAATTTGGCACTGATATCATCGGATTGTTTTTGCAAGGATGATACTGGAATGACCTTATGCCATTTGATTTCACGTGTGCTATAGCGGTCAGGCTCACGTTGTGTGTTGCTGATGGCAGACGTTAAAATTTTATGGCGCTCCACAAGCTCATCACGTTGAGTAAGTAAAGCCAATAATGAACGACCATCTGTTAATTTTGCCAAAGCATTGGTTTGATGAATGGCATAAACAAGTTTTTGGGATTCTTGAGTTAATGCAAATACTTGCTTTAATAACTCATTTGGATCCTCGGATGGCTCATCACCGTCCTGTACCAATACGTTCGCATTGATACGTTGTTTCAATGAAGCGAGTTTCTTTTGTTGATCGCTTCGTAATAAGAGTGCTTCTGCAAGTTTCATTTTATTTTCCTTATCGCTTTTAATAGTCAATAAATATTTAACACAACGATTTCATATAAAGTTTGCTGGGGTAGTGTATCAACTGGGATTGATTCGGCAAATTCTATAACGTCTTCTAAAGTTTGATTTTCATGCCAAGTGGTCATGAAATTATAATCATCGTCTTCAGGTAGATCATAATTACAAAATTCTAAATAAGAATAATCCAATGCATCATCCCAAATTGAACATTCATGGCCCCAAGCTAAAGCCCAATAGCATTGTTTAGATTTTACAATCCAATCACTGCATTGATTGCGCCAATCATTGGTTACATTGTTGTTGTGTATTGCTAGCACAACAATGTATGGCTCTTGTGGTAATTCAAGATGGATTGCTTGATTAGCCAAAAGATCGTAATGACTGATCTTGACTTGTTTAGAGCGATCCATTGGTATTACTCATTTTGATTAATCCAAGTGTGATTAAGTACCCAGTCGTTAATACAGAAAAATGGTAGATTACGTACTGGGTAAATTTCATGCCATTCATGTTGATTAAAATCATTTTCAAAAAAACGTTGTATTTCTTGTTTCAAAGTGTTCAGAAAAAAATACTTATTCAATTTAAGAGTATGCACAAAAGACTTTGCAATAAATCGAATAATTAATTGATCCTCTATAATCGAGTTTTCTGCAACAATTTTAACAACATGACCTTCTTCATCTATCTCAATAGAGGCTGGCAGAATATTTTGTTGAATATTCCACCCCAATTCACCAAATCTTGAAACGGATCATAAACATCTGATAAATCTATTGAGATTTCTAGTTGATCATATTTGAAAATTAAAGCAGCCCAGCCATGATCAAACATTTTTAATTCAATAGAAATAAATGAGTGATTTAATCTCCCTAATTTATGCATCAACTAACCCTTTACACAAACAACCTGACTTAAGGTATAAACCACTTCCACTAAATCACTTTGTGCTTTCATCACATCTTCAATTGGCTTATACGCAGATGGAATCTCATCAATCACGGCTGCATCTTTACGGCATTCTACACCTTTGGTTTGTTCAATCTGATCTTCCACAGTAAACAACTTTTTCGCTGCAGTACGGCTATGTACACGACCAGCACCATGCGAACATGAACAGAAAGACTCCTGATTTCCCTTACCTTTGACAATAAAAGACTTGGCACCCATTGAACCCGGAATAATTCCATACTCACCCAAACGGGCACGTACAGCACCTTTACGTGTTACCAGTACTTCCTGACCAAAGTGTTCTTCTTTATCCACATAATTATGGTGGCAATTTACGGCTTCAACTTTGGCATTAAATGGTTTATTGATGATGATTCGTAAAGCTTGAACCGCAGCTTCCATCATTAACTCACGGTTTTTCATGGCAAATCGTTGTGCCCAACCCACCGCAAACCAATAATCATCAAAGTGTTCAGTCCCTTCCACTAAATAAGCTAAATCTTTATCAGGCAGGTTAATAAAATGCTTTTGCATATCTTTACGTGCAAGCTCAATAAAGTGGTTACCAATCGCATTTCCAACACCACGAGAACCTGAGTGCAACATAATCCATACTTGTTGATGCTCATCTAAACAGACTTCAACAAAATGGTTTCCAGTTCCCAAAGTACCTAACTGTTTATGGTTGTTGGTATTTTTTAAACGGGGATGCTTGGCACAGATATATTCAAAATCAGTCACCAACTCAGCCCAAGCCTGATCAACACGTGCAGTAGGTGTATCCCATGAACCTTGGTCACGACGACCACGACCTTTGGTCATACCATGCGGAATTAAACGTTCAAGTTCGGTACGCAGAGCGTATAAGTTATCTGGTAAATCTGATGCGCTTAGCGAAGTACGTGCAGCCATCATTCCACAGCCAATATCTACACCGACCGCAGCAGGGATGATTGCGCCTTTGGTTGGAATTACACTTCCAATCGTTGCTCCGATTCCTACATGTACATCTGGCATTACTGCCATCCATTTATAAATAAAAGGCATTTGTGCTGTTTTTAATAATTGGTCTTTCGATTTCTCATCAACAGGGACACCTTTGGTCCACATTTTTATAGGAACACCTTTAGCATCCTGAATTACGTTATAAGTACGTTCCTGTGCTAAGGAAGTTTGTTTTTCGATTTGTTCTGCGACTAACATAGACATTGCTTTGATCCTTTTCAAAACCTGCCTGCCAAGCGGTTGCAGGCAGGTGATATTTATATACATCTCATGATGTATGCTCTATATATTGCAGAGAGTGTGCCAAGTTTGTTTTTTTAATTGATTTTATTTTATAAAATATTGATTTTTAATGAGTAAATAAATTTAGATTTTATTTTAAATGTGCGTTTTGAAAAAATATGCAAATATAGATATCATTTTAGATAGTAATTTATCTATTTTTATATTTTAAATAAAATATAAAACAACCAATTCCTAAACATAATAAGAAAAGGAGGCTAAAACCAATTGAAAAGATGAGGCTTATTTTAGAGCCTTGTAAGTATGCAAATAAAGTGATTGAAAATATTAGACTATAAATACTACTAAGGAAATATCTTCCACAATGTGGCGCAAATTTAGTTGTAAAATAGCCAAGCCAAATAGCGATTGGGAATATTGATATAATTGAAAAATAATAAATTTTTGAGCAGGTTGGGATATCTTCTTGCTGGAAACCGCAGCCCAAAGTGAGTGAAAGTAAGAAAATGACATAGAAGAAAAATAAGAATACAAAAATTACTAAAGGAAATAAGAGGAAAGCAAACCAAGTACGCATTGTTATTATTCAGGATATCTATCATGTTACAGATTATAGTATGAAACTCAGCTTAGGAGAATTTCTTCTCCCAAGCTGAGTTTGATGAAATTTGTGAATCTTAATTTTTATTCATATCCCATACCGTATTATCATCATTTGGTTGATAATGTTCTTCGATATGGTTTTTTAACCTCAGTGCGAGAGGATCGTCTTCTAGGATTTGACTATGCCCATGTAAAAGTTTCAGTTCGCTTTTTTTACGACTTTTACTTGGCGGTTTTTCATGATAGTTCTGGCACTTCTTATACCAGTGGTTAGTTTCTAAATAGTACTTTTTGACTCTTAGTTTTTCTAAAGCAAGATCAAGATTGTTATCGTCAACAATAACTTGTATAGACATAATTTGCGTTTTACAGACTGACACCTGTCTTTGGTTTTGAGTTGAAGTGTCCAAGCTAGCAAATTTTTTGTTGATTCACAAGCATCGCTTTTAAACATGATGAGTTTAAAAAGAAAAACAGCCACAAACGTTAAGATCCGATTTTGTGAGTGAACACGATAGAAGGGCCTAACCCCTGCACTAAGGCGTTACCTTGTAATCCAATTTATATTCGTGACTGCTTATCGTGTAAATCTATTTATTATAATGATAGTACATCAACAAAAGGCTGAAGACAGTCGTGGCTCTACCAACTGAGCTACTGTATTTTGTCATACAGGGTGGTATCGAAGCACCGACAAACGCGTAATGTAGTCCTCAAAGCATTTGATCTACTTTCATTATTGCATATACAAGATCAAAAAAAGTTGGTGTTGGATATGTGCAGTACCCGAAATACTGTGCGTGAGATCGCGGTGTAATCCAACAGGTATTTGATCGATTAAACATAGGTCAAAGTCCATCAACAAATTTGATTATAAGACAAACAATTCACCGCTTTTGCTTTAAGCGACTGTATATATACAGCAGAGGAATCTAACCTCTGATCTGTGAATTCTAATGTAGTCCTATGCGTATTTGATGGACTGATGACCCCAGCATATTTTCATATACTGCCCTACAAGTGAATCAACAAGTTTTTCAAAGACATTCGTGCCTTACCACTTGGCGACCATCATCGAAATGATGGGGTGGATTCGAACCACCGATGACGTCAATTTTAAGATGTAGTCCTTGAAGCATTTGATTCTTTTACTGCTTTGCATAAACAAAATGTTAAAGACGTTTCGTTGCTCTATCCAACTGAGCTACTTTTCAAACTTGGAAAAGCGTGAAAAGGGTGGATTTGAACCACCGACCTACGCATTAAAGATGTAGTCCTTAACGCATTTTATGCGATGTATTTTGCCAACAAAGGTGTCGATAAAACATCAATTATTCAAAGTAATGTAGTTCTATCTGCATTTGGCAATTTCTTACTTAGCACAACAATTAAATATAGAAACAGCATAATCTTGAAATGTAGTTCCTATGGCATTTGTGCTTTTTATCTAACCCAGTCTTATCAAGTGTGGACATTGTTAAATGTAAACACTTGAAGAGACTCGATCAAATTTGTTTATACATTCAGCTTGCATAAAGCTGAGTTTGTGTAATATCTATTTTTTCAATTTCGTTTACCCAATGATCTGCATGCATTTCATTTTTGGCAAAACTTTCAATCAGTTGAAATACCGTATCGGAAAATCCACCGACATTCATCACATCGCTATGTTCAGGCATTTGCGTAGTGGTATAGGGTTGCAGATCAACACACACCAGTTTTGCATCAGGGTTATGCTGTTTTAGCTGTTTCCAATAATGCATCATCCCTGTTTTTCGATGTGATCTTGGAACTTGATCTGCCCATGATTCATTATCAGAGAAGTAAATTACCATATCGACTTTGGCATTTTCTTTTACTAACAGTTCCAAAGGCTTAGAGCAATCAGTTCCACCACCACACATGCTGGCAAATTTTTTAGCCAAAGCAAAAATATCAATTTCTGAATTTTGCTGTTTTCCAAAATTTTTTCGTTTTAAATATTCCTGTACTTTGCTGAAATTGGATAATTGACGAACTTCAGTATCAAACGGCATCAAACGAATATTTGGATTTACATATTTAAATGCACTAGCAAATAATGCAGCAGCATCTACGCAACGTAACTGAGAGGTTGCACCCTGACGATAACCTGTCACAGAACTTGACATCGAACCGGAAACATCAATCGCAATCACCACATTTCCTTCAAGTTTCGGTACATTGGCGATGGCACGCTGCATAGCAAACTTTAGCGCATTGGCAATTTCATGTGGCATATCCTCTGCAAGTGCAGACCAAGCCATCATCAATTGATATGGAAATACTCGACTTTTGGCTATGGCTTGCTCATCCATCAATTTATCGGCAATGATTTTTGTCATTCCTTTGATTTTAAAAACATCATGGCGTAAGAAGGTATTTAAGTTCATACGTAGCATTTGCCAAGAACCATTTTTTGCAATTTCGGCCCATTGTTTCGCATTCAAATTTAAATTGGTTAGAAGCTGCATCGGCACTTTAGGTACTTGTGTTGCTGTTCCCAATCGAAACTCTTCCAATGCTTGCACTTGAGTCGGTAGTTGGACAAGTTGGTATTCTTTTCCTAGGACATAGGCAAAAAAAGCATCGTGTTGAACTGTCTTTGGTTTTGGATGAGTCATTTTTAACACATCGGCAAGTGAAGGGCTGTTTCCAATATTGGCCGCAATCAATTGTTGATCCGATGCTGAAAGAATCCATTCATTGACCATACGTTTCGGTAATGAACCTAATGACTTACGACCAATCATTCCAGAGCGCATGATTTGAACAAAATTTCTCAACTGTTTTCCATTATCAATAATCAAAGGAAAAACTTGCTTAAATAATTCTGCATTAAGTTCAGAAAGTAAAGCCAATAACACTACAGGTGTATCTTTCATATGTGCCTTTTGGCGTGCATAAATTGCAGTTTTAGCCACAAATTCAGGCTCTACTTCAAGCGCTAGGTTTAGAATACTATCAAGTTGCACTTGTGCATTTTGATAAAAGGTCTGATTCAGTGTACCTGTTGCAGCAAGCTGCGCTAATGCGGCACGAGATTTTAATTTATATGCGCGACCACCAGCTTCGTTGTATTCAATGGTTTTTGGTTTTGCCTGTTGTTTAGAGGCAAAAATTGTCTTGTTCGCCATGACAGCATCCTCAAGTGATTTTTTAATTTCTTGAGATAGATATTGCAGAGAGTGTGCCAAGTTTTATTCTGGAATGAAATTTTATTTTTAAGTTACTGATTTTATTAGTTTAAAAAATTTAAAAGTTCAGTGGTTATGTGTTTTTAAATTTAAAAGGTATAAAATAAAATATCTTTATTTATAGATTTTTATCTTTATTTCTATTTTTAAAATAAAAATCAATGAGCCTAATGTTGTGCAAATAAAAAAAGGACACTAACTCCAGCTAAAAGCAAAGTTAGTTGGGATATAGTCAACCTATTAAAAACTCAGGCACAAAAAGATATTTTTTTTAATTCATATTTTTAATTAAATTAATTGCATGGCGGAATAAACTATTTGAATATAAAAAGCTTGCACTGCCACACCTTTTGAAGATGAGGCCAAACCTTGCGCTGCAAACAAAGCTGAGCTTTGTTTTGCTCATGTTGGGCGAGGGATAGATCCTGTACCCCCGCATTCCTACACAATGGGCGATATCCATATCTCCACACGATAGAACGACCATCTATGATTCAATAATATTGCATAGCGTTAAATTGAAGTTGGGAAAATTACTTTTCCCAAGGTTTCCCAGAGCGAAGCTGTGTTAATTCGCCGTGCATATTTAGTTCATACTGATCAAAATCATCAGCAATATAAAAATTGCCATGATAGTACTGGGCAATTTCATCACCAATGCTTTGCACACCTTGTGCATCGTGGTAACGGGCACTAAGATGGGTTGCAATTAAATTGGATAGCTGAATCGATTCGGCAAACTCAGCGACCATTTTCGCAGAACTGTGCATTGGACCTGCACCTACTTTGTCTAACACCGCTTGAGTATAGGTGGTTTCATGAATCAGTAGTGCCGCATCCTGACAAGCGTTGGATAGTAATTCTGGCTGGTCGTTATCTCCACCGACAATGGCGTAAACACTTTGAGTGTTTTGAATGAGAACATCTTGACTTAAGATGGACTGCCCATTCCACTCAATATTTTGACCTTGTTGTAGATCGCCCCAGAGTTTACC
Organism: Acinetobacter sp. GW821-FHT01C12; assembly: GCF_059422625.1. NCBI lineage: Bacteria > Pseudomonadati > Pseudomonadota > Gammaproteobacteria > Moraxellales > Moraxellaceae > Acinetobacter > Acinetobacter sp. GW821-FHT01C12. The sequence goes on from NZ_JBWKXD010000005.1 coordinate 34,564, forward strand.
TTTCGGAATTTTGAGTTGATTTAAAACGTCAACATTGAGTTTGCGCTGCGTTTGTGCCGCTTTAAAGCCATAAGCATAACTTGTCACACGGTGGTGTAAGTGATGAACGTCAATAGAAATATGCTCATCCAATTGCAATGGATTCGTCAATGTATTTACATCGATAAAATGTATTGGATAAGGCAGGAAAAGTTCAGTGAATTGACAGGTTACTTCTAACCATTGCTGAATTTCTTTGGGTGCAATCAGCGTGATTGGATCTTTACGTGCATTCATACCAGCACTTGCCAGTAAACCCATCAAGCCATAACAATGATCGCCGTGTACATGCGTAATGCAAATGGCTTTTAAATGTTGTAAAGAGAGTTTTGCTTGTTGAATACGATGCTGTGTACCTTCGCCTGCATCAACCAATATCCAGTCTTTGCTTTTGCAATAATGAATCGCTAAACCTGACACATTGCGTGTTAATGTGGGCACACCAGAGGATGTCCCTAAGAATGTAAACTGTAACATGAGGAATTAAAACCTATTGAATATTTAAAATGTTTTCTATGATTGTTTTTACAACAAAGCAGGATGGATTCCATCAAAAAAGTGTCGAATCAGACGGTGATGGGAGAAGTGAGTAAAAGCTTTGTACATCAATAGTATAGTCGCATTATATTCAAAAGAGAAACTGAGATTTTTAAAATATTAAAAAATGACGGTATAAACAGTATTTGATTTTTGACAAAATAAAACTATGCTTTAAGCAAGATATATAAAATTTTATAGATTTATAGAAATATGCAAAAATTTAAAAAAACAGTTGTGATTGGTTTTGTGGGTTCTACTTTAGATCAAGGGAAAAAACTTGATCGCTGGCAACGTTGGCGTCCCACCATGAGTTTGTTGATGCATGAAGATTTAGTGGTTGATGAGCTGGTTTTGTTACATGATCGCCGAAATGTCAGCTTAATTGATCATTTGCGACAAGATGCTTTAGAAATCTCACCACAAACCCAGATTACTGGCCATAAGGTGAATATCCGTGATCCCTGGGATTTTTCGGATATGTATGGTGCATTATATGACTTTGTAAAATCATATTCTTTTGATACTGAGAACAATCATTATCTATTACATATCACCACAGGTACGCATGTTGCGCAAATATGCTGGTATTTATTAATTGATGCGCATTATTTACCAGCCAAACTCATTCAAAGTGCACCTACAGGTAAACAACAACCTGAGGGTGAATATCGGATTATAGATTTAGATTTATCTCGATATGCAGCATTAACCCAGCGGTTTGAACATGAACAGTCTGAAAATTGGCAGCAGTTAAAAGCCAATATTGCCACGAAGAACCAAAAATTTAATCAAATGATTCAAGAAGTAGAACTGGTTGCAACACGCTCAAGTGCGCCAATTTTGATTATGGGTGCAACAGGAGTCGGTAAGTCGCATTTAGCTAAGCAAATTTATCAATTGAAAAAGGAAAAATTTCATCTTTCAGGGCGCTTTATTGATGTGAACTGCGCAACGCTGGTTGGTGATAGTGCGATGTCGACATTATTTGGTCATAGTAAAGGCGCATTTACAGGCGCTATTGCAGCACGTACTGGTTATTTAAAAAGTGCAGATAATGGCATTTTATTTCTCGATGAAATCGGCGAGCTAGGGTTGGATGAGCAAGCCATGTTGCTTAAAGCCTTGGAGGATAAGTCATTCTTTCCTGTAGGAAGTGATAAAGAGGTTCAGGCTGACTTTCAGTTGATTGCAGGAACCAATCGAGATTTACGTGAGGAAGTTCGTGCAGGGCGGTTCCGTGAAGATCTATGGGCTCGCTTAAATACATGGACCTTCTTTTTACCAAGCTTAAAAGATCGTGTGGAAGATATTGAACCGAACATCACCTTTGAATTACAGCGTTTTGCTGTTGCGCATCAACGGCAGTTACGTTTTCATACCGATGCCTTAGAAAAATATTTAAAATTTGCGCAATCTGCAGATGCCAGTTGGCAGGGGAATTTTCGTGATCTAACGGCAAGCGTGACACGTATGGCGACTTTAGCCAATGGCGAGCGTATTGGTTTACATGAGGTAAATGCTGAGATTGGCCGACTACAACAAATTTGGAATATTGCTGAAAATAAAGATGCTTTAACCCAATCGTCACTGATGAAAATTTTAAGTGCTGAACAAGTGGCGCAGATTGATGAATTTGATCGTATTCAATTGCAAGGGGTGATTGAGGTTTGCCAAAAATCGAAATCCATGGCCGATGCTGGACGGCGTTTATTTTCTGTATCTCGTGAGCAAAGACAAACCACCAACGACAGTGATCGAGTGAAAAAGTATTTGGCCAAATTTGCTCTGAGTTGGGATGATGTGAGCGGATAAATAAAGTGAATCATTCACCTTATTTATCCTAGAATTCTTTTTAAATTCAGATTTATGGCACAAGAAGAAAACGCGAAATTGCGATTCTTAACTGCTTTAAATAACCTGTAAAGAAATGGTTTGCACCTGGCAATACGGTGATTAAATGGCGCTGAGGTTTCGCCCATTCAAGCAAATCAGAGAGTTTAGTCGTCGGATCTGCTTCACCATGTACAAACAGGATATCGCCTTTGATTGCTGGGGTAACATAATGACGCAGACCATCTACAGTGGATGTTGGTAAACCACATAAGATCACTTGTTGTGGTTTAATTTCATCAGGTAGCGCATGATAGGCTTTTGCCATTACATGTGCACCAAAACTAAAACCGCCAACATAGAAAGGTAGACTTTTGTGTAATTGTCTAACGTGTCTAATGACCTCTAGAATATCTTCAGTTTCAGCAAAGCCTTCATCATGGATTCCATCGCTTTGTCCAGAACCACGAAAACTTGGGCGATAGACCACACAACCCTGTTCAGAGAGGATTTGTGCAAGTAAAGCAGGAACTTTATGTTGAGGTGTACCACCTTGCAGTGGGTGAGGATGACAAACGACAGCAAAACCTTTTACTTCGCCCACAGGATAGTCAACAAAAACTTCAATTTTGCCAACCGAACCTTGAATGAACAGTTGTTCGGACATAATTTAAACGATCATAAGCAGGGAAGTGCGATAGTTTACCGATTCTGTTCACAGAAAACATGAATTGGAATTAAAATATCCCGACTGTTATAGTTTGATTAGTTATTTTTTGATCAGGAAGACCATGCTCGCCTTAATTTCCCCTGCTAAGACGCTCGATTACCAGTCAGCACTCCCGACCGATACGCACACTCTACCAAGACTGCTGGATCAATCTCAACAGCTTATAGACCTAAGTCGTAAACTCTCCGCTTCAGATATTGCCAGTTTGATGAGTGTCAGTGAAAAAATTGCCAATCTCAATGTGGAGCGTTTCCGTGACTGGAATGCTGACTTTAGTTTTGCCAACGCGCGACAAGCAATTTTTGCATTTAAAGGCGATGTTTATACTGGTCTAGATGCATATAGTTTGTCGCAAGACGATCTCAATTTTGCGCAAGATCATTTACGCAGCTTATCTGGTCTATATGGCTTATTACGTCCTCTTGATTTAATGATGCCGTATCGTTTGGAAATGGGAATAAAACTTGCCAATACCCGTGGTCATAACCTTTATGAATTTTGGGGAGATCGAATTACCGATTTGATCAATCAGGATTTGCAACAAAGCGGCTCAACGTTATTGGTCAATATTGCTTCTGATGAATACTATAAATCGGTCAAGGAAGCAAAAATTCAGGCTGATATTATTAAACCAGTATTCTTAGACCAGAAGAATGGTAAATATAAAGTGATTAGCTTCTATGCTAAAAAAGCGCGTGGCTTAATGGCCCGATACATCATTCAAAATCAATTGAAAAAAATGGATGATCTTAAATCCTTTAATACTGATGGTTATTATTTCGATGCCGAGAGTTCATTGAAAGGTGAACTGGTATTTAAGCGTGATGAGCAAGTTGCTTAAGTATTTCAAGCGTTTAATGTATTAAAAGAGAGTTGGCTTGCTTAAGCCAGCTCTTTTTCAAAAATAATGTATTCATGACCAAGCGAATTTACCGCTTTGATTTGAACAAAGTTAAACATATCTTTAATTAAATCAATTATTTGATGATGAAAATCTAGCACTGCCACACCTGACATTCAATGTTTAAATAGCTTTGCGTAGGCGATGCCTCACTTTTCAGAGATGAAAAGTGACAAAAATCTTCTGTTTGGCGAGGGGTACGTCCTGTACCCCCGCCCAACGGCGACATCCCTGTCGCCCCACGGTAGGATCACCATCTATGATTCAAAAGCACAAAAAATAAGCTTCATTTTTGATCAATGACTTGATAGAAATCACTTGTATGAATAATTAGCTAGTTTGACTATAAAATAATCTGCAGGTCTTTCGGTGATTTGTTTATGTGTAAACTCATCACCGAACATGGGATAACAACCAAAAATGTTGTATTAATATATAAAGTCTTAGATGTTCTATAAATATGATCATAGCTAAAACAGAAGATTACCTCAAACCATTCAATCAGTATTGGGGTGAATTTGCGAATCACATAGCAATCGAAACAGAGCAGTGTATTTTTTTACAGCAGTTGCTTGTTGCTGCTTATACTGAGCCACAACGTCATTATCATACGGTTCAACATATTGTCGAATGCCTTGAGTTATTTCACCAAGTAAAAGCGCAATTGAATGATCCTGTTGCTGTTGAGTTGGCAATTTGGTTTCATGATGCCGTTTATAATCCACAAGCAAAAGATAATGAACAACAAAGTGCTCAATTAATGCGCGAGCATTGTACGGATATTTTAACGCAATCGGTCTTAGACAAAGTTTCTCAATGGATCATTGCAACACAAGAGCATCAACCGTCTAAACAGCATGATTTAAATTATTTACTTGATATCGATTTAGCAATTTTGGCTAGCTCTGATGAACGTTTTGCAGAATATGAACAGCAAATTCAACAAGAATACGTGTGGGTTGACGCTGAAATCTATAAAGTCAAAAGAGCCGAAGTTTTACAGCATTTTTATCAAATGCAACCTTTGTATCAGACTGAATATTTTAGAAAACATTTTGAGCAAAATGCGAAAGTAAATTTGTCAAAATTTTAAAAGTGAATTTATATCAGAGCAGAAATCGTTATTATTCGGTCTTTTATAAATTTGCTGATTTCATTTTTATAGTTAAATCTCATATCATTAAGCATTTACTACATTATTAAACCTTACATAAAATTTTACATCAAACCCTATTTATATTTAGGAAAATATTTTGAACATTGTCAATATTTTGAGTTTATCAGGTCTTCTTTTCTTAAGCGCTTGTTCTCAACAAAATTCTCAGAATGTAGCTCCAGCGGAGTCTACGAGAAAAGCAGCGATTGCAGCAGATAATAATGACAAAGTTGATCGTGTAAAAGTTGATACAGGAAAGGCAAGCAGTGAAGTTGAAGTCGAAATTCCTACGACTGTTACTGAAGCAAAAATAGAGCATAAATCTAAAGGATTAAATTATCCTGATGAGCTTATACAGCAGGTAAAAGATGCACAGAAACATTGTAAGCAAGCAGTAGCGGTTGATATGAAAGATGTTGTTACGGTTGTGGATTTAATTGGGGATGATCAGCCAGAATATATTTATGAACCTGACTTGATTAGGTGTGTTGAAGATGGTGTATTTAGAGGGCATGGGGGAGATCAGCTGGTGATCTACCAATCTAAAGATCATAAAACCATACAAGAAATTTTTAATAGTGCGGTATTTTCTTATCAGATTATCAATAATCAAGCCAAAGCTATCGTTCAAGTCGAAGTTGGTGGGGGATATTGTGGGCAAAACATGGCAGAAATTAGCCGTGCAGAAGCAATCAATTGCAAGCGTAATCTGGAATGGGATGAGAGCCTAAAACAGCTGAAGATGGGTAAGATGTATGTTGATGAACCGAAGGCTAATGCTGAATAAGTGCTATTCAATATAAATAGCACTCTAAGCAGCCAGTTATTCACGGATAATCATGCAGGTAGCTGTTGCATGTGCATATAATTTTCCATCTTCATCGACCAGTTTCCCTTCAGAAATGGCAAGACTTTTACTTAAATTAATCAACTGTCCAATAGCAAATAATTGCTTATTTTGAGGTACAGGGCGGCACATTTTTACATTTAAATCGATGGTCCCATAACCTACGCCTGCTTCTAGGGTGGTATGTACAGCACAGCCAGTTGCTGAATCTAAAACTGTTGCTGCAAAACCACCATGTACGCCACCTAAAGGATTTAAATGACGCTGATCCGCTTTGACTTTAAAACTTGCATGACCATGCGAAATTTCATGTAAATCCATCGGGATGGTTTCACTAATTGATGCTCTAGGAATGTGTCCATCAACCATTGCTTGTAGAAATTCAAGCCCTGTCATTTCTTTTGGGTGTTTCATATATTTATCCTTTATATGGGGTTCTAAAAGAGAACTTAAAATAAAATATGATGTTGAGGGATTTACTGTCAAACTTTTTATTGAATTTGAACGATTGAGTTTTATTTTGGGGTGTTTGAAATAAACAATGAGTTTTTTATAGATGACTAAATTTCAGAAATTTCATACAAGAAATCAGAAACACTTAATGCCAATACTTCATGATGATCCTGTGATTCAACAATATCAACCATGAGATCATCAAGTCCTGTGTGATCTTTGATTGAAACGCCTTGGATTTCTAAAAAAGTTAACATCATTGTAATACATTTGTTGATCTATACGGCTGAGTACACCTTCAAGTTTAGCGTAGTCACAACCTGCACGGCCTACTCCTGTTTCCTTCAAGATTTCATCATGAACAGCAATAACAAAAGTAGATGTGATTAGACTCATTTGTAAGCAAGCTCGTTAAGTTCATCTTTGTGTTGATGAATTACGCGTTTAACGCTATGCATCACAATACGCTTAGTCGCTTCATCGTTACTGAATTGCATAGATAAAACTTGACCTGCTATAGTTGGGCGAGCTTTTCGATTTTCAATTTTAAAATCTTTAAGTCGCTTAACCATATTGCACCTCACATTATTTTTTTAATAATCATAATATAACATACGGTTTATATTATAAAAAAACTAGAAGAAGAAAATTATAAATTCAAACACTTAGTGCATATGAAGTTTTTAATGTTCAAAATCGTAGAATTTTTCAATATGGTTGGATTGATGAATGATTTTTAAATCAATTCTTTCACCCGTTGCCCATGTGGCAATCGATGCTTGTAAGTCGACATCAATAATATCTAGCTCTTTACATAAGGTTTGATCACTTTCAATCACAATGAATTGAGGTGATTGTGTCTTTAGACACTTTGCAATATACCGTTGAATATTTTGGAGCTGATAAACATCTATAATTTTATAACGCATACTTTTCCAAATATTATATTTAAATTGTTGTATTGACTAATTTAGAGCGAATCATTTCGCTTTTCAATTAAAAAACATCCGTATGATAAAAAATATCTGTTTCACTATAATTTCACTACATCATTGTAGTATCTTTATGGAAAATTTATAAAACAAGGAAATCATTATGAAAGGGCAATGTGTTTGTGGGGCAACAACGTTTACGGTTGAATTAAAAAATCATGATGTTCATGCGTGTCATTGTTCAATTTGCAGGAGACAAACGAGCGGTGTAATTATGACGATTGATGTCGAACAGGGCAGTTTACAGTTTACTCAAGATGAGCACTTAAGCATTTATAATTCTTCTGCTTGGGGCGAGCGAGGCTTTTGTAACTGCTGTGGCACAAATTTATTTTGGCGGACTAAAGACCAGAGTTATTGCAATATCAATGCTTTTGCATTGGATCAACAGCCTCAAGATATAAAATTCGATATGGAAATTTTTATAGACAATAAGCCTGAGTTTTATGCTTTTAACAATGAGACAAAAAAACTAACCGAAGCAGATGTAATCGCGCTTTTTGCAGGAACCACTGATTTATAAATAAGTTATTCACTGATTCGGATAAGACCTTAGATTTTTATAAAACCAATAATCCTATGCCAGCCAATTTAAGATTGACTGGCATTTTTATGTGCTTGGACGCTGAGTTTAAGGTTTATAAAGCCCAAGTTCCGTCAAATGTAATCTTAAAATCCGTCTAAGTTCCAATACCGCTTCAGGTGTCTCTTGGATCGAATGACCACCTTTGATAATTTTCTCAGATACTGCGCCGTCCAAATGCGAGCTGGTATATGGAACGATTCCATCCGTCATCACGTTAGGATCGGTGCTATTGGTGATATTGCCCATAATTGAGTGATAGATCATGTCTTTCTTAGGCATCACGTTTTCAGTCAATTTGGTGAAGTTTGAGCTATGGCTTAAGTCACTTGGACCATTTTGAATCAGTCCATGCCCAACATCTTTTAAAAAGTTTTTTGCATTTAAATCACGATCATCAATAGAGTCAGCTAAAGCCCCCAAGAATGCACCTGGCAGCTTAATAATCCGACGAGCAGCCAAAGTGAACCAGCGATCAGCAAATGCAGTACCACGATGTGGTGCTGAAATAAAAATAGCACGATCAAAATTAGGTACAGATTGAATAGTCAAGCGAGATTTGAACATTGGATCATCTTTAAATTTATCAAATTTACGATTGTTCAACATCTTTAAGGCGGGTTGAGTCAGATTGGCATCACTGACTAATAAGCGCGCAATAATCCCGCCCATACTATGCCCAATCAGTACGGCATCTTTAGCAGAAGCTGAATTTTGATTAATTGAAGCAAAACCTTGATTAATGATAGCATTGATCTGAAAACGGCTTTCTAAGATTGGCATATTGGTTGAATAAAAAACCTGCCAAACTTGATAGTGCTCACGTAATACATTGTCGCCCATAATATCATTGGTTAAACGAATCCAAGCTTCAGGGCTACTGGCTAAACCGTGTACCAAAACAATCACTTTTTTATTTGGGTTATACGGTTCAAGCATATATAAATGAGGCATGGTCAGGCTTTGATCACGATCGATTAAGCTAAGATAAGCCGCAATACCTAAGTTATTTTGAGCCAGCCATAGACCATAGGGAGCTGAAAAGTTTGCAGCAAGCGGGTATTGTTTGCCACCAATTTTTAAATTTTCAATGCTGTAAGGATCATAAACATTCAGTTGAAAGTTTGGATTGTGTAAGATGTTTTGTAGTGATTCATTTGCATTTTCAGGTTGTGCTGCAATACTGACCGATAAATAACGCGGTTGATGAATATTGGGATTTATGCCGTTTTTGTATTTATAATCAAATGGATTCACAATATATTTGTTTTCTTCAGGTGCTGTCGTGTTAGGTAAAATTGCGACAAATTCTGCACCGAAACCATCTCTACGGTTGATCGAGCGTAATCCTGAGAAGTTTAAATTATAGCTTGAAACAAGATCCTCAAGTTCAATTTGAGCCAGTGCAGGGTAGCCATTAAAATTAATACGATAAGTGCTTTTGCCCACTTTAATTTGTTTCGCCACTTTTTGTTTTTTATTTCTTATGGCATATGTCGAAATCAGTTTGGCTAAGGCTTGATTATAAAAGTCACGTATCTGAACTTGTCGGTTATTAAAAATACGGTCTTGAGGCTGGCGTTCAGTTTTAAACAAATAGGCATAACTATAACGGATACTGTTATCAAGCATCACCATTTGCTGATCTAAACATTGCTCATAGTTTTTCTGCGAGGCTTGTTGTTTGTCAGTGGATTGATGCTTAGAAAAAAGACTGACTTTACAATCTGATGAGTCGCCAAGATTGATTGCTTTGGTTAAGTAAATTTCACTTGCGGTCGAAAGCAGTTGTTCATCTTGAATCTGTGGGATTTCAGCTAAATCTGCCACACATTTTTCGGGTTCATCTGTACAAGATTTGGCTTCTCGTCCAGTCATCGACAAGACATTTAAGCTGGCTTCACTCATTTTTGAACGTGTTAAAATGCTGTCACGTTCATTGGTAATGGTTACATTCACCTTTTGATTTTTTACACTGACAACTTGGCATCCAGATAAAATCAATGGGCTCATTGCTAAAGCACAAAGCAAAATATTGTTTTTTGAGTATTGCATAATCATTAACTAGATCAATCTTTGTCTGAATCATACGTTAGTTTTATTCAATTTATAAACAAAAAAATAGACTGAATGTTCAGCCTATTTTTTCAAAAATTTATAAATTTATTTTGCCAGAGCTGGGTTTTTCAAAACCTGCCAAACGTTGTAACGACCTTGTTTTTCAATTTCTTGAATTAAACGATCAGCAACTTCAGCTTCTTCTGGGTATTTCACTTTATAGTTTTTCAAGGTTTGGATCGCATTTTTCTTTTGCTCCATACCAATAAAGTTGTTTGCAGAAGATAAATAGGCTTCTTGAACCCCTTGTTTGATGGCTTTATCTAAATATGGAATCGCTTCTTTTTGACCGCCACCTTCAGATAAAGAGAAACCAAACCATAAGTTTGCTTCAGCGTCATCTTTGTTGATTTTGAGAATACGTTGAGCATATTCTAGTGACTTGGTGGTATAAGAAGAACCTAAGTCAAGGTTACGGCCTAAAACACTGGCTTTAAATGCACGAATCAAAATATCAAAAGAAGCATTTGGTGCCGCAGCCAATTGGTCAAGCTGAGTAGAGACTTCTTTCAACTTAGTTTCAAAACCTTTACGTTCTTTACGGTCACTAAATTGTGGTGGGTAATGACGTGCTTTACCTTCAACCATTTGCAAGAAATCATCAATTGCAGTGATGTCAATTTCATTGTTTCCAGCAAGTACTGCATATTTCATAGCACGTTGTGCGCTATTTACTGTAGGTACAATCAGTTTATTGGTATCTAAAATGATTTTTTGGTTTGGATTTGCCGGATCTGTCACTTCGAGTTTGTTTACAGGTTGAGCCGCTGCTTTTTTCAACTCTAATTCAAAAACTGGCGGTTGCGAGTAATCGAAAGGGTTTAATGCATAAAACGGAGGAGACAATTCAGGCTCAGTGTAAATAAACGGCTCGTTTGCATCTATTTTATTCTGTTGCTTGGTCGGTGTTGTTGAACACGCAGTAAGTAATGATGTTGCGAGCAATGCATATGCCAAAGGCTTAATCGTCATGTGTTTCTTCCATTAATTTATATTAAAAAACGTGCATGCGCATCAGTCTATGAAAAGACGTCTGAACATGCAACTTGATTTGGTTCGTATTATTAAAAATTATACATTACAGTCTATTGACACTTCATTTTGTGAAGTATTAGGAAACCTTATGCTTTCGATGAGTGGTTTTGTGCTTCACATTCACGTCTAACTTCTTCGATAATTTTGATTTCATCTTCACTTAAAGGCTGTTCAATATTGTGTTGTAAATTAAAGGTTGGGTCTAAAAGTGATAAACGCTGGCACAAACTATTGATGCGTTTTTCATTTTGTTCCAAACGATCTAACAAAACACGCATACCATCAAGCATAGGGTCAGATTGTTCTGGTACGGCTGCGTAGGCTTGAAATTCTGTGTTTTCAATACCACTGGTCATTTCTTGTGGACAACTTGGTTCTGGTGTAGTGACGATTTCTTTATCTTTGCTAATAAAGCGAGCAGGATTACCTACCGCCGTGACGCCATCAGGTACAGCTTTAGTCACCACAGCATTTGAGCCGACTTTAGCATTTTTACCGACCACAAAAGGGCCTAGGATTTTTGCACCAGCGCCTACTACAACACCGTCTGCTAAAGTCGGATGACGTTTACCTTTATTCCATGTCGTGCCACCTAAAGTCACCCCATGATACAAAGTGACATCATCACCAATTTCTGCTGTCTCACCAATCACCACACCCATACCATGATCGATAAAAAAGCGTTTACCTATTTTAGCGCCAGGGTGAATCTCAATACCTGTGGTAAAACGACTAAAAGAAGACAAAATGCGTGCTGAAGTTTTACAATCTTTTTCCCATAATTCATGGGCAACACGATGCATGATTAATGCATGTATCCCAGGATATGTGGTTAAAACTTCAAATGTATTACGCGCAGCAGGATCTCGCGCAAATACAGCTTGGATATCTTCTTTAAGCTGTTTTAGCATTAGTTTTGATCCTCATCTTTTGACTTTTTCCATGTACCATTATTTAAGGCTTGAACTCGGCTAAAAATGCCTCTTAATAAATGATATTCCATCTTATCTAATTGTATACGCCCAAATAATCGACGCAAGCGTAAAGGCAGTAAACGCGGGTTTTTAGGGTCTAAAAATTCGATATCAGCCAACATTTTTTCAATATGCGGATAAAACTGTTCCATTTGTTCGTGTGTGACCAAAGGTTCATCCCAATGCATATCTTCTGAATCTGTTACCCGCATCACTGCTTCAGTATCCAATGTCTTATCAGCGAGTTCTAATGTTGCCATACGCATTTCATAGCACAGTACTTGAATGGCTTGAGCGACATTTAACACTCCATATTCACTATTCACTGGTACGGTGACATGAAAGTTTGCCAGCGCAAGCTCTTCATTGGTTAAACCACGATCTTCACGACCGAAGACAATAGCGATTTCTTGTTGGTGTTGGATAACAGCCTGCATTGATTTTTGCGCCGCAGGGCGTGCATCAAGCAAAGGCCATGGAATGGTGCGACTACGTGCACTGGTTCCAAATACAATATGACAATCTTTAATGGCATTTTCTAAGCTGTCGACAATTTCTATGTGCTCAATCAGATCTGCTGCACCCGCTGCCAAGGCATCTATATCTGGGTGAGGGTAGGTTTTAGGCGCAACGAGCACAAGTTTAGTTAAGCCCATTGTTTTCATTGCACGTAGAGCACTTCCGATATTGGCAGGAAGTGTCGTATTGACCATGACAATACGTACATGACTTAAATGCTGTGAAATCACAGCATTGTCGAAAATATCCATGAATATTCCAAAATATTAAGCTTTAAATTCAAATAGGAGGTTAGGAAAATTGGCCTGCATCTGCCATATAGTCATCCATTGCATCATCCATACTCATATTTTCTGGCGGTGGTGCAACTTGAGTCGGTTGGGCAAGTCCACGATGATCCACGGCTTTTGCCGCTTTAGATTTGACTTGGTATTCAATATGAATAGATTCTTTACCAAAGTAATCACGTAATTTAGAAAGTAACTCATCCAATGGGGCAACTTTCCATTGTTGACCTAAATGTAACTCAGCCGTGGCATAGTCATAATCTAACTGAATCTGCATTGGAATGTGTTGACACATATCGACATTACAGAAAGGCAGTAAGATCTTTTGAATATCCGAGGCTAAAGTTTTCGTCATCACTTCGTTATTCAGTGTGATGGCAATGCTATTGGCACGCTTTTGTCGAATTTCATTGAGGGTGAATGCTTTGGTCAAACGACCCATAGGGCGGTCAAAACCTTCACGTTCATAAATTTCACCTTCAATCACCACCACTTTTTCATTTTGAATAATGTCTTTAAAGCGTTGGAAGCGTTCATGATTCGCAGAGACTTCGATACGTGCTGTGCCGTCATCAAGGGTAATCATCATCCGATTCGGGAAATTAGCAATATCGACCACTAAACCTGCGAAAACAGTGGTTACACCACGGCGAGTAGGGGTTAATTCATTAATTTTATTTGGAATAAAGGATTTTAATTCTGCACGATAGACATCAATTGGATGACCTGTCAGATATAAACCCAATGTATCTTTTTCGCCTTTTAGACGCACTTCATCAGACCACGGTTTTACAGGTTTAGCTGGCTTACGTTGAACTTCTTCAACTTCACCAAATAAGTCCATGATGCCCGTTTCACGATTAGAACGCGCCTGTTCAGCGGCTTGGACGGCTTCTGGAAGTTGAGCCATTAAACTTGAGCGTTCAATTCCCAAACAGTCCAGTGCACCAGCGCGAATCAATGCTTCCAATGTTCTTTTATTGATTTTCTTCAAATCTACACGGTGGCAGAAATCGAATAAATCTTTAAAAGGACCATCTTGCTCACGTGAATCAATCACGGATTGCATGGCTTGTTCGCCGACACCTTTAATTGCACCTAAGCCATAAATAATGGTGTTTACATCACTGGCATAGAATTGGTAGAACGACATATTTACCGATGGCGGCAATACCACTAAGTTGTTGATTCGGCAGTCATCAATTAAAAATACAATGTTATCTGTATTTTGCATTTCCGAAGACATGACCGCAGCCATAAATTCAGAAGGGTAATGTGCTTTTAACCAAGCCGTTTGATAGGCAACTAAAGCATACGCAGCGGCATGTGATTTGTTAAAACCATAGCCTGCGAATTTTTCCATATAGTCAAAGATATGGTTGGCTGTACCTTCATCAATATCTTTTTTCGCAGCACCTTCAATAAAGGTGGCACGTTGCTTGACCATTTCCTCAACTTTCTTTTTACCCATCGCACGACGAAGTAAATCTGCACCACCCAGTGTATAGCCAGCACAGAACTGTGCGGCTTGCATCACCTGTTCCTGATATACCATGATCCCATAAGTGGGTTCGAGTACACTTTCTAATAGCGGATGTAAGTATTCAAACTCACCACCATGCATACGATGGATAAAGTCAGGGATAAGGTCCATTGGACCCGGTCGATATAAGGATACGAAGGCAATAATTTCTTCAAATTTACTTGGGCGTGCTTCTTTAAGCATTTTTTTCATGCCCACGGATTCAAACTGGAATACCGCGGTGGTATTTGCGTCAGCAAATACTGCATAGGATTTAGGATCGTCCAAAGGAATGTTTGAAATATTTAACGGCTTATCAGATTGAATACGCTTATTAATATTTTGAATCGCATCTTCAATTACAGTAAGGTTACGTAAGCCCAAGAAGTCGAATTTTACTAAGCCCGCAGCTTCTACATCATCTTTATCGAATTGGGCAACCCGTCCTGTACCATCAGCTTCACACAAAATTGCCGAATAATCGGTGATTTTGGTTGGTGCGATCACCACACCACCTGCGTGTTTACCTGTATTACGGGTAATGCCTTCAAGCTTGAGTGCCATTTCCCAGATTTCAGCAGCATCGTCATAATCTGGGTTGGATGGATTGGTCACAATATCTTTAAGTTGTGGTTCAGCCTCAATAGATTCTTCTAAGGTGAGTCCTAAAGGTTTAGTCGGAATCATTTTAGAAATACGATCTGCCAAACCGTAAGATTTACCTAAAACCCGTGCTACATCTCGAATCGCACCTTTAGCAGCCATGGTACCGAAGGTTGCAATCTGAGAAACCGCATCACGACCATAATGGCGTGCTACATAGTCAATGACCTTATCACGCCCAGCGATACAAAAATCGATATCAAAGTCAGGCATGGATACACGTTCTGGGTTTAAGAAGCGTTCAAAGAGTAGGTCATAACGCAGCGGGTCTAAGTCAGTAATTTTTAAACTATAAGCGACGAGTGAGCCTGCACCTGAACCACGACCGGGACCTACAGGAACCCCATTGTTTTTAGACCATTGAATAAAGTCCATGACGATGAGGAAGTAACCAGGGAAATCCATTTTATTGATAATGCCAAGCTCATAGGCCAGACGTTCATCATAAGGCTTACGAATTTCAGCCCAATCTTCATCACGTGTTTCAACAGGGTAAAGGAAGTCTAAGCGTTCTTCTAAACCAATTTCAGAAAGATGCTCAAAGTAAGAATGGATAGTATGACCTTCCGGAATTGGATAGTCTGGTAGATCATGAAATCCTAAACGGAGTGAAACGGTACAACGCTTTGCAATTTGTAAGGTGTTTTCTATGGCACTTGGAATATCTGCAAATAGCTTAATCATTTCAGCAGAGGTTTTAAAATATTGCTCAGGGCTGTAATGCTTAGGACGTTTACTATCGCCTAGAACATAACCATCTGCGATACAAACGCGTGCTTCATGTGCTTCATAATCTTCTGGTCTAACAAAATGCACATCATTATGTGCCACAACACCAATATTATATTTTGCAGCGAGTTTAACCGCTTCTTCATTGAAGCTTTCTTCTAATGGGCGACCTGTACGCGTCAGCGCTAAATAAACACGATTGCCAAATTTTTCGATCCATTGTTCTAACAGCGGTTCGGCTTTTTCAGGATAAGCTGCACAGAGCATTTCTCCCACATCACTATGTAGGCCCAAAAGTACAATGATGTCTTGAGACTGTTCAAGTACCCAATCTTTTTGTACACATGGGATCGAAAGCTGTTGTCCTTCAATAAAGCCGCGAGAGACAATTTCAGTCAGACCACGCCAGCCTTTATTGGTCATTGCCAGTAAGGTTGCTTTATGGTTTGCATCATTTAATCGAATTACACTGCCGAAAATAGGTTTAATCCCTTTCCCCAGCGATTTGTTATAAAACTTAACTGCTGCATGCAGGTTGGATAGGTCTGTAATGGCTAAAGCAGGCATTTCATCAGATGCGGCAGCTTTAATCAGATCAGGTATACGTACGATCGATTCTGTAATCGAGAATTCGGTATGAATACCAAGATGAACAAACTGCATAGACCTATCCTATATGAAACTGTCGGCTATTTTATCACGCTTAAACTGTGATGTGCTGAAATAAAATGTTCTGGATGAATTATTGCTTTGTATTTAAGTATTTGAAATATATTTAAATATACTGAATTTTTTTATTTTGGCTTTTAGTTGCATGATTAACCAGCAGTCAGCTTGAGTTGTGTGTTGATGGTCTTTTTTATATAGAAACGAATAATTTAAGCTTTATTTGAATGATATGGATTGAATGAAACAGGGCAATCCATTCAAGCTATTGTTATTGAATGGGACAAAGATGCAGTGAGATTTTATCGGGTGATAAATGGGTTTAGCATGAATGAGCTTATTGGACGTTTTGATATCGCTATTTGCTTAGCTTACTTATTCTTATCGCACATGATCTAACTGATAAATAATAAAAGCCCTGACTATTATTCAGTTAGGGCTTTGTATATCTAAAAAAGTCGGGCTTATAATGCTTTTAAACGTTCTGAACCAATCCAATGTTTAGAGAATTGATATGCTGCACGCCCTGAGCGTTGACCACGAGCTTGACACCATCTTAATGCTTCAGCACGGACATCATCAGCAAAGGGCATGTCTGCTTTTGCTAAATAATGTTCCACAATTTCTAAATAAAGATTTTGATCCATTGGATAAAACGACAACCACATACCGAAACGATCTGATAATGAAATCTTTTCTTCGATGGCTTCTTGCGGATGCAACTCTTTATATTGCGGCACATCGACTTTGGTTACAGGCGTGTTTTCATGCATAAATTCAGGCAATAAATGACGACGGTTACTGGTTGCGTAAATCACAAAATTACTTGAGCCAGATTGTAGCGAGCCATCTAACACGCTTTTTAAACTACGGTAATTTTCATCTTCAGCATTAAATGCCAAGTCATCACAATAAACGATGAACTTTTCTGGGCGATCTTTAATAATTTTTTGAATTTCTGGCAAGTCAGACAAATCATCTCGTTCAATTTCAATTAAACGTAAGCCCTGTTCTGCATACTGGGTAAGTAAAGAACGGACAATGGATGATTTTCCTGTACCGCGTGAGCCAGTCAGTAAAATATCGTTGGCAGGTAAGCCGTGTAGAAATTGTTCAGTATTTTGTAAAATTTTAGCTTTCTGACGTTCAATCCCTTTAAGATCATCCAAATGCATTGCTTTCGGGTTATAAATCGCTTTGAGTTGTTTATCGTGCCACC
Source organism: Acinetobacter sp. GW821-FHT01C12 (assembly GCF_059422625.1). Taxonomy (NCBI): domain Bacteria; kingdom Pseudomonadati; phylum Pseudomonadota; class Gammaproteobacteria; order Moraxellales; family Moraxellaceae; genus Acinetobacter; species Acinetobacter sp. GW821-FHT01C12. Next base: position 52,367 of record NZ_JBWKXD010000005.1, read on the forward strand.
TAAAAGCCACTGCTGCAAAGTCAGTATCTTGTTTCTTTTCAGGAAGGACTTGATGTAACTGATCAAGAACAGTGGATAATTTTTGGATGATATTGTCAGGTAAGTCGAAAGTTGCCATATCCGTTCGCTATTTTCAGAAATTACAATGTGTGGTTGATATTAGCACAGTAAATTTATTGAGCTAATCTCAATAGGCGATAATTGGAATCTAAAGCAAGAATTAAATGACTTATGGTAATTGATTATCTGGTTATTTTTCAGCATAGTTTATCGACAGGTATTTAAAAGTGTCGGATTAAAAATCAAAGGAATATTAGAAATGTTATTAGAACTCACTCAAGATTTAAATCCGCATCAGGCTTATCGTATTAAAAAACTAAAAAGAAAACTGAAACATGCAGAAAACTATGAAGAGTGGAAATCTATAGCGTTAAAACTGGATGAAGAAACGGGGGCACAGGAGTGGAAGCTAGATAATACCTCACCATATTTTGATGCTGAAATTATTTCCCATCGGTTAAATTTATTGCGCCGTTACCGTCTACAAAATCGCACCCAAGATTTGATGTATATCCTAAGAGAAGGATTTAGTCACGATGTTGCCAACATCGGACATCCGATGCTATTTGCACATACCTATGTTGGAACTAAAAAAATAATTGAAGATTATATCGATGAAGTTAGCAATAGCTTGGCATTCATTGCTTCAGAAAGTTGCCAAGCCTTATGTCATGAAAGCAAAAGGAAGTTTTTTGAAAACTGTGAAAAGGCCTATGGTCAGCCCGCACTGATGTTTTCAGGTGGAGCAACGTTAGGTTTATTTCATAGCGGTGTTTGTAAAGCATTAATGGAACAAGACTTAATGCCAAAAGTACTTTCTGGTTCAAGTGCTGGGGCAATCATGACAGCGATGCTGGGGGTAAATGAACCGGGTGAGATTCCAAACTTGCTCAGTGGTGACCAGTTTTATAGTGAAGCTTTTCACTTCAGAAGCTTAAAAGAATTAATCAAAGGCAATGGTGGTTTTGCAGATGTCCGATATCTTAAAAAGTTCTTGGTTGAAAATTTAGGTGATGTAACCTTTCAGGAGGCGTTTGAAAAATCAGGCTTAGATATCAATGTCACCGTTGCGCCTTATGATGTCTCTCAAGAAGATGTACGAATCATGAATAAATATACCTCACCAGATTTATTGGTCTGGAGTGCAGTATTGGCATCATGTGCTGTACCGGTTTTATTTCCACCTGTGCGTTTGATCAGTAAGCGTTACGATGGTGTACATACCCCTTATTTGGCAAATACGCGTTGGGTGGATGGCAGTGTCCGCAATGATTTCCCCCAAGAACGCATGTCACGTCTTTATAATTTGAATTACACCATTGCCAGTCAGGTTAATCCACATATTGTACCGTTTATGCAGAATGATGAAGAACGTTACCGTAGAGACTTACTGAGTTGGCCTGAACGTATAGTGCGTAGTCAAGGACGCATGGCTGCAATGGGGATCATGGACTTTGCCAGAGGCCGTATGGGACGAGTTCCTTCTATGCGTCGTTTACTCGATCACGGTTACGGTATTATTGACCAGCGCTACTATGGTGATGTCAATATTATTGGGGAGTATAGTCTGCGCCATTATAGCTATATGTTACAGAACCCACGCCCATATCTATTTAAGCTGTTGCAACGAGAAGGTGAGCGTGCAACTTGGCCAAAAATTTCAAGTATAGAAACACATGCACGTATTGGTAAAACAATCCAACATTGTCTAGAAGTTTTGAATCATCCAATGACGAAAGATATACCCGCAGAACAATTGACAGAAGTATGAGCCAAAGCAGAATTCTTCCAGTTGCATATAATTCAATCCAAAGTCAAAAATTGGGTCGCCGTATTTATCAAATTCAACAGGGACAGCAATGGTTTTGGTTGAAATTGCAGCTCAAAAATTCAAATCACTGTTATCAACAGCACTTTTTCAATGAGCTGAACTGTTATAGCGAGTTGAATGCATTAGAGACTGAAACTCAACCTGTATTGTTAAACTTTTCAATATTTGATCCATTACAGCAATTTCAAATGGATGAAGAGGTCATTGATCAAGCTTTATGGGTGGAAGATGCCCCAAAGCTTTTTCAGGATCTACCTGATCAACTTAGCTTGGCTGAAATTGGTAAGCGATTAATGCTCAGCTTAGATGTGCTTGAACATTTGCATGACTATGGTTATCTGCATGGTGATATCAAAGTTGAGCACTTTCGCGCTAAGGATGAGAAAAGTTATTTGATTGACTTTGAACAGGCTGTAAACACCGCTGAAGAGGCAAATTTAACAAATATCGCAACACATACAGCAACACCACGGTATATGGCACCAGAATTGTTTCATGCGCAACCAAAATCATTTCAATCCGATATTTATGCGTTGGGAATCGTTTGGTTGGAGTGGTTGACACAACAGCGCTTATCGGCAAAAAGCTATCAAGATTGGGCATTTTTACATTGTCAGCAGTTAAATGTAGTGTTACCAGAGCGATTTAAAATTTTTGAAATGGTTTTAACAGCGATGTTAATGAAAAAAACAGGGCAACGTTGCTCAAATATTTATCAAATAAAACAAGTATTAAGCCAAATTGTTTAAACAAAAAGCAGTATTTGCAACATTTGTTTTTTATTTAAACAAACGAGTGTCTTTTTCGAAAAAAGGGCTTGTCATAATAAAACGATCTCTATAATATACACAGCCATTGGGGACGTGG
>NZ_JBWKXD010000005.1:55222-208251 GCF_059422625.1 Acinetobacter sp. GW821-FHT01C12
GGCGAAATTGGTAGACGCACTGGATTTAGGTTCCAGCGCCGCAAGGTGTGAGAGTTCGAGTCTCTCCGTCCCCACCAAGCAATTCATTTTGTGGTACTAAAACAAAATGAAGGGTTATAGAGGATTGGTGTAATGGTAGCATGACGGTCTCCAAAACCGTTCGTCAAGGTTCGAATCCTTGATCCTCTGCCAAGTTATTTAAAAAGACTACAGCGTTAGTTTTTATTCGGGGACGTGGCGAAATTGGTAGACGCACTGGATTTAGGTTCCAGCGCCGCAAGGTGTGAGAGTTCGAGTCTCTCCGTCCCCACCAAATTTAAAAAAGCATGATGAAAATCATGCTTTTTTTATGCCTAAATTTTTATTCTAACTATGCTGTATCCTGATTAAAGGTTTCTTAGAATTAGAATTTTATCCAGATCAATAAAAAGACCTAAACGTAATCGTTTAGGTCTTTTCAAAGAGAAACTTCATTTAGACACTTACTAAGCTTTTAAGTGATCTTCAAATTCTTCACCGAGCTGCATTGCTAAGTTATTACCAGATAAATCACAAGTGACTAAACCATATTCTTTTTTAAAGCTGAAAGTAAATCCTTTTCCATCAGCTAAATTTTTTACTGAATAGCCTAATTTTTCTAACCAAATACGAAAAGCGATTAAATTCTTTGCCTTTACAACCTTTTTCACAGAAGATCTCCTTAATTCCTGCCTATAAATTTAATAGGGGTGATCATTAAATTTTTAAAGGGGAAATTTGATGAAACTTATTTTTTATATCAATATTTGAGCAATTTGAGAAATAAGGCTTTTGTATCAATGCGTATTTTTTTGCTGCCAATATGGATGAAATGTGAATTTAATAAAAAATATTAAAATAAAACAATGGATTAATTAATCCTAGAAACTGTGTTTGTAATATTTTGATGCAAAGATATCAGTTTAAAAAAGCAGATTTTTTCTCATTTTCACTGTGGTTAAATGTAAGTAAATTTAACAGAAGTATGGGGGATTACAGCTGTACAGGATGATGCAGGTCTAAGAAATCTAAAATATCGCTAAACAGTTGTATCTGATCTTTACCTAACGTCATGAGATGCCCAGTATTGGGATAACTTTTAATTTGTTTTTCTGTAGAATTCACATGATTGTAAATGGTTTGTGCACTGGATTGATAATGTGCATCATCTAACCCACCATACAATAAAAAGATAGGTGCGCGAATTAAAGAAATATCACTTATGGTTGCGGCAACAAATTGATGAAATGGCTGTAGTTGTATTGCTGCTTTATTTTCTAAGCTTTTTAAGTCTAAACCTGTATGGGGGTTTTCAAATTGGTGGAGATATTCAGCATAGTGTTTTAGTCGCTTAAAAAGATCATTTACACTTCGATTCTGTGGCGTAGACATGCTAATACATGCATCAATTGGAAAGTGCTCAGTGAGTTTTAACGATAAAATTGCACCTAAAGAAACCCCAATGACAGCAATATGCTTATAACCCTGATTTTCTAAGAATTGATAAGCATTATATGTATCTTGCCACCAATCCGCTGTCGTGTAATTGAGAAACTCATCAATCGTTAAACCATGTCCAGCGTAGCTAGGCGCATAGCAAGTGTAACCATGTTGATGCAGAAATTTTGCTAAGGCCTTCATATCTTGAATGGTACTGGTATAGGCATGTAATAACAGTACCGCCTGCTGCGATGCTTTTAAAAACAGAGGCTTAGGCTGGCGCAGTTTTAACATTGTGGGGACAATAATCGTGATTGCTTAAAAATGATCTTTCAATGCACGAATACGCGCAAATTCTTCAGCACTTTCGACACGTAAAAAAGGATTGGTTTCAAGCTCAAGTTCAATGGTGCTGGGCAAGGTGATTTTCCCATGTTCACGGAGCTGTTTGATTTCTTCGGCACGTTGTTGTATTGCTCGGTTCTCTGGCTCGATATGCAAAGCAAATTGTGCATTAGAAAGCGTATATTCATGGGTGCAGTAAACTTTGGTTCTTGGTGGTAAAGCAGCAAGGCGATTGAGAGAATGATAAAACTGTTCAGCAGTTCCTTCAAACATACGTCCACACCCCATAGCAAAAAGGGTATCACCACAGAAAACGCTGTCTAATGCATCAATAAAATAAACGACATGTCCTAGGGTGTGACCTGGTACAGAGATAATGTCGATGTTTAATCCATGAAATTCAAATTGATCATCGTGTTGCAGCGGGTAGGTAATAAAAGGAATGTGACTCAGTTCAGCGCGTGGCCCATAAACAGGAATATTATGATCTGCGATTAATTCTGGAACACCACCAATATGGTCTTTATGCCAGTGTGTGAGCCAAATTTGTTTTAAATTCAGCTGATGTTCAAGGCAATAATCTTCAACCAACGATGCTTCTGTGGGGTCAATTGCAACGACATCGTGGCTGTGACTGTCTTCGATCAGCCAAATATAGTTTTGTAATTGATTTTTTACATCTATGACGTGAATTTTAAATTGCATCGTTGAATTCCATATATATGCTGATACAAATTTAATAGCAAAATTAGGCTATAGACAAGTTGGAAAGTTGATTGTGGGCATATTTATGTGAAAACATATGTAATTCGGCTGTACGGCATTCTATTTGATTGAACAAACAAGTTATGCCGTAGATTATGCTTTTAGAGAGTAGTATATAAACCACAATGCTATTCTTAATAAGACTTAACAAGCCATTCCTTGGCTAATTTCTAATTTACTGAGTTTGCCATTTTTAAAACTAAAATCGACATAACTGCGATAGCCTGTTTCAAATTCAGCAGGATTTTTTAAAAATTCTTTGGCTTCCGACGCAGTTAACATTAAAACATGGGTGCCAGTTTTGGCACTGTTTGGAAAGTCTTTTTTAAATTGATTGATGCTATACATATTGGTGATGGGTTTGTTGTTAATCAAAACGGTGTCTGTCATCTTTTGTGCATTTGTCCAAGAAAGCCAAATTCGCCCTTTGGTCGTACCAAGTTGTTGAAAAGTATTTTTGCTTTTATAAAAAGCGTCAGATTTAATCTGTGGATTTTCTTCACTAAAAATGTCAAATGTTAGATTTTTTCCTGATGCAGTAGAGATTGAGTATTCATAGTTTCCTGTACATTCTGAAAATGTTTTTATAGGTTTTTGAGAGGTTTTTCCAAGCAATTTTTCAATTTGTGTTGCACTTACTGCTTGGTTGAGCTCGACACCATTAACTTTCACTGTGGTGGTGTAATCTTCTGAATGTTGCGCAGCAAAACTGCAAATAGGTAGCATAAGGAGCAACGGGGCGATGGTTTGGGTAAAATTATTCATTTCAAATATTTCTTAAGTTTTCTATAACTTAATCAGTTATGACTGATTGATCAAGAGCAGATGATCAAATGAGTAGAATTAAAAAGGATTTATAAAATTTATAAGTATTTATATCTGTAGCTAACTCAAGAAATAAAAAATACCCTCAACAAGGAGGGTATGATTTTAGAACTAAGAACAACTGGAAATGGCAAGCAAGGATTATCGAAGCTTAGATAACCAATTTCCAAGACTCTGTACAATTTGTACAAGGATTAATAGGACAATCACAGTGAGATAAACCACACTTTGATCGAAACGTTGATAACCATAAGAAATTGCTAAATCACCAATACCGCCAGCGCCTACAGCACCCGCCATCGCTGTTGCACCAATCAAGCTAATGGTTGCTGTGGTAAGGCTCAGGATGAGTGAGCTACGAGATTCGGGGATAATAAATTTAAAAATAATCTGCCAAGGCGATGCACCCATTGCTTGTGCAGACTCAATAATCCCTTCATTTACTTCAAGCAATGATGTTTCTACAAGACGACCAATATAAGGACCAACATAAATGGTCAACGGTACAATCGCTGCCCAAGTACCAATAGTTGTACCCACGATCGCTTTGGTGAGTGGGAAAACCGCAATCAATAGGATAATGAAGGGTAGGGAACGTAGCGCATTGACGATAGGATTTAAAATTTGATAAACAGCGCGATTGGGTAAAATGCCATTAGGGCGTGTGACCAGCAAGGTAATTGCTTGAATAAAGCCCCAAATGGTACCAAACAGCATTGCAAAAATGACCATTTGAATGGTTTCTTGCATCGCTGTAACAAATTGGTCAATGCTTAAAGAGCTTTTCCAAAATGGTGCTGTGAGCGTAGTGAGCCATTGTACAATGAGTTCTCTCATAGTCTAACTCCTGACTGTTCCACCTTGACCCCATTTTTTTCAAAGAAATCTATGGTTTGGCGAATGCTTTCAGCATCTCCCAAAAGTTGTATAAACATTTGACCGATCACTGAACCATTAATTTCAGTCATGTTGGCAAATAAAATATTTAAACTGACATCAAATTGCTTAATTGCTGCTTGTACCACAGTCTCTTGCGCTGAAGTACCCAAAAATTGCAGACTATAAATACTTTTATGATTTTGATTTTCGAGATTGTTTAAGATATTAACAGGGAGCTGTTGCTGTAAAACGGTTTGAATAAAGTTTTTCGTCGTCGGATGTTGCGGTTGACTAAAAATTTCTAAGGTAGAACCAGTTTCAATCACTTTGCCTTGTTCCATGACCGCAACAAAATCACAAACAGATTCAATTACATCCATTTCATGCGTAACCATGACAATGGTAATCCCTTGCTCTTGATTAATCTTTTTAAGCAAAGCGAGAACAGATTTCGTGGTTTGTGGATCAAGTGCAGAGGTTGCTTCATCACAAAGTAAAATTTTTGGGTGGTTGGCCAAGGCACGTGCAATACCGACACGTTGCTTTTGTCCTCCTGATAGTTCATCTGGAAAAGCATCTTTTTTGTGCTTTAGATCAATAAACTCAAGTAACTCATTTAAACGTTTTTCACGTTGGTCTTTACTGACACCCAGCAACTTTAACGGCATTTCAATATTGTCAGCTACAGTTTTGGTTTGTAGTAAATTGAAATGCTGAAAAATCATGCCTATATTTGCACGTTCTTGACGTAATGCACTTGCATCAAGTGCCGTAAAGTCTTTTTGATTAATGATGACTTGTCCTTGGTTGGGACGCTCAAGCAAGTTAATCAAACGGATTAAGGTACTTTTACCTGCACCACTATAGCCGATAATGCCAAAAATACTGCCCGCTGGAATCTCAAGATTAATCTGATCCAGTGCACGTATGGTTTGACCTTTCAACTCATAGTGTTTTGAAATGTTTTTAAATTCAATCATATCGTCAAAAACTATAGCAAAAAGAAAAAACAGGCAAATTCACTTTGCCTGTTTTATGAGGGCCTGTAGACCTTTCATAAAAGAATGGTCAATAGACCTGATCCATTATAAAACTATTTTGATTCTGTAAGATAGCTTACAGGTTTATTCACATCAACTTTAGTTCCACCGAAGTGTTCTTGAACATATTTACCTACAGCAGGAACATGATATAACTCACCCACTTTTTTCAAAAGGGCATCGTCTTTACGTGCATCTGCAACAGCAAGTACGTTGACATTCATTTTGGTTGTTTGGTCAACTGGCTCATAATAAACCGAATCTTTAAGCACGTTTAAACCGCCTTCCATTGCTAAAGTATTACCTAAAACAATTGCATCAACTTCATCTTTAGCACGTACCGCAGTCGCCATTTGAATAGGTTTGATGACAATTTTCTTCGCATTTTCAGTAATATCAGCAGGTGTGCCTTTGACTAAATCAAAGCCATCTTTCAATTTGATAAGACCAGCGGATTGTAAAAGTAACAATGCGCGTGATTCATTTGCGCCATCATTTGGAATAGCAATGGTTGCGCCGTTGGCAAATTCTTCAACTTTTTTAATTTTACTAGAGTAAATGCCCATTGGCTCTAAATATGTTGTAGAGATTGGTGCAATTTTTTCTTTGTTTGATTGATTGAAAGCAACAAGATATGCATAAGATTGGAATGCATTAATATCGACTTCTTTGTTCGCAACAGCAGTATTCATTGCAACATAGTCAGTGAAGTTTTTAACTTCTAATTTAATTCCAGCTTGTTTTGTTTCTGGTAATGTTGCGATATAGCGCCAAATATCTGCATCTGAACCTGTAGAAGCCATGGTAACGACTTGTTCTTTACCTGCATCTGCTTGGGCAGCATCATTTTTTGGAGCTTCTTGTTTTCCACAAGCAGAAAGAGTGAGCACAGACGCGCTAAGTAAAACGCCAAACAGCTTTTTCATGAATAAGTCCTAAGTAGCAAATGCAGTAGAATTTTGTCCTTTGCATTCTCGATCATTTAAATCGAATTTTTAACATTTTGAAAATAAATAATGCGGTGACGTACTTGTCTGATTGCGCTATCTATATTCTTTACATTTGAGTATTAGCAGTATGTTTTAAAAGAATTTTAATTGTTTAAAACAGACTCTAAAGATTTGTTTATCATATCAATAAATGAAAATTATACATAGTGGCTACGTGTTGACATTGGGTAGCGATGTCGTTGTTTGAATATCAATGTTTTTATTAATTTAATAAAGAAAACAAATGCTTTTGTTGAATGTTAAACGATAAATGTTTAAATTTTATACTTATTCATAATATATAAATTTTTTAGGATTTATTATCTTTTTTTTGAATAAGTAAAATAAACTTAGATCTGTACCTATTAGTAGTGCATTGATAAATATTATTAGGGATTGCTAGGCGAAATGGGGGGATTTTATTCAAACAGTGATTGACATTGACACCGCTGTCATACTTTAGCATGGAGATCTTATCTAACTCAAAGAGATCGATAAATGAAATTAATCATCTTTCTTTTAAGCAGTTTTTTATTGCTAAATACTGCATATGCTCAAAATAATGTCTATATCATTCATGGTTATGGAGCAAAAGTGGGTGATCATTGGTTTAATTATCTTGAGGAAAATTTACAAGATAAAAATACTAAAGTTGTAAAGATCGCATTGCCTAACTCCAGCAATCCAAAGCTTTTACAGTGGAAGCAAACCTTAAAAAATAATGTTGCTCAAATTGATCAGCATACATTTTTTGTTGCGCACAGTTTGGGATGTATTACACTGCTTGATTTTCTATCTGAATCTGATTTTCAACAGATAGGCGGTGTTGTCTGTGTATCTGGATTTTCGAATAAATTGGCAGTATTACCTCAACTGGATTCATATATCGCTGAGACGAATAAGGATTTTTCTTTTAAAAATAAAATATTGCATCGGAAGATGTTTATATCGAGTAATGATCAATATGTTCCAACTGATTTAAGTATCTCGCTGGCAGAAAAATTGGAGTTTCCATATGAAATTATTTCCAATGCTGGACATTTTCTAGCCAGTGATGGGTATCGGGAATTTCCTCAATTATTAGATTGGCTTCAAATGGTCATTGGTGGTGTTGAGGCGGTAGGTGATTCAAATGATTCAGCGAAAAATCAATCAAGGTAATTAATCTTATATTTATTATTCTGGAAGAGCATTACTCACTAAAGATTTACCAAATAAAAAACCCGCCTAGGCGGGTTTTACTACTCAATCGAGTTTAAGCATTTTCACGAACAATCGCACGGTAACCAATATCTTTGCGGTATTGGACACCATCAAAAGTCACTTTTTGGCAAAGTTCCAAGGCTTTTGCTTGCGCTTCACCAATTGTGTTGCCTAACGCTGTAACGCAAAGTACACGACCGCCAGCAGTCACTACATCACCATTGGCATTGTTTGCTGTACCTGCATGGAAAATTTTCGCATCTGTCATGTGGGTATCTAAACCATAAATGACATCATCTTTGCTCGAAGTTTCAGGATAGCCTTTAGACGCAAGCACAATACCAACAGTTTTACGCTCATCCCATTCAGCTTTAGTAGGTAAGTTACCAGCAATACCAGCTTCTACTAAATCAACCAAAGAAGATTTTAAGCGCATCATGATCGGTTGAGTTTCAGGGTCACCAAAACGGCAGTTAAATTCAATGACACGAGGTTGCCCTTGCTCATCAATCATCAAGCCAGCATACAAGAAACCTGTATAAGTATGACCATCAGCTTTCATACCATCTACGGTTGGACGCATGACTTCTTTCATGACTCTGTCAAAAACATCTGCAGTCACAACTGGGGCAGGGGAATATGCACCCATACCACCCGTATTTGGACCTTGGTCAGCTTCAAAAATACGTTTATGGTCTTGTGAAGTTGCCATAGGTAGGATGTTGTCACCATCAATCATACAAATGAACGATGCTTCCTCACCCTCAAGGAATTCTTCAATAACAACACGCGAACCTGCATCACCAAATTTATTGCCTGCAAGCATGTCATCAATTGCATCAAACGCTTCTTGATTGGTCATCGCAACAATGACGCCTTTACCTGCAGCAAGGCCATCTGCCTTAATTACGATTGGTGCGCCATTTTTTTCTACAAAAGCTTTGGCTGCATCCACTTCAGTGAATACATCATAGAATGCTGTAGGAATGTTATGACGTTTTAAAAAGTGTTTGGCAAAAGCTTTAGAGCCTTCAAGTTGTGCTGCAAATTGGGTTGGTCCCCAAATTTTAAGGCCAGCTGCTCGTCCTGCATCGACCACACCATTTACAAGCGGTGCTTCAGGACCAACAATAATGAGGTCAACGGCATTATTTTTTGCAAAGTCGATAATGGCAGGGTTGTTGAGAATATCTAAAGCAACATTTTCACATTTATGTTCAGTTGCTGTACCCGCGTTTCCTGGTGCAACAAAAACTTTAGTGACTTGATCGTCTTGCGCAATTTTCCATGCCAATGCATGTTCACGACCACCACTACCCAAAACTAATATGTTCATCTTATGTATCCTTTTTTAATCCCTCCCAACCTCCCTTTATACAGGAAGGGGTATCACGAATTTAAAGAGTCCAGTAGTTCGTGACAAGTCCCTCTTATGAAAAGAGGGACTTAGGGGGATTTTTAAATAATGATTTATTGTGAATTAGTGACGGAAATGACGCATACCCGTGAAGACCATTGCAATACCAGCTTCATCTGCTGCTGCAATTGTTTCTTCATCACGCATTGAACCACCTGGTTGAATAATACATTTGATACCTGCTTTTGCAGCATTATCAATACCATCACGGAATGGGAAGAATGCATCAGATGCCATAACAGCACCTTCAACCACTAAACCTGCATGTTCAGCTTTGATCGCTGCGATACGTGCAGAGTTTACACGGCTCATTTGACCAGCACCAACACCAATGGTTTGACGGCCTTTAGCATAAACAATAGCATTGGATTTAACGTATTTGGCAACTTTCCAAGCAAAGATTAAATCATCAATTTCTGCTTCAGTAGGGGCACGCTTAGTCACTACTTTAAGATCATCTTTGGTGATCATGCCGAGGTCTTGGTCTTGAACCAATAAACCGCCATTGACACGTTTATAATCGTATTGTGAAGCACGTTCATCAATTTTAGGAAGTTCGCCACATACCAGAACACGGACGTTTTTCTTTGCGCCAGTTACTTCAAGTACGCCATCGGCAATACTTGGTGCAATAATCACTTCAACAAATTGACGGTCAACAATTGCTTGAGCTGTAACAACATCTAACTCACGGTTAAATGCAATGATGCCACCAAATGCTGATTCTGGGTCAGTTGCATAAGCAAGATCGTATGCAGCTTTAAGACCATCTAACGATACTGCAACACCACATGGATTTGCATGTTTAACAATGACGCACGCTGGTTTTGCAAATGATTTGACACATTCAAGTGCTGCATCTGTATCCGCGATATTGTTATAAGAAAGTTCTTTACCTTGTAACTGCTTAGCAGTTGAAACCGATGCTTCAGTTGCTGTCGATTCTACATAGAAAGCAGCGGATTGATGTGGATTTTCACCATAACGAAGATCTTGTACTTTATTTAACTGGGTATTGAAAGTACGAGCAAATTTATCAGCTTGACCGTCTTCTTTACCAACACGTGCACCGAGGTAAGAAGCAATCATGCCGTCATACTGGGCAGTATGTTCAAATGCTTTAACCGCTAAATCGAAACGAGTCGCATAAGATAAAGCACCATCCACTTTAAGTTCTGCAATTACAGTTTCATAATCAGTTGCATTTACGATGATCCCCACTGAAGCATGGTTTTTCGCAGCTGCACGAACCATTGTTGGGCCACCAATGTCAATATTTTCAATTGCATCTGCAAGCGAGCAGTCTGGTTTAGCAACAGTAGCAGCAAAAGGATAAAGGTTTACGACAACGAGATCGATTGCATCGATGTTGTGTTCAGCCATGACAGCTTCGTCTAGACCACGACGAGCCAAAATGCCTCCATGAATTTTAGGATGCAGTGTTTTTACACGACCATCCATCATTTCTGGGAAGCCTGTGTGCTCTGAAACTTCAACTACAGCCACATTGTTGTCTTTAAGCAACTTATATGTACCGCCAGTAGATAAAATTTCCACCCCAAGAGCAACAAGGTTCTGGGCAAATTCAACGATCCCGGTTTTATCAGAAACAGAGATTAAAGCGCGTTTAATAGTCATGATCTTCGTCAACAGTTTTTAAGTCTAGAGATTGAACAGGTAGGCAAAATATAGGTAAAAAAAATGCCCACGCAAGCCGTGAGCATTTTATCATTTATTCACTCATTAAACCGTGAGCTTTTAACTTTTTGCGTAAAGTGCCACGGTTCAGTCCGAGAATCTCAGCAGCGCGAGTCTGATTCCCGCGTGTGTATTCTAAGACAACAGATAAAAGAGGTTTCTCCATTTCTGCTAGCACCATGTCGTACACTTGTGATGGTTGCTCACCTTGCAATTGTGCAAAATAGTGACGAACTGCGCGATCTACGTGAATACGAAGAGCGACGTCAGATTGTGCAGTAAAAATAGGAGATTTGCTATTCATGCGAGTTAATCCGAAAATCAAAATATTACTTGGGTAAAGTAATATATAAATGTGGTCTAAAAAAATCTGAGCTCCGTTTTAGATCCTAAAACGGTTGGCTCTAAAACAAGAACAATTAGCTTGCCACAAATCGTCGAGTTGAGTGAAAAATAAGCGTAACAATAGATTAATATTTGTTACAACACTCTTTTAAACAAAAAAATGTTCTACTTGCGCGATATTGGATATAAAGCACATAACAAAACAGTATTTTTTTTGAAAAAATGCGAGGAGTTTGCAGGACAAAGCTTTCGTGGCGCGTATGATACCATTGTCTAAGAAAAAATGAGCAAGAAAACTACATTTTTTTTCATTTTTTTATAATTTTTTTTAATTTTAAGGGTGAATAATGTCTAATTGGTACTGATCAAAACTTTTTCTTGGCTCTGTAACAACAAATTTAAAAGGATATGGGCTATTTTTAGGAATACGCTTAATTCCAACCAAACTTTCTATCAGATATTGCTCAGGTGTAATCACATGTGTAGCAATGACCTTATTTTGAGCTTTTAAGGTGACTCTTATTAATGGTAATTCTAAGCTTTTAGAATATTGGTTATTGAGTTGACCTGAAAATTGCGTCTCGTCTCTACCAAGTGCTTTAACTTTAAGATGACTAATCACAATTTGTTTATAGCGTTGATCAACAGTATCACACTGTAAGACGGCACAGGTTTGGGTAAAAACAGTATTTAAAAATGGATAACGATCAGTTAGGTTTGGATTAAACCAAAGGATTTGAAATAATAAAATGCTGAGTAGGGCAAGGTTGATCAAGCTCCACGCCAGATAATAAAACGTACTTTTGGGTTTTATTAAATGTTGGCCGTGGTTATTTAAACCTTGTGATAGGTTTAAGCTTGGAATGTTATTGACCGGTTCATTGTTGAAATAATTCAAATTGTTTAAGTATGTTCTTAAATCAATATTGGAGTTTTCAATTTTACGATTAAAAATATCTAAAACATTGGTTTCGATTTGTCGTTTCGTCGTAATGAGGTTTTGTGCCTGACTTTGCACGACAGTCTCAGGATCGATCTTGGGTTGAGCAGGTTGACTGTTTTGTAAATGAATTAATGCATTAAAATTATGTGAACATTTCGGACAACAAACCATACCCTGCGCAACAGTGAGTTGCGTAACTGATACTTTATAAACTGAAGCACAATTTGGGCATCGGGTTTGTTTTTCGGTCATAAATATTTATATTTTCATAGATTAAACAGCCTTACGCGACCCAGAAATTCTGCACCAGGTTTCTTCACGTTTCTCGACTTCTACTATATCAAAAAATTCAGAATAAATACTAGAAACATCAGTAACTTGCTCTTCAATTACGCCAGCAAGTGCGAACTCTCCCTCAGATTTAATCAAAGTTGAGAATTCTTTAGCAAGAGACATAAGTGGGCCTGCCAGAATATTTGCAACCAAAATATCCGCCTGTTGGTTTTTAAATTCTGCATTGAACTCTTCAGGTAATCCAACATAAAGATTTTCAAGAACGCCATTCAGCTCAGCATTTTGTTTGGTCGCCAAGACAGCTTGTGGATCGATATCTGTTGCATAGACTTTCTTTGCACCTAAAAGCAGTGCAGCAACACCGAGGATGCCTGAACCACAACCATAATCAATCACGACTTTATCTTTAACATCGGTTTTGCCTAACCATTGTAGACAAAGGAAAGTAGATGCATGGTTACCTGTACCAAACGCTAAGCCTGGATCAAGTTTGATATTGACTGCATCCGCTTCTGGCGGTTCTATCCATTCAGGTACGATCCAATACTTTTCACCAATTTGAATTGGTTCATAGTAATCCATCCAAGAACGTTCCCATACTTGGTCTTCAAGAAATTCACTACGCATCGGTTCAGTTGGGAGTTGGGTGCGAATAAATGTTTCTAGTGCTGTTACATCAATGTCTTCGCCTTCTTCTTGCGCGTAGATTCCTGTAACAATCACTTTATTCCATAGCGGAGTTTCGCCAGGGAGTGGTTCAAGCAAGTCTTGGTTTTCAGCATCATCTAATGTCACGCTGACTGCGCCTAAAGAACTTAACAAGGTTTCAGTAAAATCAACTTGAGCTTGTTCTACAGTAATATGAATTTGTAACCACTTCACGGCAAAGACCTAAATCGTTTTCTTAAAGGCAGTATTGTAGCCGAAACTGGGAAGTTACGCTTATATTCAGTAGCAAAATAAAAAATGGATGCTTAAGCATCCATTTTAGTCGAGGTGTATTATCGCTTTATGCAGCAGATTCAGTTTCAGTTGTAGCATGTCTTGAAATTAAGGCACCAAAAATAGCAGCGAAAATATACATAAAGATTGAGTAAACCGCGGCAGGCATTGCGACAGTAGAATTTGCGATGACAGTCAAAGCAATCGTCATGGCTAAGGTACTATTATGAATGCCGATCTCAAATGCACATGCGCGTGCTTGAGCACTATTAATACCGAGCAATCTTGGAACAAAGTAGCCAATAACCAGACTGCAAATACAGAAAATCACCGTGGCTAGGCCGACTTGAGTTAGGTATTCCATGATATGTGCACGTTCTTTGGTGATTGCCCCAATAATAATGAGAATCAAAAACACCACTGAAAAAATTCGCAAAGGTTTACTTAATTTTTCAGTAAAGTGTGGTGCATAATGTCGAATGAGCATGCCGATACACACAGGAATTAAAATAATTGCAAAGACTTGCAGTATTTTACTGAACTGCATGGTGATTTGTTGCCCATCATTCATAAAGTACTGAATCGAAAAGTTTACGATCAAAGGCAAGGTAAAGGCAGCAATGACTGAGTTAATTGCAGTTAAGGTAATATTAAGTGCAATATCACCTTTAAATAAATAACTAAATAGATTGGCGGTACTTCCTCCAGGTGAGGCTGCAAGCAACATTAAACCAACGGCAAGCAAAGGCGGGAGTGCAAGCACTTTACAAATGATAAAAGCGATACCGACCAAAAGTACCAATTGACAGAATAACGCAATCAATACAGCTTTAGGGTGTTTAGAAACTCGCGCAAAATCTTTTGGAGTAAGTTCTAAACCTAGTCCAATCATAATAATGGCGAGGGCGAGGGGAAGCATTATGGTAATTATCCCTGAATCCATAGTTTCATCCTTTTTGTTGTTTTACATTAGGGTCTGTTGACATTTCATAAATGGCTTGCGTTGTAGGCGAAAATTGAGCAGGCAAGGCAGAAAACGAAGAGAATAGCGAGACTATTTTCGAGTTTTATAACGAAGACTGAGATAATTTTAGCCACAACCCTTCGGGACTAGCGTGTTTTTTGCCGCTACGTCGTTACGAATTACTCATTTAGAATGACTAAATTTCATATTTCGCGCCTAGTATCGCCTAAAAAATACACGTAGTCGCAAACATAGACGATTTGTCAACAGACCCTGATTCAATATGTGAATATTCCGTTCTCGATTTGAGTGTAATCGAAAGGTATCGAATTGAAAAATGAAATCTATGACTCAGAAATCTTCTTGAAAATATGTGTTTTAAATATATAGCATTAGGCCGAATAACAATTGATTCATCGTAGACGTAAAACTATATGGATACTGATATTAATCAAGTCTACGCACAGACTTGAAATAAAAAAGGTGCTCCATTTTTAATGGAACACCTTTTTTGCTCATACATGCTATTTATAAAAGCACGTATTTATGCCTAAAGCAGATTATTGCGCTTGGATCGGATCTTCGCTTGGAGCGGCTTGACTCGGTTGCTCCATTGCAGGTTGTTCTGCTTGTGATGCATCATTTGTTGCTGGTGCATCGGCACTTGCTGGAGCAGATTGTTCTACAGCTGGGCGGTTTTCAATGGCTGGTTCAGGCGCTGCAGCAGCGGCAGTTGGGTTGCCACCTGCAGGTGCTGGGAAGCTAAATTGTAATTTACCATTTTCATTTGGTTCACATGTACCGTTAAAAGTTACACCTTTGTTGGCGTAGGTGACCCAGTCACCTTGTTTTTTCTTGGCACATACCTGAATTTGCTTTTTCACTTCGGCTTTGCTGGTGTTTTCATCAGCAGCATGGGCAAAACTAAATGCAACACAACTGAGTAAAGATGCTGTAATTACTTTAGACATGGTATTTTTCATCATGATATTCCTTATATATAAAGTCTCGAAAAAAATAATTTGTCCGTGTATTGTCTATCGTATCGTGAGTTTTTGATAAGTTAAATTCTATTTGTAGGGCAGTCATGAAACGAAGTGTCAATTTATGTTGCCTATGTATAAGAGATGTTTAATCGTTCATACGCATGATTGAGGGAAATAATATTTGTAAAACTGCCTAAAACTAGAAGTAAAATTTTGCTATAATTTCCTGTCATTCTTTTATCTCTCATTTATCACTATGCATTATCCTAAAGTTTACGATGTCATTGTTATCGGTGGCGGTCACGCAGGTACGGAAGCGGCACTGGCTGCGGCGCGTATGGGTCGACAGACTCTGCTTTTGACTCATAACATTGAGACTTTAGGGCAGATGAGCTGTAACCCAGCCATTGGTGGTATTGGTAAATCTCACCTTGTTCGCGAAATTGACGCCTTAGGTGGTGCAATGGCATTGGCTGCAGACAAGGGTGGTATTCAATTTCGTATTTTGAACTCGCGTAAAGGCGCAGCTGTACGTGCAACTCGTGCACAAGCTGACCGTATCCGTTATAAAGCCGCGATTCGTCATACACTTGAAAATCAAGCCAATTTAGATATTTTTCAACAATCTGCAGATGACTTAATTGTTGAAGGCGATACAGTTAAAGGTGTAGTGACCCAAATGGGTATTCGCTTTGATGCGAAAACTGTGGTGTTAACCACAGGTACATTCTTAGGTGGCGTGATTCACGTTGGCCTAAATAATTCGTCAGGTGGACGAGCAGGCGATCCACCATCAATTTCGTTAGCAGCTCGTTTACGTGAATTAAACCTGCCAGTAGGTCGTTTAAAAACTGGTACACCACCACGTATTGATGCGCGTTCTGTCGATTTTTCTGTGATGATTCCACAACCGGGTGATTTCCCATCACCAACCATGTCATTTATGGGGGATGCTTCGATGCATCCTGAGCAAGTAAATTGCTATATCACGCATACCAATGCGCGTACTCATGAGATTATTCGTGGTGGTTTAGACCGTTCGCCGATGTATACCGGGGTGATTGAAGGTGTAGGTCCACGTTATTGCCCATCGATTGAAGATAAAATTCATAAATTTGCAGATAAAGATTCGCATCAGGTATTTCTTGAGCCAGAAGGTTTGGATACACACGAGCTTTATCCAAACGGAATTTCAACATCTTTACCATTTGATGTGCAGTTTGAGTTGGTACGCTCAATCCGTGGTATGGAGAATGCACACATTCTTCGCCCAGGCTATGCAATTGAATATGATTATTTCAACCCGCAGTCTTTGAAATTCTCACTTGAAACCAAATCGATTAATAACTTGTATTTTGCAGGTCAAATTAACGGTACAACAGGTTATGAAGAAGCTGGTGCACAAGGTTTATTGGCAGGCTTAAATGCTGCACGTCGTGCATGGGATCAAGAGCAATGGACGCCTAAACGTGATGAAGCGTATATGGGCGTTTTGGTCGATGATTTGATTACCTTAGGTACCAAAGAACCGTACCGTATGTTTACCTCTCGTGCAGAATACCGTTTGATGCTTCGTGAAGATAATGCTGATCAACGTTTAACAGCAATTGGCCGTGAAATGGGCTTGGTTGATGATGAGCGTTGGGCTTCTTATTGTGAAAAAATGGAAGCAGTTGAAAAAGAAACAGGTCGTTTACAACACCTTTGGGCTGCACCGAACAATCCAATGGGTAAAAAATTCGTTGAATTGACGGGTGCTGATCTTTCTAAAGAATGTTCTGCAATCGATTTACTTAAACGCCCAAACATTAACTTTGCACAAATTGCTGAATTAACTGGTTCTGAAGTATCTGCATTTGTTGGTGAGCAGATTGAAATTGCTGTGAAATACGAAGGTTATATCAATCGTCAGCAAGAAGATGTTGCGCAAATGAAGCGTTTGGAAGACACCAAAATTCCTGCTGATTTTGATTATGATATCGTTTCAGGGCTTTCTCGTGAAATCACCATGAAACTGAAAAATGTATTACCTGAAACATTGGCACAAGCCAGCCGTATTCCGGGTGTAACACCTGCTGCTGTTCAATTGGTGATGATTACAATTCGTAAAAATAACCAAGCGAGAAAATCAGCTTAAGATGTATTTGTTGTAGAGAGGCTATCTCAAAAGCCTCCAAATACATAAACAAACCGCAATATGATTTATTAATAGTCATATTGCGGTTTTTTATTTAGCCATTTTTGATGTTTTAGAGTGAATTTATTATCAGAATTTGGTAGCGAGACTCGCGCTTTTATTTATGAGGATTTTTCTTTTAAACGTTCGATAAGCTCAATAAACCATGTTTCATTTCGTATATTATCTAGATCAGTGTCTTCACATAATTGTTGAATAGTAGGTAAAGTATCATGCATTTCAGCTTGTAACAGGTTTTTCTTGGAGTTTTTTAAGTCATTTTTATAAGCATAGTAGCAAGCTAGATTGTATGTGTTTTTTGAATCTAATTTAACTGATTTAATAAGATGTTCATAAGCTAATGAAAATATTTCTGTTTCATTATTTATTTTTGCAATTGCAAATAATATAGTTCCATATATCCTGAGATATTTGGGATTATTGCTATCAGCTATTTTTAAAGCTTCCTCAATTTTTGTTTTTGCAGAGTCTAAGTAAGTATTATCCTTATTTAGGACATAAAGATTGTACAATGAAATTCCGTAGTTAAATAAGAAATTTGATTTTAATGGATTGATTTTTAATGCTTTTTCGTAAAAAATGAAGGATTGTTTAATCAGTTCTTCACTTTTTTTTATAATACCGTATTGTAATAAACTAGAGCCATAATTGTTTAGGTGATTATCGTCATCAGGATTTAAATTTATTGATGTTTTAAGTTGTACTATAGCATCTTCATAAAGCATAAAATCTGAAGAAAAATCAGCATAATACCCTAAGAAGAGGCCGTAATTTCCTATCAAGTTTGCATTTTGTGGTTCCATTTTTAGAGTTTTTTCATACATTTGATGGACTATTTTAAATAGGCTTTTATCCTTTTTATAGCTTGCTAATAAACCATATGCTGAACAATAATCTGACCATATACTTAGTTCTTTTAGGTTAGGTTTTATTTTAAACGCATTTTGAAAATGAATTATAGATTTTTCTATATATTGTTCTTTTTGTGTTTTCTCAAAAATTTTAGCAAGAATGACTCCTATTTCTACATGTGCTTGATAAAAATTACTATCTATTTCTAATGCTTTTGATAGATATAGCTCATATTGATTATTGTATTGCCATAAATAATCTTTAGCTTTACCAAGATACGCAGAAGCAATAATTTTAGAAATGGATTTAATCTTCAGGTCAAGGTTTTTAGCTTGATTAATAATAGTTTCAAATTTTTTTGCATGTAAAAGTTCAGCTAATTTAATTGAAGTAATTGCAGGCTTATTCGCATCTGCAATCAATAAGGTCTTTTTTGTATCCTCTGAAATATCAATTTCATTATCTGAGGTAGCCAAAGGGAATTTATTAACGTATTCACAAACATTCTTTAAGTGTTTGATAGGATCTTTAAACATCTCTGTAGGGAAACATTTTAATTCTATTGCCAATTCTAATAAAAATTTATCTGCATCTTGTTCACCAATAAAATTTCTGTGATTTTGATTGGCATCAATAAATTTTTTTACATTTATATTAGGTTCATTCGCATAGTCAACCCAAAATAAACGATGTTGCCCAATAAAACCCTCTTCAACAAGTTTGAAAAAAGCATCTGCACCACCGCTATAACCTATAAATAAACTAGGAGATGTATTTATAGTAGTTTTAATATAATTTTTTAACTTATTTGCTTGTTCTTCAGTATCTTTATCTGAATTTGCTAATTGGAAACCACTCCATTGTCCATGTAAATGAATAATAGACTGATTAGGAATTGCACTAAAGTATTCTTCAGAAAGCACTTTCAAGTCATAGGTTGGTGGAAAAAAATTATCTAAGCTACATGCACGATTTAAAATATTGTCAAAATTAAAAGTAAGTACTTTTCCAATAAATCCATGTCTTAAAAGGCTTGCTAAAGCAATATGTGCCCAATTGATTTTTGCTTTAGAGATATGTTTTTCAATTAGAGTTTTTTGCTCATGAGGGGTAAGCTTACTCATGCATATCCCATAGTCTCTTTTTTCTTTGTCAGTTAGACTTTTAAGATTACCCTTATATTTCTTATTTATTTCAGTAATCAATTCATTAGCTAATGGCATGCCCGCACTTTTTGAACATCCAGCACCCGTAAATACAACGACTGGTGTTCCTTGTTTTTTACTATCTTTTAATGTCTTTGCAATATCTTTAACACTATGGTTCATACAGAAATCAATAATTAAAATAACCATCTAATTATACAAGAAATTTTGAATAATTTATAAAATCTTAGTTGATGAAATTCATTGTCTATTATTCTTATTCAAAGTTTTATAGATAAACTATTAGTTTACATAGATTATTCAATAATTTTTAAAGGAAAATTTGAATTTTTGTTATGAATTATGAGGCGTAATTTATTGTTATATAGCCCATTACGACATTTATAGTAAATTTAGTTATTTAACTACACAGATCCACTCTAACTTTATAAAAATAACTCCTAAACAGAATTGATGAAAAACAAAGCAGTTTTAATTATTTTTCAGTTTGCAAAATCATCGTTATAGTCAATTTACATTCAAACGAGAGGTGAACATCATGACAATGAAATCGATCCGCTACAATAGTGCTGAACTCGCGTGCTGTAACATGTGATGTTTAACATACTCCAATAAATCCCATGTCTTGTGGACATGTAAAAATGTGACATGGGCTTTATATCAGCGCAAAAACAATAAAATTTAAAAACAACAATCAAAACAATAAATCAAAGAGCCGAAAGGCTCTTTTTATTTTGATTATCTTGGCTAGGGTGAAGTCAATAGATTATTCAATTTCATGTACCGCATTAAACACTTCAACAGGCTCAATTCGGACAATTTTTTTACCAAAACTTCTTAACCACCATACCAATTGTGAGGTAAATGGAACCACAGCACTGACTTGATACAGCTCTTCATTGAGTTGTTCAACTTTTTGCTCTTTACTCAGTTGGCTCTCCGTAAAGTATTGTGCATCATCTTCGTGCATGACTAATTTTAATTCAACATTTTCGGTCGGTCGAGAAAAGTCGACTCTAAAGCCCAGCGCACCAGAATCGATATATTCATCAATATCGAATTTGACAGGGTGTAAAGCACGTAAATCTAAAACAGTTGCAGATTTAAAACGATGTAATGCAAAGGTCTGAACTTCTGTCTTGTCATGACGCGTACAAATCAAATAAATAATTGCACCTTTTTGAACCAAACCTAAAGGATTTAGAGTATAGGTTTTCTCTTCACCCTGATAACCGCGTGCACGATAGACACATTCAATTTGTTTATCTTGTAGTAGACCTTCATAAATGGCTTGCTGTGCATGTCTTTCCACCAGAGGTGGGATTACTGGTTGGCTTGCAGGCACAATTCGAACACGGTTAATCCATTGTCGAACATTGTTCTGCGTAGAAAGGCTACGCCGTGCCAAATCGAACCAAGGGTTCATTTCATCAATTAAACTCGGTGGAAGCAGGTGTTTTAAATGTTCTTCAACCATCATAAACGTGACTGCTTGCGAGCTGGTCATATGCGGCAGACTTTGAATCGGGGCATCTGAACGCCAACGCCAGCCTTGTGGTACGGTTTTGTTACTCTCGATAGGAAAGCGTTGAGCAATCTGATTTAGATCACGTTGAATCGTACGTAAACTGATTTCGATCCCTTCACGTTCTAAAACTTCTTGTAATTCACGTGTGCCCATCCACTTCCCGGTAGAGAGTCGGGACAGGATTTGCCATTGGCGATAGAGGCTATTGGAAGTTTCTTTTTCTTGTGCAGACATGGTTTGGTATCAATGGAATCGTGAATGTTTAAGGGAAATAAATCAGCTACACAATAGAAAATTAAAACTGATTCTGCAAGTTATATCCTGTGACTAGTCGCTTAGGTGTTGAAAATATTAGCTAAAAAATTTTGAAACAAGTTCGATCAAAACTCACATTGAGTGCAATAGCAAACAATGAATTAATAAAACTGAGCCAGAAAGATTTAATTGTACAGGTGAAGAATACAGGATATGGCGATTTAATAATATTTTGGCATTGATATTGCATTATTAAAGAAGTCATTAGAGAAGATAAAAAGAGGTTTGTATGCTAAAAGAAACCATAGATACAAATTCAAGCAATGAGAATTATGCAGATCGCTTCGCTTTGCCAATTGCTGAGGCAGAAGAAAAAACTGAAACGACGAATCAACAACAGATAGGAAATATTCAACAGGCCATTAATCTAAATATCGATGCACAACAAGCCTCACATCATTTACTTAAACAGATGAACTCGGTTTTTTTTAATGAAATGACGGATGATCACGTTCTTTCGCCCGAAACTGCTGAAAAAATTGAAGATTGGTTATCTCAACACAGCATTTACCAACTTGAAAAACTCAATGAAATAGCCAAAGCACATTTTTTATATCAAGGAATTACTTTTGCGGTTTATGGTGAAACATCGGGAATTGATCGAACCATACCGTTTGATTTAATTCCGCGCGTGATTGCCAAGCAACAGTGGAACAAGATTGCAGCAGGCTGTACACAGCGTATTCAAGCGTTAAATTTATTTTTAGCTGATATCTATAATCAACAAAATATTTTAAAAGAAGGCTTAATTCCAGCAGTACAAGTGCTATCGCATGAAGCTTATCAACCAGTGATGATGAATCATCGCTTGAATGGAAATATTTACAGTCAAATTAGTGGAATTGACATTGTACGGGACTGCAAAGGTGAATTTTTTGTCTTAGAAGATAATCTACGTACGCCTTCAGGTGTGTCCTATATGCTTGAAAGCCGTAAGATGAGTCAAAAACTCATGCCTGAATTATGCAATCAACACGTTGCCAATATTGAGTTGTATCCGCAATTGTTGCGTGACGTTTTGGCTGAAAATTCAAAGGTAGACAGCCCAACAATTGTGGTTTTAACGCCAGGACGTTATAACAGTGCCTATTATGAACATTCATTTTTAGCAAGGGAAATGGGTGTGTCATTGGTGACATCACGTGATCTTTTTGTTGAAAACGACAAGGTTTATGTGAAAACCATCCGTGGACGTCAACAGGTTGATGTAATTTATAGGCGTTTGGATGATGGTTTTTTAGACCCATTAAGCTTTAGACCTGATAGCACTTTAGGTGTTGCAGGGTTGATGTCTGCTTATTTAAGTGGAAATGTGGTGATTGCCAATGCCCCTGGTACAGGCGTTGCAGATGATAAGTCGATTTATCCATATGTGGATCAAATGATTGCTTATTATTTAAATGAAAAACCAATTTTGTCCAATGTACCGACGTATCAATGCCGTGAAGCTGAAGCTTTGGATTATGTTTTGGCAAATCTGGATCAATTGGTGGTAAAAGAGGCTCAAGGTTCAGGTGGTTATGGGATGCTCATCGGTCCTAAAGCAACTGAACAAGAAATTGATCTATTTAAAATGAAGTTAATGGCTTCACCCTCTGCGTATATCGCACAACCCACCTTAAATTTATCTGTTGCACCAACACTAACTTCCCAAGGAATTGCTGAACGTCATATTGATTTACGACCATTTATTCTCAGCTCACCAGAACGCATAGAAATTGTTCCAGGTGGCTTGACTCGTGTTGCGATGCAACAAGGTTCACTGGTGGTCAACTCATCACAAGGTGGTGGAATTAAGGATACATGGGTAATTGATGAATATTCAATTTAGCCCCACCTTCAAATAATCCCAGCCAAAGGAGAGCAAACATGATTTTACTCAGTACCAATGCACAGAATATATTTTGGTTAGGACGCTATTTAACCCGTATTCAATATTTGTGTAGTCAATTTCCATTTAAAACCAATGAATTGGCTTTAGATTATGCACATGCTTTTTGTTTACCTGCATTTGATGCAAGTTCTTTAAATGAATTGATTTTAGACAATGAGCAACCTGCATCATTTCATCAGCATTTTTTATGTGCCAAAAATAATATTCATGATTTACGTGGGGTGATTTCAGCACAGTCCTTTGCCGAATTAAATCAGTTATTGCAACAGGCAGAGCAAAATGCTGGTTTTATTTGTGATGTTTGTGAAGAATGTAATGATGTATTAGAGGCAGAGGATGATGAATTATTGTTTCTATTTTTTAGCCTAGGGCAAAAAATGGAACAATTTGATCGTCAATTACGTCTGAATCAAGATAAATCAGTGACTTTGACACAATTGAATCATTTGATTGATCGTTTAGATCAACATGGTATGTGTAGTTTGCCTGAAGTTTGGGAAGAACTAAAAAACCAACCAGACCGTATGAATTATTATCATTTTAGTGACCATATTGACTCATTATTTGAATTGGATCGCTTATGAAACTGATGATTAATCACCAAACGCATTACCAATATTCTGAATGGGCAAAAAATAGTATTCAGTATATCAAGATGACACCACAGTCTAATTTGCATCAACAGGTGACGGGTTGGCATGTCAGTGTTCCCGGTGAAAAACACATTAAAAAAGATGCTTTTGATAATATCTGGTTGACCAGTTCGCAAATTGAGCCTTATCAACAAATGTCCATTATGGCGCAGGGGATTGTCGATATTAATGTAGACAATCAATTTGGTATCGAAGATCAGGTATCACCTGTGGTTTTTTTACAGCCAACCACTGCAACCTTGTGCAATACAGAAATGATTGCTTTTGCTGAACAGTATATCACGCATAAGCGTTGGGCGAATTTCCAAAAATTAGCAGAAGCTTTGTTGCAACATATGCCCTATATCAGCGCAAGTACCACAGTAACGCATACCGCAATGGCGTCTTTTTCAGCACGACAAGGGGTATGTCAAGATCATAGCCATGTCTTGATTGCGATGGCGAAAGCATTGGGGGTACCAGCTCGCTATGTTTCTGGTTACTTATATGTAAATAATCAATCGCATTTGGCAAGTCATGCTTGGACAGAGGTATTTTTAGACGGTAAATGGCATGTTATTGATGTCAGTAATCAATTATTCCGCCCAGAATCACATGTCTATGTGGCGATTGGACGCGACTATTGGGATGTTGCACCCGTTCGTGGAGTAAGAGAGCAAGGTGGCACTGAAACCATGTACTCTATTGTTCAAGTGCTTGCATGTTAGTGGTGGCAATGGTAAATAGTGTGAATAATTGCAGAATGTGATTAATCTCAAATTTAGTTGTATAGGTAGTTTCATGACGTATTGCTGTGCTTTAAGACTCAAACAAGGTTTAGTATTTATTAGTGATACCCGAACCAATGCTGGAGTCGATCACATTTCTGTATATCGAAAACTTTATACGTTTGGGGTAAAAGGCGAACGCTTTATTTGTATTCAAACTTCTGGCAACCTTGCAACGACACAAGCGGTGATTGGACATTTAGAAAATCATTTGGCACTTAAGCAAGAACCCAATTTGTATAGTGTGAATACGATGTTCGAGGTTGCAGGATTGGTTGGGCAAACCCTACGCAAAGTCATTGCAGATGTCACTGAAGATACTCAAGAGCAAAGTAACTATTATTGTAGTTTATTGGTTGGTGGCCAGATCAGTGGAGAGGAAATGCAGCTTTATAATATTTATCCACAAGGTAATTTTATTTCTGCAACCAGTGATACACCTTATTTTCAAATTGGTGAAAGTAAATATGGTAAACCAATTTTAGATCGTGCATTAAGTTATGATATGCCTTTAGATGAAGCGTTACGTTGTAGTTTAATTTCATTTGATTCGACTTTACGTTCAAATGTATCTGTTGGTATGCCATTAGATGCGATGATTTATCTTAAAGACAGCCTAGAGGTACCAAAAGGCAAGCGAATTAACGACAGTGATCCTTACTTTCAACACATCAGCAAACAATGGTCTGAAACTTTAAAGAAAGGTTTGCAAGATTTACCTAAACCGACCAATGATTATTTTGAATAGTACTCTATGTGCTTTAAAGCGAGTTTAATCTCGCTTTTTTTATATTAAAAATTATAAAGAGGTCGCATAAATTCAATTCTATGTTTCTTTTATTCTAAAATTTATATCGAGACAATTGTCTAGGTGGATCATGATTTACTTTGTGTTTTTAATAATAAATATATATTAAATCACTGTTTTAAATTAAAAAATTAAAGAGCACGGTTGCTATGTATTTAGTTTAAAGCAATCCATATAAAAGAATAGATAAACAATTAAATAATAAAACGTTAAGGCTTGTATGATCGCAAATAATTGTTTATAAATAATGAAAGTTAAAAATAGAAGAATTACATGACTTTTCAATTATGCTACGCAAGTAAAACAACTTCACCCCATCATCAAATACTCAATGATTTAAGAGATATTTTAGGTGAAGCGAGAGATTTTAATATACTTCATCAAGTTCAAGGCGTTCTGTATTTTGCAGATGAGCATTTTTTTCAATGCCTAGAAGGTGAGGAAGTGGTTATCTTACATGTATTGGAAAAACTGCATAAAGATCCAAGACATCATCAGATCAAGCTGTTTAGAGCAGGCCATGTTGAGCAAGGGCATTTTTCACAGTGGTCTATGAAATACGTGAGACGAAATGGCAAAATTCAACAATACTTCGAGAGTAAGGGCTATAACCATTTTCGCCCATTAAGTTTAGATGAACAGGATATCCCGACATTACTTAAACTACTCTATGAGATTGAACAGCCAGAAGAATTTGTTTAAAATCTGAAAACCATTAAAAAATCCAAGCGATCGCTTGGATTTTCATCTTGAATCGAGAATGCTTGCTCAAAGTTTTTTACGGATAGGACGTGTACTCATACGACAGAGTAACTCATAACCGATTGTACCATTGGCAGCAGCCACATCATCAACCAAACGATCCTTGCCCCACAGTTCAACGACTGTACCTAGTGGTGCATCTATGCCAGTGACATCAATTGCGATCATATCCATTGCGACACGACCAATGATCGCTGTCATTTGGCCATTGATGCTGACATAGTTTTGTTGAGGAAAAGCACGCGGATAACCATCCCCATAACCTATTGAAACAATGGCGATATCCATTTCATTTTTGGAGACAAATGTAGAGCCATAGCCTACAGATTCACCTGCTTGAATATGATTGAGTGCGATGATTTCAGCGGTAAAGCTCATGACAGGTTTGATGTCTAGTTCAGCAACGCTTCGATCTGCAAAGGGAGACGCGCCGTAAAGCATGATACCTGGACGTACAAAATCAAAATTCAGTTCAGGCCATTTAAAAATAGCAGCAGAATTGCAGCATGAAGCTAAGATCGGTTCACAAGCAGCTTTTACCTGTAAGAATTGATCTTTCTGTTGTTCATTTAACGGGTGATGATCCGCATCCGCATTGGCAAAATGCATGGTCAGCACACAGGTAAAGCCTTCTGCTTTGAGTGATTGAATCACTTCAATAATTTCAGCCACCTTAAAACCCAATCGGTTCATACCGCTATTGAGTTTTACCCAGACTTTTAAACCTTTGTCGATATATTGTTTTTTATGTGCACGTAACCAAGCCAATTGTGGCTGATGATGTACAACGATTTCAAGGTTGTTTTCAAGAACACTAATCATTTCATCAGCGCTGAAAATACCTTCGATGAGAGTAATCGGTTGTTGATAGCCTAATGCTCGAATCTCTAAGGCTTCAGCAAGGCAGGCGACACCAAAGGCATCAGTCGCATTTAAGGCGGCTAAACAGTCCTTGACGCCATGTCCATATGCATTGGCTTTAACCATACTGACAATTTTAGCGCTTGATGCAAGTTGTTTGACTCGGTTTAAATTATATTGCAGTGCTTCACTGTCAATATAAACTGTTGCTTGACGCACCCTAGTTACTCCTGAGGAATGGCAAAGATTGAATAATGCTAAATCGCATAAATAGAGATAAAAGCCTAACTTTAAAAAAAGTGCAGCTTTAAAACGCTAAATATTGTAGTCCTATCAGCTTTAAATAAACATAAACATTTGTGTTTTGAATGGTTTATTGATTTTGTATCGATAAAATTTTTGTTAAGCGCTTTGCACATAATTTGTAAAGATATAGCACTTTATTTTTTAAATAAAATCGTACATTTTATATTTAAATTTAAGGATTTATTTCGGAGGGTGTATGGGAACATGGTCACATGAACCATTTGGAAATGATACTGCAAGTGATTGGGCCTATGAGTTTGAAGAGCAAGATGGGCATGTTGTCATTGAACAAGCTTTTGATGAAATGATTGATATGGCAACCGAAGAGTTTATCGACGCCGATATTGGCTGTATTGCGCATGCTGCGGCTGATGTTTTAGCTAAATCATTTGGTGAAGGGATTGAAGAAAATGAATATTATCCTGAACCTGTAGAAAAATGGCTTGAACAAAATAAAAACAATGTCAATTATGCGCTTATTCCAAAAGCATTGACTGCATTATTATTATTGACCAGTGAAAACTCTGAATTGGATGAGCTTTGGCAAGATTCAGATGATTATGATGAATGGACTAAGAATATTGAAACGTTGAGAGAGACTTTAAGTTCCAAGATTTGAAGATTAAAATCTCATCTCAACAGCAGTGTTAAATGATGTTAAATCTATTGATCAACATTATTCTTCATCTTGATATTGCGCATAATACTCAGGCGATAGATTACTAAAGCGCGTGTATTGACCTTCAAAGGCTAAACGCACAGTCCCGATCGGACCATTACGTTGTTTACCAATGATAATTTCAGCTGTGCCTGCTTCTTTTGACTCTTTGTTATAAACCTCATCACGGTAAATAAACATAATTAAATCGGCATCCTGCTCGATTGCACCTGATTCACGTAAGTCGGACATTACCGGACGTTTATTTGGACGGTTTTCCAGAGAACGGTTAAGCTGTGACAGTGCAATAACAGGGCACATCATTTCTTTGGCAAGGGCTTTTAAGCTTCGTGAAATTTCACCAATCTCACCAACACGGTTATCACCCATGCCTGGCACTTTCATCAATTGTAGATAATCGATCATGATACAACCCAGCTTGCCACCATGTTGTTTGGCAATACGTCGTGCACGTGCCCGAAGTTCCGTTGGTGGCAGTGCAGATGAATCATCAATATAAAGATGTTTTTCTTGTAGCTGTAAAATGGTTCCTGTGACTTTAGACCATTCATCGCCGTCAAGCTTACCTGAACGTAAATGCCCTTGATGGACTTTACCGTATGCTGAAATGAGACGCATGGCGATAGAGTCTGCTGGCATCTCCATAGAGAAAACCAGTGCTGGAAGATCACAGTTAAATAACACACTTTCTACAAGGTTCATGGCAAAGGTTGTTTTACCCATCGACGGACGTGCAGCAACAATGATCATATCACCAGCTTGCATACCAGAGGTTTTATTGTCTAACTCCATAAAACCTGTGGTTAAACCAGTGATATTGCCTTCCATTTGAGAAAGTTCATTTAACTTGTCAAAAACGTCTGCAACAACTGAGGTAATGGCTTTTGGCCCTTGTGCTTTGGCATTGTTATTATGTTGTTCTGCAATAGAGAAAATATTGGTTTCAGCAAGATCTAGAATTTCACTGACTTCACGACCTTTGGTGTCATAAGCATTTTGCAGGATTTCATTGCCCACTTTAATCATGCTTCTTAACGTTGAAAATTCTTTGATTTTGCCCGCATAGGTTTCTAGGTTATAGAAACTTGAAGGTGAATCGGACATCAATTGCATTAAATATTCTTCACCGCCAATTGCATCAAGCAAGTTTTGCTTAATCAGCCAATCGTTGACTAAAACTGCATCATATGGAGAGTTTTCTTGTGCTAGTTTTTCGATTGCACGGAAGATGTATTTGTGACGTGTTGCATAAAAATCAGTTTCATTCAAAGTATCACTGACTTGTTCAAAAGACTCAGCAACCGTCATCAATGCAGCCAGTACAGCTTGTTCAATTGCCAAGTTATGAGGAGGCGTACGAAACTCTTTTAACTGAGCATTGTCTTTGTTTTTTGCATCAGTGCTGAAGGGATTCTGTTGAGCTGTGGCAGTTGCCTGAGACATATAAAACCTTGATTTTTAAATCGTGCAAAAACATTATTTACGTAATGTACGTGTGTACTGAAGTACTCACTTATCTTAATGCAAAATACTAAAAGTATCTAACAGTAATACCAATAAGTAGGGGAATGAATCAACTAGAAACAATTTCAGCTGATCCGAGGTAAAATTTAAAGATAAAAAAAGAGCATACAAAAGTATGCTCTTTTTTTCTGCAAGAAATTACTCAGATACGATAGTAACGAGAACTTCAGCAGTAACATCATGATGCAATTGGATTGCGATGTTAAATTCGCCAGTGTGACGAAGTGCACCGTTCGGTAAACGAACTTCAGCACGATCAACAACAAGACCAGCATTTGTTAACGCGTCAGCGATATCACGAGTACCGATTGAACCGAATAATTTACCTTCATCACCAGCTTTCGCAGTGATAACGATGTTTACTTCGTTCAATTGGTCAGCACGTGCTTGAGCAGCAGCTAAAACTTCAGCTTCACCTTTCTCAAGTTCTGCACGACGAGCTTCAAATGCAGCAGTATTCGCTTCAGTCGCTGCAACTGCTTTACCTTGAGGGATAAGGTAGTTACGGCCGTAACCAGCTTTAACTGAAACTTTATCGCCTAATTTACCAAGGTTTTTAATGCGTTGTAATAAAATAATATCCACGGCTCAACCTCACTTATGATTGTCAGTGTAAGGAATCAACGCTAAATAGCGAGCTTGTTTGATAGCAAGCGCTAATTGACGTTGGTAACGAGCTTTAGTACCTGTAATACGGCTAGGAACAATCTTGCCGTTTTCAGTGATGTACTGTTTTAAAGTGTCGATATCTTTGTAGTCGATGTACGTAACGTTCTCAGCTGTAAAGCGGCAGAACTTGCGACGACGGTAAAAACGTGCCATTGATGTTCTCCTTATGCTTCAACAGAATCTTGAGCTTGTTGTGCTTCTTCACGTTGAGCTTTACGCGCACGTTTTTCTTCAGCACTCTTAGCGAGTAAAGATTCTTCAGTGATTGCGTTTTCACGACGGATAATCACGTTACGAAGGATTGCATCGTTATAACGGAACAATTCTTCTAATTCATTAAGCGTAGTTTGGTTACATTCAATGTTCATTAAAATGTAATGCGCTTTATGGATTTTGTTAATTGGGTAAGCCAATTGGCGACGGCCCCAATCTTCAAGACGGTGAATTTGACCTTCAGCATCTTTGATGTGAGAAATGTAGCGTTCTACCATTCCCACAACTTGATCGCTTTGGTCTGGGTGTACCAGAATTACGATTTCGTAGTGACGCATTGTCAGCTCCTTACGGTTTATACAGCCCCAACCTTAAAAAGATTGAAGCAAGGAGTCACAATCAGCATAAACTTTAAACAACAGTTTAAAAGCCAATAGATTGTGCCGCAAAAATTGCGAGCACCTATTATAGGAAAGTTTGTGCGCAAACACAATTTAATATTCAAATATTTATTGGAATAACCACTAAAATTTTACACACTCGAGATTGAATTTCATCTTGTACCTATTTAGATTGAAAATGAATAAAAATATGGATCGCTAAAATGACAAACTACAGCGCTGAAAAACTTGAAACCATTGAATCTTATATTGAAAACCCTACACAGGACTTTTACTTTGATGTTTTTGATGGTCGTTATGATATTGTCATGGTGGTGGATTGGAGAGAAGAGGATGATGCAATTATTGGCTATTGTGAAAATATTTTAGAAACTGGACAATTGTCTGCTGAACTTGAAGATGCTGATAATCAACAAGGTTTTAGCATCACAATTCATTATGGTGAAAAATCATTGTTGATTCCTTATCAAGGAGAAGGTGCTGATCGTGATACCACACTACGGGCACTCAATGAAATTTTACAACCTGAGTATGAAATCCGTTTCTGCAAAGCTTCTGATGGTTCAGACACATTAGAATTTATTCCACTTCCGAAAAAATTATGGCATCAACTGGATATGAAATATGCAGGAAAAATGGATACGTTATTTGCTCGGTTTGAGCATGATTCTGTTTTTTTTGGAAGTTAATTGGGTCACTCAATTAGACGTTAAATTGAATAAAAACGTGAATTTATTGATTAGATTAATTTATGATTTATTTTGTCGTAATAAAAACACCACAAAACCCTTAAAGTTTGGATCAGTATCAAATTTAAGTTGCTGATCCCATTTACCATGTTGTACCAAGCCAATTTTATAAGGCAGTTTCAATGTTGAAGCCTTGGTTAAATAAGTCTGATAATTTGGAATAGTCGTAGTGCCTTGATAGGTTTGAATCACCATTTCATCAATATTTTCTCTAAATAGCCTAAGTGTAACTGGATCACGCAGATTGGCCCAATCCATCAAACTGGTGATGCTGAGTTGATAATGCTGTGGTAACTGCTTTCTAAGCTGTTGTAGAAATAAGCCATACGCTTTTAAATTTTTAGTTGGTGCATCAAAGTCGATTTGAATACCTTGAAGGTGATTGCCTGCGCTTTCCCACTGTCGGACGCGTTGTAAAATTTTTTCTATTTCAGCGCCTTGCCAATTTAAATGATGATTTCGAAAAACTAACCATACTTTCTGATGTGGAATTTTAACCACAGAAATGCCTTGTTGGATCAAGATAGATTGGTTGGAATTTTTCTCCAGCTTAACTTCACCTTGTAAAATATAGATTTCCTTAGCTTTACTTAAATAAGGCGCAGACTTGATATTTCCCCAAATCCAAAAGGCATCATAGTCATTTGCATTGACCTGATCTGAGGCTGTCGCGGATTGACTCGGTTGACATGCCATTAATCCTAAACAACATTGGATTGTCAGTAGAACCGAGAAAATCTGTTTAAGCATGAATCAACTACCAATAATATTTTAAAGATTTTGCCCATGTGGTATTTGGATAGTCACGTTTAATTTGTGCGTACCATTGTTTGCGTGTGGATTTTGTGGCCTCTTTTCCACCACAGACATTTATACTACTCGGCGAATAACACATAACAGCGCGATAAAGCGCATAAGCTTGTAATTCACTTTTAGAATTCGATTTAATAATTTCTTTATAGACCTCACCACGACTAAAAGCTTCACCTGTAAAGGCATTTTTCGGCTGGCTAAAACTTGGACCATAGTAATAGTCACCATAAAAACTTTCTAAAGCAGTGCCTTGATTACGCATATATTCGCCTAGGCATAAACGATAAGTTAAATTTTTTGGATTTTTTTCTAAGCCAGCTGTTAAGGTACTTAATTTAGGGCATTTGAGCGTTGGTGTAATTTCATGACCATTCCAAACAAAAACTTCGAAGTGGGGTTCTGACTTATAAGCTTTAATTTTGCTGTTGTATGCTTTGTATTCTGAGGCATCTTGAGGTAACCATGTGGTATAGGCTTTATTGAATACCGCATAGTTTTGACTCATTAAGCTTTTATCTAATAATGTATATAAAGCCAGATTCTTTTTATCAGCTGAACTGTCTTTGGCAGTAATGATACTTTCTAAAGCTTTGACATCGGCAATTTGAGTAATGAATGCTTTCTGTAAGGTGGCTTGTTTGATTTTTGAATGATTTCCTAAAAAGGCATTTTGGTTATTGGTGTTTTTATAGTGAATCGCTAGGGCGACTTCTGCCAAAGCTTTTTGATAAGGATTAGCAGAAATTGCGAGTAAATGATCCCAATATTGTTCAACCAGATTTTTATCGCTACTTTTTTCAAGAATGACCCCTTTAAGCGTATATTGGCTGAGTTCTAAATAATTTTGAATGGAATTGGGTTTTTGTTTCGGTAAATAATTTAACGCATCTTGCGGTTTTTTCTGAATAAAATATAAATGAACGGCTTGTAAATAACGGAACAACTCAGGTTGCTCCTTAAATACAGGTTTTTGTGCATTTAACTCGGACCAGCTAATTGGCCGGTACTGCGTAGAATCACTCTGACGCATATACATCAGATCATAGATGGCTAAAAAGAAAGGATCGTTGAGTGTTTTTGCGTTGAAGTTTTCTAAACCAAATACCTTGCGATCTATTTCGGCCGCCAATGTGGACATATCGAGATTGTAATAATCTGATCTGGGGTGATCCATCTGCCAAATCATCTCTTTGACTAGCGC
Organism: Acinetobacter sp. GW821-FHT01C12; assembly: GCF_059422625.1. Taxonomy (NCBI): domain Bacteria; kingdom Pseudomonadati; phylum Pseudomonadota; class Gammaproteobacteria; order Moraxellales; family Moraxellaceae; genus Acinetobacter; species Acinetobacter sp. GW821-FHT01C12. Next base: position 88,674 of record NZ_JBWKXD010000005.1, read on the forward strand.
ATCTTGTTGATTGGCAATCCAGTAGCCTCGGCGTAAAAAGCCTCTAGCACTGGCTACGTATTGACCTTTAGGGTAAAGCTTAAAATAATCAGTAATGCGATTAAAAAAAGTTTTAAGAAGCGCTTGATCAACTTTTTGAGTATCTAAATCACCATAAGTTCCTAATGACTGGCTATACAACTCATTTAATGATGTGCGGATGAGCATGTATTGAGCGGTTTCTTTTAACCAAGGGTCATCAACTTGGCTTAAGGCTGTAAATATTTTAGTTGCTGAGGAATAGTTAGCTTTGTAAAATAAAATGATCCCATTTAAATAAGAAGCATACTGTTGAGCGGACTGTGTCCATTGCGCATTGACCTGAATCAATGGAATAGTTTGTTGACAATCTGTAATCTGATTTCGTTGTTCTAACAAGCTGCCTTTTTCGTCTTGAGATATTTTCTTGTGATTTGAAACTTGTTTAAGAAAAACTTCAGCACCAGATTTGAGCGTTATACAGCGCTCATCATAGACGTGATCATTTGCATCATAAAAAGCACGTTTGTTTGGAATTTTATTTTCAGATGCTTGAGTTAATTCGGTAGGGTAAAAAGGGACTAAGCCACTAGACGTATCCCATAAACTCATTTTATCAACTTCAAATACTTTGATACTTGCTAAACCTTTGTCACTTAGCAGTAGCATCATGTTGGTTCTATTGTCATTGGCTGGATAGAGTATGGGGAGATTTAATATACGATATTGATTGTTGTTTAGGTCAAAAGTTGGTGATGCGATTTCTTCTGCAGCGCCAGCAAAGCTAGAAGTAGGGTGAACTACCAAAGGTAAACCGACAAGAAAGACATATTGCAGTGTTTTATTTTTAAAAAGCATAAAGTGCCTATCGTTATAATAAAATTTTAATATTTTAATTTTATTTATGCAGATAAAAAAAAGATAGAGAGAACTCTATCTTTTTTTAAAACAGTGGCAAATGAGGTGCAGGGGAGACATAACTAAAACTAAAGCTCACACTGAGCGCTGTAATTAGAATGACGGAATACAAAAAATATTTTTTTGCCCAGACCTGATCATTTTCAGCTTTAAATCCAATAATCGACAAATATACCCAATAGGCACATAAAGCATTAAAGGTAATAAGGAAGAAAATGTTGGTATAGCCAAAACAATACAATCCGTTTAAAACTGCAGCAAACAGAATAACGTAAATTAAACTTTCAACTTTCGTGCGAAAAATTGAACGGGCTACAGGTAAAATTGGAATATTTGCATTTTTATAATCATCAAATCGATAGATTGCAATTCCCCAAGAATGTGGCATTTGCCAGAGTGCATAAGCTAAAAAAATCAGCAAAGCGGCAACATCAAATCCGTTGGAAACAGCAGTATATCCAATTACAGGAGGGCTTGCGCCAGAAATACTTCCAATCACAGTTTGGTGAATGGTAGTACGTTTACTCCAAAGACTATAAAAAATCACATACACAACAAAGCCGAGTACAGCAAAGCCAAATGCGTAGGCGTTGACAAAAAACCACAACAAAGCAAAGCCAATTAAACCGAGCACAGCAGAAAAAATTAAAGCAACTGTTGGGCTGATGGTTTTTTTGACGAGCGCACGATTCATTGTACGTTGCATTTTTTGGTCAATGTCTTGGTCAATGACATTATTCACCACACAGCCAGAGGCAACGACAAGCGTAGTACCGAGTAATGTGATGAGAAGTAAAAGGAAATCTACAGAACCTTGAGCGGCTAAGAAAAAGCCGCCCAAAGTGGTAACGAAGTTACCAAAGAGAATTCCTGGCTTAGTCAGGAATAGATATTTTTTCAACATGACACCCTAGAGCATCATGTTTGAATGTAAGTAGTTCATGATCCATACAGAACCAATTAATAGTACTGCAATCGTCAGAATCGTATAGATGAATGCAATCACATTCCAGCGTTGTTCAGAAGATGAATTCATGTGCAAGAAGAAAACTAATTGTACAAGAACCTGAGCAATCGCAGTGATCGCAATCGTTGCAACAACTGCACCACCAGTCATTCCTTTCATCACCATCCCGAAAGGGATGATGGTCAATACAACTGAAAGAATGAAGCCGATAGAGTATTGTTTGATGTTTCCGTGCGAAGCACCAGCAGCATTATGATCATGACTCATTATAAAGCTCCCAGTAAATAAACTACGCTGAATACACAGATCCAAACGATGTCAAGGAAGTGCCAGAACAAACTTAGGCAAGCAAGACGACGTGTATTTGGAACAGTCAAACCATTTTTCTTGATTTGAACCATTAATACGATCATCCAGACCAAACCAGATGTTACGTGGATACCGTGCGTACCTACAAGGGTAAAGAACGCAGACAAAAACGCACTGTGGCTAGGACCATGACCAGCGTGAACTAAATGATTAAACTCATAAAGTTCCATACCGATGAATGTTGCACCAAAGAGCCAAGTGATAATTAACCACATAAGCACTTGGTTGACATTTTTCTTGTAAGAAGCAAGTACCGCAAAACCGAAAGTCACAGAAGAAATCAAGAGAGCAAAGGTTTCAACAAGTACGAAACCTAAAGACTCACCAAATAACTCTTTTGGACTTGGAGTACCAGGCGGAATATGACTGCTTAATACAGCGAACGCGATGAAGAGTGTACCGAATAAAATCAAGTCACTCATCAAGTATGTCCAGAAACCAAAGACGGTGATGTCTGTATCATCGTGATGATGATGTTCATCGTGTCCGTGGTTGTCGTGATGAAGTACTTCAGCCATATCCTTAGTCCTTCTTCAAGTGTTTTTCAAGTAAAGCATAACGCTCGTTTTCGATACGTTCTACTTCAGCAGCTGGTACGTAGTAGTCCACTTTTTTAGTGAATGAACTTACGATGAAGCTGATAACAGCACCAAGGAAAGTTGCAACGACTAACCACCAGATATGCCAGATTAAAGCGAAGCCCATTGCTGTAATGAACAAGGCAATAACAAAACCAGCAGCACGGTCAGTTGGCATATGAATATCTTCATATTTCTCAGGACGTGCATACGCTACACCATTCTCTTTGTCATTCCAGAAAGTATCAATACCATTGATTTTTGGAATTTCAGCAAAGTTATAGAACGGAGCAGGGGATGAAGTAGACCATTCAAGTACACGACCATCCCATGGATCGCCTGTGTTGTCCATGTTGTCGTGACGTTGTAAGAAACCAACAATAACTTGCATTAAGAAACAAGCAATACCGATTGCTACAAGCACAGCACCAAACAAAGCAATTGCTAAGTATGGGTCCCATTCAGGGTTATCATATGTATTCAAACGACGTGTCATACCCATGAAACCAAGGATATAAAGTGGCATGAATGCAAAATAGAAACCAAAGAACCAGAACCAGAACGATGCTTTACCCCAAGTTTCATTTAACTTCCAACCAAACATTTTTGGCCAGTAGAAAGTGATACCTGCGAACATACCAAATACAACACCACCAATAATTACGTTATGGAAGTGAGCGATCAAGAATAAAGAGTTGTGTACCAAGAAGTCCGCTGGTGGAACAGCCATCAATACACCCGTTAAACCACCGATACCGAAAGTCACAAGGAAGCCAAGTGTCCAGTACATTGGTGATGTAAAGGTAATACGACCCTTATACATAGTGAATAACCATGAGAAGATTTTCACACCAGTAGGAATCGCAATAATCATGGTCATGATACCGAAGAACGCGTTAACGTTGGCACCAGCACCCATGGTAAAGAAGTGGTGTAACCATACCACGAAAGCAAGTACTGTAATCGCAATCGTTGCATACACCATAGACTTGTAACCGAACAACGTTTTACGAGAGAACGTTGAAACGATTTCAGAGTAAAGACCAAAAGCAGGTAATACTAAGATATATACTTCTGGGTGACCCCATGTCCAAATCAAGTTCACATAAAGCATTGGGCTACCGCCAAGCTCATTGGTGAAGAAGTGGAAACCGAAGTAACGGTCAAGCGTTAACATTGCAATTGTTGCAGTCAATACTGGGAAAGATGCAATGATCAATACTGCTGTACAAAGTGCAGTCCAAGTAAAGATCGGCATGTCCATAAGTTTCATACCAGGCGCACGCATTTTGATGATGGTAACAAAGAAGTTAACACCCGTTAAAAGCGTACCTAGACCAGAAACCTGGAGTGCCCAGATATAGTAGTCAACACCAACACCAGGAGAATATTGAATGCCAGAAAGAGGTGGATAAGCCATCCAACCTGTTGCAGCAAACTCACCTAATACTAGTGAAACCATCATCAAACCAGCAGCACCAGCAAATAACCAGAAGCTCACAGAGTTTAATAATGGGAATGCAACGTCACGCGCACCAATTTGAAGTGGTACAGTGATGTTCATCATACCAACAACAAGACCCATTGCTACGAAGAAGATCATGATTACACCATGTGCGGTGAAGATCTGATCGTAATGGTCTGGATGTAAGTAACCTTCACCGCCACCTTTTGCAAGGAACAGTTGAAGACGCATCATGATTGCATCTGCGAAGCCACGAAGTAGCATCACAACAGACACAAGGATATACATAATACCAATTTTTTTATGGTCTACAGATTTAAACCATACATTCCAGAGGTAACCCCATTTTTTGAAATAGGTGATACCGCCGAAAACTGCAATTGCACCAAGAGCCATAATGACCATTGTTACAAGTACAATCGGCTCTTTAGGGATTGCATCCCAATTGAGTTTACCTAATAACAAAGACATGTCTTATTCCCCTACAGAAGCAGTTGCATGTTCAGCACCTGCATGTTCAGCGCCTGCATGGTCTGCACCATGGTAGTTGCTCATGTAAGTGTTGATAATGCTTTTGAACAAGTCAGGCGTAACTGAAGAATAATAAGTCACAGGATGAGGCTTAGTAGGGAATGGACCTTTACGTTCAGCTTCGTGTGCAGCTTTAAGTTCTTCTGGAGTATGCGCATTGTTCAGCATTGCTTCAATTTGGTGTTTAGAACGATCACCATCTTTGAGCGTAGCAAATTCAGTCGCATCAAGCGTGGTTTTTTGGATCGCTTCAGGATTAATTGAAGTACCTTTACCTGCTTTAATAGCGTCTACCCAAGTGTTGAAGTCAGCATCTGAAACAGCATGAGCTCTGAAACGCATTTGCGTAAAGCCATAGCCGCTATAGTTTGCTGAGAATCCACGGTAGCCATCTGCTGGACTTGGATGTTCTGCAAGCATATGTAACTTAGTTTGCATACCTGCCATTGCATAAACCTGACCTGCTAACTTAGGAATGAAGAACGAGTTCATTGTAAAGTTAGAAGTGATTTGAAATTCAATTGGTTTATTGACTGGGAAACGAACTTCGTTAATTGTAGCTATTTGTTGTTCAGGATAGATAAATACCCATTTAAACTGTTCAGCGACTGCTTGAATTTTTAAATGTTCTTCCATCTGACCTTGAGTATTCGTTAATGGTCTATAAGGGTCATATTTGTGTGAACCCCACCATGTTAAATACGCAAGAATAGCAATAATAATACATGGGATACCCCATACTACAATTTCAATCGCAGTAGAGTGTGCCCATGTAGGTTTATAGTCTGCATCTTTATTTGACGCGCGATATTTCCAACCAAACCACAATGCCATCAAGATCGAAGGAATTACGACCAATAGCATTAAGTAGATCGCAGTCATCATCAGGCTACTTTGACCTTCAGCGACTGGACCTTTAGAGTTTAGAAGTACTATATCACCACCACACCCAGTTAAGAGTGCGGCGATCGCAGATAAAGACAATACAGCTAAAGTCGTTTGTCTCATTTTACAACCTCGGTGAAGAGTCCCATTCCCTATATAAATATGGGATAGCGATTAAAGTGCCGCATGATTGAAAATGACTATTATTTCTAAATAGAAAACATTCTCAATGATCTGACACCGCTACGTTGTAGGGCATTATGCCTCATATCGTCAAACTTAGCTATACATAGAGGTTGAATATATTGATGTAAAAATACCTGATATTTTTAGTCGGAATTATAAGGAAAACAAAAACATAAATTATTATTTTGTGCTTGGCGAGCGATAAAAAATGGCGGTATAACCGCCATTTGAATTATTCTGAAAGATCAATAACTTTGGTTTTAGAAATACGATCATGTAATGCATAATTCTCTTTAGAGAAAAACATGAACAAATCAACAATGAAAATGATGGCAATCAGAGGTAATACGCTCATAACTTGAGACAGGATAAGAAATAAAAATGAACGAACAAAAAATCCTCTTAGTGACCCTGGCAATTGATTGGTATTGACATCAACAATCTGCAGTTTGAATATTTTTTTACCAATAGATTGCCCAAATTTAGTAATCATAAAGCATTGAGTGATCAAGAGAATAAGTACAAAGACCATCAGAGCAATATTCAGATAGGCTGGCATACTTTGACTGATCATTTCAGCAATTTTAACTTGGTTGTCTACTGAAAAACCATCTGAAGCAACTTTGATTGCATCTTCAGGCATAAAATAAGCAATAGCGATGAATTGGGGTAAAAACAAAAGGGCGAAATCGATAAGTTTGGCTGAGATTCGTTTGCCTACAGGTGCCGCTTTAATGATTTTTTTTGTACTTTTTTCAATTTTTATATTGGTGATAGCAGGATTTTGTTGACGATCAATTTGTTCGTTGTTTGATGACGTTGGTGTGACATAACCAATAGGCTCATAAACAAGTTTACCTTGTGTAAGTTCACCAAGCGCTTTCCATTCCGTTAATCCTTGATGCCAAGCTAAATCTGTTAAAAGTACTTGCTGGCTTGCAAGCATTTGATTCAGTTGTTCAATTGAATACGGACCAGCTTGTTGGTTATTTCTCGCCAAGTAAATTTGCATAAAACTCAATTCTCAAAATAAATCTAAAAGTACAAAATTGGTAGATGAAAATGAACATAACCGCAACTTTGTTCACCTACTTTTTTAAACCACTATGTATACTAGATTTTTGAATGTATTAACATTAAATTTACACGAAATCTTAAAATATCAAGAAAAATTAACCTATTTAGCAGCAGAGGAGTGGCCCTGAAACTTGGTTTAACATTCAAACACAGATGTGAAAACTGAATACACCAACGATATATCGAATATTTGCATCTACGTTAAAAACTACCAATCTTAAATCTGATATTTCATAGAATATTAAAATCAAAGTTTAAAAAATATACATAAAAAAGACCCTGCTAGAGGGTCTTTTTAAGCAGCTTTGATTAAGATTGTTTAATCTTTTCTTCAGCAAGGAAGAACCAAGTATCTAAAACTGAGTCTGGGTTTAATGAAACAGATTCAATACCTTGTTCCATTAACCATTTTGCAAGATCAGGGTGATCAGAAGGACCTTGACCACAGATACCTACATATTTACCCGCTTTACGGCAAGCATGAATTGCCATAGAAAGTAATGCTTTTACTGCTGGATCACGTTCGTCAAACAAGTGAGAAACGATACCAGAGTCACGGTCTAAACCAAGTGTTAGCTGAGTTAAGTCATTTGAACCGATAGAGAAACCATCGAAGTGTTCAAGGAATTGTTCAGCAAGTAATGCGTTTGTAGGTAACTCGCACATCATGATCACTTTAAGACCGTTTTCACCACGTCTAAGACCGTTCTGAGCTAATAACTCAATAACACGTTTCGCTTCAGATACTGTACGTACAAAAGGAATCATGATTTGAATATTGGTTAAACCCATTTCATCACGTGCTTTTTTCAATGCACGGCATTCGAGTTCAAAGCAGTCACGGAAGTTATCAGATACATAACGGCTCGCACCACGAAAACCAAGCATTGGGTTTTCTTCTTCAGGCTCGTAAAGCTTACCACCAATCAAGTTCGCATATTCATTCGACTTAAAGTCAGACATACGAACAATTACTGGTTTGTCAGCAAATGCAGCTGCAAGGGTGGAAATACCTTCAACCAATTTTTCAACATAGAATTCAATCGGTGATGCATAACCTGCGGTACGTGCCAGAACTGCCGCACGTGTTTCGCGTGGTAGGCTGTCAATGTTTAACAAAGCTTTTGGATGCACACCAATCATACGGTTGATGATGAATTCTAAACGTGCAAGACCAATCCCTTCGTTTGGAATTTGAGCAAAGTCAAATGCACGGTCAGGGTTACCTACGTTCATCATAATTTTGAACGGAAGTTTAGGCATAGATTCGATCGAGTTACGTTGAATTTCGAAATCTAGCGCACCTTCATAAATAAAGCCTGTATCACCTTCAGCACAAGAAACAGTGACTTCTTGACCATCAACAAGCACTTCTGTTGCATTACCACAACCTACGATGGCAGGAACACCAAGTTCACGGGCAATAATTGCCGCATGACAAGTACGACCACCACGGTTAGTTACAATTGCAGCCGCACGTTTCATCACTGGTTCCCAATCTGGGTCAGTCATGTCAGATACAAGAACATCACCTTCTTGTACTTTGTCCATTTCTTTAATTGAGGTAACGATACGAACTTTACCAGAACCAATACGTTGACCAATTGAACGACCTTCACAAAGAACTGTACCTTTTTGTTTAAGGAGGTAACGTTCCATTGTGCCGACATTCTCACGGCTTTTTACCGTTTCAGGGCGTGCTTGAACGATATAGATTTGACCATCATCACCGTCTTTTGCCCATTCGATATCCATCGGTGCTTGATAATGTTCTTCAATGATCAAGGCTTGTTTAGCAAGTTCTTGAAGCTCTAAATCATTTAAAGCAAATTGTTGACGATCTGTTTTTTCAACATCAACAACCACAACAGATTTACCCGCAGCACCTTCTTCACCATAAATCATTTTTTGGTGTTTAGAACCAAGATTACGGCGAATAACGGCATGTTTGCCATTTCTTAGAAGTGGCTTAGAAACATAGAATTCGTCAGGGTTTACTGCACCTTGTACAACCATTTCCCCTAAACCGTAAGAAGCAGTAATAAATACTGCCTCACGGAAACCAGACTCTGTATCAAGTGTAAACATTACACCTGCAGCACCCGTTTCAGAGCGAACCATACGCTGAATACCAGCAGAAAGCGCAACAATATCATGTGCAAAATTTTGGTGTACACGGTAAGCAATGGCACGGTCATTATAAAGTGAAGCAAAAACTTCTTTAATTGCGATAAGAACGTTGTCGATCCCACGAATGTTTAAGAAAGTTTCTTGTTGACCCGCAAATGAAGCATCTGGTAAGTCTTCAGCAGTTGCAGAAGAACGTACCGCAACAGCGATGTCAGGATTACCGTTAGAAAGGGCAGCAAATGCTTCGCGAACTTCAGTCTCTAGACCTGTAGTAAGTGGAGTTTCTACAATCCATTGACGGATTTTTGCACCAGTTTCTGCCAGTGCGATTACATCATCAACATTTAATGCTGCAAGTTCTGCATTGATTTTAGCATTTAGGCCACTTTGCTCTAGGAATTCGCGATATGCATCAGCAGTCGTTGCAAATCCACCTGGAACCGATACACCAGCATTTGCTAAATGACTGATCATTTCCCCAAGTGAAGAGTTTTTACCACCCACGATCTCAACGTCGTGTTTACCTAGTTTTTCCAGACCGATTACGCGTGCTTCCAAAGTTGTTACTCCACTTATGCAGTATTAATCACTATCTTGGCATGAAATTATAACAAAAAACTTAGCATTTTGATTCAACTAAGTGATAGTCATGTAAGATGGGCTTACTATAAAGATTATACATCGCTAAGACAAATGTTTGAGGAGATTTTTAATGTCAGAAAGTAACCAAATAAAGCGGAGCGTATTTTTTATTTCTGATGGTACAGCGATTACGGCTGAAACCCTTGGGCATTCATTATTAGCGCAATTTCCTCATGTAAAGTTTGATATCCATATTATTCCCTATATTACCTCTGAAGAAGCTGCAATGAATGTAGTCGAAGAAATCAATAAAAGGGCAGATAAAGATGGTCAACAACCTTTGGTATTCGATACTTTGGTTGACCCTTATGTTCGTGACATTATTAACACTGCAAATGCCGTAAATCTTGATGTTTTTGAAGGGCTTATTAGTAAGTTGTCGGACGTTTTAGGTACACCGCCTACAACTTTAGTCGGACAAACCCATGCTGTGACGGATTCTGAGTCGTATAAAGCACGTATTGATGCTGTTCATTTTGCTTTGGATAACGATGATGGGGCACGTACCCGCCATTATGACAAAGCAGATTTAATCCTGATCGGCGTATCGCGTTCTGGTAAAACTCCAACTTCAATTTATTTATCTTTGCAGTTTGGTATTCGAGTTGCAAACTACCCATTGACCGAAGAAGATTTAGACGATAACCGTTTACCTGCGGTACTGAAAGAACATAAAAATAAACTATTTGGTTTGATGATTGATGCTGAACGTCTCGTTGCCATTCGTTCTGAACGTAAAGCCAATAGTCGCTATGCGAGCTTTTCGCAGTGTCAGATGGAGCTGCGCGCTGTTGAAGGGATCTATATTTCTGAAGGGATTAAATATTTAAATGTTTCAGAGATGTCGATTGAAGAAATTTCAACACGCGTTTTACAAATGACAGGGCTAAAACGTCGTATTGGATAATCCATCATTTTATTTTTTGATGTGTGTTGTGGTGTAACAACAGTATTGAGCTGAATCAAGATTTGGCTCTTTTTCTTTTATGTTTATTATTTTTTATAGTGTGATTTGTTATATGAATAAGATATTAAAAGTAAGTTCATTTTTCATACTTGTAAGTGGACAAAGTATATTTGCACAACAAACCAATGCTGAATCATTGAGCAAATTTGAAAATGGGTTGGTTGAAAAATATTATCAAAAAACCTGTTCAGGGCGTGCTGAATGTGATCAGTACAATGAAAAAATTTCCAGCGAAATTGAAAGTAAAATTAAAAATGATTCATCGAGTTTTGCATATTCGTTTGCAAAACTCACTGAAAAAAATATGCTGGATATCCATTATAGCCCTGATCGAAAAATCAAATTTTATACAATGGACGTTTCTGCTGGGGGAACGATGAGAGAGCCATATAGTTTAATTCAGGTGAAGCGAAGCAGTGGATTGGCGTCCCAAGAGTTAGCGCAAGTGGGATTTATTGATAAAATTGCGCAAGTCAAAATTAAAAATCAGGACGTTTATTTAGTCACCAGTCTATTTATTAATAGTACTTGTTCAAGGGGCTATCGCATTCACTCCTTTGTATTGAACAACGGCAAATTTGTCGCGCACCCCATTTTTGAAACCAAGACTCAAAAACTTGATTCAATTGGTGTTGAAAATGATTGTCAGGAATGGGAGCGTTCTGCTGAAGATTTTATCCGTATCTCAAAAGACTTAAAAAATATCGATATATTGGTGGTGAATGCTTCAGGAAAATTGACCAATAACTATTTACGTTATCAAAAAGCTCCACAGGGTTATCGTTACAGTGGTGTGGTCAAATAATTAAATAAAAGAGGCCTAAAGGCCTCTTTTATTCAAACCTTTTCAAGCTATTATTCGTAAGTGGTAATAATCACATCCACTAAATGTTCAATTCCTTCCATACTTTGTACTGCATTTTCAGTAATTTTAACGACTGGCCAAGTGATTAATTTACAGTTTTTACGTTGTAATGCTGTATAGTAAGTATCTGATTTTAAAAATACTTTACTCTTTAACGCAGAGTTCGGCATCAACTGACGTTTTAACCATTGTTCCTGAACTTGCGACTCTAGATAACGAATCGCCAACATTGATTTAACACGATGATTAAACAAACGACGATTTTTGATAATCAAAGGGTGCGAAATTAACTTTTGAACCCCTTTTTCAGTTTGCGGTAAAATAAAAGCGGGTGTGATTTGAAACACTTTTACAAATTCAGCACTGTTTAAAACGTGGCCAAGATGGGTGACTGTAAGTTGATTTGCACCAATAATTGCCACGTTTAAACCGCTAAAATCGGTGAGTTTAATCTCAGTAGATGCAATAATTTTACCTTTATAATGCTTAAAAAATTCCGGCTGATTTTGAAAAAAACCTTCATTTTGACTCTTTTTCCTATCGAGCATATTATTTCCTTTTTATACTAATTGGTCGCAGTGGGTTCTGACGTTAATTGATATATCCAACTTGGGACTTTAGGTAAAGACTTTTCAGGAATCTTGTCAGTCACGCTAACCATGGCATCAATCGGGATATGGAACCATTTTTTATTGCGATCTACTACATTTTTGCCATGAAATTGAATGATTTGGAACCATGGGTTACGGCGTCCTTCCGCTGTTCTTCCGCCAATTTTCGAAAATTTATTCATTGCTGCATATAATTTTTCTTCAGGAAGCCCGAGCTTAATGACGTTGTCACGCATTTTATTAATCAATGGTAGGTAGGCCAAAATACCCAGCATCAAACGTGGGTCGATTACTCGTGCAGCCATTTGGGCAAGCTCAATAACGCTTTTATTGATCCCTTGTGCTTCCATTACACTAAAACCCACACCTAAATGCCGTGCCTCATCACCATTAATCAGTTCAAAGGCTTGGTGGCAAACAGGATCATCTACAGTATCCAATAAAAAGGTACATAAAGCGCCATCCAAAGCCACTTCAAGCATGGGAATCACTGCACCTAAAATATAAAAAGGCATTTCATCGGCATAGGTATCTAGCCATTCAATAATTAAGCGTAAATTTTTATTTGGTTTAGGGATATCACCATCTAACATTCCCCAACGTTTCATGAGCGCCATTTCTGCATTGGCATGGCGTTGTTCTTCGGCATGGAAGATGGCGTACATCTCCCGTAAAGTTGCTGTTGGCGCTTTTTTTGACATTGCCGAAAATGCACGGGCACCTACATGCTCAATCCACATCAGATCTGCCATAAAGTCTTTAAGTTTTGGCCATTGTTCAGCTGTAACCAGCTCTCGACCTGGTGCATCCCAATCAATATCGGATAAAGTCCATTGTGTATTTTTGACTTTATCTAACATTTTTTCTAAGTCAATTGAGGCCATAGCAAATCTATCAAAAATAAGGATTTCATTGCATTTTATTTAATATTTCTGTGAATTAATTGGCAAAGATATTCATTGTGGAATGATGAAAAATATCAACCCAGTAATGGTTTGATTTTGAATGTGAAAATTTAGCTAAGTGATTGAGATAAAAAGAAAGACTTGTCATAAAAGGACAAGTCTTATCATTTTGAGCAATAGATTGTTTAACAATTAAAATTTATCTTCTGGTGTTTCAAGTTCTTTAACTTCAACTTGTTGAACAGCGTGGGGCTGAGGCAATTCAGACTGTGAATTCGTTCTGAGATATTCCAAGTCTCGAATATTCTTTTGTACAGCAACAGCACCGAAGAGGCTAAGTAAAAAAGCCATGATATAAAAACCTTTCTCACTGAGTGCCATGGTCGCATTCCATAAACCTAATGCGAGCAGAACGATACAGATCACCACTGAAGCCCAGCACAGTCCATAATAAATTGCTGTGACTGGCTGCCCTTCAAGTTTATCCCGAACAACTTTTTGTAGTGAAACAGCAGAAAATAGACCATATAGGATCAGGATTAAATAATAGCCTTTTTCATTTAATAGAATTTGTGCATTGAATAAACCGACACAGTAGGCAGCCGCACCAGCAAGCAAAGCCACCCAACTGACTGCAATAAAAGCAGGGGTGGGCTTATTGATATATTGGTTCATTGTTGTTCCTTATTACTATTTTACTGATTTTTATATGTTCTATTATGCTGATTTGAAATGAGATGGCAAATCTTTTCAATTTATGAGAGCTAATTCAAATAGTGTTTAAGTGTAGAAATTAATAAATAGTATTTTAAATCAATTAGATACTTAGGATGTAAGACAGTTAAATCAAAAAAAGCCAAAATGAAATTTGTCATTTCATTTTGGTAAAGAGGAAAACATGATTGATTTGTATTATTTTTTTAAATCCATCAATAAACTAAAGTTGTCTAGGCGCTTCTGTGTATCATAAATATCGCAAGTGAAAATAAATTCATCTACCTGATATTTTTCTAAAAGTTGCTTTAAACCGTTCTTCACTGTGTCTGGTGAGCCAATTTGCGCCATACCTAAGAAATTTTGTACTGACATTTTCTCTGATGCAGACCATCGGCCTTCCATTGTTGCTACAGGCGGTTTTAGTTTTAAACTTTGTCCTGTCAGTAATGCAAGAATACGTTGATACACACTTGTGGCTAGATACTCCGCTTCCTCATCGGTTTCGGCGACCACAGTAGGAACCCCCATAGATACAAATGGTTTGTCTAAATAGTCGGATGGTTCAAAATTGTCACGATAGAGCTGAATGGCTTGACCTAACATTCTCGGTGCAAAATGTGAGGCAAATGAATAAGGAAGTCCTAATTTAGCCGCCAGTTGTGCGCTAAAAAGGCTCGATCCTAAAAGCCATACAGGCACATGCGTACCTTGCCCAGGTGTTGCTTTAATTCTTTGCTGAGGCACTGCGTCGGCGAAATAGCTTAAAATTTCTAAAACATCTTGTGGAAATTGCTCTTCTGTTTCTTGACGACCACGTCTTAATGCACGCATGGTGGTTGGATCTGTTCCAGGCGCACGACCTAAGCCGAGTTCAATACGATTCGGATAGAGGGTTGCCAAGGTACCAAACTGTTCAGCAACCACTAAAGGTGCATGGTTGGGTAACATAATCCCTCCCGAGCCCACTTTAATATTTTTTGTATTGGCTAAGATGTAACCCAGCAATACAGCAGTTGCGGAGCTGGCGATACCGTCCATATTATGATGTTCAGCTAACCAAAGGCGATCAAAGCCCAACAGTTCAGCATGCTGAGCAAGTTGCAATGCGTGCTTAAGTGAAAACTCAACTGTTTGATCTTCTCGAACAGGTGCGAGTTCTAGGATAGAGAACTTCGTATTCTTTAATGCGGTATCTGTTAAAGACGACATTTTTAAACTCGAAAATAATATATATCGAAATAATACGATGTAAGTGTGCAAATGTATATCGAAAAGTATCGATATTTGGTGGTTTTGATGTTGATTTTATTGTCCAAAAACAAATTAAGCACCCGAAGGTGCTTGATTTAAATGATTGGATATTAATTTTGGACTGAAATTAATTTTTCCAGTTATTCCAATGATTCTTGTTTTTGTAGTGACCATAATGATTGCCATTGTCTTTACGATAGCCACGGTCATTGTAGCGATAATCAACATTACGGTAACCGCCACGATCATATCGATCATTATAACGTCCATAACGGTTGTCATAGCGGTCGTCATAACGACGGTCGTTACTGACTTTTTGACCTAATGCCGAACCACCTGCAGCACCAAGACCTGCGCCAATATAGCCACCAGTTGAAGTACCCGTAACATTACGACCTACGGTATAACCACCAGCACTACCTAACGCACCACCGATGATCGCACCATTACGATCACGTTTATTTGATGAAGCGCCTGCGCCAACACCACCACCGATTGCAGAACCAATCATCGCGCCTGTTGAACCACCCATTTGTTGGCCAATCGCAGCACCCACCACACCACCAAGAGCAGATGTTAATGCTGTATTGGTTGAGTTGCCTGCATGTGCAGTCGTCATCATTGTTGCTGCAATTACAGTTGCACCAAGGATTGCTTGTAATTTCATTTTAAACTCCTGATCGAAGCTTCTTCGAATTCTTTAACTTGAGGCTAGAATAACGAAACATTTAGCAATAATTATGGATTTGAATGTAAGCAATTTCTGTGTTTTGTGTGTGGATTGTATATTTGGCTGATTAATTTATTCATGATTAGTTTGTATTGAGCTTATGAGGGCAATATTGTTGTCGTAACAATCATGATGATATTTTAATATTAAAATATCTGTTGAGATGCAGCTCTACCAATATATAGCTAGAACATATAGTCAACCGGCTAAAAAACTTATATACAAGAATATAATTTCTCTTAATTAGCATTTTTAATTAAATCAATTGTATGGAAAAATAAATTGTTTAATGATAAAAAGCTTGCAATGCCACACCTTACATTCAAAATTTAAATACCTCCACCCAACATGGCGACATCGATGTCGCCCCACAGTAGGTTAACCATCTAGGATTCACAAATACAAAAACTTATTCATAGCCAAAACTTCTCGATTTCATACAAAAAACATTAGCTTCATTGATGATCAATAACTGGATGAAAATCATTTGTATAAATAATTAGGGGGTTTGACTATAAAGAAACGTGATATTGATATGTGAATAAATATGAAGAATCGCTCGGGCTAAAGACAAATGATAGAAACTGAACGCTTAATTTTAAAACCATTTATGGAAAAAGATTTATTGGAAATCTCTGCTTTATTTCAGGATGAAGATTTTATGGCTTTTTCTCCCAATGGGGTTTTAACGACTGAGTCTGCCATAGTGCGATTTTGGGAGATTGAGAAACATTATAAGGAATATGGCTATGCAAAAATGGCGATTTACTTAAAAGCAACTCAGCAAATTATTGGATATTGTGGTTTTGAAAAATGCGTATTGAATGGTAATCAAACCGTTGAATTAGGATTTCGTTTGCTAAAACAAGAAAGGCGAAAGGGCTATATAAAAGAAGCTGCAATCAAATTATGTGAAGATATTCAAGCTAGAGGTTTTCAATCGGTCATCGCGTTTTCTGAATTAAATAATGCTGCTGCACATCAACTGTTGCTTAAACTTGGATTTATACAAAGATATGCTTCTCATTTTTTTAATATGCAGGTGATTTTTTTTGAAAAAAAATTTGAATAAAAAGGAGAAGAGTAATGTGAAAAATAAAAAAGCACCCGAAGGTGCTTGATATCGTTCAAGGATCAATTAGTGATGACGACGGTGTTTTTTATAGTACTTTTTATTGTACTTACGTTGATCTGCATGGCGGTCTTGAGAAACTTTTTTACCGAGAACCGAACCACCCGCCGCACCTGCAGCAGCACCAATATAACCGCCTGTGGTACCACCCATATTTTTACCTACGGTATAGCCACCAACACCACCTAAACCACCACCGATTGCAGCCGCAGTACGGTCTTTTCTATTGGTTGATGCTGCAGCACCACCTGCACCGCCTACTGCTGAACCAATCATTGCGCCCGTGTTACCACCGATTTGTTTACCTACAGCAGTACCAACGACACTACCTAGAGCAGAAGTTGCTGCAATACGTGTTGAGTTATCAGCATGAGCACTTACTGTAAATATTGAAGTTACTGCCAATACAGTACTAAATATGATCGTATTAAATTTCATGTGTTGCTCCATGTCCTTATCTGGACAGTTCTATCTCTATTCGATGTGGCAAATGTAACAAAAATTTTTCCAAAAAATGTGGAGAGGGATCTGAAAATTGATAGCGTTTGGTATCTGAATGTATGTTTTCTATTAAAAGTGATTTTAAAACACCCATATTAGTTAACAAATAGCATGAATAATGGAGAATAAAAGCATCTAATCAAAAA
Source organism: Acinetobacter sp. GW821-FHT01C12 (assembly GCF_059422625.1). Lineage (NCBI taxonomy): Bacteria > Pseudomonadati > Pseudomonadota > Gammaproteobacteria > Moraxellales > Moraxellaceae > Acinetobacter > Acinetobacter sp. GW821-FHT01C12. The sequence continues at coordinate 106,265 of NZ_JBWKXD010000005.1, forward strand.
TCATGCGGATCATCTTGCTATAAATTCTACAGCTTATCTTGATGGCGCTTATATAAATGTGTCATTTAAATGGCAGAATCGGTAAACTAGGCACAATTTTAGAATTTTCTTACCAATTTTAAATGGGCTGTTATAAAGCTCAATGTTTTTTGGTAAGGCTTAGCTTGAGAATGTATTTAAAATGAAAGAATCGTTACGTTTACGATTAGACCAACTTTGTGATCGACATGAAGAGTTAGAAGCATTATTGGCAGATGTTGAAGTCATTTCAGACAATAAGCGTTTTCGTAATTTGTCGCGTGAGCATAATGATTTATCAGAAATTACCGATGTTTGGAAAAAGTACAAGCAAGCTGAAGAAGATATTGAAACAGCAGAAGCAATGTTAACAGATCCAGATTTTAAGGATATGGCTGTTGAGGAAATCAAAGAGAACAAAGCTTTAATTGAACAACTTGAAGCTGAGTTGAATATTCTCATGATTCCTAAAGACCCAAATGATGCCAACTCGGCATATTTGGAAATCCGAGCTGGTACCGGTGGTGATGAAGCTGCGATTTTCTCAGGTGACTTATTCCGTATGTATAGTAAATACGCTGAAACTCAAAACTGGCGTATTGAGATCTTATCTGAAAATGAAGGTGAGCATGGCGGATATAAAGAGATTATCTGTCTAGTGAATGGTGAAGGTGTTTACGGTCGCTTGAAGTTTGAAAGCGGGGCGCATCGTGTACAACGTGTTCCAGCCACTGAGTCACAAGGTCGTGTACATACTTCGGCATGTACTGTGGCAATTCTTCCAGAGGTTGATGTAGACACCACAGTAGAGATTAATGCTGCGGATCTACGTATTGATACTTACCGTGCTTCTGGTGCGGGTGGTCAGCACATTAACAAAACTGATTCTGCTGTACGTATTACCCATCTTCCAACAGGTACTGTTGTGGAATGTCAGGATGAACGTTCACAGCATAAAAACAAAGCAAAAGCGATGGCGTTACTGGCTTCACGTTTAGAGAATGCGAAACGTGCTGCAGCCGATGCAGCAACATCCGAAATGCGTCGTGATTTGGTGGGTTCAGGGGATCGTTCGGAACGTATCCGCACATATAACTATCCACAAGGCCGTATGACAGATCACCGTATCAATTTAACTTTATATAAGTTAGATGCAGTAATGGAAGGTGATTTGACTGAGCTACTTGACAGCTTACATCGCGAATATCAAGCAGATCAGTTGGCGATGCTTGCACAACAAAATGGTGGTTAATGAATATTGCACAGGCTTTGGCCTTACGTGGAGAAGCTGAAAGTTATGAGCGTCAAGAAAATGCTTGGTTACTTGAGCATATTTTAAAAATTGATGCTTTTGATTTGTCACTTAAATCTACGCAAGAATTAACTGCTGAGCAAGAACAGCAATATGTTGAGGGTCTAGCGCGGATTGCTGCGGGTGAACCCTTGGCTTATGTAACTGGCTCACAACCATTTTGGACTTTGGATTTAACCGTTACCAGAGACACTTTAGTCCCTCGTCCAGATACTGAGGTATTGGTTGAAACGGTTTTAAATCTTGATTTGCCTGAAGATACTCGTATGGTTGATTTAGGTACGGGTACAGGTGCGATCGCATTATCGCTGGCAAGTGAGCGTCCAAATTGGTCTATTATTGCCACAGATATTTATGAGCCGACTTTAGAGGTTGCTTTACATAATGCTGAAAAACATGACTTAGGGCAGGTGAAGTTTTTTCTAGGAAGTTGGTTTAAAGCTTTGAATCGTCAATTTTTTGATGTGATAGTTTCTAATCCACCTTATATTGATGCTGATGATGAGCATATGCCGCATCTTGCTTCTGAGCCTGAACGAGCTTTAGTTGCTGAGCAGCATGGTTTAGCGGATATTGAACATATTATTCAGCAAGGTAAAAAATGGTTGGCGACTCAAGGTTGGATCGTACTTGAGCATGGTTATGATCAAGCTGAAGCGGTACAAAACATTTTTAAAGGTGCTGGTTTTAAACAAGTCAGAACCGTGAAAGACTATGGCGGTAATGATCGTGTCACACTAGGTCAGTGGCCAAATTAGTTTTGCATTGCTATATCTAAAAAGACTTTGTTGGATGGCGGTGGTTGCTTATCCAACAAAGTCTTTTTTATTGGCGAATAAAAAGTATTAAAAGAATTCGCTGTATTTTAAAGCTAAGGGGGGGAATATAGCCTTTAGAAAAACCAGCTAAGTCAAATTACTTTTCACCAATTGAATCGGCTCTAAGAGTTTTTCACCCAAAGAGCTGTGCATTTCTCTTTCAATTAAACGAGTAATTGAATCTAAAGGTAAATCATTTTCTTGTAGGCCAAATGGTTCTTCAAGCTGAGCACTCAAAGCATCTAGTCCCAAAAATAAATAAGCAATTAAACTGACGATGACGGGTGTCCAAATCCCTAAACTTGCTTCTAAACTAAACGGCAAAATTAAACAAAAGCAATATACTGTGCGATGTAATAAGACTGAATAAGAATAAGGCAATGGGGTGGTTAGAATGCGATCACAGCCAGCCTGAATATTACCCATAGCAACAATATGATGATTTAAACCTTGATAGATAATGTCAGAAATTTCACCTGATTTAAGTGATTGCACTAAAGATTTTTGGATTTCCTCTAAAACAAATTGTGCAGCATTTATGTGGTTTGCCAGTTGGCTAAAGCTTAATTCATCTAAATCAACTTTATTTTTATAAAATTCAATGGACTGATTTTGATTGCGTAAACGATTTCTTAATAAACGGGTAAATAGCATCACACGATACATTAAAACTTTACGCAGGTTTTCTTGTAAAACATGTGTGTCACGAGAAAGATGGCGTGAGGTTGCAATCAAGGCACCCCAGAGTTTACGACCCTCCCACCAACGATCATAACATGCAGTATTTCTAAAGCTTAAGAAGATAGAAAGGATAATCCCGAACACGGTAAACCCAATTGCAGGTACAGCAGGAATTGTAAAATAGTGATGTGATGATAGATAAACCAGAACTGTAGAGATCAGCACAACAAAAGTTAATGCAGGTAAGACTTTGGGAAGAATGGTGCCGTGCCAAGCAAAGAGTAGTGCGAAGCTGTTACTTTTATCACGAATGATCATACTGTCTACCTAAATATTACTGCGACAGTGTTTCATAGAGAAAAGCAGAAATGCAAGTTGCAAATAAGCAATTTAAAAATACGGCTGATTAAAAGCCGTATTTTGAATGGTTTATGTTCTCCAACGTAAAAACCAGTTTTCAATCAATTTCATTAGACTGTCTGTGAGTTTGCCGAGGACAGCCAGTAAGATAATCGCAATAATCACAATATCGGGCCGTGAGGTTTCTCGACCATCACTGAGCAGATAACCGATACCTTGTGTCGCTGCAATCAGTTCTGCTGCAATCATAAACATCCACGCTAGGCTTAAACTGTTTCTGAGTCCAACGAGAATTCCAGGCGATGCGGCAGGCAGAACAATTTGGAAGATACTTTGTAGATAGGTCAGACGGTATACTTTTGCCACTTCTAACAACTTTGAATCAACACCATGTATGGCAGATACGCTATTGGTATAGGTGGGAAAGAATGCACCAATCGCGATTAAGGTAATTTTTGAGGCCTCATCAATGCCTAACCACAAAAGCAATAACGGAATCCAAGCAAGACTTGGAATAGATTTGATCGCTGAAAATGTAGGTTCTAAAAATTCTTCAATGTGTTTGTTTAAACCCACTGCAATTGCAAAAATGAGCCCCAATAGGCTACCAATAAAAAAACCTAAAAAAACACGCCAAGTACTGGTATAGATATGGTTCAATAAATCACCTGCGGCAAGCTGCTTGAATGAGTCAACTAAGCTACTTGGGGCAGGGAGCAGATAAGACTCAATCCATCCAAAACGAACTAAATACTCGCATAATAAAATGAGCAGCAACGGAAGTATAATTCCTTTTACCCATTTTAAAACATTGGCCTTAAAGGCAGGTTTGTTTAAACTCGCCTGCGCTATACGTACATTTGATTCGCTTTGCGTCGATTGGGTATGTGTAGACTTTGTCATTACTTCTCAGCAACCTTGCCAATGACCTTTTGTGCATATTTGCTGTCAAATAGTTGATCTACAACTTGATTTACATTAGTGCCTTTTCGAACCAGTTCCTCTTCAGTCAAAATAGTGCCTGCTTTCTTTAGCGCATTAAGCTGTTTCGCGGTTGGAATGTTTTGATCTAGATTAGTTCGACTCAATTGCAACTTCGCCACTTCAAGTGGCAATTTTGCTTCACGTGCTAATAATTGTGCAAGTTTATCAGGATTGGCTTTTGCCCATTTACGTGCTTGTTCATAAGCTTTAATTACAGCCTCAACTGCTTCTGGGCTTTGGGTACTAAATTGATCTTTTACACTTAACACGCTGTAACTATTAAAAGCGATATTGCGATAGAGCAGTTTTGCACCTGATTGTAATTGTGCAGATGCCATCAGTGGATCAAGACCAGCCCAAGCATCTACCTGACCACGTTCTAAAGCTGTTTTCCCATCTGGATGTTGTAGATGTACCAATTGCACATCGCGTTTATTTAAGCCGACGGTTTCAAGTGCTTGAAGCGTAAATAAGAATGGATCTGTACCTTTGGTTGCAGCAATTTTTTTCCCTTTGAGGTCTTTTAAGGATTTGATTGCTGAGTTTTTAGCAACGACTAATGCAGTCCATTCTGGCTGGCTTTGGATATAAACCGTTTTAATCGGACTGCCATTGGCACGACTTAATACTGCTGCTAAACCCGCGGTAGAGGCGAAATCGATACTGCCACTGTTTAAATATTCAAGTGAACGGTTACTGCCTTGGCTAAACACCCATTTGACCTCTGTTTTGGGTAAGGCTTTTTCTAACAGCTTTTGTTCTTTAACCACTAAACTTGTTGGGGCGTAATAGGCATAGTCTAATTTCAATGTTGTTGGGATGGCTGCAAAAGAATACATTGCGGTTAAGCTTAAGGCTAAGGTGGAAACTAAGCGCGTCATTTTTTTGCTAAAAACGTTCATACATACCCCATAAAATTCAAAGAGAAACACAGAGTTAGATATGTATATTTTTTAGGGTGAAAGTACAAAAAAGAAAAACAGATATTCACTTCTTAAAATATGAAATGTAAAAAATATTAGTTTAACTATATGAATAAATTTATGTTTTTAAAGTATGCATATTTGTTTGTTGAATAGATGATTATTGAAATGAGTTATAAAAAAATATTCTAATTAAATTTTAGTCATTAGACATAAAAAATGCCTCTATACAGAGGCATTTTGGGATTGGGCAAATTAAACTGGATAATCTTCCAGACTGTCTGCAATTTCAACTTGGTCTAATGCATTGGTTTCAAGTGCCAGACAAAGCGCAACAATTTTTGCAGTATCAGCAATGTTTTCTTTTTTCATTGCTAAGCCTGATTGAATTGCATCTAATCGCTCTTGGTGAATATCAAGCGCTTGTGCGACTTCTGCAGCATCATTGGTTTTGAAAAAATCATTCATGGCATGTTCAAAGTCATGATCTGAAGCTTTTAAAATACCTTCGATAAGCTCATCTAAATGTTCAGTTTGAGCAGAAAGGGAATGGATAAAGTTTTGAACTAGATTTTGCTCTAGTACATCAATCATCTTAATCATGTTAGTGACCTAAAAGTGATTAAAGGGGAGGAGGGTACCACAGGAAATAAGCAGAAAACCTGCTTTAAATTGGGTATTAAATATACCATTATTGATTAATTTGCAACCTTATTCAGATAAGCTGTAAATATCGAGCTTGCCTTTATATTGATATATTTTTTATTATAATTTTGATTTTAAATAAGTTTTACTGAAAACTGAGTTTTTTTAACGATGTTATCAAGGTTATTTGGGTTCTCTATAAGCACCTGGACTTACCCCAGTCCATTTTTTAAATGCGCGATGAAATGCGCTGGCATCCTGAAAATTCAACAGCTCACTGATGTCTTGTAAGGTATGTGTGGTTTTACCAAGTAGTTCAATCGCCATATCTCGCCGTATATCATTTTTGAGTTGTTGGTAACTGCTGCCTTCATTTTTTAAACGGCGTTGTATAGTGGCTTCTGAAATATTGAGCTGTGCTGATAGTTCACCGAGTTCTAACCATTCAGCAGGAGCAATAGAAAGTAATTGCTTACGAATCATTGAACTTAAAGCCAAAGGATTCTTAAATCTTAATAGTAGATTTTCAGGGGTATTTTTAATAAAACCATACCAAGACTTTTGATCGCGTTTGATTTGAATGTTTAAGTAGTTTGCATCGAATTGCAGATAATTCTCATCTGCTTGGTAAGTAATATTTTCACAGAATCGAACGCGATAATCGCTGTCATCTTCAGGAGGCGTGCATTTTAATTGTAATTGATTGAGTAAAATTCTTTGATCTACTAACCAACAGATCAAACTGTGAATCAACATAATATAAGTGGCATAGCAGAACATACGCTTAGTTTGTAATTTATCTGTAATGACAATGTATGCATAATTTTCATCAATAATCAGTTTGCTGGTGAAGTCATCCAAGACAAAATTAAAATATTGCAAAATTTGTTCAATCGCTGTCTGTAGGGTATCCGCTTGCATGACCATTTTAGACAATAATTTATAACAACCGCGTCGCATCTGATGCGAGTCCATGCCAAAGAACTCATCATTCATATGGTCTGCTATTTTAGTCCAAAGTTTTGCATAAGCTGAAACAGCAATACGTGATTTGGTTGCATGAAATATTTCCAGCGGTATCTCTGCATCATGCAAAATCTGCTGTATATCATAGCCCTTATCTTGGGCACTGCTCAGCGCCTCATGTACCAGTGCAATTGAAATTGTGCCTTTGCTTTCACTGAATTGTTGATTGTTCACAGTGTATTCCATTATCTTGTGAGACGTGTTTTGTGACTAAAGTTTTCCAAAAAGATGTTTAAATTGTCCAAATACATCATACAGGATGCAACTTTTGGAAATTGTACTCAAGCTTGACTATGTTTACTCTGCATCTTAAGTCGAAAGTGGGTTTAATTCATCATTTAAACTGCTCAATTCAAACAATGAACTAGGAAAATAAAATGAAAATTGAAGGAAAAGTTTTTGTTGTGACTGGTGGTGCATCTGGATTAGGTGCAGCGACAGCCACACATTTGATTGGTCAAGGTGCGAAAGTGATCATGGTGGATATGAATCACCAGCTTGGCGAAGAAATGCAGAAGCGCTTAGGTGAAAAATCCAAATTTGTTCAACTTGATGTGACCGATGAAGTTGCTGTTGAACAATTCTTTAAAAATGTGGAGCAGGATTATGCTCAATTAAATGGCTTAATTAATTGTGCAGGGATTGGTCCATCTGCCAAAGTACTAGGTAAAAATGGCATCCATGCTTTAGACGCATTTCAAAAAGTATTGAATATTAATGTCGCAGGAACATTTAACATGCTGCGTTTTGCCGCAGATGTCATTTCTCGTTATGCGTTACCAGCAGGTGAAGAAGATCGTGGTGTGATTATTAACACTGCTTCAGTGGCTGCGTTTGATGGCCAAATTGGTCAATCCGCTTATGCTGCATCTAAAGGTGCTGTTGTTGCAATGACATTACCTTTGGCGCGAGAACTTGCGCAACATGCCATCCGTGTGATGACCATTGCACCAGGGATTATGGAAACCCCGATGTTGAAATCATTACCACAAAATGTTCAAGATGCGTTGGGTGAAATGGTGCCTTTTCCTAAACGCCTTGCGAAGCCTGAAGAGTTTGCACAGCTTGTTGGTCATATTTGTGAAAATAGCTATTTAAATGGTGAAACAATTCGATTAGACGGCGCAATCCGTATGCAGCCAAAGTAATCTGGTCTAATCCGTCTGCTTATTTCTAACTTTGCTTTAACGTAAGCAATAGCAAACCTTTAAAAAATTGAATACTGCCTGACATGATCTAAACCATCATGTTAGGCAGACTTTAGCCTAAATTTATATAAACAACGAGATTTTGATTGGTCGCTGATCATGATTGCAGTGATTTAAAATTTAAAAGTGCTGAGAGGGATGCTCAAATGATTCTCAATGATGAACAAAAAATGGTTCAGGAAATGATGCGAAATTATTCGCAGAATAAACTTAAACCCACAGCTGCTGAACGTGATAAAACTGCAAAATTTCCTCATCAAGAACTCAAAGAGTTGGGTGAACTGGGTGCATTAGGCATGACCGTGTCTGATCAATGGGGTGGCGCAGGTTTGGACTATATTTCCTTGGTGACGGCAATTGAAGAAATTGCCGCAGGAGATGGTGCAATTTCAACCATTGTCAGCGTACAAAATTCTTTGCCTTGTGGAATTATCCAAAAATATGGGACAGACCAACAAAAACAAGACTACTTAATGCCATTGGCAACAGGTCAATGGCTTGGCTGTTTCTGTTTAACGGAACCACAGGCGGGTTCAGACGCAGGTGCTTTACTATGTAAAGCAGAACGTGATGGTGATTCGTGGGTAATTAATGGAACCAAACAATTCATTACTTCTGGACAGCATGCGCAAGTGGCCATTGTATTTGCAATTACGGATAAATCCGCAGCAAAGAAAGGCATTTCTTGTTTTATCGTTCCAACCAATACAGAAGGTTATATCGTTTCTCGAATTGAAGACAAAATGGGACAACATTGCTCAGATACCGCAACAATTGTTTTTGAGAATTGTCGGATTCCTGCTGAGAACATATTAGGAAAAGAGGGTGAAGGATATAAAATCGCCCTGTCGAATTTAGAGTCAGGTCGCATTGGTATTGCCGCGCAATGTGTGGGAATGGCACGAGCAGCGTTGGATGCTGCGGTTGAATATGCCAATCAGCGTAAAACTTTCGGAGTGGAGTTGGTACAACATCAGGCTGTGGCATTTCGCTTAGCCGATATGGCTACTCAAATCGAAGCAGCACGGCAGTTGATTTACCATGCCGCAAGTTTAAAAGATGCAGGTTTAGCTTGTCTAAAAGAAGCATCAATGGCGAAGTTATTTGCATCTGAAATTGCTGAAAAAGTCTGTTCAGATGCGATACAAATTCATGGTGGTTATGGCTATGTCGCTGATTTTCCAGTAGAGCGAATCTATCGAGACGTTCGCGTCAGTCAGATTTATGAAGGCGCTTCCGATATTCAACGTTTAGTTATCGCAAGAGCGGTGATTCAGTAAGTTCAATTTTAGATTAGCGTATCAAAATTCTATCTCAAGACCAGCTTCGCACTGGTCTTTTTTATTTTAAAGCCTTCCACCATGACAGCAAAAGCAGATGTTCAAAAACCGCAATACAATTGAGGTATTTGGAAATTGTGTGTGATTTCTAATCATGGTTATCTATACGCATAGGAACACATGTTGAATGATTCAACATTTTTAGAAAAGCTAGAAAGCAAAATATGGAACCGCACATCGAGATGATTTGTGCTGAAAATACAAGGATATTGCCATGAAAACATTGGAACAAGCCTATCAAGAATTCGATTATGAAAAACTAATCAATGAGCAACTGGTTGGCAACCCACAGTCAATCAATGCCTATATCGAGTGCTGCGAGCGTTTTGTCGGTTTAAATAAAGTGGCTTTGATCTGGGAAGGCAAAAACGGTGAGTCTTCACAATGGACCTTTGAACAACTGGCACAAGCATCAGGAAAATTAGCCAATTATTTACACTCGCTAGGCTTAAAAACTGGTGATTGTATTGCTGGCTTATTACCACGGACTCCAGAATTATTGATCACCATATTGGCAACTTGGCGTATCGGAGCAATTTATCAGCCCTTATTTACCGCCTTTGAATCAAAAGCGATTGGGCATCGCGTAGCAACAGCCAATACCCAACTGATCATCACCAACACTGAACAACGTCCAAAACTAAACGGGATTGAACTTCCACATATTCTGACTGTTCATCCACAAGATTTTGCAACAACAAAGGATGCAGATTTTTGGCAAGAGCTAGCAGGTCAATCAGCTGAATGTGCACCCGTTATGTTGAGTTTTACTGATGATTTTTTAATGATGTTTACCTCTGGAACAACAGGTTTGGCAAAATCGGTTCCAGTACCATTAAAAGCGATTTTGGCCTTTAAAGAATATATGCGTCACGCCGTTGATTTACGTGAAGATGATTCATTTTGGAACCTTGCGGATCCAGGTTGGGCATATGGTCTATATTATGGTATTGCTGGCCCATTGGGATTGGGACACAGTATTATCATGGATGAACGTGCATTTAGTGTCGACCATGCTTTGGAAATTATTCAAAAATACCAAGTCAGTAATCTTACCGGTTCACCGACAGCATTTCGTATGTTCTTTGGCTTTAAAGAAAAATTTAATGCTTCAATCAAAGCGCATTTACGTGCGGTCAGCAGTGCGGGTGAACCTTTAACACCTGAAGTAATTCACTGGTTTAATCATGACTTAAATGTCAATATTTATGACCAATATGGACAAACCGAATTAGGTATGGTGATTGGTAACCATCATGCTTTAGCACATGCAATAAAAGTCGGCTCAGCAGGCTTTGCTAATCCTGGTCATCGTTTTGCAGTGTTAAATCAAGATAACCAAGAAGTTGAACGAGGAGAGATTGGAACACTAGCAATTGACTTCTCTCAATCGCCACTCACATGGTTTAAAGGTTATGGTGGAAATAATCGTAAATCCTTCGTTGGTCATTATTACTTAACTGGGGATACGGTTCGCTTGAATGAATTAGGTGGGGTTGATTTTATTGGTCGTGCAGACGATGTCATTACAACTTCAGGTTATCGTGTTGGGCCATTTGATGTAGAAAGTACCCTTTTGGAATGTGTTGAAGTTTTAGAATCTGCCGTGATTGGTAAACCTGATCCAGAAAGAACAGAGATCGTAAAAGCTTTTGTTGTGCTCAAGCCTCAATTCACGGGTTGTCACCAATTGAATGCTAAATTACAAGAATATGTACGTTCACGATTATCTAAGCATTCTTACCCACGTGAAATTGAGTTTGTTGAAAGCTTACCTAAAACATCGAGTGGCAAAATTCAACGTAATTTATTGAAGCAACAAGAAGTGGCTAAATTACAGCAAATGCAATTGCAGGCTTAATATTTTAATATCTTTTAAAGTTCCATGCTTTGCACCCGAAAGGGTGCTTTTTTTATGCTCAGCATAAGATCTCGTATTTCTAAGGTCGTTATAACAATTTTAGTCCACTTTGCCTGTGATAGATTTTGTCTAAACAATAAATGGATTAAATAGAATGATTCAAATTCACGATATTGTCATTAATAAAAATTAATCTGCTTTAAATTTCAACAAACGTTAAAAATTATGCAAAATTTAAAACCACATACACTTTGTTTAAGCCTTGCATTATTGGGCTGTTCATTTCCAAGCTATGCACAATTGATGTTTAGCCAATACATCGATGGCACAGTAAATAGAAAAGGATTAGAAATTTATAATCCAGATGGCAGCACTGTAAATCTTGCAGATTATCAAATTGAACAATATACCAATGGGGCAACGAGTAAAACAGCAACTTACACCTTAGAGGGAAATTTAGCCAGTAAGGCAAAATTTATTATAGGTCGTACCGAATTACAGGCAGAACTTGGCACTAAAGTGAATCAGGTTGCTGGTTTGTCATTTAATGGCGATGATGCCTTGGTCCTTGTGTATAAAGGCACACCTGTAGACCGTTTTGGACGGATTGGGGACAAACCAGCAAATGGTGGCTGGGGAACAATAATCACCAGCTATCAAAATAGCCTAAGCAGAATAAAAAATAAAAATGATGTCAGCGCTGTAGATCCAAATAGTGCTTTTGATTTGGACAGTGAGTGGAGCAAATGGTCAGATCGTAATGCATTCAGTAGCTATTTAGGTACTGGTACAACGACACCGCCAATCACTGCAATCAGTTGTAGTACTGCTGATACTGCAATTGCAGATTTACAATCTGCGGCACAAAACCAACAATATGTGGTTCGAGGTGTCATTACTGCGGATTATCGCTATCAAAATGGTTTTTCAGGTTTTTATATTCAAACTCCTGACAGTAAAGCTAAAGCAAATTTAAGCAATGCGATCTTTGTCTATCTCCCTGCTGCAAGCACAAACACTGGCGGTAAAGTGGGTGAAGAAGTGATTCTGAAAGGGCGTTTAACCAATTATGAAAATCAATTGCAAATTGATCAACTGAGCAGCAATATTCAGACCTGTAATAATCAAGCCGCAAGTCTAGTGAGTTCTACCCCGATTCAACTGCCATTTTCAAGTTTAACCGATGCTACAGGCAATGCACCTAAACGTTATCAAGGCATGTTGGTGAAAATTCCTCAAACCTTAACGGTTAGCGAGAATTATGATTATGGTCGATATGGTCAATTGTCTTTAAGTTTGGGACGCTTATATATCCCAACCAATTTATATCCTGCGAAATCCAATGAAGCGGTTGCTTTAGCAAAACAAAATTTATTGTCAAAGATTATTTTGGATGATGGTTATAACAATCAAAACAGAACACCATGGTTGCCACAAACATTTAATGCGGCAAACACTTTACGTACAGGCTATCAGCTTAAAAATGTTGAAGGGATTTTGGAATACCGTTTTAATGCTTGGCGTATTCAACCGATTCAAAACAAAGCTTTGCCTGAGGTTGTCAAAGACAGCAATTTGCGGAATTCAACCGTCTTGGCAAAAGAGAGTAAACAGGTTCGTGTTGCCGCATTTAACGTCTTAAATTATGACAATTCGCCGCTGATTGGTGTTAAACCAGATCGTGGTGCGAATACTCCTTCAGAATTTAATCGTCAACATGACAAAATAGTCAGTGCGATTAAAACCATTGATGCAGATGTTTATGGCTTAATGGAAATTGCCAACAATGGTTATGGCGAAAAAAGTGCTGTGAATTACTTAACCAAAGCTTTGGGTGCAGATTGGAAATATGTCATCCCACCGAATATGGATAAGTTAGGTACTGACGTGATTGCAGTTGCGATTATTTATAATAGCAAACGTGTAAAACCTGTTGGTAATCCTGTGGTATATGATGATTTGACACAGAAAAACCGAGTCACGATGGCACAAAGCTTCCAAGCGGTAACGGGAGGAAAAACCTTTACTGTTGTACCAAACCACTTAAAGTCTAAAGGTAGTTGTCCTGACGATAAAACCTCACCAGAAGCAAACCAAGGTGATGGTCAAGGCTGTTGGAATCCGACTCGTGTTACTGCAGTACAAAAATTGATTCAGTGGATTGCAACCAATCCGACCAAAGCTGAAAAGCCAAATTATTTATTGGTCGGGGATATGAACAGTTATGCCAAAGAAGATCCAATCTTGGCATTTGAAAAAGCCAACTACAAAATATTGCTAAATGATGAAAAAGTAGGGCAAGGTAAATCTGCATATAGCTATGTCTTTGGTGTGGCCAGTGATGCAACAGGGAATGGTGGTGCGGGTAATTTAGATCATGCAATTGCAGATGCAAACTTATACCCAATGGTTAAACGTACTTTTGCATGGCATATCAATGCTGATGAACCAACAGCATTAGACTACAATGAAGAATATAAGACTGAAGAACAAATTGCTTCTTTCTATGCGCCAGATGCTTTCCGTTCTTCTGATCACGATCCGGTTATTGTTGATTTAGATTTAAATGAATCAAGTGGTACTACAGGTGGGCATAAGAGCAGTGGGGGCAGTACGGGACTATGGTCTTTATTTGGACTGATGTTGCTTACAGCGAGCTCAGTATTAGCGCGCTCTAAAAAGAAATCCTAATACGCTGATATCTTTTTTAAAGAGAAACTAGTGATCTAGTTTCTCTTTTTTATGCTTTTATAAAACTATATAACATAAAAAATTGCACCAACTGATTTAAGACTGAATCTCTTCATAGATCAAGCGAATGAGTGGTCGAAATTCTATTTCATCTATCCAAATCATTCAGTTTTATCTTTCAACGGTACTATGGCTCGGATCACAGTAAAACCCTGCTGAGAATGGATTTCAAAACTACCTCCAATTCTTTTTACTCGCACTTGCATACTCTGCAAACCCACATGCAAACCAGCTTGAACTTGATCTACTTCAAAGCCAATGCCATTGTCTTGAATGGTTAAAACGAGTTGTTGTCGTTCATCTTCAACCAACGAAACTTCGACATCAGTTGCATGACTGTGTTTTACAATATTGGTTAAGGCTTCTTCTGCGACACGAGAAAAGGTTAAACAAATCAATGCAAGCGGTTTATGTTTCCATTTTTCTGCAAAAATCCAAGTCGATTCAATCTCCATTTCTTCGAAAATTTGTATAAAACGATGACGCAATGGCGCAACCCACATCACTGGGCTTTCTGGTATTTTTGCCCCAGCACTGCTTCCTGAGTCAATCACTTGGCGTAAGTCATTTCTTAACAGTTTAAACATAGAGATTACTTGCTGTTTTTCAATATGTTCACTGTGATCTAGTATAATCATCGAGCGAACAATTGAACCACCCAGTCCATCATGTAATTCATGGGACAGGTTTAGACGCTCTTGCAACCGCATATTATCAATTTCGAGTTGGTATTTTTTATCTAAAGATTGTTCTAAGTCAAACGTGACTTTTTCAATAGTTTCTTCAAGCGTCTGATTAAATTTTTCAATACGTCCAACATTCTGCGAAATACGATAAGCCAAGATAAACGAAATCGCTAAGCTGGTAATTGGTGCAGCCAATGGCGTCCAATAGAGCGTCTGATCCAGATGATGGATCATGCTATAAAAATCATGAACAATAATAAGTAAATAGATGAGGAAAATAAACGCAAGCAGGAGAATGTCCATCTTTCTACGTTTAAAAGCAATCCACTGAAAAAACAAGCAGTTAAAAATAAATACCATGCCAGAATAGAAAAAGACAGAGGATAAGCTACGCTCTAGATAATTGATCGGTGTCAATAGCAATGCCGCAATTGCGATTGTAGAGGTCAATAAAAGTAAACGTTCTAAATACGGATAATGGCGATTGGCAAAACGCCAAGCAAATAAACAGAGGCAATAGGTATATCCGACTAAAAATACCAGATTTAGACGTGCTGTTAAGATACTGTCGGTAAAAGGAAGAGGAATGGTCGAAATGATATTGTAGGCAAACAATACCCATAAAAATGAAGTTAAAGCAAACCACCCAAAGGCTTTTTCTTGGCGTCGAAATAGCCAAATGGTAAAACCTGTAGTTCCTACCACAAAGGTAATAATAATATTGATAAAAAATAAAGTTCGCCGTTCAAAAACCAACTGATCCTGTTGATTGGCGATATCTTCGGCCTGACCAAATTTAATTTTTCCTAGACCTGAATGTTGTGATGCAACCCCTACAACACGGACTAAAATTTCATTTTGTTGGTTTTGAATAGATGTAGCAGGAAGTACCCAATACCTTGGCATATTCCAACTTCTAGACAATGGCTCTACTAAGGATTTGTCTTTCCATAACAGTTCATTATTGCTATAGACAGCTCCTGCAATATTGATTCGTTCAATCAGTAAGGCGACAGGTTGATTTTCCTGATCACACTGATATTGCCATTTGATTTTATACCAAGCAGTGCCTGTGTAGTTTTTCCAGCGCGTTGCCCAGTCATCTGGCAAGGTGACTGTTTTCCATCCCTGTTGGGGAACCTGTTCGAGATTTGCAAGCGCTTGAGCAACTTGTATGCTTTGGATTTGAAAGTGGCAGGCTGCACCTGTTGTATTGGACTGACCTGTTAAGGCAGCACCAGCAAAAGCAAAATGCTGGGTCAAACTTAGCATAAGACCGAACAACCCGATTAATTTTAGAATTAGTCGAGTAATCCTAAGTTGCGTGCTGTATCGATGGCTTTGGCTCTGTTGCATACCGCAAGTTTCCGATAAATATGTTTAATATGAGATTCAACGGTATAACGGGATAAATTGAGTTGATCTGCAATTTCCTTATTGCTTAAGCCTTGAGAAACCAGTTCTAAAATTCCCAATTCTCTTTTGGATAATACACTGTCCTGATCAGTGACTTTCTGACAGAGTTCAGTTTTATTTGAATTATTTTTTTCATTAAAGTGTAGTTGTTTTAAAATTTTTTGAGCAATAAATGGATCAATCGGCGCTCCACCACGCAAGACACTTTTGATCGAAAGGGAAACTTCTAAGTCATCTCTTTCTTTGAGTACATAGCCTGTTGCACCTGCACTTAGTGCATTGAGGATCGCATCTTCAGTGCTCCATGCAGAGATCACTAAAATCATGATGGTTGGATCATAGTTTTTTAAAATCTCAATAAACTCAATTCCATTTCCATCAGGCAAGCCTAAATCAACCAATGCAAAAGAGGCTGAATGTATACTGAGTTGTTCTTTGGCTTGAGCTAAACTTTGGGCAAAACGTAAATCTGCAATTGAGTATCCTAGATTAATTAATATGTCAGTCAGTCTTTTTTGTATAAGCGGCTCATCTTCTACGATGATGACTGGAACAGGTAAACTTAACTCATTGTTCATGATGTAAAAAACTCGCCCATGTCTATTGGACTTAGTTTTTCAGATATTGATGGCTTTATCTATACCTGATAATAGGTATTTTTAGTATTTAATTCAGTGATTAGGAATGAATATTCAGTTTATTACAATCGAGATTTAACGCACTTACTGAGTATTAAATGATGCCTAAAGTCAATTTATTGAGACCAAGTTAACTTTTTGAGATAAGGTTATTGAGACTGGTTAAGTAAATATTCAAATTTTAGTAGATAAAAATCACAATTTAACAGCAAAATATCGGTTATATTCGCTGAATAATGGATTATTTTTATAATGGATGTAGCTTACGATGATTAAATTCCTTAGAAATTTGGCAGTGATACAATGTATTGCAATTACCATTTTGGCTATTGTTCTTTACCTGTATTAAACGCTGATCATCACTGCCTTAAGAAAAATAATGCTGTTTATTTTACCGCACTATATTGATCAACTAAGCTACGACTTGCTTCATTCATCCCTATAATTTCAACCTGAATGTTATTTTGCAGAAACTTGTTTTGTACCTGATTGAGCATACTGACAGAGGTAATATCCCAAATATGGGCATGGGTTAAATCGATAATGACATGATCAACAGATTCATTAAAATCAAAAAACTGAAAGAATTTTTCTGAACTGCTAAAGAAAATTTGCCCATAAATTTCATATTTACGGGTCGTGCTGTTCAATAGATGAGACTGGACATGCACTGCATTTTCTAATTTATTGACCAAGAAAAGTGCAGATAAAAGTACACCAATCAACACGCCTAAAGCTAAGTTATGCGTCATCAGTACAATGACCACTACCGCAAGCATCACGCTATTACTTTGTTTGGGATGTTTTGAAAAGTTTTTGACTGAGTCCCAGTTGAATGTAGTAAAAGCCACCATAATCATAATTGCCACAAGTGCAGCCATTGGAATATAAGACAGCCATTCTTTTAAAAAGACCACTAAACACAGTAAAAAAACACCAGCAACTAAGGTCGATAAGCGAGTTCGTGCACCAGAAGACACATTGATAATCGATTGCCCAATCATGGCACAACCTGCCATACCCCCCATAAACCCACTGACCATATTGGCGATGCCTTGTCCACGGCATTCTTTATGACGATCACCTTCAGTTTGCGTCACTTCATTAACAATCGTGGTTGTCATCATGGTTTCGAGTAAACCCACGGTGGCCAAGGTGATGGCATAAGGAAAAATAATTTTTAAGGTATCCAAGTTAAGTGGAATGTCTGGAATTAAAAACAGCGGTAAAGTGTCTGGAAATTTTCCTAAATCACTGACTGTACGCATATCTGCACCCAAAAATAAGGCTGCTAAACTCAGTACAATAATGCACACCAAAGGTGAGGGAATGAGTTGACCGATTTTGGGAATATAAGGGAAAAGATAAACCACGCCTAAGCCAAAGGCGACAAATAGATAAGCCGTCAAATCCATGCGTTGTAATTCAGGAATCTGTGCCACAAAGATGAGAATAGCCAATGCATTGACGAAACCATAGACGACAGATTGTGAAACAAAGCGCATCAGTTTTGCAACTTTAAAATACCCAGCAAGAATCTGAAGAATTCCAGTCAAAATTGTGGTGGCAAATAAATACTGTAAACCATGATCTTTGACGAGAGTAACCATTAGCAACGCCATTGCGCCTGTGGCTGCGGAAATCATTGCGGTACGCCCTCCGAAGAAAGCAATGCTCACTGCAATACAAAACGATGCATACAGGCCCACTTGTGGATCTACGCCTGCAATTGCAGAAAAAGCGATTGATTCAGGAATAAGTGCTAAGCCCACGACCATTCCAGCAAGTACATCTGTACGAATATTGGAAAACCACTCCGCTTTTTTTAGACTAATCACTATAAACCTTTCATCATTCTTTAAAGATGCGTATGTTAAAACATCTCTTAGTGAAAAAGCAGTTAACTTTGACTTGAAAAAGTCTTCATTTTGTTGAATATTCAAGTTATAGCTGATTTTATAAATTTATGCTTTTTGCAATTTTATGTTTTACGACTTGAAATTGTGATCTGAGCTATTTACAACTTAAACAGTCATATAACAAGGATTAGATATGAAATTATATTATTCACCAGGTGCATGTTCTTTAGCTGCCCATATTTTACTCAACGAAATTAATGTTGATTTTGATCTAGAACGTGTTGATTTAAAAACGCATAAAACAGAAAAGGGCGCAGATTATTACGAAATCAATCCAAAAGGCTATGTACCCGCATTAGAAATCAATCCAGGTTTACTTTTGACTGAAAATGTTGCAGTACTGCCTTTTATTGCACAACACGATCCTAAACAGGATTTGATCCCACCATCAGGTTTGGGACGTGCTAAAGTTTTAGAATGGTTGGGCTATTTAAACTCAGAGTTGCATGATGAATATGCCGTCTTCTTTGACCCAGCGATCACTGAAGATGAAAAAGTACGTGGTTATGCAACCATAGATAAAATGTTGAAATATATAGATGACTATCTTGCCGAGTCGGAATACGATTATTTGGTCAATGACCGCTTTGGTCCTGCTGATGCGTACTTGTTTGTACTGACAAATTGGTCGAATTTAATTCATCATGATCTAACCCCATTTACCAATATTGTGGCATTACGCAATAAAGTCGCTGAACGTCAATCTGTACAGATTGCAATGCGTGATGAAGGTTTAATTCCTTAAGTATGCTTGAGTCGATATACAAAGAGCACCTACGGGTGCTTTTTTATTGAATTGATTAACGTGAAATGGGTAGAAAGAGGGAAAGATGTTTATTGTTGATTTTTAGTCAATAATGTTTTGCTTATTTTTGCGTTTTTTTGCGATAAAAATAAGTTCTATAGTTGCGCCATAAATCAAGCGTATTGGTAAAACATAGGTAAACAATGAGTAATATCTTAATTGTAAATGGTGCGAAACAGTTTGCACATTCGAATGGTGAATTAAACGATACCCTGACTGACTTAGGTGAAGCAGTACTTAGCGATTTGGGACATCGAGTAAAAGTGACATGTACTGATGCAAATTATGATGCTCAAGAAGAAGTGGAGAAATATCTCTGGGCGGATGTTGTGATCTATCAAATGCCGGGCTGGTGGATGGGTGCACCGTGGACCATGAAAAAATATATTGATGATGTTTTTACTACAGGTTATGGCAGTTTATATGCCAACGATGGCCGTAGCCGTTCTGATGCTGCCAAAAAATATGGCTCAGGTGGTTTGATTCAGGGGAAAAAGTATATGTTGTCGTTAACTTGGAATGCACCCTTGCAAGCTTTTGATGATCCTGAGCAATTTTTCCATGGTGTTGGTGTAGATGGTGTGTATTTACCTTTTCATAAAGCCAATCAATTTTTAGGGATGCAAAGCTTAGAAACATTTATTGTCAATGATGTGATTAAAGCACCACAAATTGCGCAATATGAACAGGCATATCGCCAACATTTACAGCAGCTTTTTGCTTAAGCAAATTGGAATTTTGAGTATCTCATTTAAAAAATTTAAGGAGTCTAAAATGTTGACCATTGTGGCTGAAATCCGTGCATATCCAAATGGATTGCACAAAGATAAAATTATCCAAGCATTTAAGAAAATTACCCCGACAGTATTACAAGAGCAAGGCTGTCATGGTTATCAGCTATTGGTCGATGCTGGTGTTGATGTAAGTTATCAAAGCAAGGATTCTGATTTGATCGTGATGCTTGAAAAATGGGAAAGTATTGAACATCTCAATGCACACTTGCAAACTGAGCATATGCAAGCGTATCAACTTGAAGTAAAAGAGCATGTTGCTGATGTTAAAATCCGTATTTTAGAACAAGGATTTTAAAGCTAATTTATTGTTATAAGCTTCTTTCTCGCTTTGGGAGAAGGCTAGGGTGAGGGATTCTTTTATGTTGAATTATTGTTTTTAAAAAATAATTTATAAAAGACATCCATCATTGAACATAACGCTCAAAGTTGATTTGCTCAAGTTTGGGCAAAGGTGCTTTTTCAATTTTGACCAGGATATTTTGGGTGCGTTTTTAAGATCAAGTGCTTGCGTACTGGTGACATTTTTGATTTTCCCTGTTAAAAAATTAGTACTTTCTGTTCGACTGTCACCTGATGGTATGTCAAAGTAATGTAAATCATAACCGATCAGATCGAATGATGGGTTTTGATAGCGGAAAGTATAAATATTATTAAAGACCTCCCATGAATTACACCGAAACGAGTAATTTAATGTGATCTTAAGTTATCCATTCTGGATGATTGGTGAACTGTCTACAATCAATGGATCGATAAGGCAAGGGCGTTCATTGTTGCTTTCCCTAGGGAGTGAGGAATTACTGGTGATAAGGCGGTAAGTTTGAGCGTCTTTAAATAGAACTAATAATTTTCGCTCATTTTGGTTAAGTAGAAGATTTGCTGACTTTTTATGATTGAATTTATTTTTAACAATATTTATGGGATCCGTATTTTCAATAATCAGTACCATATTTGCTTGTTGATCACCATTTAAGTCACCTTGAACTTTGCTTAGTATTTTCCAATCTTTAGGAATGAAAGCTTGAACATCAGCTTCAGTATCAGTTTCTGCCCACACTAAACTTGAGCAGACTGTTAATGTAAAAAATAGAAGTAATAGATTGTTATTTTTCATGGTTTTCTTCCAATTCACTGAATCGTAAATTTTTTATTAAATTTATGCCTATTTTTAGGCATGTCTCCAAGCGATCACTTTTGACTACCTTGTCTTAGCTAATTTTTTATGGCAAATGTCGAGTTCTCTTCGATACCTTTATTCTCAGAATAATATGGCATATTTATGAATCGTTGGTAGATCCGAAACGTATTTTATTCAAACTCGCCGTAGTCTTTAAAATTGATCTGCTCAAGTTTAAGTGTATAACTGTTCTTTAATTTGGACCAAGAAACTTGCTTAGCTTGATCCTGATTTTCAAACTCACCACCACCTGTAGTGTTTTTAATTTTACCTGTTAGAAAATTGATACTTTTCGCACTGGTTTCACCAGATGCACGATGGAAGTAATCTGTATCGTAACCAATCAGCTTAAAAGACTGGTTTTGATAACGGAAAGTAAAAGCATTGTTATAGACAGACCATGAACCGCAACTTAGCCAATAATGTAAATTAATTTTAACTAATCCATTTTTGATGGTGAGTGGATCGTCTTCACCTAGAGGGTCAGCAAGACAAGGTGATTCTTTATCTCCCTCAGTAGGAAGCGAGGAATTACTTGCAACAAGACGATAGCCTTGAGGGGCTTTAAATAAAATTAATAACTTTCGATTGTTTAAATTCAGCTGAGGATTACCTAATCCATCATTTGTCACAATATTTTTTGGATCTGTATTTTCAATAATTAAGGCAAGATCTGTTTGCTTATCACCATTTAAATCACCTTGTACTTTACTCAACACTTTCCAGTTTTTAGGGATAAATGATTGATAGTCAGCTTTGGTGCTGGTGTCTGCCCAAACCAAAGCTGAGCATGTTGTTAATGCACAAAATAAAAGTAATTCAGTTTTGTTTTTCATTATTTTTCTCCAATAAATTGAACGCTAAAGTTATGAATAAATTGTTCGTTGTCCCAAGGAATATTCTCCAAGGTATAGCTTGTCGAGGTTTTCAGCGTTTTCCAAACAATTTTGGCTGGCGTTTCAACTTCTGCAAAGATATTTGGCGTTGTGGTCACTTTGGCTTTGTTGCTTAGAAAGTTAAGGCTAGTTTCTTTTTGTTTGCCACTAATTTTATCTAAATCATAAGCATCAAATCCAATCAGGTGGAATTGATTGTTTTTTAGTTTAAACCCATAGGTATACATCAAGCCATACGTATTGCTACAGGATGACATGGTATTGAATAACACATCTAAGCGTTGATTTTCGATCGTCAATGAGGAGTCATCTAGAGCATCTTCGATACAGAGTTCTTCTGAACGATAGGTCCAGTTAGGGATTTGTCGACTTAGCTTAAGTTGTAATTGTTGGCCTTTTTGAAAAAGCACTAAAAGCTTTCGATTGTGCTGACTTTCATTTTTAGGTTGGATGATGAGGGCAATATCCTTTTTACCATCTTGATTCAAGTCACCTTCTGCTTGAGCAAGAATTTCCCAATTGTTTGGGACAAATTTTTGTAATGAGGTAGAAGGCTGACTTGCAAAGCTTAGCGATGAATAAACGCTCAGGAGCAGGGCGGTATTTATTATTTTATTCATGACCTTTCTCAATGAATTTATCAAGATATTTTAAGCCTAAAAGGACTTCAAGAAATCCTTTTAGGCAATTCAAACGATTATTTAAAGAAATAACCTGTTTCTGGTGAACTCGCATTTGCCATTCGTTTACGTGGCATACGACCCGCCAAATAGGCTTCACGTCCAGCTTCAACCGCTTTTTTCATTGCTGATGCCATTAAAATTGGATGATGTGCAGCGGCAATCGCGGTATTCATCAATACGCCATCGCAACCTAATTCCATTGCGATTGCGGCATCACTTGCAGTACCTACACCAGCATCAACCAAAACTGGCACTTTGGCATTTTCTTTAATAATTGAAATCGTATGCGGATTTAAAATGCCTAGGCCAGAACCAATTAAGCTACCTAAAGGCATGATCGCAACACAACCCATGCTTTCAAGTTCTTGAGCCACAATAGGGTCATCCGATGTATACACCATTACTTCAAAGCCATCTTCAATCAATGTGCGAGCTGCATCAAGTGTCGCTGTTACATTTGGATAAAGGGTTTTCTCATCACCTAATACTTCCAATTTGACCAGGTTATGGCCATCTAAAAGTTCACGTGCAAGCATACAGGTACGTACTGCGCTATTGGCGTCAAAACAACCCGCTGTGTTCGGTAAGATGGTGTATTTTTCAGGTGGAAGGATTGACAGTAAGTTAGGCTGATCTGGATTTTGCCCAATGTTTACTCGGCGAATCGCCACTGTCACAATTTCAGCGCCACTGGCTTGAATTGCTAAATCAGTTTCTTGCATGTCTTTGTATTTACCCGTACCCACGAGAAGACGAGATTGAAAAGTACGAGAACCGATAATAAGAGGGGAGTTTTCAGTAGGAAAATCTAGCATGGGAGAGCTCCAAATTAGCCGCCACCGACAGCGTGAATGATTTCAATACGGTCTTTTTCAGCAATAGGGGTAAGTTCAAGTTTACTTTTGGAAATGATCATTTCATTCATTTCTACGGCAAAGCGTTTACCTTCGAGTGAAAGTTCCTGAACCAGTTGTAAAAGATTTTGGCAAGCGGTTTCTTGAGGCTCACCATTTAAGAAAATTTGCATATACATTCCATTCGATTGCGCAAATTGTGATGTCTAAAATCAAAATAATTTTATTTAGCGTATTTCAATGCATTCCATGCAAGGACCAGCCAACCTGCAATCATCAGTGCTCCACCAATGGGTGTAATTGCACCTAAACCTCGTGGTAAACCCAGTGCCATGACATAAAGCGAACCGCAGAAAAATAAAATACCGATTTGGATGAGTAAGAAGCTGGCTTTGATTGGAAGTTGAGGGATGACTTTACTGAGAATAGCCAGTGCCAATAGGCCCAGTGCGTGGTAGAAAAAATAATCAGTTGCTGTTTGCCACCATGCCAACTGGGCTTCAGTTGCGTGAGCTTTTAAACCATGTGCGCCAAATGCACCTAAGATTACTGCAAGCGCTAAATTCAGTGCTGAAATTGCAATCCACATAAGCCAGTCATCTGCATAAATTTGCGCATAACATTAACACAATTTCGAAGCGGGATTAAAGGCAAAATCTATTAAGAATAAAGATTTGACAAAAATATCAGGCAAAATAAAAGGGCATGTCGCCCTTTTATTGAAAATATAAATTATTGGTCTGCAATGCAGACAGTTTTGAAGATTTAGTTGGATGACATGGCAACTTTGATTTTGTCCATGGCATTTTTTTCTAACTGACGAATACGCTCAGCAGAGACATTGTACTCTGCAGCCAGTTCATGCAAGGTCGATTTATCATCATCTAACCAACGGCGCTGTAAGATGTTGCGTGAGCGATCATCCAACTGTTCCATAGCATTATGCAAAGCTGAAGTACTTTGTTCTTCGTAATCTTCTTCTTCGACTAAACGAGCAGGGTCATAGCGGTTATCTTCGAGATAAAGCGCTGGTGCAACATGAGTTGAACCTTCGTCATCGTCATCACCTTGAGCTTCAAAAGCAGCATCATAAGCGGTTAAACGACCTTCCATTTCCAAGACTTGTTCTGCTGTTACATTTAAGTCGTTGGCAATTGATTGTGCTTCTTCAAGTGTAAGTTTTTTACTTGATTTTTTTAGGCTACGTAAATTAAAAAACAATTTACGTTGCGCTTTGGTGGTCGCAATTTTGACAATACGCCAATTGCGAATCACATATTCATGAATTTCAGCCTTAATCCAGTGCACAGCAAAAGACACCAAACGCACGCCCATATTGGGGTCAAAGCGTTTAACTGCTTTCATTAAACCGAGATTACCTTCTTGAATTAAATCACCTTGTGGCAAACCATAGCCCGCATAACTGCGCGCAATATGCACCACAAAACGTAAGTGAGACATCACTAACATTTTCGCAGCATCTAAATCTTGATCGTAAAAATAGCGATCAGCTAACTCTTTTTCTTGTTCAGCTGTCAAGATTGGAATCTGATTTACGGTGCTGATATAAGCACCTAAGTTAACACCTGGTGCAGATAAGGACAGGGGCATCAACTGATTGCTGCTGTCACTCATGGGTTCTCCTTATAGGAATTTCGTTGTATAGCTAATGCATTCATCTTAATTCGAATATTGTACATAAGTAAGGAAATTTGGGTATCGAAATGTAAAAATATATGCAAATTTGCAAAAAATAATTTGAATTGAAAATAATTAAGATTCAATTAAGTAATGAAATTCATGCTCTGATCGTTTAGTCAATTGGCAAGAAATCTTGTTGATCTCGCAATAACGCGTAATATCAATTTCACTGTGCGGATCAGAGGACATTAAAAGAAATATTTGATGAGGCAATGCTCTTTTTAATTCACGCTTTAACATTAATAGAGGCATTGGACAGGGTTTACCCATACAATTTATTTCAATCGCTGTCTGGCCTAAAGGTTCATTCATTTTTTGGCAAGGTAACAACAGGGTTATGGAACACATATTTTACCAAGTTTATTGAAACACCCCAACAAAAATTGGAAGATTCTTCAACAAATAAAAAATAATCGTGAAGCTGTTTAAAAAACACGCTTGATATCGAAAATAATTATCAAAAAAAATTCTATTAATTGTCATAAACCCATGTTAAGCTCGTTGCGTATTTAGGATTTATCAGAAACAATTCTTGTTTTGAAACCCTATTACAAGATGGATGTAACCGGGATTTTGTTAATAGTTTTACAGAATGATTACAAGCTTTGAAATTAGAAAATATTTTAAAACTTTGTTTGCTCTGCTGTTTGCAACACCGGGTGGTCCCTTTTTCTTAATAACTGAGGATTAACTTATGACAGCTCGTGAACAAGGCGTAGTTAAATGGTTCAACGACACTAAAGGCTTCGGCTTTATCCAACGCGCAGGCGGTGATGACGTATTCGTTCATTTCCGTGCTATTCAAGGTGACGGTCATCGTTCACTTCGTGACGGTCAACGCGTTGAATTCAGTGTTGTGCAAGGTCAAAAAGGTTTTCAAGCTGAAGAAGTTCAGCCTTTAGACTAATCTTAAATTTTTAAAATTTAAGTGGCGCTCCAATTTCTTATAAATTGGGGCGTTTTTTGTTTATAATGGGCGCAATTAAAAGTGTCTACAGTTAGAGCTCGTATTTATGTCATCAGGTTTCGAAACCCTTAATTTACATCCGCAACTTAAACAAGCGATTGATGCTTTAGGGTTTAAAGAAATGACCCCAATTCAGCAAAAAGTATTGAAATATACTTTAGCAGGTCATGATGCAATTGGTCGTGCTCAAACCGGCACAGGTAAAACAGCGGCATTTTTAGTCAGTATTATTAATGATTTGCTCACAAACCCAATTAAAGAACAACGTTTCCGTGGTGAGCCACGTGCATTGATTCTTGCGCCAACACGTGAACTTGCAATTCAAATTGAAAATGATGCAAAAGATTTGGTCAAATATACCAATCTAAATGTCGTGACTTTGGTTGGCGGCGTTGATTTTGATAAGCAAAGAAAACAACTGGATCAAGGTTTTGTTGATATTTTAGTGGCAACCCCTGGTCGTTTAATTGATTTCACAGAACAAAAAGAAGTTTGGTTAGATCAAATTGAATTTTTGGTGATTGATGAAGCTGACCGTTTATTAGACATGGGCTTTATCCCATCAGTTAAACGGATTGTGCGTTTTTCGCCACGTAAAGAGCAACGTCAAACCTTAATGTTCTCGGCAACATTTAGCTATGATGTTCTCAATCTTGCCCAACAATGGTTATGTGAGCCAGTTACAGTAGAAATCGAGCCTGAAAAGAAAACCAATGCTGATGTTGAACAGCGTGTATATGTGGTCGAAAAGAAAGATAAATATCGCTTATTGCGCGAAATTTTGGCAGATGAACCCATTGAAAAAGTGATGATCTTTGCCAATCGCCGTGATCAAGTACGTAAACTTTATGATCATTTAAAAGCAGATGGTTATAAGGTGGTGATGCTATCTGGTGAAATAGCACAAGATAAACGTTTGAAAATGTTAGATCAATTTAAAAATGGTCAACATAATATTATGATCGCAACGGATGTTGCTGGCCGTGGTATTCATGTTGATGGCGTATCTCATGTGGTGAATTTCACTTTACCTGAACAGTCAGATGATTATGTACATCGTATTGGTCGTACAGGTCGTGCAGGTACACAGGGTGTAAGTATTAGTTTCTTGTCTGAAGATGATGCATTTAATTTACCGACTATTGAGAAAGCGATTGGGCAAAAATTGCCTTTAACGCGACTAGATGGTTATTGCTAAGTTTTTTGTTTCTTTATCGAATTGTGTTTAAAAAACCCACTTATTTCAAGTGGGTTTTTTATTGGCTATTTTAGTTTAGACGGCTAAACGGATTAACTTGCTTTACAGCTAAAGGTCAATGTTGTTTGATAGTCAGTATCTTTTTCAATACCGTAGTTTTTGCCCATTACTGAACCTAATACGCCTGCTGCTGCAGTGATCATTTTTCCAGTCTGTTCATCGACGACACCTTTTAAACTGCCATGGTATTCAGTTTTTTCATCTACTAACACTGGCGCACCTTTTTTACCGCAAGCCTTGTTTGCTGCAGTAATGGCATTATTTTTTGCGGTAATTTGGTCTTTACCTAAGCCAGTGACTTCATACTGGTTATCTGCTTTTTGAATCGCTAAAGTTTGTGTTGGATTTGATGCACACGCAGTGAAGAGTAACGCTGAACTAGCAAGTAAAGTGATCGTTGTTAATTTATTCATATTGATTCTCAAATTCCTGTACTAAAAATTAAAAAGATACTGCTTTTAAATTAGTTATAATTTGAGCATAGAATGTGGGCTAAATATTGAGAAACATGTATAAATTTTGCAGTTTTTTTTAAGTTTATTGATGATTTGGCTTTATTTTCGAAGCCAAAAGGTTTTCAAGGCATTTTTTGTGAGCAATCATGCTCATTGATAACCTAACAATAAGTTGTATGCAATATTGACAGATGCCAAGTAAATTTTATCGGAGATAGCTTAATGATTTTAGATTATGCTAATCTTGAAACAAGTGAAATTAACCAGATAATAGATAGGTCAATGTCAGATTTAAACTTCAAAGCAGTACATGACAATATTCATCAACGTCAATCGATTGGTCATTTGGTTGAACCTGCACCTTCACACGCACAACTGAATATTGCATTTAAAGCCGCTTTAACAGCACCCGATCATCATCGTTTAAAACCCACACAATTTATTGTCGTGGATGTTGAACAACGTGAAGCATTTGGTGCATTACTGGCACAATCTATTGCTGACTTAGGTGAATTAGATCCAGCACAAGTTGAACGGGTAAAACTTCATCCTTTTAGAGCACCTATATTAGTGCTTGCCGTGACTAAATTCCAAGATCATCCTAAAGTGCCTTTTTTTGAACAAACACTGAGTTCAGGCGCTGCAATTGAAAACTTTTTATTGTCGATGCAGGTACAAGGTTTCGCAACCATGTGGCGGAGTGGGGCGGTTGTTGAATCTAAATTATTAAAATCAGCATTGGGTATAGCTGAACGAGATTTAATTTCAGGCATTATTTATGTTGGTACAGCGGCAAAAGCGATTGCTCCGCGTGCAGAGGTTGAAACAACACAATATGTTCATTTTTGGCAAGCTTGAGTCAAAAAATTATTGATATTTTCAGATTGAAAAAATCATTGGGTTATTAGGACAAGCATTTTAGGATAACAATAAATGTCGGATTTACAATTTAAAGATTTAGTTGAACCTATTGTATTGGGTCAGAAAACAGCGTTGCGTGTGACTGTACTGGGTGGTGGTAGTTTCGGTACAGCAATGGCAAATACAGCAGTACGTAATGGTTGTGATACCATGATTTGGATTCGTGATGAAAGTATCGCAGCTGAAATTAATGCGACTCATATCAATAAACGCTATTTACCAGATTTTCAATTGGAAGCGGGTTTACGTGCTGAGTCAAATCTAGAAGATGCAGTGCGTGATCGCGATATTATTCTGGTGGCAATCCCAAGCCATTCTTTTCGTGATGTTTTACGTCAAATTAAACCGTTTATTAGTGCACAAGCTGTTGTTTCATTAACCAAAGGCATCGAAGCAAAAACCTTTAGCTTTATGAGTGACATCATTCGTGAAGAGCTTCCTGAAGTTCCTTATGGTGTTCTTTCAGGACCTAATTTAGCCAAAGAAATTGTTGCAGGACAACCTGCAGGTACAGTCATTGCCAGTGATAGTGAATTAGTGCGTTATGCCGTACAACAAGCACTACATAGTGCATTGTTTCGAGTGTTTGGCAGTGATGATGTACATGGTGTCGAATTGGGTGGGGCACTTAAAAATATTTATGCTGTTGCAATGGGAATGGCCGCTGCTTATAAAGTTGGGGAAAATACCAAGAGTATGATTTTAACCCGTGCTTTGGCTGAAATGAGTCGCTTTGCAGTTAAGTTGGGAGCAAATCCTTTAACATTCTTAGGTTTGTCTGGTGTGGGTGATCTTTTCGCAACCTGTAATAGCCCGTTGAGCCGAAATTATCAAGTTGGTTTTGCCTTGGGTTCTGGAAAGACACTGGAACAAGCAACCTCTGAATTGGGACAAACCGCTGAAGGGATCAATACCATTGTACAAGTTAATGCACGTGCAAAGGAGTTGGATGTCTATATGCCAATTACCACGGCATTGTATGAAGTTATTTTTGAAGGTGCGCCGCCACTGAATATTGCCGTTTCTTTGATGAAGAATGGGCATCGTAGTGATGTAGAGTTTGTGCTTCCGCATAACGAAGTTTAATCGTGTGTTGTTGGCACAATATTCAAAACTTTAGAGATGGATTTGTAACAAAGCCTCGTTATAATCAGTGCAGTATTAAAAAGGAAATCTTATGCAACTGACTTTGGTGCGTCATGGTGAAGCAGCTCCACCCGTCAATGGGGTGGATAGTAAACGGCCTTTAACACAACGTGGGCATTTACAAGCAGAACAAACGGCTAATTTTTTAAAAGAAATCGTGCAGCCGGATGTATTTGTCGTCAGCACTTTATTAAGAGCACAAGAAACATTGGCGCACATACAGACCTACTTCCCGAATATATCTGTATTGGTCTGTGACAAAATAAAGCCAGATGATGATGCAAAATTAGCAATCGAATGGTTGTCACAATTGCCATTTGAACGTATTGTGGTGGTATGTCATATGAATGTTGTGGCACATATTGCAGAACAACTGACACATGAACATTTTAATCCTTTTGCCTTGGCAGAGGCTCGTATTTATGAGCAAACTGTGATTGCAAATGGTCTATCTACACAAGATAAAGCCTTTATTCCAACTGTATAAAAGCATTGTTAAAAGAACTTAACGGCAGAAAACGATAAATGTTGTACTTATGGATGCCTGAAGCCAATGGGGTTTGGCAGTGGTCTCGAGGAAGTGATTGGACTAAATCTTCGAGCCTAGAACAATTAATACAAGATATTAAACTTTACCAAGGTGAAGAAGCTGTGGTTTTCTTCCCAAGTCGTGAAGTGCAAATTCTTCAACAGAAATTCAGTAAAACTCAATATAAACAATTGGGTGTAGATGGTGTCAAATATTTATTAGAAGAATATGTGATTTTGCCGATTGATCAGATGAAAGTGTTTTCACACTTTCAACAACCCGATCAGGTTTCAATATTGGGGATTCATCAATATGCTGTCACCACAATGCAGCATTCCTTGTCATTGATTCCGTTAAAAATTGTCTCTTTATTACCTGACTTTTTGATGCTGCCTGTACCAGAAGTCGGACAGACGATTTTGGCCAATGTTAACGGGCAATTATTGGTTCGAGAAAGTGAGTTTCTGGGTAATTCGATTGATGATCTGAATGTATATTTGGATTTCGCTGATCGAGAGAAAAGCTATTTATATAGCGGATTGACAGATGAGCAAGCGGTCAGCTTATTTGCCATTGCTGCTGCGGATCAGCGAGAGCCTTTTGATTATCAATTTAGTGAAATCAAAAAACCGAAACTACATCCTTATAATGTATTGCCAAAAGCCAAGCAAGCCAATCAAGGTGTTTCTCGTTATTGGCAAGCCTGTGCAGTTTTGGTGGTTGTTTTGATCATTGCGCAATTGAGTTACGATGCTTTGCGTTGGATTAAACTGAAGAAAGTTGCAGATCAAACTGCTTTGATTGCAGTGGATCAGTACAAAAAATGGTTTCCGAATGAGCAACGGATTACAGAAGAGTCTGTAGAACGTCAGTTTAAAAATAAATTGGCACTGAGTCAGAGTGCAAATACCCAAGCTTTACAATTACTCAGTCGTGTGGGGCCAATTTTAATGCAACATCAGATCATTGCCAGTCGTGTAAATTATGATACAGCTGTGTTAAATATGGATCTGGTGGCGAAAAATGCTGAAGGCTTACAAACCTTGGTGACGCAACTGAATCAACAGGGCTTTAAAGCAGAATTAGGCAATGTTCAGACGCAAGGTGCATCTGTCGTTGGTGTGGTGAAGATACAATAATGAAAACAATGAAAAATGTACAAAATCGACTGGATATATGGTCTGAGAAAATCGCAGAGAATTTAGAGAAAATATCTCCACGTGAACGTGTCATGGTTATTTTTACTACGATTTTTGTCATTGTGGCAATTGTGGGTGCGGCGTTGTGGTACACCCATAAAGCTGCCGAAAAACAGCAAGCACGTTTAAATCAGATGAAAGATCTTGTGGTGTGGATGCAAAGTAATGTGGTGACCATGAAGCCCGCAGATGATTTGGCATTAACTACTGCGGATAAAATTCAGCGTGTGGCTCAACAACAAGGACTTTCGATTGCCTCGCAGCAAGTGGGTGAGCAATTTCAGATTATTGCACAACATCAAAACTATGCGGTTTTAGCTAACTTTTTAACCCAAATCGCTCAAATGGGTGTGAGTTTGGAAAAGATGGAGTTAGCCAAAGAAGGTGGGCAGATTAAATTAACAGCGACGGTACAGTAGTAGTGAAAATAAACACAGTTCAAGCATAGCCTTTTCAACATACTGTGCCTATAATATGGCAACTTAAAAAGCAGTAGACTTTTGTAGCTATGATGTATTCACTTGCTCGCCCTTTGTTGTTTTCTTTAGCACCAGAGCGTGCACATGAACTCACATTATCCATGCTTAAATCTGCCCATAAAATGGGGGCGATTCGTCAAACTGTTGCTGCCAAACCAGTCACTTGCATGGGAATTGAGTTTCCAAATCCAGTTGGTTTAGCAGCAGGACTGGATAAAAATGGCGCTTATATCGATGCCTTAGCGGGTTTAGGATTTGGTTTTATTGAAATTGGAACCATTACGCCTAAGCCACAAGAGGGCAATCCCAAGCCACGCCTTTTCCGTATTCCCCAAGCCAAAGCAATTATTAACCGTATGGGGTTTAATAATGATGGTGTGGATCAATTGGTTGAGAATGTTAAAGCCGCAAAATTTAAAGGCATTCTTGGTATCAATATTGGTAAAAATGCCACCACACCAGTTGAAGATGCAGTTTCCGATTATTTAGTTTGTCTTGAAAAAGTTTATAACTACGCATCTTATATTACTGTTAATATCTCATCACCAAACACCAAGAATTTACGTTCTTTACAAAGTGGCCATGCGCTCACTGAACTTTTGGAAACACTCAAAAAACGTCAGTTAGAGTTGGCAGAAGAATTGCAGCACTATGTTCCTTTAGTGTTGAAAGTTGCACCAGATCTAGAAGCTTCAGATATCGAATTTATTGCATCACAATTGTTGCAGTTTAAAATTGATGGATTGATTGTGACCAATACAACATTATCCCGTGAGGGTGTAGAAGGTTTACCATTTGGTGATGAAGCGGGTGGTTTGTCAGGTGCGCCCGTATTTGAAAAGAGCACGGCATGTTTGGCGGCTTTTTCAAAAATTTTACAAGGTAAAATTCCTTTAATAGGTGTTGGTGGCATTTTATCTGGTGAACAAGCTGTTGCAAAACAACAAGCTGGTGCAAGCTTAGTCCAAATTTATAGTGGTATGATCTATACAGGTCCTACACTCATTAAAGACTGTGTTGACGCTATGATTTAAAATATGAATACCTTAGACATTATTATTCTGATTCTATTGCTCATTGGAGGGCTAAACGGTTTGCGACAAGGATTCGTGAAAGCCTTTGCGAACTTGATAGGATGGATTTTTGCACTGATTGTCGGTGCTAAATATGCCAATATCATCGCACCTTCAATGTCTGCACTCAGTCAGGATCCTGTGGTGCAGAAAATTGCTGCATTTGCTTTTATTGTCTTGGTCATTATTGTTTTAACGTGGATTGTCACAGCCTTACTCAATCAGATTTTAAAAACTTTAAAACTCGGTCCGTTAAATCGTTTAGCTGGAAGTGCTTTAGGGACCTTGAAAGGTTTGTTCATCGTCCTCATTACTATGCAAGGTTTAGGGCCGTGGGTTGAAAGTTCTCCAACGTGGAAACAATCCAAATTCATTCAGACGCTGTTACCATTTGCACCTTTGGCATCTGAAATCTCTAAAGATGCTGCAAATGAAGCATTACATCATATACATTCAGAAGATCGTTCCGATGATACTTCTGTAACTAAGGCTGATCGATCATCGGATACTCAAAGCGATGAAAAATCAGCACATTCGACAAAGAATCCGTTTTATTAGTCCTAGCTGGTCTGCGAGGTAGTTATGTGTGGAGTCGTTGGTATAGCAGGTAAAGCACCTGTAAACCAAATGTTATTTGATGCGTTGACGATGTTACAACATCGTGGGCAAGATGCGGCTGGGATTGTGACTTGTCATAATGGACGTCTTTTTCTAAGAAAAGATAATGGTATGGTACGTGATGTATTTCATACTCGCCACATGCGCGCATTACTCGGTAACTATGGTATTGGTCACGTGCGTTATCCAACTGCTGGTTCTTCAAGTAGTGCAGAAGCGCAGCCTTTCTATGTAAACTCACCTTATGGGATTACATTGGCGCATAATGGTAACTTAACCAATGCGGCTGATATTCACGATGACTTATTCAAAACTGACTTACGTCATATGAATACGGACTCAGACTCAGAAGTATTGCTAAACGTTTTTGCTCATGAATTGCAAAAATGTGCATCATTAACGCCAATGCCTGAAGATATTTTTCATACGGTTAAACGTGTACATGAGCGTTGTAAAGGTGCTTATGGCGTCGTTGCAATGATCACAGGGCATGGTATCGTAGGTTTTCGTGATCCGAATGGTATTCGTCCACTGATCTATGGTTCGCGTTTAACTGAAAATGGTGAAACCGAATATATTATCGCTTCTGAATCTGTAGCGATTACCGCGTTAGGTTTTAAAGTAGAACGTGATATTGAGCCTGGTGAAGCGATCTTTATCAATTCAAAAGGTGAGTTCTTTTCACAACAGTGTGCGGCAAATTCGCGTTACCGCCCATGTATTTTTGAATATGTCTATTTTGCGCGTCCTGATGCAACCATCGATGGTATTTCGGTATATAAAGCACGCTTGAAAATGGGTGAAACCCTTGCGAAGAAAATTCTTCGTGAATGGGGCGATATGCATGACATCGACGTGGTGATTCCAATTCCAGATACGAGCCGTACTTCTGCTTTAGAATTGGCGAATATGTTGGGTGTGAAATTCCGTGAAGGTTTCATGAAAAACCGTTATATCGGTCGTACCTTTATTATGCCGGGTCAGCAACAACGTACCAAATCTGTTCGTCAAAAGCTTAACCCTGTAGAGCTTGAGTTTAAAGGCAAGAACGTTTTGTTGGTTGATGATTCGATTGTACGTGGTACCACTTGTAATGAAATCATTCAAATGGCACGTGATGCGGGTGCGAAAAAAGTCTATTTTGCTTCTGCCGCACCGATGGTGAAATATCCAAATGTGTACGGTATTGATATGCCAGCAAAAGCAGAGTTGATTGCTTCACATCGTAGTGTTGAAGAAATTCAGGAGATTATTGGTGCTGATCGTTTAATCTTCCAAGACTTGGATGATTTAAAAGCAGCAGTAAGAACCAGTAAAGTACCTGTCATTCAAGATTTTGATTGTTCAGTATTCGACGGTGTTTATGTCACAGGCGATATTGATGAGCAATATTTAACTGATCTTGAGCAAAGTCGTAGTGATACTGCGAAAAAGGAAAAAGATGGTTATATTGATGTCAATATCGATGCAGCATCTGTGGATTTAAGCGGTATCAAAGAAGAAATGTAAGCAACTTTGATTTACATTGAGAAAAAGCGGGAAGTTCCCGCTTTTTTCATTTATAGTATTTTGCAATGTAATGAGGAATTTTACATTGAAAGATGTCAGTCATTATTTGATAAAAAACAAGAATATGTTGTGGTCTGCAAGTATTTGCTTACTTGCGGTCATTTTGACCATTTTTATTCTAAATACTGTTTTAGGATTGCTGGTTCACTATGTGGATCCAGATCAAGAGATCTGGTGGAATATCCTCAGCCCTTACTGTGTCGGTTTGATCATCGTCATCATTGGTTGGTCAATTGCATATGAATTTTATGTGTTCCGTACAGGTGGTCACTCACTTGCAAAGCAATTAAAAGCCCGTCGTTTAAGTCAAATTGAAAGCACTCCGGAAGAAAGTGTGGCCTTAAAACTCGCAGATAAATTTGCAGAGACTTTTGAGATTGATGCTCCTACATTATATGTATTGCCAGATGAAGTTGGGGTTAATGCTTTAACTGCTGGGTTTCATCCAAGAGATACGGTGATTATCTTGACCTGGGGCGCATTACAGAATCTGGATGAATTAGAACTTTATGGTTTATTAGGGCATGAGTTTAATCAAATTCTATCCGGTGAAGCACGAGAAAATACCCGACTTAAAATTTTATATAGTGGTTTAATTACCTTTAGTCAGTTGGGAAGCAAAATCGCAAAGCAGGGCTTTAATCGTTATAACGCCAAGGGAAATCAGCATAAATTTGAAACCAGTTTTGTCGCAGTGGGTGGGGTGATTTGGCTACTCGGCAGTATGGGGATTTTAATTAATCGTTTGATTAAATATTTCACTTTGGGTGGGCGTACTTTTTATAACGATTATAAAACTAAAAAATTATTGCTCAATAATGCCAATGTACAAACCTTATTGCGTATCTATGTCCATCACGCAGGTTCTCAAATTCATAGTGAGTTTTCTGAAGCCATTGCGCATATGTGTTTTGCCAATTCCTTAAGTCCGCAAAGTTGGTTAAATATCCATCCAAGTATTGAAGACCGTATTTATGAGTTAAATCCAACACTGTTACAGGATCTACAGCTGGAAAATTTAAAAAAATTACGTAGTCAGCCTTTATTTAGTTTGTTGCGTCCTTTGGAAGAATCAACAGGGGATGTTTATAACCCGTGGGTATCTCCACAGCCTTTACCTTTATTACGCTTATCTCCTATTAGTTTTGCTTTAAACGATGCGATTAAACCTTTAAATCCAGAAGTACGCCGTCAAATTGAACGTTCTGACTTGATTCAGCGCGCTATGCAAACTGCAACGGGTTCTCGTGAGGTGATGGTCGCCATCTTAATGATTCGACAGTATCGCGAGTTTATTCCGTCTGATGCGGAGGTAAGTCGTGCCATTATTGACTCACTTTTAAATTTAGATGGTCGGGTACATATTCAAATTTTCCATGATGCCTGTGAAAACCTTGGTAATATGCCTGCGACCAGTGCACGTCAATTCGTCACCAAGCTAGCGAAAATTATTCAAGAAGATGGCGAGATTGGTTTGTTGGATGCATTGCTGATTGAGCGTGTAAAGGCTGAATTGCATTTGTTGCCGATGCATACACCGTCATCCTTGGAAACGGTTAAACCACAAATTGTGCGCTTGATTGATGCCTTGCTGCATGTACAGCAAATTAACAGTGCCAATCAGCTTGATGTGCGTTATGAGATTTTAGAACGGGTTTTGTCTAAGGATGAGTTAGAACTGTTTGAAGAAATCTCAGATGAACCTATTGATTTGGGTGAAATCTTAAATGATATTGCAGGGTTATTATTACGTGATCGCCTCAGTATTTTGGGTGTGGCTGAAATTTGTTTGTGGAATGATCGAATTATTACCCAAGATGAATTAGATGTACTGCAATTGCTGTATTGGCGACTTGGCTTTGCCACAGACGATATCGTAGATCAAATGCAGAAAAAGAACAGTGTGATGATTATTTAACAAGGGTAAAGTGAGTTGTAGATAAAGCCATCATTGCAATGATAATAAAAAGAATTAGCTGGGAAATGCTAACACCACTTGATCTCAAGCGGTGTTAGAAAAAACGCTGAATTAACTCGCCATCGCATCGACAGAAAGCTCAGCCACGGTTGGCTTGGCTTTTTCTGCTTTTAGACCTAGCTTATTAAACAATTGTTTGTCTTTGCCTTCACCAGCATTTGGTGTGGTTAATAATTTTTCACCACTAAATAGCGAGTTTGCACCTGCCATAAAGGCTAAAGCTTGATCTGAGTCAGTGAGCGATTCACGGCCAGCAGAGAGGCGGATATAGCTGTGTGGCATGATAATACGCGCAACCGCAATCGTGCGAATCCATTCTGTGACATCAAGTTTTTCAACATCTGCAAGTGGCGTACCTTCGATTGGAACGAGCATATTGATTGGTACAGATTCAGGATGAACAGGCAGGGTTGCTAATTCATGTAATAAACCAATACGATCATTACGATTTTCACCCAATCCAACAATACCGCCACTACAGACTTTCATCCCCGCATTACGGACATGATCCAAGGTGTCTAAGCGATCATCAAAAGTACGGGTGCTGATGATATGTGAATAGTATTCACGAGATGTATCTAAGTTATGATTGTAATAATCTAGGCCTGCTGCATGTAAACGTTCAGCTTGTGATTGGTTGAGCATACCCAGTGTCATACAGGTTTCTAAACCTAATGCTTTAACTTCGCGGACCATTTCGAGGACATAAGGCATATCACGCTCATGTGGGTTTCGCCATGCTGCACCCATACAAAAACGCGAAGAACCTGATTCAATGGCTTCTTTTGCTTCACTGATCACTTTGTCAACTGCAATACGTTTTTCAGCTTCTAATTTTGAATCATAGCGTGCAGATTGCGAACAATATTTGCAATCTTCAGGGCACTTACCAGTTTTAATTGAAAGTAAAGTACTGACTTGAATGGTATTGGCATCAAAGTGTTCACGATGAGTTTGCTGTGCTTTGAAAACTAAGTCTAAAAAAGGCTGTTCATATAAAGCTTGAATTTCTTCACGAGCCCAGTCATTACGTACTGTCATTAATTAAATCCATGATAATCATTATCTATCCCTGTATATAATACATAATTCATGCCAATTCCATAGGGCAAAAAAGTCCAAATACGATGGTATCTTACGATTAAAAAGATCAAGAGTATAGAAAACTAAAATTATAAATATAGTTGCAAAGTTAACCACATTCCTTGTGATTTACTCACAAAATTTCAACTTTAATTTTTATTAACTTCAGTGTATTGGTCATTAAAATATTCAAAAATTACGAACTTTGCAACGATCTGAAAATTATCACTCGGCACAATTTAAGGGCATCAATGGGCTGAAATTTGGAGTTGTTTAGCATTTTGCTCGGTAATAGCCCAATCAATATGGACTTGCACAACTTCATCATGTAAGGCTCTATTTTGGGTCAATGCTGCAATAATTTGGGCTGAATACGGTGCATTACCTAAGCCAATTGCAATATTGCGCATAAAGCTTTGAAAGCCTGTACGTCGGATGGGGCTACCCTCAGTACAATTGAGGAAGGTTTGTTCATCCCATTGCCATAAATCTAATAAGTTAATATGGTCTAAGCCGTGACGTGGATTAAAGTCTTCAATCGAAGCTTTTTTGGCAAAACTGTTCCAAGGACAAATCAGTTGACAGTCATCACAGCCAAAAACACGGTTACCAATACCACGTCTTAACTCTTCAGGAATGATTCCCTTATATTCGATGGTTAAATAGGCGATACATCTGCGCGCATCCAGCATATACGGCTCAACAATCGCTTGAGTTGGGCAAATATCAATACAGGCTGAGCATGAACCACAATGATGCGTTGCTGGTTCATCAAAGGGCAAATCAAGTGAAGTAAATAATTCACCTAAAACAAAAAAAGAACCCGATTTTTTATGAATCAATAAAGTATGTTTACCAGTCCATCCCATACCCGCACTTTCTGCCAATGATTTTTCAAACACCGGCGCTGAGTCGGCAAAGGGGCGGGATTCAAACGGACCAACTTTTTCTTTAATGAGGGTTGCCAAGGTTTTTAGCCGACCACGCATGATTTTATGATAGTCACGTCCACGTGCATAACGGGCAATAATTGCTGCATTAGGCTCATCTGGTACATAACGCGGTTTTGGTGTTTCCACCAAATAATTCATTCGTACACAGATGATACTTTTTGTGCCTGGAACCAGTAGTGTAGGATTCGCTCTTTTTTCTAAATTTTCTTCTAAAAACTTCATATCGCCATGGTATCCGCGTTTTAAATATTCTTTAAATCGTGGTAATTCAGCTTGAGCATCAGGACGAGCAATGACACAATCAGCAAAGCCCAGTTGCAAAGCCTGTTGTTTGATCCAAGATTTTAGTTCTTGAAGATCAAGCTGTTGCAAGGGAATGGATTGCGAAGTTAAAGTTGCCGACATAATGAATCAATGCGCTATAAAATAGTGAGAAGAAAAGGACAGAATGATGCATCAGCAAGTTTATCACAGCCGTGAAATACAAGCATGGGAAGCGCGTTGGTTTGCTCAGCAAAATAGCGTTTTTGGTTTAATGCAACAGGTGGCTTGGTCGATTGCGCAACGCTTAAATATTTTGTTTCAACAAGCTTCTCCCCCAATTACCACTGTTGCGCTGTGGTGCGGTGCTGGAAATAACGCAGGTGATGGCTATTGTGTTGCCCATTATTTGCATCAATTCGGTTATCAAGCCGAAATATTTGCAACTGAAGCAGGGCATTCTCAACAGTTAAAGGCGGCAATTGAGTTAGCACAGACAGATCAACTCAAAATCCATCCACATTTTAATATCCAAAAGCGCTTTGATTGTCATATTGATGCACTGTTTGGTATTGGCTTAAACCGTGATTTGGATGATGCATTGCAAGCGATTATTCAACACTATAATGCCCAATCAGGTTTAAAAGTAGCCATTGATATTCCGAGCGGTTTAAATGCCAATACAGGGCAACCTTTACCTGTGGCGGTAAAAGCAGATCACACATTGACTGTTTTAGGTCTGAAAGCGGGCTTGTTTACAGGACAAGGTCGAGAATATGCAGGTCAAATTGAGCTCATTTCAATTGTTCCAATAGACCCACAATTAAAAGCGGTCGCACAGTTGTCGCCCACCCAGATTCAATTGCCACAACGCCAAGCGTTCGGCCATAAAGGCAGTTATGGGCATGTTTTGGTGGTCGGTGGGCATGCAGAGATGGGCGGTGCAGTTATGTTAGCTGCTGAATCTGCATTTAGTGCGGGTGCAGGAAAAGTCACGATTGTATGTCATGCCAAACATCACACTGCAATTCTGGCACGCTCTCCTAATATCATGCTAAGAGATATCAATGCTTTAACTGATGTGGATATTCAAAATTTATTAAACCATGTGGATGCCGTCAGTTTTGGAATGGGTTTAGGGCGTGATGCTTGGGCAAAACAACAATTCTCAAAATGGTTTTCACCCATTCATTTAACCCTACAGCTACAAGTGGTTTTAGATGCTGATGCTTTATGGTTTTTAACTGAACAAGCTGTTCAATTCAATCAACGAACTTATCTGACGCCTCATCCAGGTGAGGCTGCTAAATTATTAAATTGCTCAGTGGCAGAGATTGAAAATGATCGTATTGCTGCAATTCAAAAACTTCAGCAAAAATATTCAGGACAATGGGTACTTAAAGGTTCTGGAAGTTTGATTTTAGAAAAGCATCTATGGATCTGTACTGCGGGGAATGCAGGCATGGGCACTGGTGGGATGGGAGATGTTCTTGCAGGAATGATTGCCAGTTTAAAAGCACAATTTGATGAAAATATTCACTTACATGAAATTGTCACCTTACATGCTTTGGCAGGTGATAGGCTCGCAAAAAACGGTATGCGTGGTTTACAGGCCCAGCAAATGCGTGATGCAGTGTACTATGTGGTCAATCATTGTCAGGAGTGAGTATGTGATGAAAGCGGTAAAATTGTTAATTCGTGGTAAAGTTCAAGCTGTAGGCTATCGTCGTTGGTTTGAAAAAGAAGCCTTACAATTGGATTTAAAAGGCTATGTGAAAAATCTAACTACAGGCGAGGTTGAAGCTGTTGTAGTCGGAGATGAACAAGCGATTTTAAGTTTGATTCGTCATTGCTATGTTGGGCCTTTACGTGCTGATGTGAGCAGTATTGAACAACAAAACCTGAATCATGATTTAAACTATACTGATTTTAAGATGATTCGTTAAAGTGATCATTTAGAATAGCAACCACATACTGATATAAATCAATATTACCTATGATGATCAACAAAATTTTATTCAGCTGTATTTTGATGTGCGGTATTCATACTGAGCTTGTCGCACAACCAGTAAACGCTGTGATGAATAAGAATAAGATTGTTTTAAAAGATTTGGACTTTAAAACTGTGATGAAATCTTTTTATCAAAAACAGATCCAATATGTCAAAATCCCTCAATTAGATCAGAGCAATATACAGTATGTCGGGATTAAAAATGCCGAATATACCCATGTCTTCGATACTGATGATGCAGTGATTGTATTTAGTCCTGCGAGTGCTTATCAAAATGCTCAAAATGAGTTGCGCTATCTGATAAGTACAACAGAAGTTTCGATAGATAAAAATAATGAATTACTAAACTTTTGTGGTGTATGCGCAACATTTACTAAAATCTACCTATTTAAGAAAAATGCTTTAGGCCAATTTGAGTTAGTGAGCCAGAGTAAGGATGAAAATAGTTGGATGAATGCAGATTTTAATTATTTGCCTTATCCGACTGAAAATATAGTTAAAAATATTCGAAAAATTGGTCCGCGAATAAAAGGTTATGTCGAAGAACAAGCGTATAGTCGACAAGGCTATTCAACGAG
This sequence comes from Acinetobacter sp. GW821-FHT01C12, assembly GCF_059422625.1. Lineage (NCBI taxonomy): Bacteria > Pseudomonadati > Pseudomonadota > Gammaproteobacteria > Moraxellales > Moraxellaceae > Acinetobacter > Acinetobacter sp. GW821-FHT01C12. The sequence goes on from NZ_JBWKXD010000005.1 coordinate 148,836, forward strand.
CACGCTCTATATCATCCCATTTGATGAAAACCCTGTAATGGTCAAATTGGAAGTTGCAGAAATTGGGAATGACAATGAAGTGACAGGAAGTGATAAAATCTACAATACACAAGCTGATTATCGCTTTTTAAACACTGAGCATGATGGTTTGTACGATATTGAAATACACTATTCTGGTACACAGCAAATCTATGTTGGTGATATTGCTAAAATTGTACCTATAAATGAAACCCATGTTTATCAGTATAATGAAAAACAGCAGAAGTATATTCGAGTGAAATTACATGATTGATAAATATTTAGTTGTTGGAATTGTATTTGCTGCGTGTTTGGTATTGATCATTTATACCCAACTCGATAGTGGAAAAAAAGAAGATAAGTCTTTGTCATTCAAAGCGAAGTTACAAAAGGAATTTCCAAATTATACTATTCTTGAACGGAATCAAAACTTTATAATTTGTCGAGAAGGGAGTAATCCACGTATCCCTGAAGAGTTGGTATTGATTCGTGTTGATTCTGAACAGAAGAAAAATCTAAGAACTTCTGGAAAAATGTTAATTGCAACCTATACAAAGCAGCCAAGTATTCGTGAGATTCGAAAAGATACTTTGCCTTATCTCACTTGAGATGGGCTCTACCATCTCAATAAATAGAAACCCTTTCAGATCACCTTGGTGATTGCGATAGCTTGTTGATGATTGCAATAGCTTGGACTTTGACATGGGTAGAGCGAGGCGTTTTGGTGGTGTATATAAATTAACGTCGACGACTACTATTGCGACTCCGCCCACGAGCCATACCGCCTAAAGCATTCAGTACAGCTAATTTGCTCATACTGCCAGAAGCATGGGCATGGCAAATTGCTGCAGCGAGTGCATCGGCAGCATCTTGTTGGGGTTGGATTGATAAGTTAAGTAACTTCATCACCATCATCTGAACTTGTTCTTTATCCGCAGCGCCATAGCCTACAACAGATTGTTTAATTTGACGGGCCGTATATTCTGCAACTTGTAAGTCTAAATTGACCAACGCTGCAATTGCCGCGCCACGCGCTTGCCCAAGTTTTAAAGCGGAATCAGGGTTTTGTGCCATAAATACTTGCTCTACAGCAGCTTCTGTAGGGCCATGAAACTGAACAATACGTTCAACTCCAGCAAAAATTCGTTTAAGTCGCTCAGGCATTTCTGTTGTTTCAGTGCGAATTGTACCAGCATCAACAAAAGTAAGTTTTTGACCATCTTTTTCAATGATGCCATAACCTGTTAGGCGTGAACCGGGGTCAATTCCAATAATTAAAGGCATAATACTGCTTATCGTAAGTCTTGCTTCAATTATATGATTCTAAAAATGAATTGTAAGTAAAATTTTAACTTAGTTGTATAATCAAAGTACACAACAGTATTATTTCCCTTAAGCACAACGCTAGAGGGCTCATTATTTATAAAATCTTAGTCAATAAATCGCACAAATACATAAAATCGCTGTCAGAACACAAAATTACCCTTTAAAAATTTTTAACTGCCCATATAAATGATAGAAGCAACGAAATTCATTGTTTTTATATGTGAATTTTCAAGCTCACTTTTAATTTATCTTTGAGATGCCTTGTTTCGATGAAACTTTTTCCTATTATTTTAATTGGTACGATTCTTGAAATTGCTGTATGGATTGGTGTAGCCCAATTCATTAGCGGTTGGTACGTATTTTTCTGGTTTATCATTGCTTTTGTAATTGGTTTAAACTTGTTGCGTTCAAGTACCGCAACAATTATGCCGCAATTACAACAAATGCAAATGACAGGAATGATGGGGAATGATCCTGCTATTGCCAAAAAAATGGCGACAGCATTTGCTGGTATTTTGTTGATGATTCCAGGTTTAATCACCGATGTCTTGGCGTTACTGGTTATTCTTCCACCTGTACAGAATGCAATTAAAAATGCAGGTATGAAATATATGGCGAAAAAGCAACAAGCCATGATGAACAATATGATGGGTGGAATGGGGGACATGGGTGGTGCTCAAGGTCAAAACCCATTTGCAGATTTGATGCGTCAAATGCAGGATATGCAAAACCAGCAATCTGGTGGGCAATATCGTGACTCAACCATTATTGATGGTGAAGCGCATGAAGTTGAACCGCAGCATAAACAAATTGAATTGAAAGATGTAAATAAAAAATAAAATGCAGTTTACGATATTGAATAGAATGCCGAATCAATGATTCGGCTTTTTTATGTCTGAAATCAACGGAAGCAAGCATAATTTCTTAAACATATTTTTGATCAAACGATATAATCACTGAGTCACAATTTCTAAGATTCTATTATGTCGATGTTATTGACCATTTGTGCACTACACTTTGTTGCACAGTTGAGTCCTGGTCCAGATGTATTACTTGTTGCTAAAAGCTCAGCATCAACAACACGTGCCAATACTTTAAAAATCATTTTAGGCATCTCTGCTGGTGTGGTGGTATGGGTTGCATTAACCTTGCTCGGTTTTACGGTTTTATTGGAACAATGGCCATGGATTCAACAAGTCTTGATGCTGATCGGAGGCTTGTTCCTTGCCAAAATGGGCTATGCAATGTTAAGAGGCGGCATTGCAACACTTAAACAAAATACCAATTTAGATGGCGTGATAGAGCAGCCCCCTAAAAACTATTTTCTATTGGGCCTTTATACCAATTTAGCTAATCCTAAGATTGTGATTTATTTTAGTAGTGTTTTTTCATTGGCATTAAGTTCAACAGCAGGTGCAAATTTAAAACCGCAGTTGGCAGTGATTATTCCAATACAAACATTTTTAGTTTTCAGTCTGTTGATGATGATCATGTCAATTCCTAAAATTAAACGCATTTATCAAAAATCGGGAAGTTATATCGATATTGTTTCAGGAAGCTTTTTCTTATTATTTGCCATTTTCCTTTGGGTCGATGTCTTGAAAATGTTTTAGTGGTCGGGATGTTGTTGAGGATTTACGGGTTGTTGTTGTGACTGTTGATCATTGCGACTATCGTTTTGATCTTGAGTGGTATAGCGATGTGGATCTAAGGTTTTAATATTATTTTCAGATTGCGTGTATTTACGACTGCGATTTGCACGCTCTCTTAAACCGCCTTTTTTTATCAGCTGTACCAAAATAATCTCCACAACAATATCTTTAACTTTACAGATTATAACTTGAATCAATGTAATACAGAATATTGAATGAATGATCCACAATTTGATAGCTGTTGATTTATAATCACTTATTTTTAGTGTGTGGATTTAAGTTCTTGAATTTATGTAAGAATATATTGAAACAAATTTGTCTTGTCAAAAGATACGAATCATGTACACTAAAAAAAGAAACAGATTTTTTGCATTACATATATGGATATAATTGTAGTGTAATAATTAAAAACAATAATAGCGCCATAAAAGGAGATCTGAATATGATTCTACAATATCATTGTGCTTGTTGTGATGAAGCTGTCAGTTCAACACAAAAAGTTTGTCCAAAATGTGGCTCTCAACATATTAAAAGCCCATATGGATTATGGACGTTTTGTCTGGTTGCTTGTTTGATTGCTGCAGTAACGTTTAAAGTGGGACATATTTATTTGCAAAATCACAATACAGAAACCCCAGCGCAAGTTTCTTTATTGAGTGTATTACAGCCAGATGCTAAATCAGATGGTCAATAATTCGTGTACGTGTAGATGATGGGTTTAATTGTATAAAGATTTGATTTTTTTTGAAGAACAATAAAATTAGATCATGCTAATGATTAAAATAAACAAACCATTAGAGCTGTTTTAAGTTATAAATATCGATAAGATATTTAACATATAGATATTCAGTGGAGTAGAGGAGGAAAAATTTTGAGGTATTCATCCCGATAACATTAATTCAATAAAAAAGCTCGCATTTGCGAGCTTTTTTAGATTTAGATCTTAGGCTAGAATTACAAATTTGCAGAAGCTTTAAGCGCTTCAACTTTATCTGTTTTTTCCCAAGTAAATGCAGTATCTGAACCTTCACGACCAAAATGACCATAAGCAGCGGTTTGCTTATACATTGGTTGAATCAGGTCAAGCATACGGGTGATACCGTATGGACGTAAGTCAAAATGCTCACGAACCAACTGGATAATCAATTCATCAGATACTTTGCTGGTATTAAATGTGTTGATCGAAATCGAAGTCGGCTCAGCAACACCAATTGCATAAGACACTTGAATTTCACATTTATCCGCTAAACCTGCCGCAACAATATTTTTTGCAACATAACGGCCTGCATAAGCAGCAGAACGGTCAACTTTTGATGGGTCTTTACCAGAGAAAGCACCACCACCATGACGCGCCATACCACCGTAAGTATCGACAATAATTTTACGACCAGTTAAACCACAGTCACCCACTGGACCACCAATCACAAATAACCCTGTCGGGTTGATGTGAAATTTAGTACCCGCATGGAACATTTCAGCAGGGATGATTTTTTTCACGATTTCTTCAATCACAGCTTCTTTAAGATTGGCTTGTGAAATTTCAGGATCGTGCTGAGTTGAAAGAACAACTGCATCTAAGCGAACAGGTTTGCCATTTTCGTAGGCAAAGGTTACTTGGCTTTTTGCATCTGGGCGTAACCACGGTAGTGCGCCGTTACGACGTAATTCAGCTTGTTTTTCCATTAAGCGATGCGCATATGAAATCGGTGCTGGCATCAACACATCAGTTTCACGGCTTGCATAACCAAACATTAAACCTTGGTCACCTGCACCTTGGTCTTCTGGTTTCTGACGGTCTACACCTTGTGCAATTTCAGGTGATTGTTTACCCACCATGTTAATCACAGCACAAGTTGAACCATCAAAACCTAAATCGGTATGGTGATAGCCAATTCCATTTACGGTATTGCGGACAATAGTTTCAAAATCGACATTTGCAGTCGTTGTAATTTCACCTGCAAGAACGACTGCACCAGTTTTTACTAATGTTTCGCATGCAACCCTAGCGTATGGGTCTTCTTTTAAGATTGCATCCAAGATAGCGTCACTGATTTGGTCAGCCATTTTATCTGGATGGCCTTCGCTCACAGATTCCGAAGTAAAAACAGCATACTCGCGCATGAAAGTCCTATCACAGTAATTTATAAAGACGCAATATGTTACATCGACTTCAGCCTGAGGACTAGCATTACCTGACTAAAATGCATGAATTAAATTCATTTTCATGTGTTTTTAATTGATATGCTCATTAGAAAAATTGATAAAAGATTACGATTGAGTCCTGTTTCTTGAAAAATTTGCAACAGCAGAGCGATTTGCATTCAAGTTAACATGACTTTTTATCGCGTGAAACGCTTTAGCAAGATCTTGTTCTATTGAATAATGATCAGCATGAAATTTTCAAAATTTAGACTGAATCGGATGGTGCAAGAATATCCGAATGTAACTGCATCGCTTAAACATAATCAAATTTGTTTTGCTGATGTTGAGATGTTCGATGTGAATAAGAAAAAAGACCGTTTTTAACGTTGATTTAAGACTATTCGGTATATTTTTTAATTAATTTGCAACCTAAGCGGATAAATATAGACTTAAGTCTTTACCCTGATCGCTTTTTTTAAGACAATACATCCCAGTTTTTGAATTTTCTATTCATCTTCCTATATTTTAATTTATTGGACTCTGATTTATGACAACCCCGCTGAATGAACGTCGTATAGCTAACGCAATTCGTGTATTGGCTATGGATGCTGTGCAAAAAGCTAATTCTGGACATCCAGGTGCTCCAATGGGGATGGCAGATATCGCTGATGTCGTATGGCGTGAATTTTTAAACCATAATCCAAGCAACCCACAATGGGCAAACCGCGACCGTTTTGTATTATCAAATGGTCATGGTTCAATGTTGCAATATGCTTTGCTTCATTTAACTGGTTATGATCTTTCTATTGAAGATATTAAACAATTCCGCCAATTACATTCTAAAACTCCTGGTCACCCAGAATTAGGTTATGCACCAGGGATTGAAACGACAACAGGTCCACTTGGTCAAGGTGTTGCCAATGCTGTAGGTTTTGCACTTGCTGAGAAAACTTTAGCGGCACAATTTAATAAAGAAGATATTCAAGTTGTAGATCACTTCACTTACTGTTTCTTGGGTGATGGTTGCTTAATGGAAGGTATTTCCCATGAAGCATGTTCACTTGCTGGAACATTAGGTCTTGGAAAACTCGTTGTTTATTATGATGACAACGGTATTTCTATTGATGGTGAAGTAGAAGGTTGGTTCTCTGACGATACAGAAGAGCGCTTTAAAGCTTATGGTTGGCAAGTACTTCGTGCAGACGGTCATGATGCAGATGCAATTCGTGCTGCAACAGTTGCTGCGCGTGCAGAAAGCTCGAAACCAACTTTGATTATCTGTAAAACGATTATTGGTTTAGGTTCGCCAAACAAACAAGGTAAAGAAGATTGCCACGGTGCACCACTAGGTAATGATGAAATTACATTAACTCGTGAAGCATTGGGTTGGAAAGAAGAGCCGTTTGTTATTCCTGCTGATGTCTATACCGCTTGGGATGCAAAAGCAAAGGGTTCAGCTTCAGAAGCTGCTTGGAATGACGTTTTTGCAAGCTATGCTGCAAAATACCCAACAGAAGCGGCTGAGTTAAAACGCCGTGTGAATGGTGACTTGCCTGCAGAATTTTTGGCACAAGCGGATGCTTATATTGCTGAAGTGAATGCCAAAAGTGAAACCATTGCAACACGTAAAGCAAGCCAAAATGCGATTCAAGCATTTGCACCTTTACTACCTGAAATTTTAGGTGGTTCTGCTGACTTGGCTGGTTCAAACCTTACACTTTGGAATGGTGCGAAAGGGGTTGAGTCTGATCCTGCGGGTAACTACGTACATTATGGTGTGCGTGAGTTTGGTATGACTGCAATTGCCAATGGTGTAGCATTGCATGGTGGTTTCATTCCTTATGTAGCAACCTTCCTTATGTTTATGGAATATGCTCGTAATGCAGTTCGTATGTCTGCATTGATGAAACAACGTGTGATCCATGTTTATACTCATGACTCAATTGGTCTAGGTGAAGATGGTCCAACGCATCAACCTGTTGAGCAAATTGCTTCTTTACGCGGTACGCCAAATTTAAATACATGGCGTCCATGTGACACAGTTGAAGCGTCTATTTCTTGGAAATCTGCTTTAACACGTAACGAAGGTCCTACAGCGTTAATTTTCTCTCGTCAAAACTTACCATTCCAAACACGTACTCAAGCTCAGATTGAGAATGTTGTGAAAGGTGGTTATGTATTGGCTGAAGAAAAAGGCGAATTAAAAGCGATCATTATTGCGACTGGTTCAGAAGTTTCATTGGCGATGGAAGCATATGCACAACTTGACGGTGTACGTGTAGTGTCTATGCCATGTGCGGAAGAATTTGTGAAGCAAGATGCTGCATATCGTGAAGCGGTATTACCATCAAATATCCGTGCACGTGTTGCAGTTGAAGCTGGACATGTAGATTACTGGTGGAAATTTGTAGGTCTAGACGGCAAAGTTATTGGTATGTCGACTTATGGTGAGTCTGCACCAGCCAAAGATTTGTTCCAATTCTTTGGTATTACCACTGAAGCTGTTGTTGGCGCTGTAAAAGAATTAACTGCTTAATTCTTGCATCGTTTTAAATATGGAAACGCCCCGAGAGGGGCGTTTTTTATTGCTCTGCATTCACTTTTTTAAAATAAAAATAGAATACATGTGTTTAAAGTTATTTTTCTTCTAATAAATATGAAGGTTAACCTTAAGCTATCGAAAATAGATCAGCATTATTTAATTGAGTGGAAAGTGCTTTGATTAAAAACACCATCATCGATAACGATTAGGCGGTGTTTATTTTCCTTACTGGTTTTTTACGTGGTGTGCTGAAACTAAATTATGATGATCATCACGAATAGTAAAAGATATAGAGCTTCCTAGTGAGAGTGAGCATAGGGAAAGCGTGATAAGTCAGTTTGAGCTTGATAAACTAACTCTTCAATTGAGTGATAAATTAAAAAAATTGAATGTTTTTATAAATGATATTAATCAAAAATTAGAAACAGTGTGTCATTCATTTTAGTTTTGTTGACATGTGTCAACATGTGGTCATATAATTTATTTAGAATAGGTGTAACCATGGATAAGCATCCTAATAAGCATATTCGTGAAGCAATCGAATATGTAATTGAAAATGGGTGGGATGTTGTGGAATCAGGTAAATCATCACATGCATTTTGTAGACTGCGTTGCATAGCAGGGCATACGGAGCATCAAATGAGTGTATGGAGTACGCCTAGAAATCCAGAGAATCATGCAAAGCAAATTATTCGTAATGTTAACCAATGCAATGGAGAGTGAACAATGAATACTTATCACTTTACAATTGTGATTCGTGATGCACGTCCAAATATAGAAAATTTAGAAGATAAATTATTTGAAGCTGGTTGTGATGATGCTTTGATCTGTAGTTCAAATAGTACTGTTTATTTGGAATTTGATCGCGAAGCGAGCAGTGCTGCTGAGGCGATTAATTCTGCATTTGAAAACATTCAATCAGCAGGGTTTAACCAATTAGTTTTGGAAGAGAATGGGGTTGCCTCATTATCTGAAATGGCTGAGCGTGCAGGGTTAAGTCGCCAAGCTCTATCACTATATGCATTAAATAAACGAGGTGATGGTTTGTTTCCTACACCAATATATGGCGTATCTACTAAATCTCCTTTGTGGTCATGGCCAGAAGTAGCAACTTGGCTTTTTAAACAAGGCAAGCTTGCTAAAGATCAATATGATGTTGCCCAAGTAAAAGCTTTTTTATCTTGATCAAGGCATAGGCATATTCTTTTCGAGTGGACAAGGTTATGGTAATCCACTAGATATTAAGTTCACTTTTTAGTGGGCTTTTTGCTTTTTTATCGTATAAAAATATCTCCAATAATAAGGAGCTAAAGTGTTTATAGATTTAAAAATAGTGTAAGTCTTAGCAATCAGTTTTATTTTAGCCGAATATATTGGGGTACAAACCCCCGCTCAACTCTAGATGTTGGTGGGGGGGATTATTTTATAAATTTAATATGGATTAAAATAACATTGAGCTATTAATTGTGCTCGATATGGACCAGCTAAATGTCCTGAATGAGAACCTGTTAATGGTAATGTTTCATATGCAATTTGATTTAACTGACTTGGATTTAAATTAAGGTTTTTAAGTTGTTTTATTGCTTTACAGTCAGCATCAATTTCAGGATTCATACCAGGTGGTTGAAAGTTGGTTGCATGGACGCATTCATGTGCGAGCCAAAACACTTGCATTAATGGAGAAAAATTATTCATTACATTTGGGTTTAGAACAATTTGTGGTGGATAATTTTTTGCCATGCCGACATCAGGTAGATTTGGATTTAAATAGATAGGTACGAGTTGCCCATTGTTTAGTGAACAAGTCCAAGGTTGTCCAAGAAGGTTTAGTGAATAATAAGGGTTGCTACGTGCGGATGTGGTGAGCAAGAAGATTAAACTAATAAGGATAGAGATTATTGACACAATTTTAATTTTATTCATGATTATAATCCTTTAAGTATTATGGTTAAATATTACTCCATTTTTATTTAAAGTCATTAATAATTATAGAATTTAAGTAATTGTTTTTATGGGAAATAACATGCCAAATTGTCCCTAGCTCACTTAAAACGAAATCAAGAACAAGGTGTAGAAGCTGTTTATAAAAGCTCGCATTTGGATCGACAAACTGCAAGTTGGTTAATGAACAAAAAAAAGTCTATCAACTATGCAGATCCATGTTTTTTTAATTCTTTAGAATTATGGTTGGATTGATGGGGGGATATTAAGTGCTATATTTAAATATAAGTTTCTGAATTATAAAGTATAAAAACTCTCTATTTAACACATTTTTATTTTATGAAATTTGTTTGTAAATTAAGTAAATTTTAGTGGCAGTTTTTTGCAATAGGTATATAGTTGTGCCATTCATTGGGTATTCATGAAACATAGTGATACATATCCCAGAAGTGAGGAAAATATGAGCCTTTATGAACAAATTAGTGATGAAATTACCTTGATGGACGCAGGTGAGCAAAAATGGATTGGGCAAGATTTGCCACTTGAATCTATGGTTGCCGTTGAGTTGCTGTTACAAGATTTTCAAGAAGACAAGTTGATTAAGATCCGCCGTAAAAACCATGAAAAACAATCTGGTTTAAAGCAAGTCGATCGTGTCTTGGTTGAGAAGTTATAAGTTTAAAAGCCCCGAAAGGGGCTTTGATTTTTATCGTTTGTAATTTTAAGAATTAATCTTCATCTAAATTAACAGCTGAAAAAAATGATAATTATAGAATCTATTTTTGAAAATATAAAAGATCAGCAAATGAATACTGCACAAGAACAATATTCCATAAAACTAAAAGAGTTGATTGCACAAGGTTATAAAATTTTTTCTGTATATAGTCTTGATAAAATGCAAGCTTTAGATGCCTGTATGTGTGGTGGTTGTTCTTTTGAGGAAGATCATATTTATTTGAAAAATACACCATTGCAACGAATTGAGATTGGTATTTTCAACAATTATGTAAATGCAGCATATTCAAATCAAACACCGCTATGCGAGTTCAAATATTTTTTACCATTGTTTTTAGATTTTTTAGTGCAAGGAACCAATAATTTTGTATCAGAAAATTATTTCTTTCAGCGCATAAGTGCTTATAGCTTAGGGGACTGGACTATTGGGGAATTAACCTTTTTACAGCAATTTGCAGAAACTTATATTCATTATCATTTATATCAAGAAGAGAATGCTGAATTTAAATATATAGAAAATTTTTTGGATATGTTTCAGTCTTATTTGTTTGATACAGAAAAATTGTCAAATCTCTGTTTAAATCATCCCTCAGCATATAGCCTAATTGACTATGCAACGCAAAAAGTGAATAGCGGTTATGATGAATATGAACAAGCAGATGAATTAAGTCTTACTTCTGAACGTGTTAGAAAAATCTTATTGCACTGGAAAAATGACGAGTCTATCCGCCAGCATTTCATAGATTGTTATAACGTTTTTAAATACCAAGGTTATACTTTTAATCAAGGAAATGCTAACTGGGTCAGAAAATGGATAGAGGGCATTGAGCGGGGTATTTATTAATAAGAATACCTGATCCTCTTGTTAAAAAATGAGGGAATTCTTATTCAATACCCAACTCTGTCTGAATTTGGATATTTGAAGTCAATAATTTATGAACAGGGCAGCTTTCTGCAACTTTAAGCAGTCGTTTATGTTGCTCCTCGGTGAAATCACCTTTAAGAACAATTTTCCTTGAAATATTATTTTGACCTGCTTCAGGGTCACCCTCAGGATTTAAAGCTAAATCTAATTGAACATGTTCAATTTTAAGCCCTTTATGATTTGCATACATTTCTAGGGTGACCACAGTACAAGCGCCTAGTGCTGATAATAAAATTTGAATTGGATTCGGTGCAGTATCTTGACCACCTTTATCGCTAGGTTCATCGGCATACCATGTATGTCCTTGTGGATTGGTGAGTGTTACACGATAAGCTGTTTGTGTACTTTGTGCTTGAGCAATATTTGCCATAAAACATTCGTCAGATAAAAAAGACCAGTACTATAAATATAAAATTTCCGTAAAATGGTCTAGTGTAATTTATTGCTTTATAAATTTTAGCTTTGAATTTAGCCTATGGTCTATGCTTTGCTTAATTAGATTGTAAAAAATTAAATAATGATAAAACAATGCCTTATATTGATTTTTAAGGTTTTGATCAAGTTTTAAAAATGGTTATTATAGAATCGTTGCATATATGCAACATATCGTATTATCAATAACAATGAATTTATACGGGAAGTGTATAAACTAATATCCATTCGATAGCGAGAATATAAAGATGAACTTTAAAGCATTAACATTGGGTTTAGCCGTAGCATCAGTAGCAACTTTCAGCATGGCAAAACCTGTAGATTACAAAATTGATCCAACGCATACTGCAACAGTATTTACTTGGAATCATTTCGGTTTTTCAACTCCTTCAGCAAACTTCAGTGACATCCAAGGTACGATCTCTGTTGATAATGCAAAACCAGCAGACTCATCTGTCAATGTAACTATTCCATTGTCTAGTTTAAATACCAATGTTGCAGCATTAGATGAACATTTAAAAAATGCAGATTTCTTTGATGCTGCAAAGTATCCAAACATCACTTTTAAAAGTACGAAAGTTCAAGCTTTAGGTAAAAACAAATACAAAATCACAGGTAACTTAACTGTGAAAGATGTGACTAAACCTGTTGTTTTAGATGCTGTTTTAAACAAACAAGGTGAGCATCCAATGACTAAAGCACAGTCAATTGGTTTCAATGCAACAACATCATTTAATCGTTCAGCATTTGGTGTTGGAGCATATGTCCCAAATGTAGGTGATAAAATCACTGTAAATATTACAACAGAAGCTTCTGTAGCGAAGTAATATTGAAATAGATTAAAGGCCTATAAAGTTAGTTTAACTTTATAGGCCTTTTTTATCGTCTATTCCTTATTCAATTTAAGATACTTAAATAATCATTACTCACTATGATTTGCTCTAGAGGCAAAATCAGCTATTTTTCAGTCGTTGCAATTCTTTTATATTTTTAAATTTTTTCTAACATTAGCATGATACTGCTTATATAAAATGCTAGACAATTTCCTGCTGGGAAACTAACGACTATTTCGAACTGCTCTAGAAAAACGACGGTCATCTGTGTAGTTAATGGTCGGTGCAAAAAAACCAGTCTTAAAGTCGACATTCCATGCCTTATATTTGTAGCCTATAGGTTTCCATGGGGATAATGAACTTGACCAATATTTACCATTAGATGGGGTATTGGGAAAAATATGAGTATCTAATGTAGGGCTAGTTGAATCATCAGCACAGTTAGTCGGAGCTTTTTGCCCATAAGGTAATTTTTTCATTTCAAGTTCATGATCTTGTCCATATTGTCTCCGCTCTTGTTCTGGCAATTGTATTTGTCCTATTTTCCTCCAGCCAGTACTACATTTGCGAATTGTTATTAATTCTTTTATTTGGGGAACACGCCAGTTATTTTTACCTTCAAATCCACCATTTTTATTCATTTGATCAAGATAATCTTGTGCATCTTCCCAGTTTTTAAATTCCAAAGGATCACCCTTACAAGTTGAGCCTGTCCATAATTGCCCAATTGAACAACGCATCCAGATTAGACCTGTTGCAGGGTCACGCCATTGCCCAGATTTGCTTAATTGCTCATCCGTTTCTGCGTAAACACTCATAGCGCTTGTTGAAACTATTAATAGCAAGGATGCTGGAATTAAGCTTTTACGCTGCTCAATACAAAGTTTAAATTGGTTAAAGATATTCATTTTGTCTTATTGCTTAAGGAATAGTTCTCTGTAATTTACTTTTACTTCCCTCCAAAGTAAATGTAGAAAAGACCGAATTCCGTATTATCGTTGCCTTGATATATTTTAAAACTACATTGGTGAATATTGAGCAATGGTAAAGTGGATGATGTCTATATCTGTTTTAACTAGGCTTTTTATCACCTAGTTATAAGTTGAATCGATTTAATCAGTACGGATATCTAAATATTCAATATAACCAGTACCTTCAACTGCACGACCCTTGAATGTACCTTTGTATTTATAGCTCCCTGCATAGCCTCCCGCCATACCATATCGAAAATCAGCATTTGTTCGCCCATCAATATGGATTAACGGGTTTCCATTATCATCATTCACGCTCCATGAAAAGGTACGAGCTAAGCGCATTGATAAACCATTCGGGGTTATAACGCGCTGAGCTTCAAATGTATGGACATTAAAATTAAATCCATTTGAATGAATACTGCCATGATCATCTGTAGAACGAATATATACTCGACGTTGCAATACCAGATTTAATGGACCAAGGACTTCTACAAGTAGGACTTGAGTTTTCTCATCGATATTTAAAATATGATAAGTAAAATAATTGATATATAAGTTTACATCTACTGCACGAGCATATTCATAAGTACAAAGACCCTGAACCTTGGTTTTTTTACCTTGATATTCAAGAAATCCTTCATATGTACATAATAATGCCCAGTGATCATATAAACCCAATGACATTTGTGCAAAATGGGCAATTTTATCAGTCGCACGAATCTTTAAATCAAAATTGAAATCATGACCTTCACGATGCGCATGAAAATTTGGATATGTACCTTCGAGTAACACGTCACGACCAAAACTTAAAGATGAACCATTGCTTTCCAATACACAGTCATTTTCTACACTATAGCCATTAAAATGTTCTTTTGTACCTACTGTGGTACCGATCAATACATTTGCAGTATCAAGCGCAGTAGTTTGGATCAAATGTTGATTCCGAAAAATTTTTACACGAGGCTGGCCAACTACAATTAATAGATTCAAAAAATTAAATGGTGCTTCAAGATTCGGAATCATAACCCCATAATGAACGCAAGAATACTTTCCTTTTGGTGTATGCGTTGGCGTATTCACATCAAAAGGTCTTCCGTTGATTGTCTCTGAACGATCGATAAAATGATGTAAAAACTTTGGTGCAACAATGTGTTTGGGGAATAATCGTTTCATCAAAATGATCCTTAATACTTTATTTGTTAAAATTTACAGTTCTAATGAGATGCCCTGACGAGTACTTTTTATATCCAATGCACTCTTAGAGGTAATTTTAAGATATGATTTCGCAAATATTTTCTGTGATGTCTTGTTTAGGATTATTTCAAAATTTTGAGGTAGTTTTATTCCTAAGGGATTGCTTTCTTTAATCGAAAGCTCAGTAAAAACACGTGTTCCCATAATATAATCAAACCACGGACGTGTAACACACCAATTGGCATTTTGATTACTTGCCATATGATGATCATAGTGCCAAGGGATTCGTTTACGCGCATATTCGGGGTCTAGATGAGATTTTGCATGTACTCGCCAATAATTCCAAATCCCATAATATAAGCCAGCAGTAAAAAATGGTGCAATGGGTAAAAATACAGTTGAAACTGCGGCTAAACCTAACAATGCGGTTTTTTCATTATAAATTTCTGCATTTTTAAACATAGATTCACGATATCCTTCATCATGAAACAGATCTGTTCTGGCACGTTTATGATGTGCTATATGTGTGAAGAAAGGGCTATTACGGTGTTTACTTGGAAACTCATGCAACCATACCTTATGTGCATACCATTCAAATCCATTCGCAACTAAAAGGCCAATTGGAAAACCTAACATCTCTGATCCTATTCAATTGAGAAATAACCATCAGTGTAGAAAAGAACAGCTCATTTTTTTTGACCGAAAAGCTAACTCGTTAAATGTCATTAGAATCAAGTTATAGCTAAAAACTTATTTTTGCTTGCGCTGGCGATAATGGGATGGCGTTTCATTTGTCCAACGTTTAAAGGCACGTGAAAAGGCGGAAGGCTCAGAAAAACCAAGTAAATATACAACTTGATCTATGCTTATATTGGGATTCATCAACAGCTTTTTTGCCATTTTTTCACGATAAGTTGCCAAAACTTTTTCAAAAGTCGTGTTAACTTCTTTAAGATCTGCACGAAGTTTTCGGGGCTGTAGTCCTAAATGTTGGGCAATTAATTTTAAATCTAATTGACCTGATTCTAATAAACCGGAGCTGAGT
This sequence comes from Acinetobacter sp. GW821-FHT01C12, assembly GCF_059422625.1. Taxonomy (NCBI): domain Bacteria; kingdom Pseudomonadati; phylum Pseudomonadota; class Gammaproteobacteria; order Moraxellales; family Moraxellaceae; genus Acinetobacter; species Acinetobacter sp. GW821-FHT01C12. Next base: position 164,595 of record NZ_JBWKXD010000005.1, read on the forward strand.
AAGTTTTCTATATCATTAATCAAATAATATTTATCGACAACTTTTACCTGCTGTTTAGCGACATTCTCATGTATTTTTAATAGCATTGGTTCAGCCGATGCTGAAGCTAAACTCAATATTTCCGCATCAAAAATTATACAGCCGTATTGCATACCTAAACGAGTCGGGCATTTCCAGATACGTTGATATTCATCTAAACTCGCGCCTTCTTGGTAAGGCAACCATATTTCTTTGGGATAAAAATGATTGTTACTGATATAGTTTAAAAAATTAAGCATAACGCTTATGGCGCATTCTAGATAATGACGAACTGGGTGCTGAAGATTCGTGATCATTGCATTTTGATTTTCAATGTGTAAATGAGCCACAAAAGCATCGGTAAAAATTTTCTGATAACGTAATGCTCTTTGTAAGCCGTCCCCAAATGTAGGGCTACTCATAAAAATGTATTCTAATATTTCGCCTCTAAAAATCGGGAAATGTTCACCTACATGAAGTCCGATATCCTGATCAGCACTGATTTCTTCAGCTATTTCCCAAAAGCGTTGTTGGGTCGAATTATCTCGCCGAATGGTTTTGTCAGGTGGTTGTTCAGATAATCTTATTTGTGAAAATATCCGATTTGCGTCCAAATTCATTTTATTTAGGGTGTGATATGTTAACCAGAGGAAAACACCAGAATCACTAGATTTGCTTTGATCCATAAATCAAAAATACCGATTTCAACAGATACAATTAATATTTGTAGATCAGGCTACAAAAGTATAAAAGTCATCAAAATTTAAGCTTGTTTTATCATCTTAGAGAAAGCCATTTGACTGTTCAATGTCATTGCGTGCTAATTTTAATTATTGTTCTACAATCTAATTTAGCTATTCAGCAAATACGCCTAACAACCTTTTTAAAAAGTCTTTTATTTATGAGCAGCCTTTTCAACTAGTCGCTTAAAACTAGGGCATTGCAAATGCGATGGTGCTGGGCAGTCACCTACGTGGCGAAGTATGTCACGGAGTGCGATCAATTTATGAATTTGAAGATCAATCTCATCAGCTTTTTGGTGAATAACACTTGGGGAAAGATCAAGTGCACCACGACTATCGAACATTGCTGCGATTTCTTTAAGTGAAAAGCCTGCTGATTTTCCCATTGAAATCAAAGTGAGTCGTAACAGAACTTCAGAAGAGAATTGTCTACGTAATCCATGCCGAGAAATTGAGAAAATCAAACCGATTTCTTCGTAATAGCGTAGTGCCGAAGGTTTAATTCCACTTTTTGCTGAAACTTCACCAATATCAAGAAATTTCATACTTGACCTCAAGTCAACTTGAATTAGTAGTATGTGATTAAACACCACTGCTGACAAGAGCGCAACATGACAGAGCAGACAGAATCATTAACATTGACAAACAAGACCCAAACTGGAATCACCATCACTTTGGCGTTATCCATGTTATTGGCATCGTTGGGAACAAGCATTGTCAATATCGCATTACCCACACTTGCTGAGGTATTTTCACTGCCATTTATTCAAGTACAGGCTGTTGTAATTGGATATCTGATCTCATTGACGATCACGGTTGTGATTGCTGGACGCTTAGGTGATCGATATGGATGTAAGTCTATGCTGATCGTTGGACTGCTTATATTCAGTTTGGCTTCACTGCTATGTAGTGTTGCACCCAGCTTATGGATATTGGTTGCTGCACGATCATTTCAAGGAATAGGTGCGGCATTCTTAATGACACTTGCAATGGCACTTACACGTCAGACCGTCAGTAAATCACAGTTGGGAAGAGCAATGGGAATGCTTGGAACAATATCTGCTTTAGGTACAGCACTTGGACCAGTGTTGGGCGGGTTTCTGATTGTCGTGAGCGGTTGGCAAAGCATTTTTGGATTACAGTTTATACTTGCGAGTATCGCAATTATTCTGGCTTGGGTACTGCTGCCTAATGATTACATTAAAAAACAAATTCCTGCGCTAACTTCTTTGCAAACAGACCAGAACATAACACCAAACCTTATGGTTAATTTGTTGGTTGCAGCTGTTATGATGACCACACTTGTCATTGGACCTTTTTATCTCAGTCTTGGTCTAAACTTGGATCAAATACAAGTGGGTTTGATTATGGGGATTGGGCCAGTGGTTGCTATCTTAAGTGGGATTCCATCGGGTCGACTTGTCGATCGTTGGGGCAGTCGCTATATCGTCATTACAGGGTTAATTTTTCTGATTATCGGTAGCTCGATGCTCGCTATCTTACCGAAATTGATAGGTATAAGTGGCTATATTATGCCGATCATTATTTTGACTTCGGGTTATCAGCTGTTTCAGGCAGCCAACAATACCATGACCTTGGCGGATGTTCCCAAAGCTCGACAAGGGATGGTATCAGGACTTCTTAGCTTATCTCGTAATATGGGCTTAATTATCGGGGCTTCTGTGATGGGAGCTATTTTTTCATTCGGTGTTGGCACAAATCAGCTCAATCAGGCAACGGCTTTAGCAATCATTGATGGGATGCAATTTACCTTTATCTGTGCTGGAGCATTGATGGTTGTGGGGTTGCTCATCAGTTGTGTCTCATTTCGTAGATAATAATATTTGATCAGAAGGGCTTGCAGTGCAATCGTATAAAATGAGCTAGATTCAACAAGCCCTCAAAAAGAGGGCTTTTAAGTTTTTATTTTTGTTTGGTTTCAATTAAATCACTTAAATCATACCCTAAGCTTTTAGCATAATTTAAATATTCTTCAGTCGTGGCTGGATCAAGCTGTTGAGATCGACTGAGTAACCATAAATATTTCTTATTCGGTGTGCCAATCAATGCAACTTGATAATTTTCATCTAGCTTTAAAATCCAATAATCACCACGCCCTACAGGTAACCAACGAAGTGCTTTTGGTAAAAAACTCACTTTTAATTTGGAGTTTGTAGGCGCGTTTTGTACATATGCTTCGCCAATTGATTGTTGAAGCTTGCCATTTTTATCGTAACAACGATTATCCACTTTGATTGAGCCATTTTCATTTAAGGAATAATCAGCAGTAACGTTATAATCACATTTCTTTTGAAAATACATTGGTTTGCGTGCAATTTCATGCCAAGTACCCAGATACCTCTTTAAATCTACATTTTTAACGGTTTGAATCTTTTCATTTCCTGCATAAGCAAATGCCGCAACACTCAGTAATGCTATTCCACCGACGAGCGTAAATATTTTAAACTTGTTGTTCATGACATAGCCCTATATTTAAGTATTTAATATATATATTCATTATGTCGCGCCCGATGCGGGGATATTGTAATTTTGCTTACAAGTCATGTAGTTTTTTCATGTAAAAATCCCTTCTAAGCAGTCCAAGTTGTCTTTTTCTTGCGATAATTTCATCATGTTGGTAGGGCAGTATTTCAACCAATTGATCAACAGTTAAATGATTGTTTTCAATCAGTAAGCAATCTTGATCTGTTGACCAAGCAGAGGATAACAATTGTTTTCTGTTTGGCTTATTTCTAGGGGGCATGGATTAAGTTCTTTACACCTTGATGGCTGATAATCAATAAAACTACGAGTGATTGAATTTTAACGCTCTGCACTTTGAGTGAATCAGATTCGATCTGTTTATATCAAATTTTGATTTTGTTACTTAATCAAGATTTTAATACGTACTTTAGCAAAACTCAAATTTTAATTGTTATCGACAAATTGAGCGGGTGATAAAAATAGTTTATGCTCAGTTTAATCAAAGAACAATGAAGCAGATTTATGAAAAAAATAACAATGGTAATGGTAATGTTGCTGATGCTTACAGGCTGTATTACACCAAATCCTCATAGTTTGGTATTGATGCAGCAAGAAAAACAAATTGAAGTCATGCATGAGCAATTGGATAATGAAAATACCAGTAATGAGGTAAATAGAGCATTATTATGTGGTGAATATGAGCGTGTCTATAAAAATGAATACCTGCCTGCTTTAATGAAATTAGACAAATCTATGGGACAAGAAAAACCTAAACAGTATTATTTGGATGAATTAAATAACACCATTACTCAATATTTAGAACTGAAAAAAATAACCTGTTAAGGCTTTTTAGTTGGTTCAGTATTTATGCTAAGTTTCTTCCATTTTCTGATTTGAACTCTAAAATTGGTAAAAGGGGCGACAGTGTTGATATGAATCCATTTATACAGTGGCCAGTTGGCAGGTGTGGTTGCCCATTTACGTTGATTTATTTTAAATAGTTCTTCATCTGTTAGATTTTCAATCCAGTCTGTGACTTCTTTGACTCGTTTAGACAATAACTGAGTATTTTCTTTTAATGAATACTGGGCATAAGTTTGATAAAAATTTTGATATAGACTTGCTAAGTTATTCCATTTATAGCCTTCTTTTGGCATTGAAACGGGGAAACCTGTAAGTTCTTTACTTTCCCATTCTAATAATAAATTTACCCATCCCAATTGATAGGCTAAGTTTTGGGCAGGGGTTTTATCTACAGCCGCAACTTTATGATCTTTTAAGTCTTCGGATATTTCTTCAAATTCTGTTAAATATTGCTTTAATGAATTATTGATTGCAACAATCAGTTCCTGTTTAGATTGGTAGGTTTTCATCTATTCAATATTCTCAAAATAAATACAATACTGTTTATATTTAATGCATGTTTAGATCTAATTTATTTTAACGATGACAATGATGGAGCAACTCATTACCGTAGTGAATATACAGTAATGAGTCTGAAATTTATGCCAATAGAAAATCAGTCATTCCAGAAGGCTTGTCTATTGTTTATATTCCGCAGCGATTATTCAAAATTATTTAGTAGCAGCTTGCTCATCGCCTTGTGCACTTCTAAACAACTTCCATTCATCAACCACTGTTCCATTTGGAAGCTTACAATATCCTACTTCATTTCCTAAAGCATCTTTTTTAATCTGAGACTCTCCTCCCATTTTTTGACAATACACACTTGCAGGATTGGCCATGCCAAGCGGTTTAGCATTTTGATTATTTACTTCAGGGGTAGAGCAGGCAGAAAGAAGTGTAGTCATGAGCACAGAAGCGCCAATATATATTTTATTCATTGCAAACAAAGTCTTGGTTTTAAAGTATGCAGTATAAATAAATCAGCAAGCTTTTATGTATCTACTCTGTATAATCCTGTAGCTCAAACATAATGATCAGGTATGATTTAGTGTAAAATATTAAGTTTGATTAAATAATTTTGTGTGAGAATAAAGAATATCTTTTTAATGTAAATGCTATGGTCAGTTAAATATAATAATCAGTTAAATATAAGTAATGCAGTATTCATATTATATTTCGAGCAACGCCGTATTAATGGGTGAAGAGTAAATACGTTATAAAAAGCACGAAACAGAAAAGTCTATTTCATGCTGATATAGATAAATAGATTATACATTTAAGTGTTTGATAAAATGCTCTAAAACCAGTGGTGATTTTAATTCAAGATTTGCTGCATATTTTTCATTTTCAGATCGTAAATGAGGAATATTTAAGCCAGCTTTGCGTAATTCACACGTATGACCAATCAACCATTTTTCCATATCGTCTGCCGCAACTTCCACATGGAATTGTAACGCCAAGATATTTTGTCCAACTCTAAACGCCTGATTTGTATAAATTGCTGAACTGGCAAGTAATTCAGCCTGTACAGGTAAGTCAAAGGTATCACCATGCCAATGTAAAACTTCGGTATTAACGAGTGGTAATAAGGGATTATTTTGAGCTAGATTTAGCTTCAATTGACTCCAGCCAATTTCTTTTTGATGGCCTGCATAAACCTTTGCGCCCAAAGCATGTGCAATCAATTGTGCACCTAAGCAAATGCCAATTGTTGGTAAATTCTTGGCTAAACGCTGTTTAAGATAAGCGATTTCATCATTTAAAAAGGGATAGTCTTCAGTTTCATAAACACCAATTGGGCCACCTAGAATGATGACTAGACCTTCAAATTCAAAAGCTTGCTTTAAATCATCCATACCCGCTTCAAAATAACGTATGCGATAGCCCAAATCATAAAAAGTGTCTTCAAGAATACCTAAATCTTCAAATGCTAAATGTTGAATGGCATAGATTGTCTTCGGCAAAGCGTGTGTGGAGGAAGTCATGGTTTTATAATGATTTAACGAGAATATTGCTAATTTATACTAGATTGTATTGGGTTGAAAACTAAATTTATGCTGTGATTTGCAACATAGAATAAATACAGTGTTTGCTTGATTCCAAAATGGTCAATTTAACCGAATTATCAGAAACACTTCTTGCTATCAGTATAGCACCCACCAGTTGACATAAGACGCCCCAAGCTTTTTCTTCACTCCCAAGGCGTTGAGTAAATAGGGCATGACCGCGTTGTAATTCTTGTTGATAGCATTGTTTAATCTCCTCATCAGAACGTGCGACTTCTGTAGCGAGTGTTGGCAATACACAACCATAATCTGGATGTTCAACATGCGAGAGGGTTAAGTAACGATTGAGTTCAAATTCAATCCATAACTCAGCCTGCTCATGGGGATTGTTTTGCCACATCTGAATGCTATTTTTGAGTTCGTTTTCAACCAATGCTTTAAACAAATCCTGCTTGGAAGAAAAATGTGAATAGAATGCACCACTGGTCACACCAGCAGCTTTCATAAAGCCATCTACACCGGTTGCAGCAAAACCATCTTTTTTAGCAAGCTGTCCACTGATTTTTAATAGCTCTTTTCTTTTTTCTTCTTTATAGCCAGATTTGTATCGCATATTTTCCTCGATCAAATTTTTTCTTGACGCTCTAGTTAAACTATAACATAGTAATCGTTATAATAACGATCGTTATGCAAAAAGGGAAGCATGATATGCAAGATGAAATAACAACATCAAATCAGAAGGTTGCATTGATTATTGGAGCAGGTGATGCAACAGGTGGCGCAATTGCGAAACGTTTTGCCAAAGGGGGATATATTAGTTGTATGACCCGTCGCAATGCTGACAAGTTACAACCACTGATTGATGAGATTGAACAGGCAGGTGGAACAGCATATGGTTTTGCATCTGATGCTCGAAAAGAACAGCAAGTTATACAATTGATCGAAGAAATTGAAAGCAACATTGGCGAAATAGAGGTACTGGTTTTTAATATCGGTGCCAATGTTCCATGTAGCATACTTGAAGAAACAGCGCGTAAATATTTTAAAATATGGGAAATGGCGTGTTTTTCTGCTTTTTTAACTGGTCGTGAAGTGGCGAAACGAATGGTAAGCCGACAACGCGGGACATTGATCTTTACTGGCGCGACTGCTGGTCTACGTGGTGCTGCTTATTTTTCAGCATTTGCAGGGGCAAAGCATGCACTTAGAGCTTTGGCACAGAGTATGGCGCGTGAACTTGGTCCACAGAATATTCATGTGGCTCATGTGGTAGTTGATGGTGCAATTGATACAGATTTTATTAAAAACAGTTTTCCTCATCTTTATGAGAAAAAAGATCAAGATGGTATTTTAAATCCTGAACATATTGCTGAAAATTATTGGCATCTTGCCCAGCAACCACGTGATGCATGGACACATGAGCTAGATTTACGTCCTTGGATGGAAAAATGGTAAGTCACTTTATATTAGTAAGTTGGTTTGTATGAGTAGGTTAATATAGCTAGATGACTTATCTCGATATAGAGAGATTAAGAAGTGATGATTTAAGTTTTTTCTAGAATCATTTTTACAGTAGTACGATAAAAACATGATCAGTACAGTTAAGGAATAACACTAAATGAAACAGGTAGAATTTTATTTTGATTTGGGTAGTCCATATAGTTATTTAGGCTTTTATCAGATTCAAAAAATTGCAAAACAAAATCAAGCGCAAGTGATTTGGAAGCCGGTCTTGCTTGGTGGTATTTTTAAAGCCACAGGGAACAGTAGTCCAATGGCTGTGCCAGCAAAAGCCAGCTATTCGATGATTGATATGGGGCGTTGGTCAAAACTCTGGAATATTCCAATACAAATGAATCCCTATTTTCCTATTAATACTTTAAATCTGATGCGCGTGATTACAGCGGTTCAGCTTTATCAAGCTGAAAAATTCTTAACAGTGTTAAACGCTTTATTTGATGCAATGTTTGGGCATCCGCGTAATTTAAATGATATCAATGAACTTATTAGCTTATTTCAATCATTGGGTTTTAGTACAGAGCAGGTTCAAACTTGGCTTTCAGATGAACAGGTTAAAGCCCAACTAAAAAATATCACAGAAGAAGCCATTGGGCGTGGTGTTTTTGGTGCACCGACATGGTTTATTGGCAATGAAATGTTTTGGGGCGTTGATCATCTTCACTTTGTTGAGATGGAATTGGCTAAATCTTGATCAATACGCTTTTAAATTCTGATTCCATTATTTAGACTGCTAGCATGAGAGAATAGCTGTGCTGTAGCTAGCCATGCAGCACAGCTATTCTATACAAAGCCAAACCACATCGAATCAGCAAAATATTTGATGAATAAACGCTAATCAAAAATATAATAGATTAAACATAATAATGCTGTAATAGTGCAAGGATCAGTGCCAAAGTGAATACGGATAAAAGTGTTTGCATGCTGATGCTTGCTGCCATTAATTGATGATCGCCGTTTAACAGTTTGGTTAAGATATATGCGGAAGATGCGGTTGGGATAGAAAAGAAAATCATGATAGCAATCACCGCGGCATGACTTAGCTCAAAAAACTGCAAACAGATAAAGGCAATAAGCGGGATCAGCAATAATCTGAGTAGGCTAATGAGCAAAGACTTTTTCAGATAAATTCTGAGGGTCGAAAACTGAATTGCTGTTCCTACACATAATAAGCCCAACATCAGACTACTACTTGAAAAAGCATTTAACAGATTTGCAAAGCCAGACCAAATAGGGATGTTTAAAACATTAAATGTAATTCCCAATATACAAGAGCTGATCAGTGGGTTTTTGATTAAAGACCAGAAAATATTTTTAATGTTCAGTTGATCTTTATCTGTCAGAGAAAGGATCGAAATAACATTAACCAAGGGAATTGCTATAGCAAGGATATTTACCAAGATACTTTTGATTTCAGCATGATTGAGTGTCGTGGCAATCGAGAGTCCGAGATAGGTATTAAAACGAATCAAGCTTTGGACATATACACCGATCTGGGCAATAGGTGTGCGGTTTAACTTTGCAAACAGATAAATGCCAGCAATGATCATGGCCATAATTAAAAAAATGACCGTAAGAATGCTGTTGAGATGCCCCATATTCATATCTGCATTTGCAAGAGAGCTAAACAATAAGGCTGGAAATAAAATATAGTAATTGAGCTTTTCTGCGCCATTCCAGAATTTCTCTTCCAATATACGCGACTGGAACAGATAAAAACCTAAACCAATCAGGGCAATGGATGGGAAAAGAATAGTAATCATTTGTAGCATGCTGAACGCTCTATGCAGAACCTAATTCGACCAAGTCCCAGCCACTGATTTTTTCATCTGTAAGCTAAACCCAAGTAAACTTTAATCAAGAATATGACTTATGCCTATTCATGGTAAAATGAGTCTTTACTCATGGATAGAGTGGCGATGACATTTACTCAACTGACTATTTTTGCCATGTTGGCTGAACAGAAAAGCTTTACTGTTACAGCACAGCGTTTGCAAATTTCTCAATCTGCGATTTCTCATGCAATTAAAGGCTTAGAACAAGATTGGTCGGTCAAATTGTTTTATCGCAATCATAATGAAGTTGAGTTAACTGAATCGGGTATACGGCTTTTAGTGCATGTGAAAGAAATTTTGAATATTTCTAATGTGCTAAAACAAGAAATCTCCGATATACAAGGATTTCATTCTGGCACTTTAAGAATTGGATCTTTTGGTGCTTCATCTTCTAATGTATTGATTCCCTTAATTCTAGAAAAATTTAGTTTAAAATATCCAAATATTGAAGTGTTTATTAAAGAAGGAACGGACAAAGATATTGCTCAATGGATTCATGACCGTACTATTGATGTTGGATTTGTGGTTTTACCTGAAGAACGTTTTGATACTTTTCCTGTGATTGAGGATATTTTTGTAGCACTTATACCCAAATCCTATGCACGATCACAACAAAGTGCAGTTCGATTGGATGAATTGGTTGAACATCCTTTTTTAATGACCTCAGCAGGCAGTCAAAACCATGTGACAGAGATGTTTAGAAAAGCCAATCTGAGTCCAAAAATTAAATGTTATTTTTCTCAAATTTTGACCATTATTAATATGGTGAACAATGGTGCTGGTGTTTCAATTGTCGCAGATATGGCCTTGAATAAAGAGTTGATGACGCTGTTTCCCAATGTTCAAAAATTACCTTTATCACCCAATATCAAGCGGTCTATTAGTCTGGCAGTGAAGAATAAAAAACAGATGAGTCCAATTACACAGGCATTTATTGATATTGCACAAATGGTTTAGCATTTTATCGTGAGCGTTTCGCAAAAGAACAAAAGAACAGTATAAGCACAGAGAATGAATGATTTGATTTATAAACTCATAGAACGTCCTAAAACAGCATTTATATTATGTGGCTGTGTTGCTAACCTATCCTTATGGGCAATCAGCCATATCAAAAGCTTTAGCATTTTATGGGTACTCGGCTTTTTCGTTTTTACTGCATTTTCTGCATTAGCTTTGTCTATATATTTGATGGAAATTGTTGAGAAAAAGCCAAGATACAAAATCTACTTTCAACTGTTGTTTTACACACTTTTGATCATTTTATATTTAGCATTGAATACTTATCAATCTGTTTTAGATCAGAAATTTTTTCCACGAAGTTTAGTGATGTTTGTGGTTGTGTTTTTCACAATGTTATTGATGATGAATTTAAGAGTCGTGGTGGGATATAGCTTCAAAAATATTAAAATGTTATGGAAAAGACTTAAATAATTTTGCTGCTAATCTGAGTATATCTGATTTGAACGTATTGGTTTATGCAACTAAACAAACAATACTAAACAGGCGATAAAGGAATATGTTGATGGATTTAGAAACATTACAACGGCAAATCTGCAAAAAATATCAGTCAAAATATATCGAATTTAATCTGTCGGATAGGGTTGCAATTGCATTACAGAGTCTAGGTCAACAACCGATTTATGCAGTTCGAGTTGCGCTACAAAAACCAGACAATGTTTCTTGGTTTATTCACTGTGGAGAATATTCTTCCGCTGATGATTTTTATCAACCGCTGCATGCCTCGCATTTACAGCAATATTTACCTGAAATTTTACCTTATTTGGCGCTTGAGCACGGTTATCATGTCATTATTGATGAGCATGGCTATGAAGATGTTTGGATGAATCCAACAACCGACTAAATTTAGCGAACCATCACAATCTGTATAAAATGATGAAGAGCTGATTGTGATAAGAATTAAAAAGCATCTTCATCATGACCAAAAAAGCGAACCGAAGTTCGCTTTTTTAAAGTGTAAATCAATTACTGAACTTAGAAGAAGCCCATTGCTTTGGTTGAATAGCTAACCAATAAATTCTTGGTTTGTTGATAATGATCAAGCATCATCTTGTGGTTTTCACGGCCAATGCCTGATTTCTTATAACCACCGAATGCAGCATGTGCAGGGTAGATATGGTAGCAGTTGGTCCATACGCGACCAGCTTCAATCGCACGACCCGCACGATAAGAGGTATGCGCAGAACGCGACCATACACCAGCGCCTAAGCCATACATCGTATCATTGGCAATTCGGATTGCATCGTCATAATCTTTAAATGTTGCGACAGAGAGCACTGGTCCAAAAATTTCTTCTTGGAAAATCTTCATACTGTTGTCGCCTTTGAAAATGGTAGGTTCAATATAGAAACCTTGACCAACTTCCTGACGATCACCACCACCTGTAAGCAGTTGAGCACCTTCAGCACGACCTGTTGCAATACAACCCAAGATTTTGTCTTGTTGCTCTTGAGATGCCTGAGCACCAATCATGGTGTCTGTATCTAGAGGATGTCCAGTTTTAATGCGTTTTACACGTTCAACTGCCATTTCTAGGAATTTATCGGCAATACTTTCTTGAACCAAGGCACGTGATGGGCAAGTACATACTTCACCTTGGTTTAAAGCGAACATGGCAAAGCCTTCAAGTGCTTTGTCTAAATAATCATCATCTTTATCCATGACATCTTCAAAGAAAATGTTTGGTGATTTACCACCAAGCTCAAGTGTCACAGGAATAATATTTTCAGTTGCATATTGCATGATCATTTGACCAACAGCAGTGGAGCCTGTAAATGCAATTTTAGCAATACGTGGATTGGTTGCCAGTGGGCGACCCACTTCAACGCCGTAACCATTGACAATATTTAAAACGCCTGGCGGTAAAATATCTTGAATGAGTTCAGCAACAACTAAAATACTTGATGGAGTTTGTTCAGCAGGTTTAAGCACAATACAGTTACCCGCTGCAAGTGCCGGTGCAAGTTTCCATGCTGCCATAAGAATAGGGAAATTCCATGGAATGATCTGACCAACTACACCTAAAGGCTCATGGAAGTGGTAAGCAATGGTATCTTCATCAATTTCAGAAATACCACCTTCTTGTGCACGTAAACAACCTGCAAAATAACGGAAATGGTCAATTGCTAAAGGAATATCGGCTGCCAATGTTTCACGAATTGGCTTACCGTTTTCCCATGTTTCTGCAACTGCGAGTAATTCTAAATTTTCTTCTAAACGATCTGCAATTTTCAGCAGTACATTTGAACGTGTTGTTGGAGAAGCTTTGTTCCATGAAGCTTTGGCTTTATGTGCTGCATCTAATGCAAGTTCGATATCTTCCGCAGAAGAACGTGGAATTTTGGTAAAGGCTTTACCATCTACAGGAGAGACATTATCAAAATATTGCCCTTTAACCGGTGCTACCCATTTGCCATCAATAAAGTTTTCATATTGGGCTTTGAACTGTACTTTTGAACCAGGCTGATTTGGATCTACATAACGCATAAGAGTATCCCTTTACTTATATTCATGATCATTCATGATGTGTTTAATATGGCATGTATGAACAATGATTGTTTACATGATGGTTTGAGCATAGAGAGTCAAAGGTAGGGAAAAGGTTGGATGAAATCCAAGACATATTTGCGCTATGCTTTAATCTTTGGCAATATTTTCTTGTTTATTGGAAAATTGCTAAATATTGGAAAAAATTGGTTTTATTCTAACGCTTTGGTATGAGTTGTGTTGACTGAGGTTAAGCTCACTGTGTTAATGTGCTAGAGTAATTTATAGGCAGGTCCGCTGGATAAAAACAACAGAGAAAGGATAGGATATTTTTTAACGAATTACAGAGGAAGTAGCGTATGTTAAGCCAACAAGAGTTATCAAATAAACGGAGTTTAATTGAGCAATTACGCCAAAGTAGTAGTCTGTCTTTAAAACATGCTGATCAACTCGGGCAGAGTATTGCAAGTTCATGGCAACGTTCCAACTCAGCTGCGATTCCCAAAGATCGTGATGCTGCACCCTTGATGAATGTAAAACAAGAAAGAAAAACACTGTTAGAAAAAGCAATCGAACATTGTCGTGATGAATTAACTCATATCGCAGAACAGTCGGCAATGGTTGCTGCAGTAGGGGATATTGGCAGTACCATTATCTGGTCAGCCGCAAGTGGGCAAATGCGCAATGCTGCAGAACGTGTTCATTTTATTGCTGGTGGGCAATGGCGAGAAGATTTGGTGGGAACCAATGCTTTGGCACTGTCATTAAAAACCCAACAATCCAGTTGTGTGTTTTCTAACGAACATTTTATGTCTTCTGTGCATGACTGGGTTTGTTATGCCTCTCCCATTATAGATCCTTATTCCAAACAAGTTTTAGGGGTGATTGATCTGTCAACCACATGGAATCATCACAATAGTTTGGGATTACTGGCAGCCGAACGCTGTGCCTCAATTATTCAATCGGCATTGCTAGAGTTTCAGCAACAACATTTATTTATCCGGGCTTTTGCTGTGCCACAAGTGTTGTTCAATGGCAAGATTGTGGTACTGACACCACGACAAATTGAAATTTTGACTATTCTTGCGTTGTGTCCACAAGGGATGAATCTGGAAAATTTACATCAAGCGCTATATGGTGAACGAAAAGTGAGTGTCGGCACATTAAAAGCTGAAATGTCGCAGTTGCGCGATATCTTGGGTGGCATGCTGGGTTCACGGCCTTATCGTTTATTGGCACATGTTGAAGCAGATTTCTTGCAAGCAGAGAGTGCTTTAGATGCAGGTTATACCGAATCCGCTTTAAAATTATGCAAAGGTGTATTTTTAGCTAAAACTGAAAGTCCTTTTTTATCTGCATGGCGAGACTGCCTTGAATCACGCCTGAGTGAAGCGATTTTTAAAGCCAATGAAACAGATGCTTTATTAAAACACCTTGCACATTTTCCAGAAGCGATTGATGCCGTTGAACGTCTGATTGAACTTACACCAGTCGGGCATCCTGCTCATCAAATTCTAATGAAATATAAAGATGAACATTGATTTTGCAGGATACTTTTAACTGATCATTTGCTTGTAAAGAAGAATGAATTGGCGCTTTTAAAGCTGTTTTTGGGCTAACCAAGAAAAAAGTTGATGATAAACTTCTTTTCTGACTTCTGGTGCCGATAAGACCAAGTCATGCAGTCCATTTTGAATGGTCATGACATTAACGTCGCCCTGTATTTTACCTGCATCCCTGATGATGTCTTTGACCTCTAAAATAACATCAGTGCTTTGAGCATCTCGGTTAAATTTCTTGGGATAGGTCGTTTTGTGAGAATGCATCACTAAGGTTGGTACATTGATCTGTACACCTGCATGAATTTCTTTTTGTGCTTCAAAAATTGCATGCACAAAGCTTAAATATACTTTGGGGTAAGTTGGTTTTTTCCACTCTAAGCTGAAATCCCATTCGCCTTGCAAATCTTTATGCAGACTAGTGACATACCATTTATTTAATTCGCTTGGAAATTTTAAATTAGGTAAGCGTTTACCCAATGCGCTGAGTTTTGGGAGGGCTAATTTTTTCTTCCAAGCAGGCATATTAAAGTCATAGAAAGGACTATTGCACCATAAGGCTTGAATAAGGGGGTGTTGTGGATAATGTGCTGCATATAATGTTGCGATCAATCCACCTGTAGAATGTCCTGCCAGTAACACCTCAGTGTGGCCTTCCTGACCAATAATCTTTAATGCTTGTGTGATTTCTTCATCATATTCATTCAAATTTAGAACATAATAATATTTTTGATGTGGTAGGTAAGAACGACCATATTTTCTTAAATCAAGTGCATAAAAATCATAATCATGTTGATTAAATTGTTCAGCCATTTCTGTTTGAAAGAAATAATCGATAAAACCATGGATATAGAGCACCGCTTTCTTGGTCGCTTGAACTGCTTGTTTGCGTACCAAAGTCGCAATGACTTTACCATCATAGTCATCTGTTAAGTTTAAGGTTAGTTTTTCATAACCTGTACCAAGGATATCAGGTTGATATTCAGTAGATTGAGTGGTCATAGCATATTCCTGAATTTATTGAAAAATGAAATCCGAAAAATTACAGATAGTCTTTTACCAGCGCATAGGATTCATCATATAGTTTTTGTGCCAACTGTATATCTTTGGCTTTGCCTGATTTAAACGCAGGGGTTTGCAAACTCACATAATCACCATTGCGCTTTTCCCATGATGGATCAAAAGCAATTTTTTTAATTAATTCGGCAGGCTTAGAAGGTGGAATAAGACCAAGTTTAATTATTGCATATTGCCATTTGGGTAATTCACGATAAATCTCAGAATCTACGCCACCTGGATGCAATGCATTGCTGGTGACATGACTTCCTTGTAGTTGTTTGGCAAGGATATTACTAAACAGCAGATTGGCTAATTTACTATTGCCATAGCTCAATACACCATTGTATTTTTTCACTTGATCCGCGTTAAAATTCTCAGGTTGGATACGACCTAAAAGATGCATCATTGAAGCCAAATGAATTACACGACCTTGTTGGGCTTTTTGAACCAATGGAAGAAGTTTCAATGTCCAAAGAAAAGGCCCCAGATAATTTACCCCAAACTGTTTTTCAAAACCATCAGCTGTGGCCTCAAGATCAGGTGTCATCATGCCAGCATTGTTGACTAATACATCAATTTTTTCATATTTGGCAATAATTTCATTGGCTGCTTGGTTAATTTGTTCAAGACTATTTAAATCAAGGTGAATCACGTCTACCTGACCTGTACCGAATGACTCTAAGTGTTGCTGTGCTGTTTTGGCTTTTTCTGGATTACGACAAGCAATGATCACATGGTGACCATCCTTAATAAATGTTTCTGCAGTTGCAAGCCCGATTCCAGTGTTTGCACCCGTGATAATGATGGTTTTACTTGTTGTTGTCATTGCTGAAATAATCCGCTGATGTTTTAAGCATCATAGTCATAGATTGTGACTTTATCAATATATCTGACAATAATGATTGTCATTTTTTAATAAGCGTATAAAAAAGGAATATTACTTAAGTAATATTCCTAAGTATCAAGCACACTTCATTGAATTTGGCCTAAAACAGTTGTTAGGCTGACATAGAACCAAAGAGTATCGTTTTACATTGCTGATTCAAAAATTTTAATGACTTGAGCATCAGTTGCTTTACGTGGATTTGTCAACATACAGGCATCTTTTTGCGCATTTGATGTCATTACTGCATGATCTTCCGCTTTGACACCCAGTTCAGCTAAGCCAGAAGGGATACCAATAGATGATGATAACTCACGAATTGCATCAATCGCAGCAAAGGCAGCCTCAGTAACGGTTAAACCCTCAGTATTGGCACCCATTAATTGAGCAATTTTTGCATAACGGTCTGGGCAGGCAATTAAGTTAAACTCACACACATGCGGTAATAGAATTGCATTACATACGCCGTGTGGAAGGTTATAGAAGCCACCTAATTGATGAGCCATTGCATGTACATAACCTAAAGATGCATTGTTAAATGCCATACCTGCTAAATATTGTGCATATGCCATCGCATCACGAGCTTCAAGATTTTCACCATTGGCTACCGCAGGGCTTAACCATTCACTAATCATCGAAATGGCTTTTTCTGCACATGCATCGGTAATTGGGTTTGCAGCAGTTGAAACATAAGCTTCTACAGCATGAGTTAAAGCATCCATACCCGTTGCAGCAGTTAAAGCAGCAGGTTTTGCAATCATGAGTTTAGGATCATCAATTGCAACAAGCGGTGTACAACGCCAGTCAACAATCGCCATTTTTACATGGGTATCTGTATTGGTGATAATACAAAAACGAGTCATTTCAGAAGCAGTTCCCGCTGTTGTATTGATTGCGACAAGCGGTGTCATTGGAACTTTACTTTGATCAATCCCTTCATAATCACGAATATGACCACCACCTGCGGTGACTAGGCCAATTCCTTTTGCACAGTCATGAGAAGATCCGCCGCCTAAAGACACAATAAAGTCACAGCCATTATTGTTATATTCATTTACGCCATTGTGTACATTAATATCTGTCGGGTTTGGTTCTGCGCCAGGAAAAACATGACTGTCTACGCCAGCTTCTTTGAGATAGCCAACGATAATGTCTGCAACCCCAAATTTGAATAGGCCAGCATCAGTGACGATGAGGGCTTTTTTTGCTCCTAAATTTTGTGCTTTAGCACCAACTTCTTTGGCACAACCTGGACCAAAAAGTGAGACGCAAGGGATATAAAAACCGTTTGTTTGATCTGCTATATTTTTAAAAGCCATGGTGCGATTCCTTCTACCATTGTTATTTCATCATTCCAGAAAGGTGATGATCACCTTGAGGTTGAGTATCAGTTTTGAGGGCTGGGTTGAATACCTACTAAACACCTACCAAATTTTAATCATGCAAACTTTAAATTAAGTATTTGATATTTTTATTTAAAATAAAGTGATGAAGTTTTTCTTTATAATTTTAAGCTGAAAATCGGGCTTTAACACGAGTTTTGATTAAAAACGACAAAAACAGATTATATTTGGTATTTTTTGCTTTGACAGATCATTTTGTGTTTAAAAAGTGAATGGTTGAGTTAAATTTCGAGCATAAATTTTAAAATCCATAAAAATAGACTAAATTATCAATTAATGAGAATGTGTATTAATAATTAAAAAGTGAAAAATATGTGAAAAATTTGATATTTCTATACTAGGTCAGTATGGGCTTAAATAGACTTTTTAAATATACCTGTACTGTTAATTTATGCTAAATGATAAAAATAAAATAATGATATATATCATTAATAAGTATTATAGAAAAATTAAAAATAAAAGTGCCAATATTTTTTTTGGATGAGTGTTAATGCTATTGATCAGAATTTTATACATAAATATTGTTTTTTATGTATGTTTTTTAAACAGGTTGCCACGGTTCGGTAATCTCATATTTTAAGGATAAAAAATGAAAAAAATATTAACGTTAAAAAATATTGCTATAGCAACTTCATTATTCGCGATTACCAGCACGAGTTTTGCGGGGGAGTATAAACGCTTTTCAGTATCTGCAGGTTGGTTACATGTCATGCCTCAAGGAAAAGCAAATCCCTTTAATATTAATACCAGTGTTAAAAATGGTACCAATGCAACAGTCGGAAGTATCTCTACAACCAGTTTTTTAAACTCAGTTGATCCTAATGCGATGGGAGAAGACTTAGGCGGAGTGCCATTTAATCAGAAAGAGGTGTTAACTGAATTTCTCAATGATGCCTTTATGCAAACCTTATTGACTGATGGTAAGGGTAATATTTTGCCGGAGGTCGCAGGAACCGCAAATATTCATGGCTTGGAAAATTGGCAAGCCAAGGGTACAGGGCTTGAAGTCGATGATGTGGATACACTTGGCTTGATGTTAAATTATTACATCAACGACAATGTTTCTTTGCAGCTCATTGGTGGGATTCCTCCAAAAGTGGATATTAAAGGTAAAGGGGAAATCTTGGCACCACTCACAGGATTAGCCACTTCGCCAAATGAGTTGGTTAATATCTTATTTCCAGATGGTATTGGTTTAAATCAAGCCATTCCAATCACCAATTTAGGCAATAAGTCTAAAGCAGCATCGGTGCGTGCATGGACACCAGCGCTGGAAGCGCAATATCAATTTGGTCAATCTGGTGTCAATAAATTGCGTCCATATGTTGGGGTAGGGGTGATGTACTCTCATTTCACGGATATTAAGTTGAACTCACAGATCAAAAGTGATCTGGTTGCAGCGGGACACATGATTCAAAACGTTTTAGATGGAAAAGCTGGGGCTGCGTTAGATGGCAAACCTTCCAGTGCAAATCCTTATGTAAGAGTTAAAACGACTGATGCAATAGCACCTATTGTAAGTCTGGGCGCTACTTACGATATTAATGAAAACTGGTTTGGTGTGGCTTCTGTTTCTTATGCCAAGCTCAACAATCAGGCAAAGATTGATGTCGTTGATGCCAAGACTGGTAAGCGACTGATTAATTCCACGACAAAAGTCGATATAGATCCATTGATTACTTATGTTGGTGTGGGGTATCGCTTCTAAAATCAACACTATTTTCCCTAAGAATAGTGAAGATTTTAAATGGTTAGCTTCGGCTAACCATTTTTTGTGGTCTAGGTAAAATCTTGTTAGCGATATGTAGATTGACGAGCAATAAAAAAGCATCCATTTAGGATGCTTTTTTGAAGGTATGGTACAAATCAGAGAACTTATTTCTCTACGATTGCAGTTACACCTTGACCACCAGCAGCACAAATCGAAATTAACACACGACCTGAACCTTTTTGGTTAATCAATTTTGCAGCAGTTGCCAAAATACGACCACCTGTTGCTGCAAATGGATGACCAGCAGCTAAAGAAGAACCTTTAACATTGAGTTTGCTACGGTCAATTGAGCCCAATGGTGCATCTAGACCTAAACGTTCTTTACAGAACTTAGGATCTTCCCATGCTTTTAAGGTCGAAAGAACTTGTGATGCAAAAGCTTCATGAATTTCATAGTAGTCGAAGTCTTGAAGTTTAATACCCGCACGAGCCAACATACGTGGAACAGCATAAGCAGGTGCCATCAATAAACCTTCTTTCTTATTGACAAAATCTACAGCAGCAGTTTCAGTGAATGTTAAGTACGCGAGTACTTCATGACCATTTGCTTTCGCCCATTCTTCAGAGGCTAAAAGTACAACTGAAGCGCCGTCTGTAAGAGGAGTAGAGTTACCTGCAGTCATTGTTGCAGTATCACCTTGACCAAATGCAGGTTTAAGCTTAGCCAATTTTTCAACTGAAGAATCAGGACGTAAGTTATTGTCTTTGTCTAGACCCATAAATGGCGTGATCAAATCATCGAAGAAACCTTCTTCATATGCTTTGGCCATTTTTTGATGTGAAGATGCAGCAATTTCATCTTGAGCTTCACGAGGAATACCCCATTCTAGAGCAGTAATCGCTTGGTGATCACCCATAGATAAACCTGTACGAGGTTCACCATTTTTTGGCGCATCCATCAAGTCTTTAACATTGATTTTAGCTAAGGCTTTTAAACGGTCTTTACCTGTTTTTGCTATGTTTAATTCAAGCAATGCTTTACGTAAGCCGTCACCAAATGCGATCGGTGCATCAGAGGTAGTATCCACACCACCAGCAATACCCACTTCAATTTGGCCTAATGCAATTTTGTTTGCAACAAGGAAAGCTGCTTGTAAGCCAGTACCACATGCTTGTTGAATATCATAAGCAGGGGTTTCAGGTGCAAGTTGAGTATTTAAAACACATTCACGTGTCATGTTGAAATCACGGCTATGTTTTAGAACTGCACCAGCAACAACTTCACCTAAACGTTGACCTTGAAGGTTAAAACGTTCAATTAAACCGTTTAAAGACGCAGTAAGCATGTCAATGTTTGACGCTCGGAAATAAGGGCCATTTGAACGTGCAAAAGGAATACGGTTACCGCCAATAATTGCTACGCGACGTACAGTGTTTTGACTCATAATTTTATCCTGCTGACCAGAAGTTTGAGTTTTAGAAGATGAAGCTGTTGTAACTTTTTTTGCCGTCGATGCTGTTGCTTTACTACGTGAAGCAGCTGCTGGCGCACGAGTCGGTTTTTTAGTCGTGTTGGCTGCATTGGCATTTGTAGAATTTGTGTTGCTACTTTTACTCGTACGAGTACGAGCTTTTGATGTATTTGACACAGTTTCTTGTACAGTGCTTTCAGCGTTTGAATTTTCTTGAGTTGTTTTGCTCATAAGGCTTTTCCAAGCATGTTCGCAATATTCTTAGTGCTTACATTAACATAATTGGCTATGACTCGAATTGACTATAATGACATTTGCATATTCTTTCAGGTCAAGTCATCATTTTGGCAACTCAAGTATGATTTAACTGAAACTTATGGGTCATATAGATGATAGCGTTGTTGACGATTCCTCTAAGTCTTGCGCGAAGACCAACGCAAGCCATTTAAGAAAGCGTAACACAGCTAAATATCTGAGATTATACTGAAGTTAAAAGATAGCTTAAGCCCCATACAAAATTAATTTGATGAGAGATAAGAAACATGTCTGACCAATACCAAGCATTTGCTAAATCTCCAATTGGTAAATTTGTCATAAAAAATTTAGGTTTACCATCACCAATCCAGCTAGACCGCTTTGAGTCAGCCACTCCTGTCGTTAAAGGTGCTGTATTATTTGGTGCAGCTCCAAAGAGTCATTTCACTGGTGAAGTTGCGCAGGTTCTTAGTAATATTCATGCCAACACTTATGCAGGGAATAACGCAGAGTTACAACAAGCTGCGGCAAAATCTGGTTTGAATGTTGGCGCTTTTAATGAAGGCGATAAAGAATCAAAATTCAAAGCAGTGATATTTGATGCATCAGGGATTCAAAATTCAGAACAATTACATGAACTACACAAGTTTTTTAATCCTGTTGCCCGTCAAATTGCAACATCAGGCCGTGTAATTATTATTGGTTTAACACCTGAAACTGCACCAACGATTAAGCAGGCGATTGCACAACGTGCATTAGAAGGGTTTGTTAAATCGGTTGGTAAAGAGTTTAAGAAAGGAATTGCTGCTGATCTTATTCTGGTTGATGCAGATGCTGCACAAAACTTGGAATCAAGTTTACGTTTTGCAATTTCTCCACGTTCAGCATACGTATCGGGTCAAGTGATTCGCGTATCTAAAGGTGATGTGATTGATATCGATTGGGCAAAACCGCTTGCAGGCAAAACTGCACTAGTAACAGGTGCAAGCCGTGGTATTGGTGAAGCGATTGCACATGTATTGGCACGTGATGGTGCACATGTAATTTGTTTAGATGTTCCACCACAACAAGCAGACCTTGACCGTGTTGCAAGTGAAATCGGTGGTTCTACACTTGCAATTGATATCACTGCTGCTGATGCTGGTGAAAAAATCAAAGCTGCGGCAGCTCAACAAGGTGGTTTAGATATCATCGTACATAATGCGGGTATTACACGTGACAAAACTTTGGCAAATATGAAGCCAGAGATGTGGGATCTGGTGATTAATATCAACTTATCTGCTGCTGAACGTATTAACGATTATTTATTGTCAAATGATGGTTTAAATGCAAATGGTCGTATCGTTTGCGTATCTTCAATTTCAGGTATTGCTGGTAACTTAGGTCAAACCAACTATGCGGCATCAAAAGCAGGTGTCATTGGCTTGGTGAAATTTACTGCGCCTGTGTTAAAAAATGGTATTACCATTAATGCTGTAGCGCCAGGTTTCATTGAAACCCAAATGACCGCGGCAATTCCATTTGCAATCCGTGAAGCGGGTCGTCGTATGAACTCAATGAGTCAAGGTGGATTACCTGTTGATGTTGCTGAAACAATTGCTTTATTTGCATCTTCAGCATCTACAGGATTAAATGGTAATGTTGTGCGTGTTTGTGGTCAAAGCTTATTGGGTGCATAATCACGCATAAGTGAAATCCTGTTTCGTTTAGGGGATTACCGCGAAGAGATTATTTGTGTATTTAAATAACGCTTTCGCTGGCTTTCTCTTGAACGAAATCAGGATGTTTAAGCTGTATCATCCGTTAATTTCCAACTGAAATGTTGGATTTTTTTAAATGTTGAATAAGAATTAATTTTTCAAAGGTCCAGTATGAATACTCGCCATTTTAGTCAACTTCCTAAGCCATATTTAGCTTATCCAAAAGTGATTCAGGGTTTAATTTTTAAAAAGCCAAAAGGTGAAAAAGTTCTACCGCAAGTTGAATATGTGGTTGATTCATTCAAAATTGATCCAAATCATTTAAAAGCATATAACGAAGTGTGTGGCTTTAAAAATAATGGGTATATTCCCGCGATTTATTTAGCAGTTTTATCGCAAAGTTTACAAATGCATATGATGACCTCTGAAGCATTTCCTTTTGCAATCTTAGGCTTGGTGCATATTCGCAATCAAATTAAGCAAACACGTAAAATTGGGGTCAATGAACAGCTGACTTTATCTTGTCAATTTGGTGAGCTAAAGCCCCATGATAAAGGGGTTCAGTTCGACTTCATCACAACAGCCAAAGTTGGCGGTGACGTGGTCATGCAAGGATTAACCACCTATCTAGCACGTCAAAAAACCGATGGTTCAGTTACAGAAAAACCAAAAGATAAAAAAGAACCAAATTATCAAGTTCAGGCGGTTTGGGAAGTTTCTGAAAATACTGGTCGTCGTTATGCTATGACATCAGGTGACTTTAACTTGATTCATATCCATGCATTAACTGCAAAAGCATTTGGTTTTAAACAAGCGATTGCTCATGGGATGTGGAGCAAGGCGCGCGTTCTCGCTGGGCTTAACTTACCAGAAGCTTATGAAGCCGATGTATTGTTTAAATTGCCGATGTATTTACCTTCAACAGTAGAATTTTTAACTGTACAAGATGGTACAACAACTGACTTTTTGATTCGTAATCAAAAATCACAAAAACCTCATGTTTCTGGTGTGGTTAACGCTTTATAAGATAAAATATAAAGCCTGAGTCGAGATGATTCAGGCTTTTTTAATTAAAAAAGTTATGATTAAAAAAATAGGATAGGGCAATGAGCAGTTTAACGGACATTATTTTTGCGAGTACGAAAAATTATCAGGGCTATGTGGATGAGCGTTTTCAAGATCTCGCTGTTCAATTTAGTCGTTTGCAGGATGGTCGTAGCGAAAATGGTGGTGCTGCTTTAACTGTTTATTTTCAAAATGAAAAAGTTGTCGATATATATACGGGTAAAAAATCAAAAACTGAGCAATGGAATGAGCGAACCTTGTCGGTTTGTTATTCCACAGGGAAAGGTGTACTGGCCACACTCGCACATATTTTAGTGAGTGAAGGTTTCTTAGACTACGATACGCCTATAGTCAATTTTTGGCCTGAATTTGCTCAAAATGGTAAAGAGAATATGACACTGCGTCATATTTTAAGTCATCAAAGTGGCTTATACGATATTCGAAATATTATTGCTGGTGCCGTTGAAATGGCCGATTGGCAGCATATGCTCAAGGTAATGGAGCAGGCCACACCTCGTTTTGCTGTAGGAACTGATATTGCATATCAGGCATTAACATTTGGCTGGTTGGTGGGTGGTGTTTTAGAGAAAGCAACGCATCAATCTTTAACACAGTTAATGCAGAAGTATTTGGTTGAACCCCTACAACTTGATGGTGCCTATTTTGGTGTGCCTGAATCTGAGTTAAATCGTGTGGCGCGTTTAATTCAAAAAGCAGTGCCAGTACAAAAAACAGAAACAAAATCCAGTAAGAGCAAAGCTAAGAAGCATCATAAAACGTCTTTTTCCGATAAATTGGTTGAATTAACCGGACAAAATCCGCAAGATTTTTTAGATGCTATGGTACCGAAAGGGATGCGTGATTTTAGTTTCTTTAGTGACCAAGGGCTTCAAGCGATTATTCCAGCGGCCAATGGTGTATTTAGCGCCAATAGTCTTGCAAAAGTTTATGCCATGATGGCAAATAAAGGGGTTTGGGAAGGAAAAGTTTTAATTCGCCCTGAAATATTTACAGAGTTAAGTCAGATCCAATCGATTAAACGAGATCGCGTGATGCCAATTCCTATGAAATGGCGTTTAGGCTACCACCGTGTGATTAGTATGGGTAAACGTGCCAAGCAAGGCTTTGGTCATATTGGATATAATGGCTCTGGGGCGTGGTGTGATCCGCAACGAGGGCTTAGTTTTGCCTATACTCATAATTTTGCCATTGGTTCAATCACAGGCGATTATCGTCTTTGGGGACTGACCCAAGAAACATTACGTTGCGCTGATGGTTTACTTAAGGGAAGTAAAGGCTGGTTCTAAATATTAAGATCAAAGCGATTGAAATTTCATAGAAGGTTAGATGGCTGAGTCTTATAGTGCAAAAGAATTAAAAATAAGGACTTTAAACAGCGGCATGTAGATCCATCTATATTTTCTTAGGCAAATAACTCCATTTTCAAGATGGTTTCGACATGATGTTTAAACGAGTGTTGGTCTAGACCTTTTAAGCCAAGTTGATAGATTCCTTCTAAACCACAAACAAAAGCAATCAGCCGCCAAGCAATGTCTTGGCTACTGCTGGCTGTAGCAATTTTAAATTCTTGTTGGGCGATGCCATGTTCAATCGCTGTAACCAAGGCAACATGCCATTGTTCCATCGTAATATTATAAGCTTTTTTAATTTCAGGATCTTGGTCGATTAAAATCTCAGCTTCATTCCAGAGCCGTAAATAGGGTTGAGTTAGTTCAATATTTTCAAAGCCTAGCAAGAGAGATAAACGTTCAAAACTACTGTTGGTTTTAATTTGATCTTCTACTTCATTGAGTTGATCCATCAATTCGATAAAAACTTCGGCCTTTAAATGCGAACTTGATTCAAAGTGATGATGTACTTGCCCTGTTGAAACTTGTGCTTCTGCGGCAATACGGCGCACAGTTAATCCATTCAATCCATCTTGTAATGCAACACGCTTTGCTGCAGCCAAAATCATATTACGACGTTGTTCTCGGTTTAAATAGTTCATCACTTTTAATACAACAAAATTTACAAAACAAATATTAAACAAAGTTGGACGTTTGTTCAAGTCTGGTTATAATGATGAAACTTGAACAAGTGTCCAACTTTAATTAGGTGTGTTATGTACCGCAATTGGGTGATTTTGGCAATCATCGTTTTAATTTATTTACCGGTTTCAATTGATGCAACGGTTTTGCATGTTGCCATCCCAACATTGAGTGCTGCCTTATCACTATCCAGTAATGAAATGCTCTGGGTGATAGATATCTATTCACTGATCATGGCAGGGTTGATTTTACCCATGGGGGCATTGGGGGATCGTATTGGTTTTAAACGGCTGATGTTGATTGGTGCTGGTATTTTTGGTGTGGCTTCTCTCATGGCTGCTTTTGCGAGTTCAGCCTATATGTTGATTGCTGCCCGAGCATTTCTTGGTGTAGGCGCTGCCATGATTTTACCTGCAACCTTGGCAGGTGTTCGAAATACCTTTTTAGATGAAAAACAACGTAATTATGCTTTAGGTATTTGGGGAACTGTCGGTGGTGGTGGAGCCGCTTTTGGTCCACTGTTGGGCGGTTTTATTCTGGAACATTTTTCATGGGGAACCGTTTTCCTGATTAACGTGCCAATTATTATTTTGGTCTTGGTATTGACGACATGGCTGGTGCCAAAGCAAGCAGTACAAACCAAACAACCTTTAAATCTATTACAAGCGCTCATTTTGGTCACTGCAATCTTAATGCTGATTTATTCGATTAAGACCTCTATCTATGCGTTTAGCCTAGGGATGATTTTGATTTTTGTGCTTGGATTGGGATTGTTGGTGGGATTTATCCGCCATCAATTGAAAACAACCCAACCGATGATCGATTTTAGTCTGTTTAAGAATCCTGTGATCTCAACCAGTATTGTGATGGCAATGGTGGCAATGATTGCATTAGTTGGTTTTGAGCTACTGCTTTCACAAGAATTACAGTTTGTGTATGGATATAGCCCATTGGAAGCAGGTTTGTTTATTTTACCCTTTATGATTGCAATTAGTATTGGTGGACCCTTTACCAGTATTTTAATGAATCACTATGGTTTAAGACCTGTTGCAACTGTAGGGATGCTGATGTGTGCCTTATGTTTCTTTGGTTTGGCCATGACCAATTTTGACATCGATTATATTCAAGCTTGGGTGTGGATGGTGCTGATGGGGATCAGTGTTGAAATCGCGTTATTATCTTCCACAGCAGCTATTATGTCTGCTGTACCTCCACAAAAAGCAACAGCTGCTGGTGCAATCGAAGGCATGGCCTATGAGTTAGGTGCAGGTCTTGGGATTGCGATTTTTGGACTATTGCTATCTATATTTTATGCGCATTCGATTATCTTACCTGATCATTTGCCGCTGAATATCGCAGCTCAAGCAAGTTCTTCTATTGGTGAGGCATTATTGCTGAGCAAACAATTAGAACCTGCATTGATGCAACAGGTAAAACAAGCTGCTTTTGAAGCGTTTATTCATTCGCATAGTAAAGTCTTGGGTATTTCGGGTCTGATGTTCCTAGTTTTATCTGTATTTGTTTGGCGTGCTTTACCTGCAAAGAAACAGCGAGCAGTCTAGAATATTGCGCATAATTTAAATTATGCGCTTATTTTTTATATTTAGATTTTACAGTGTGAAAAAATGAGTTTGATGTACCGATTGAAAAACTTTAGCAAGCTCAAATTGTGATTTAATCAACACTGCCACGGCAGTGTTTTTTTAGTAAAATACCTACTGTTTGTTTTTAACTCTATTTAAGAGATAGATAAACTTTATATTGTACAGGTGTTGTGTTAAAAACAATCAATAATATTTTTGACTTTAATTAAATGATTAAAAAAGAATTATCAATTACAGAGTTATTTGGAGTATTGTCTGTCGTAGCATTAAGTATATCTGTCTTTTCAAATGCTTTTTTCTACTATTCCCTAGATGCAGTGTGGGTAATGTCTATTTTATCGCCTACCTTCTATATTTTTGAAATATTAAAAGTTTTGCTTTTGATGTCTGGAGTTATTGTTTTAGTTATTTTTTTAATGGAAACATTCAAATGGTTAATTAAGAAATCATTCAATTTTAGACAGAAAAAACGCTTTAAACTATCAACAGACCCAGATCAAACGGATAATACTTATCAAGCAATTATTCAACAGGATAAATCATTCCACTTTTGGCAAACCATTTTTGTTATTGCTATTGCTTCAATAATTGTTTTTTTATTAACAACATTTGGCCTTATCAGTATCACTTCAATGTTTTGGAATTGTGTCCTAATTGGGCTTACATTCGGGATATTTACAAATAAAGAAATAAAAAAAGATAATGAAATCAAATTATTTATTCTGATCGTATTTGTTGCTTTAACGACTTGTTTCTCAGCGCAAATAAAGCTGAACAATCTTGAACAATTGCCAATGGCTAAATTAAAAGATGAGAAAAATAGTACGGGTTGGTACATTTTGGATGCAAGCCAAGATAAGCTAATTTTACTTAAACACGATTCAAAAAAGGTGATTAGAATAGCAAAACTCGAAGAAATTGATCGAATTATCTCTAATAAAAAATAACTCTACAGTTCTTCATTCACTAATCAGCAAAAAAACAGTATCCTTAGACCTGTAACTAGGAGCTTCCATGTATCAGGTACTTGCACGTAAATATCGCCCACGTAACTTTAATGAATTGGTCGGACAGAATCACGTTTCACGTGCACTGACCAGTGCTTTAGATCGTGGACGTTTACACCATGCCTATTTATTTACTGGAACACGTGGGGTGGGGAAAACCACGATTGCTCGAATTTTAGCAAAATGTTTAAATTGTGAAACAGGGGTAACCTCTACACCTTGTGAAGTTTGTGCAACTTGTAAGGCGGTAAATGAAGGGCGCTTTATTGACCTTATTGAAATCGATGCTGCATCACGGACTAAAGTCGAAGACACACGTGAGTTACTGGACAATGTACCTTATGCACCGACCCAAGGGCGATTTAAGGTATATTTGATCGATGAAGTACATATGCTGTCGACGCATTCATTTAATGCGTTATTGAAAACATTGGAAGAACCGCCTGAACATGTAAAATTTTTATTTGCTACAACAGATCCACAAAAATTACCAATTACGGTGATTTCACGTTGCTTGCAATTTACATTACGCCCATTGGCTGTAGATGAAATTACCCATCACCTTACAGATATTTTAAATAAAGAAGAAATTTCATCAGAGCAAGATGCGATTTGGCAAATTGCTGAATCTGCCCAAGGTTCATTACGTGATGCATTGTCTTTAACTGACCAAGCAATTGCCTATGGTCAAGGCACAATTCATCATCAAGATGTCAAAGAAATGCTGGGTTTGATTGATAGAACCATCATTTATGATTTGATCTTGGCAATTCATCAAAACCAAAATGCACGTGTCAGCCAATTATTACTACAATTTAGGCAACAGGCTTTAGATGTTTCATTGGTTTTAGATCAGTTTATTTCGACTTTGCATGAGTTGGCAATGTTGCAATATTTGCCTGATTTAAGTCTAAAATACAGTGCTGAAATTAATCAAAAAATTATGCAGTTATCAAAAATTGTCTCTGCACAAGATTTACAGCTTTATTACCAAATTGCCAGTAAAGGTAGAGCGGAGCTACAACTTGCAGTAACACAAGAGCAAGGCTTTGAAATGACAGTATTGCGTTTACTGGCATTTAGACCAATGCAAATCAATGAAATTGTAGTCTCTCAAGCTCAACAACCACAAAACAATCAGAATATCGATCAAGTTGCTATTTCACAGCAACCGTATCAAGCATCTGTTCAAACGGGGGTTGTGCAACAAGCACAGATTCAGCAAGAGCAAATTCATCAAGAGCCAGCTCATCAACAGCAGGCTCAGCAAGAGCAAATTCATCAAGAGCCAGCTCATCAACAGCAGGCTCAGCAAGTGCCTGTTGAAAAAAACAGTATACAACAAAATGCTACTTTGAATGTGAGTTCACAACCAGAAACTGAGGCGCTATTAGCGGAGGTACAGCAAGCGCAGGTTGAGGTCAATTCGCAGCGTGTAGTGAGTGATTTAGATCCAGCTTTTGACCAAGTTGAAGATCAGCAAACTCAACAGCAAAGTGTTGAGATTGAACCGAGTAGTGATGACTATTTAGATGACTTTGCTGAGGAAGTACAACAAAGCGCTGTGGTTGAAGCAATGGCTCATAATCGTCAAGGTGTTGAAGCGCAGCCGCCAATTGTTCAAGAGAAAATTGACGTAGAAAATGCAGAACCAAGTTTAACCTTGTTTGGTGCTGAGTTGAGTCAACCGAAAAATACCACGTCTCCGTCTAGTCCAAATCAAGATGTATTCTTTTTAGCACCTGAAAATCAGGATCAAAATGTTGAAATTGATTTGGTTGAGCCTATTCATTCTCAAACAGATATTCCAACTCAAGTTTCTAATATTATCCCTGAAATAGAACATGGCTCTTGTTCTGAGGAACAAACGCCGCAACAGATACTTGCCTTAAAATTACAGGTCTTAGAAGGTGAGTGGACGGTTGATAAATGGGAGTATTGGTTTAGAAATAGCTCACTTTCTCCAGCTGTTCAAGAACTTGCACAGCATGGGTTAATGACTGGGGATGTGAATGGTCAATCTATTTTTCAAATTTCACAAAAATATGAAAAATTACTGAACCAAGCACAACATGATCTTGAGGCGAAATTAAAACAGGAATGGCCGAGTACTTTGTTTACGGTGCAATATGGTGAAGTTGAATCGACCACACCTTATATGATGCAAAACGAGCGTAAGCTTCGAGCTTATGATCGTGCCAGTGAAATGCTTCAAAAAGAGCCTTTAGTCAAAAGCTTAATTGAAGCATTGGATGGAAAGTTGGAAAATATTCAGCTTAAAGCTTAGGGGCTGTAGACATTTCATAAATGGCTTGCGTTGTAGACTAAAATTGAGCAGGCAAGGCAGGAAACGAAGAGAATAGCGAGACTATTTTCGAGTTTCATAACACAGGCTGAGATAATTTTAGCCACAACCCTTCGGGACTTGTGTGTTTTTTGCCGCTACGTTGTTACCTTGCGAAACGATGTTTCTCATCATTTAGAATGACTAAATTTCGTATTTCGTGCCTAGTATCGCCTAAAAAACACTCGCAGTCGCAAACGTAGACGAATTGTCAACAGACCCTAATTTTAAAAAAAACATCTAGATTCAATATCATTTTAAACAAGCTCAATTTCACTGGAATTGGGCTTGTTTTTATTCCATTCTATTTTGTCGAGATTTATGGAATATTCACAATCTTTTTCTGTCTGTGCCAAGGTAAATCATTTTAAAATCTCATCAGGTTCTCAATTTATATAAGAATTTTAATTCAAATTATGATGATCAATCTTGCATTTATAGGCATTGTTATGCTGAAAATCACTTGTTTTAAATATTTTTATGGTTATAATTGCGGCAACTTTAATTAGCGGAGACCCTAAGTGGCAAATTGTTCATCGAGGCGCTGTAGTTTATATACAGCCATTATTCGTATCTGAGCAAGAGAGCACTGCCTTTAGGAAAGCTGTCTTGCAATGAGACAGTTATAATCTGATTTTAAACTACATCCCCATTTTGACGTGAAACAGTTCAATTTTGACTTTAATCAGTTCAATTTTGGCTTGTTTTTGTGCGCACTTAGATTAATACCGCCTCAGCAATGAGGATTACGGATGGTAATCAATCAACTTTGTATGATAGAAACAGTACTGATTACGGGCTGTTTTTTATTACTTATTATTCATAAATCAGCATATGCCGATCCTGTATTAATTACAGATGATGCAAGTGTTGCTGATCTATATACTTGCCATTTTGAAAGTAATATAAACTTTTATAAACATCAGGAGGTCAATTCCAGTTTTTCTCCAGTATGTGGCATTGCCAAAAATTTGGAATTAAGTTTTCAACTGGATGATCATGTTCAAAATAAGAATCGTCATGATGTGATATCAGGTCAATTCAAACGTAATTTGAAAGCAGTGGAGTCGAATAGTTGGGGCGCTGCCGCATCCTTAACAATAAGCCGAAATATGTATGGTGATGACCAGTCTAGTTGGAAAGTGAATCTCCCCATAACTTATTTATTACTGGATGATCGGTTATTTTTAAATGGCAACATCTCCTATGAACATCAGGGCAATACTCAGTATGTTTTAGCTGCAATTTCAAGCAATTATTGGATCAATGCTAAAACTTCGCTCAGTGCAGAAATCTTTAATCAAGATCATCAGTCTGTATTTTTTCAAACCGCATTTGGTTATGAGTTGATTCAAGATTTTGTCAGGGTCCAAGTGGCTTATGCAGATCGATTTGACCACCATCATGATCGCTGGTTTGGGCTGGGAGCTGAGTTTCTCACCAATTTTAAGCTCATAAAAAAATCATCTAATTCAATTCCTGTTCAATAGGAAGAAGTCTTTATTGCCAAAAAAGGAGAACATTATGCTTCATAATCTATGGCAACGTTTATTTTCTAATTTCATCAAAAAATATCATATTCAACACTTATTTGAACGTCATCGTTCATTTAAAGAATTACATCAAGCCAGTTATGCCAGTGAAATTAGTAAAAAGCTTTCACAAAGTTTGATCAATGCTTCCTATGTAGCTTCAGACCAATTGCTCAATCATTTAAATACAACAGAGCAAGGCTTGTCAGCAAAGCAGGTTGAGCAGCGACAAGAACAATTTGGATTAAATGAGCTTGCGCATGAAAAACCACTGCCGTGGTGGAAGCATCTTTGGTATGCCTATCGTAATCCATTTAATATTTTACTTACCATTTTGGCTTTGGTGGCTTTCTTTACCGACGATATAGAAGGCACAATCATTATTACAACCATGGTTGTACTTTCTACGGTACTGCGCTATTGGCAAGAATTTAAGTCAAATAAAGCAGCCGCTGCATTAAAAGCAATGGTAAGTAATACGGCTACTGTGATTCGTCAAGTAGATTGGGATGATCCAGACCTTGAAACCTTGCAATATGACCTAGATCAAGGATCTCAACAGGTTGAACTTGCGATCCAAGATTTGGTCCCTGGTGACATTATTTTATTGTCTGCTGGAGATATGATCCCTGCGGATTGTCGAATAATCTTTGCAAAAGATCTGTTTGTTTCACAAGCGTCGATGACGGGTGAATCAATTCCTGTAGAAAAGTTTGCTGATCAAAAAGATCATACCCTGCAAAATGCATTGGAACTGGAAAATATTGTTTTTATGGGAACCAATATTGTGTCTGGTTCTGCAAAAGCGGTGGTGGTGAATACTGGGACACAAACCTATTTTGGAGCTTTGGCACACCGAGTATCCCATGCAGATCGTGCAACGACTTCATTTCAAATGGGGGTAAATAAAGTCAGTTGGTTACTGATTCGATTTATGTTGATCATGGCGCCAGTTGTATTATTTATCAATGGCTTTACCAAAGGCGATTGGAGTGAAGCATTGCTGTTTGCTTTATCTGTAGCTGTGGGTTTAACACCTGAAATGTTGCCGATGATCGTGACCTCAACATTGGCCAAAGGTGCAGTATTTTTATCTCGTAAAAAAGTTATCGTTAAACGTTTAGATGCGATTCAAAATTTTGGCGCAATGGATGTTTTGTGTACAGATAAAACAGGTACCTTGACTGAGGATAAAATTTGTTTATCACAACATGTCGATGTAAATGGTAAGACATCACAACGTGTACTGGTACAGGCTTACTTAAATAGCTATTACCAAAGAGGGCTGAAAAACTTACTGGATGCTGCAATTTTGGACCATGCCGCACAAGACTTACAGGATCTAAATTTTAAATTTAAGAAGCTTGATGAAGTACCGTTTGATTTTGTGCGTCGACGTATGTCAGTAGTAGTCAGAACCTTACAGGGTAACGCACGTATTATCACTAAAGGTGCGGCAGAGGAAATGCTGAAAGTCTGTTCGCATGTAGAGATAAATGACAAGATTGAGCTATTAACACCAGACCATCTTGAGGCGATTCAAGAAAAAATACGCCAATTTAATCTTGAAGGTTTACGTGTTATTGCCATCGCGTATCGAGATTTTAGTGGTAGATCAGATGACTTTTCTGTCGCAGATGAAAGTAATTTGATTTTAACTGGATATCTAACTTTCTTGGATCCACCTAAAAAGTCTGCCGCACCTGCTTTAGCTCAATTGGCAGCGCATGGCGTCAATGTCAAAGTGCTTACCGGTGATAATGAGTTTGTTACGCAAAAGGTTTGCAAAGAACTTGGTCTGGACTGTGAACATGTTCTTTTAGGTGGGCATGTTGAGAATATGACTGATGAAGAACTAAAATTTGCCGTTGAATATACACAGGTATTTGCCAAGTTAAGTCCTGTTCACAAAGAACGTATTGTGATGCAGCTGAAAGAGAATGGACATGTGGTTGGATTCCTAGGCGATGGAATCAATGATGCGGCTGCGATACGCAGTGCTGATATTGGAATTTCGGTTGATACCGCAGTGGATATAGCCAAAGAGTCAGCAGATTTAATTTTACTTGAAAAAAGTTTAATGGTGCTTGAAGAAGGCGTGCTAGAGGGACGACGTACATTTGCCAATATGCTGAAATATATCAAAATGACGGCAAGTTCAAATTTTGGTAATGTTTTTTCGGTATTAGTAGCTAGTGCTTTTATTCCGTTTTTACCAATGCTACCGATTCATTTGCTGGTACAGAACTTACTTTATGATGTATCACAAATCGCCATTCCATTTGACAATGTTGATGATGAGTTGATTGAAAAACCGCAAAGCTGGAAACCAAATGAAATTGGACGTTTTATGATTTTCTTTGGGCCACTCAGTTCGATCTTTGACATTTTGACCTTTGCTCTCATGTGGTTTGTATTTCATGCGAATTCACCAGAACAGCAAACCTTGTTTCAGTCAGGTTGGTTTGTCGTCGGATTATTAACACAAACGATTATTGTGCATATGATTCGTACAGAAAAAATACCATTTATTCAAAGTCGTGCAGCAATGCCTTTGATGGTCATGACCTTGGTCATCGTGGCTGCTGGTATTTTCTTACCAATGGGGCCTTTTGCTGAGTACTTAAAATTACAAGCTTTACCATTAACTTATTTCTTATTCTTACCTTTCATCTTGCTTGGCTACATGCTGGTTGTGCAACTGATGAAAAAAATTTACATCCGTCGTTACGGGTGGTAATGGAGAACTCCAATGCAACTCCAATTCATTCAACATCTAGAATTAGCGAATATGCTAGATACCTTGATTAGTTTACTTGGCGCTTTTATTTTAGGGGGATTGATCGGGTTTGAGCGACAGTATAGACAGCGAACAGCAGGTTTAAGAACCAATGTATTAGTCGCACTTGGCGCTGCTATATTTGTTGATATTGCCAATAACTTGACAGGTGCTGATGGTTCAGTACGGGTGATTGCTTACGTGGTTTCTGGCATTGGATTTCTTGGCGCAGGGGTAATCATGCGCCAAGAAGGGAATATTCAAGGACTCAATACTGCTGCGACCTTGTGGTGTTCTGCTGCTGTCGGTGCTGCGGCAGGTTGTGACCGCTTGGTGGAGGCTATATTAGCGACGATATTTATTTTGGCAGCCAATACTTTATTACGCCCTATTGGGCATATTATCGACCGTAAACCTTTAAATGTTGATTCGGAAATGCAACATGAAATTTATGTGGTTTGTCAAAAAGAGCACAGTAAATATGTCATGGATGAGCTAAATAAAGCTTTAAAGCGTTATCATTTTCCTGCTAAAGATTTTGATGTAGAACCCTTTGGTGAGCAAGATGTAGAGATTAGGGCGATTTTGATTGCGAATTCTGTTGAGGAAAAAGAAATTCAGCCGATTATTGAAATGTTAAATCAAATGCCTGAAGTGAGTCAGGCTTTTTGGGATCAAAATACCTTGGCTTAAAATGATGTTTTATTTTTAGGGTGTCGGTTTTAAGCTATTTTGAGCGTCGATTTTTAGCTTTAGCCTTAAAGCATATAGTCTTGCAAAGCATCTCGCATTTTTTGTGGAATCGGGGTGCTTTTCTTTGTCTCACGCTCTACGAATACATGTACAAATTGACCTTGTGCTGAAGCTTGAGTTTTACCTTGTTTGAAAATAGCCAGATCATAGCTCAGTGATGAATTACCAATTTTTGCAATGGCGACCCCAACCTCAATAATTTCTGGATAGGTGAGTTCTTCGAGAAAATGACATGAAGAATTTACCACCAAGCCAATGATGGGTGAGTGATGTATATCAAAATCTGTTTTTTGGATCAGGAGTGCATTCGCTGCGGTATCAAAATAACTATAATAAGTCACATTATTCACATGACCATAAATATCGTTGTCAGCCCAACGTGTTTGGATGGGGAAGATAAAGGGATATTGGATACGTAATTTTATTTCTGGTTTCATTTGGATTATTCATTCAAATAGATAAAAAGTTAACAGTGCTTTTTCGTGATCAATCACTAAGTTAATGCTTTACAAAATTTTATAAACAAGTAACTTTATAGATGAATTTTGCACTTGTTTACAAGTGTTTTAGTTAAACATTCATAATTAAGTGTATGCAATAAAAAAGCTCATTAAGTCTAACCTAATGAGCTTTTGCAATTTAGAGCTGATTCAGTCCAAATTGATTAGAAACGATAACCAAGACCTAAATAAGTCACGATTGGTTTAATTTCAATGCTGCTTTGGCCTGAAATTAAAGTGGTTTGTCCAGCTGGTGTTGTACCATTAACATTTAATTTTGCTTTTGTTGTTAAATGTGCATATGAAACAGAAGCAGTTGCATACCAATTTTTGTTGATATTGAAATCTGCGCCAAGGATTGCAACAGGTGCAAACGCATCATCAACTTTAACTTTACCTAGTTCTGGATTGTATCGACCAAGTAAAGGATTGGCTTTTAATGCATCATTGATTGCTGAATCAGTCTCAACATTTGAGAAATGAGCATACATCAAGCCTGCACCTACATAAGGACGGATCTTGTTGTTGATTGAACCAAAGTGATAACGAGCAGAAAGCGTTGGTGTATAAGCATCTGTTGTTGCAGCTTTATCAAATTTATTTAGATCAACGACAGTAACACCGTGAACTTTAATGCTGCCTTGGCCAGCAAGTTCCATTTCAGGAGGAGCACCTAAAGTTAATTCAAGTGAAACATTGTCATTGACAAAATAGTCAAGCATTAAGCCTGCTGTATCCGCATTTTGTACTTCAAAGCCTGCATCTGGGTTATTGGCTTGTATATTCGCCAATGGACCTAAATAAGGACTATTACCAGTTTTACCATTTACGCCTTGTCCTTTACTTTGAGGCATAACATGTAACCAACCAGCAGAAACACCAAAAGTTTTACCATCTGAAGTTGCTGCGTGAGAAACGTTGCTTAATCCAAATGCTGCTAATGGCAGAATTGCTAATGTAAGTTTTTTCATAGAATCATTTTCCAATACTAGTTGTCTTAATTTTCCGATTAAGATCTGGCGCGATTTTAGAGTAATTATTTTAAAAATTAAATAAAAATTAAATAAAAACTAATTACTAGCTAGTCATAAAATAAACATTTAATGGGTTAATGGTTTGATAATTAATCATTTTTAAATAAAATCTTTAAAAAAACTTTAAGTTCGATTGATTAAAAAATATAACAAAACGACGTAATAAGATAGTTTTTTTCATATTTTGAGAATAATCAAGTTTAATTTTAATGCTGTATTTTTACAAGATTATAAATTTTGTTCAAAATTTAGGTCGATTTGATCTGATGCAGGCCACATATTTCAAACACAAATTATAGGTCATATGATAGATATTTTTATACTTTTAAATAAAACACACAGCGAGTATGTCTCAATTGTACTCTATGTTTATTCAAGGTTTTTCATAAATCAAAAAATGATCATGTGGTGCGAGTCATATTGGTATTGAAAGTGCCTTCTCCCACTGGAAGAAGGCTAGGATGAGGGCGCTTTTATGTTGATTTATGGTTTTAAAAAGGACCTATGAAAGAAGTCTATTTAAAAGTGCATTCAATAAATCAATGCATGATCAATGTTGATAAATTTTAATAAATCGCCTGATAAATTTTTAATGCATCTGCGTGGAGTAGAGGCCTTGGATTATTTTGTAAAAGACGTGTTTGTAGCATTGCATCGGATGCCAATCTATCCAGTTGCTGCTCGTGTACATTTAAATCGCGCAATTTCAAAGTCAAACCACTGTGATCCAAGTGTCTCTGCATATGATCAATAAATAAGTCACATAAGCCTTCTGTACTGCCTTTACTATAGGGATCAAGCCATTGCATCAACTCTGCATAAAGTGCTTTTGCATCAGGCGCATTGAATTTTAACACCTCCAATAAAACTAAAGCGTTAGTATGCCCATGTGATAAATGAAAATGACCACCTAAGGGGTATGCTAAAGCGTGTACAGCACCTACAGGAGCGTTGGCAAAAGCCTGCCCTGCAAGCATAGAACCAACCAGCATATTTTGACGAGCTGCTAAATTTGTACCATCCGCCAAGACCAATTTTAAATTTTTATTTAAAAGTTTAAGGGCTTGTTTAGCAAGCATGTCTGCATAAAAATTCTTTTTAATTTTAGAGGTATAGGCTTCAATGGCATGCACCATCGCATCTATACCTGTTGCTGCTGTGATATGTGCAGGTAGGCCTGAGGTAAATGTTGCATCTAGAATTGCCACATCGGCATATAAAATGGGGGAAACGATACCTGTTTTGGTGGTTTCACCTGTAGTGACAATTGAAATGGGCGTGACTTCAGAGCCTGTGCCAGCTGTGGTTGGAATGAGAATTAAAGGAAGGCGAGGGCCTTTGACATTATTGACCCCATAGATTTCCTGAATACTTTGTGATTGCTTTGGATTTGCCAATATCGCGATGAGTTTGGCAACATCCATAGAGCTACCACCACCAAAGCCAATCACCACATCTACTTGATTGTCTTTTGCGAATTGAACTGCCGATAAAACAATCCGCTCAGCTGGATCTGCCTGTACATCGGCATAAATTTCATAGTCTAAATTGCATTGCGCTAAAATTTTTAATAGCGGCAAATGTAGTGCGTGTTGAATCATGCCTGCATCTGTCACGATTAATGCTTTGTGGTATTGATTGCCTAATACTGTGCTGAGTTCTTGGATTGATCCTAAACCTGAAATAATATTGGCTACAGTTTGGAATTGAAAATGACTCATATGTATTATCCTTAATCTATCATCACAAATTAAACATTATTGTTTTAAGGTTCTATAGGATTCGCCTGCTAAATAACTTAACATAAGACTTTATAAAAGAAATGATCATTTGAGGTTGTTATGTCATCCAAAATGCCATACAAAGTTTTATGTGTGTGCTTAGGAAATATTTGTCGCTCACCCACAGCAGAGGTGGTTTTACGACACTATTGTGATGAAAAACGATTAAATGTAGTTGTGGATTCCGCTGGAACGAGCAATTATCATCCGAATAAATCTCCCGATAGTCGCAGTCAAAAACATGCAATAAAAAGAGGTTATGATCTTTCTGGATTACGTGCTAGACAATTAAAAATACAAGACTTTTTAGAGTTTGATTTGATTCTTGCCATGGATCATCAGAATTTTGCGGATATACAGCATGTGTATAACCAAGCCTGCAGCCAATTTGGTCTTGCTCAAATCAAAGCTAAAATTGCTTTAATGAGTGAGCACGATCGCGTTTATCCACAACAGGCGCTTCCAGATCCTTATTATGGTGAAGCTGATGGATTTGAACGTGTACTTGATCAGTGTGAATCAAGCAGTTTGGCTTGGGTACATGTGTTTCAACAACAGTTTTAATGCAAGTGATTGAAATATTTTTAGGAAATAAATTTAAGTTATGAATATTGAATCACAGGTTCAGCTCAAACCCTTTAATACATTGAGTTTGAACTCGATTGCATCACATTATGTCAAAATACAATCTATCGTAGATCTTCAACAAGCGTTGCAATTTTCTAAAGCACACGATTTAAATATTCTACTGCTTTCAGGGGGTAGCAATATGATGCTGCCTGAGCATATTCATGCGCTTGTAGTTGCTATAGATATACAAGGTATTGAATTTTTAAGTGAAGATGCCGAAAGTAAAACAATCAAAGTGGGTGCAGGGCAAGTTTGGCATGACTTTGTATTATGGACGACAACGCAACAACTTTATGGTTTACAGAACTTGGCTTTGATTCCGGGTTTAGTTGGTGCATCGCCTGTGCAAAATATTGGCGCGTATGGTGTTGAAGTCGCTGAATTTATTCAATCTGTAGAAGTCTACGATCGTCAATCAGCACAGACACTTTCAATTCAAGCACAAGATTGCCACTTTTCTTATCGACACAGTATTTTTAAAGATGATCCAGATCGTTATGTGATTACCCATGTGATTTTTAAATTACTTAAACATGCTGATTTAAAAG
Organism: Acinetobacter sp. GW821-FHT01C12; assembly: GCF_059422625.1. Taxonomy (NCBI): domain Bacteria; kingdom Pseudomonadati; phylum Pseudomonadota; class Gammaproteobacteria; order Moraxellales; family Moraxellaceae; genus Acinetobacter; species Acinetobacter sp. GW821-FHT01C12. Next base: position 205,279 of record NZ_JBWKXD010000005.1, read on the forward strand.
TGAATTATGGGGATTTAAAAAATGCAATGATGGGTGATATGAGTGCTGAAAACTTACAAAAGCAAGTGATTCATATTCGTCAAAGTAAACTCCCAGACCCAAAAGAATATCCAAACGTGGGAAGTTTCTTTAAAAATCCGATTATTAAGCAACAAGAGTTTTCACAATTAATTGCAAAATTCCCTAATATTCCACATTATCCTCAAGCAGGGAATCACGTTAAAATTGCAGCGGGTTGGTTGATTGATCAATCAGGATGGAAAGGTAAACAGCTTAATCAGGTGGGAATGTTTCATAAACAAGCTTTGGTGTTGGTGAATTATGCCGATGCAACATTGACAGATGTACGCGCAACATATCAGGCAGTACAAAAAGATGTTTTTGAGAAGTTTGGTGTGCACTTAGAGCCTGAACCTGTGCTTTATAATGAACTAGGGTTAATCGAAAACCATTAAATTGAGTAAATATATGGTCAAACCGCATTGGATGGTCAGATTTCTACGAATAATTGCCATATTATTTGTATTATTCGGCTGTTTGGTCGTTTTTTGGTATACGCCATTTTATTCGACAATGATGGTTAAAATCCTGAATAGCATTGTTCCAGTTGAAGTGAATCAGGTGGCAGCAAAGAGCCAACAAAATGCTGCACTTTCGGAGGCTGAAAACTTAGAACCTGGTTCTGACTTATGGATTGCTCGACAAGCCTATCTTAAGTTGATGGATGAAGCGATTAAGAGTAAAAATGCTCAGGATTTAATGTTACTTCAGTTCCGATATAAAGCCTTGCAGGAAAAAATTGCTGAAGATCAAAAAAATGATGATGAAGAACAAAACAAACCGGTAATTCCATTGGTGTCTGAACATGCTGCATCAGAGGTTGTTGAGAATCAATCGAACGATGTGGTTAAAAACTTATTGGATTTAAATAGTGAAGACAATAAGGCTTTAATGGATGAATATTTAACATTCTTAAAAAAACATAAAATTGATGAAAAATTACTTCAAGAAAATTCACACACATTGGCAAATGAATTGTCCAGTTCACAAGTACAAGAAGATCTTGAAAGTTTGCCTACCAAAACCAGTGAACAACCGAAGCCAATCAGTCAACCTTATGCAATTGTAGTCTTGGGCGGTGGTTTAACTTTAGATAAAAATCAAAAAGACATTATTGTGAATGACTATACCAAACTAAGACTTGAAACAACCTTAGCCTTAGAAGAGAAAGTTAAACTTCCTATTGTGCTGAGTGGTGTAGAAGCACCCTATATGCAAAAATGGTTATCTGAGCGCGGTGTACAAGCAAAACTATTAGAAAATAGAAGCATGAACACCTGTGAAAATACACGCTTTAGCTCATTACTTTTACAGAAGAAAGGTGGTGCACCTACAGTCTTATTAATTACCGATCGTTACCATATGCCAAGAACACGTCGTTTATTTGCATTAAATGGTATCGAAACAATTCCTGTCAATGCACCAATGCCAACTCAATTAACAGCATGGCAGCCGAGCAAACAAAATTATGATCATAGTCGTAGAGCCAATTATGAAACTTTAGCAACAATCAGAGATATGTTGTTTGGTTCGAGTGGCTGTAGAGAGGTGCCTTAATGGCAGATATCCCATTTTTAAATCCAACAATTCTAAAGCAACTTGACTTACCTATTCCAAGTCGAGATACAACACCACAACTATTAGAAGCCTTAAACTTAAATCGTGAATATATTCCAAATAAAGAAATAAAATCTTATCAACGTCTTTATGGTTTTGATCAACTGGACTGTGTGCAATGGCAAGGTTTTATTGATATGCCGTTGTTTAAACTCCATGTGCAAGTATTTAAACCTAATATAGATAAAATAAAAGGTACTGTGTGTTTGTTGCATGGCTATTTAGAACATAGTGGTATTTACCAACCGATTGTGAAAGAAATCCTTGAACAAGGATTTAGTGTGATTACTTATGATTTGCCAGGGCATGGGCTGAGTAATGGTTCTCCTGCAAATATTCAAAACTTTGACCATTACCAACAAGTGTTACATGCGGTCTATCAATATGTAAAAAATGCAGAGCAGCTTCCTAAGCCCTGGTTGGGAGTGGGACAAAGTACAGGTGGTGCAATTTGGATGCATCATTTACTTGAATATGCACAAAAACGTGAAAATCCAATTGTGGATCGGGTGTTACTGCTTTCACCATTGGTACGACCTGCAAAAACAGCGTGGTGGCATAATTCTATCGGTTTAGGAATTATTCGCAGAATTAAAAGAGAAGTTCCACGTCACTTTAAAAGAAATAATCACAATCCTGAGTTTTTAAGATTTGTACGCCTTAAAGACCCGTTACAACCTCGAATGATGGGAATGGATTGGATTTTGGCAATGTCTAAGTGGATGCTGGAAATGGAAGCCTATCCAAAGTGCCGCATTCCGGTTTGGTTGGCACAAGGTGCACAAGACCAAACTGTAGACTGGAAATATAATATTGATTTTGTACGTCGACAATTTAGATTACAGACCTTATTGATTCTTGAAGAAGGCTCGCATCAATTGATTAATGAGCGGGCAGATATACGTGCAGCATTAACTGGATTAATTCCTGCCTTTTTACATGCACAATCTTCTGGTGACTATTTTGAATAGATGTAGCTTACTTTTAAGTTGAATTTCTCAAAAATGCCTAAAAAATAGGTGAATTATGCGATTTTTTGAACATTTAGATTAAAAAATAATCACACGATGCATTTTGTTGAAAATAGGGCTTGCGCTGGTTTAAAATCTGTATAGAATACGCAGCATCCCGACGCGATACAGCAAACGAACTTAGCTTAGAGGGTTAAGTTGTTAAATGTTTATTGCGTCTTATTTATCACTGACGAAGTGATAAATTAATCATTAAGAGAATATGAAGAACAACTTGTGTGGATTTTTACTGATTGATTGATCGAAATATTATCATTGATTGATT
>NZ_JBWKXD010000006.1:0-193360 GCF_059422625.1 Acinetobacter sp. GW821-FHT01C12
GTTGCACTTACGCCTGAGAGTACTGATTCAGTTTCGCCATTGACCAAGCCTGTTGCAGTAAAACCAGCAGCTGTTTGGTCTTTACCGTTATAGACTGTATTTAAACTATTGGCGGTGACAGTGGCTTTAGCTTTCGCGATATCTAAAGAGCCATCAACAAAACTTAACTCATAGTTTTTATCTATACCTGTCGCACTATTGGTGTATTTGCCAGCATCTTTAGCAGTCACTGTTGCAGTTACACCTGACAATACCGATTCGGTTTCACTATTGACCAAACCTGTCGCACTAAAGCCAGTAGCCGTTTGATCTTTACCGTTATAAGTAGTTGATACACTATTGGCTGTTACGGTGGCTTTAGCCTTCGCGATATCTAAAGAGCCATCAACAAAGCTTAGCTCATAGTTCTTGTCTAGACCCGTTGCCGTGCTGGTGTATTGACCTGCATCTTTAGCAGTAACTGTTGCAGTTACGTCTGATAGTACTGATTCAGTTTCACCATTAACTAAGCCTGTTGCAGTAAAACCAGCAGCAGTTTGATCCTTACCGTTATAGGTGGTTGATACGCTATTGGCAGTTACAGTGGCTTTAGCTTTGGCGATATCTAATGAACCATCCACAAAGCTTAGCTCGTAGTTTTTATCTATGCCTGTTGCATTATTGGTGTATTTGCCAGCATCTTTAGCAGTCACAGTTGCCGAAACACCTGATAAGACAGATTCAGTTTCACCATTAACTAAACCAGTTGCAGTAAAGCCAGCAGCCGTTTGATCTTTACCGTTATATGTAGTTGATACACTATTGGCGGTTACGGTGACTTTCGCTTTCGCGATATCCAAAGAACCATCAACAAAACTTAACTCATAGTTCTTGTCTAGACCCGTTGCGGTATTGGTGTATTTGCCAGCATCTTTAGCAGTCACCGTTGCACTTACGCCTGAGAGTACTGATTCTGTTTCACCATTGACCAAACCTGTCGCGCTAAAGCCAGCAGCCGTTTGACCTTTACCGTTATAGACGGTATTTAAACTATTGGCGGTCACAGTGGCTTTGGCTTTGGCGATATCCAAAGAGCCATTAACAAAACTGAGCTCATAGTTCTTATCTGTACCTGTCGCGGTATTGGTATATTGACCTGCATCTTTAGCAGTCACCGTTGCTGAAACACCTGACAATATAGTTGTAGTTTCGCCATTGACCAAGCCTGTTGCACTAAAGCCAACAGCCGTTTGATCTTTACCGTTATAGGTGGTTGATACGCTATTGGCGGTTACGGTGGCTTTCGCTTTCGCAATATCTAATGAGCCATCAATAAGTGTCAGATCATAGTTCTTGTCTACACCTGTTACTGTGTTGGTGTATTTGCCTGCATCTTTGCCTGTGACAGTTGCAGAAACACCTGACAATACACTTGTAGTTTCGCCATTGACCAAACCTGTCGCAGTAAAGCCAGTAGCCGTTTGATCTTTACCGTTATAGACCGTATTTAAACTATTGGCCGTTACAATGGCTTGTGCTTTATGAATTGTGGCGCTTAAACCTATAGGCTGACTAAAAGTATAATTTCCTGCATCCGCACCTGTTAAGTTATAGCCTGTTACGATCACAGACCTGATCCCGGCATTCTTATCTGTAAATGTTCCTATACCACTACCAGTCAATCCAACAAAGTCTCCAGCAAACGGATTGATTGAAGCAGTGCCATTTAAGGTTGCAATAGCCAAACCATCATACGTTTTATCTGCAACACTTATTCCATTAATGGTTAAAACTGCAGGCGTTATACTGGCTTTAAGATTTGTCGGCTGTAGCAAGTTGTAATTTAAAGCATCTGTTCCAGTCAGCGTATAACCCGACACAATCACATTTTTATTATTGCCCACATTTTTATCAGTAAATGATCCAAATCCAATACCCGAAAGTGTCACTGAATCACCTGACAGCACTGTCACTCCCGCAGTACCCGATAAGGTTGCTACTTTTGATGTATCATAGACCTTATCAGCAGCGCTCAAGCCATTAATATTTAAATCTCTTTTCGCGATTGTTAATGAACCTGAACCACCATTTTCTTTATAAATTACATCATCGCCAAACTGTGTTGTATTTGCCGCGATTGGAACACCACTAATCAGAATTGAGCCATCATTTAAACTATAAATCCCTGCATTTTTACTGGTTGTTTTATAATTCAGTCCTGAAGCCAGTGTTCCAGAAGCTATCGATCCATCATAAATTTTGTCAGAAAAATTAGCGACAATTTCTGTGACCAAGGGTTTTAGGAAATGACGTAGTAACGGCGCAGATCGTCCTTCATAAATACGCCAAACTTTTCCTGTACCACCTGCATCATCAATATCCCAACCTGCAAAAGTAGAAATTTGCTGAAGTTCTGTTGTGGTTTTTCCTACACCACCCGCACTGCTTGTTCTTCCAGAAGTACTGGTGTTCCAGAAACTATTTGTGGTTGTACCATTACCACCACCAACAAGACCACCAACATACTGCCCCCCAGTTACACTTCCAGAAGAATAATTTTTGTCAACACTGCCACCATTGAAACCCACCAATCCTCCAACATACTGACTTCCAATAACAGTACCTGTTGCATAAGAATTGTTAATTTGTCCTGATATAGCACCAATTAAACCGCCAACATAATTATTTCCTGTCACCGCGCCTGTTGCAAAAGAAGAACTTACAACACCATCACTATAACCAACCAGACCGCCAATATAATTATTATTCGAATATTTTCCTTTTACAGTCACATTGGCATAAGAATTTAAAATATTTCCTGAATTATAGTTCCAACCCACCAATCCGCCATACTGCTCGGTATTACCTGTGACTAAGCCTGCATTGACATAAACATTATTAATCGTGCCTAGATTAATCCCCACGATCCCGCCTGTTTTTCCATAACCCGAATAACTTATACTATTCAGTCCAACATTTTGTATAAGTGCACCCTGATGCGTAATCGCAAACAGTCCAATGCCCTGATACATAGAGTCAATACTTAATCCACTAATCGCATGACCTAATCCATCAAACCGTCCACGAAAAGCCTGCTGTGAGAGATCCGTTGGACTCAAATTTGCATTATAAAAGCCAATTGGGTCGAATCCGGTATAACCATTCCACAGCGCCGTACTGCTGGCATCTATGTCTGCACCCAACACATAATTACCACTCAGGTTCCCGTTGATCCCTTGTAAATCTTGACTTGTTGTCGAACCCTGTGCACCCAAAGCCGTAATGACTTGATAGTTAATAGTAGCAGCCGTGCCTTTTTGGGTACTAAAATTCTGCCCAGCCTTTAAGTTTATTTTTGCGCCATTGTTAATATAATAATTTGCGCTGGTATTGCCCGTGTTTTGTCCATATATCAAATTAAGTTTGCCACTATTATTGGTCGCTGTGATATTGGCATTAATGTTGATGTCATTTTGTGCATTTAAAGTCAGACTGGTCGCACTCCCCCAAGTTACATCAGCATTAACATTGATATCACCCTTTTGGTTACCCGTAGAGCTAGTTAGCAATATGACATTACTGGTTGCAAGACTGCTTGCTAAAGTGGTTGCGCCTATGCCGCTACTGCTTGCTGATGCATTACCCGAATTAATACTGAAATCGGTAGGGTCGATCAACCAGTTTCCGATTTTCCCGCCCTCAGAATGAGAGGATACCACCGTACTATTCTCAATCTTTACTTGAGCTGCGGAGGTTTCAATAAACCCACCATCTTGACCATTTTTCCCTTCAGCTTTAAGCAGGCCACTGACATTTGTTTCACCATTTTGCATATCACCTAACAGAATGATTTCACCTTTGGCATTTTGGCTTAAGCGATTGGCTTCAATAATCCCACTATGATTGACCACGGCTTTACTTAAACTGTCTTTGGCTTTTGCAGTTAAATATACAGCCCCATTATCGGCAAGAATTGCACCACCATTGTCTACTAAACCTTTGAATACCCCTTGATCAACTTGGTACTGGGTGAGTGAACCATCCTGTAAAGCAAGAGTGACTTGACTGGCAGCAGTGAGATGAGTAACGCCATTCGGTGTCACAATAGAGCCGGTATTTTTAACATTGGGCGCAATCAGCGCAACAGTTCCACCTGATAAAGTTTGAATAGTACCGTTATTTTCTATCGTTGCTGTGCTATTGGCATTGGCTTTTAAAGTATATTTTCCATTTTGAATATCCGCATCGTTCAAACTTAAAGTTGAAGCAACCAAACCGCCAACATTCACTTGAGCCGTCTTAGAAAAAACCACACCATTTGGATTGAGTAAAAACACCTGCCCATTGGCATTTAAACGCCCCATAATCTGCGATGCATTGCTATCCAAAACCCGATTAATGGCTATAGATGACTGGTTTTGCTGATTAAAATTAACCGTCGCATCTTTACCAATATTAAAAGTATTCCAGTTGGTCGAAAGGTTTTGACTATTTTGATGAATATTTAAAACGTTGCCATTTTGGGAAATGTTGGCTGAACCTTGAGTGATATTGGCGCCTGTAGGCAGTTCCGTATTAGAAATTGCGGCATAAATCGATAATGGCAATAAAGCTAGCCCCCAAAAAGCCAATCGGATTAAATTTATCCCAGATACTTTTTGAACAGTGCCCGTCAGCGCGTTTTTATGATCCAAAGTACTTTGTGAAGTGCTATGATTTTTTGCCAATTCTGAAACGGCTTGCCAACACCTAAGTTGTGAATTCCAAATAACTTTATAAATTTTATTCATGATAATCCCCAAATCTACTTTTTGATCAAATATCAATCATTAGATCAAATGGGGGAATAGAGAGATATACCTGAAATTGGGTATTTTATATGTATAAGTTCACGTTTTAGATAAAAATATAAACGCTGAAAAAATTATTCAGCGTTTATTTGAAAGCCTTATGCATCAATTTTAAGCTAAACAAGCGCTATAAAATCTGGTTTCCATAAAAAGCACCCGTAGGTGCTTATCTGGTTATTTTCAATCAAAAGGTCAGTAATTGTGGATCAAACAAGTCTTTGATCAGATCAGATTGCAATACAGGTATATCTTGCGCTGATAGATTTTCGGCTTTATTGAAAACGACCAATTCAGTATTTTTAGCATCATCGACAACGGATGTAGCACTTTGATCAATTGTTCGAGCAAGCACATCATCAATCTGATTTGTAGTTAAATCATTAACTGAAGTCTTTGCCAACAATTCATCGACTGAAATGGCCGTGCTGTCATAAGAATTGGTATTGGCTACCTTGATATCGTCAACTTTGGTATTCTCAAGTGCATCTTGCAGTACAGTCGCTATGCTTGTACTGAGAATAGCTGAACTGCCAGCTATAGCAGTATGATCTAAATCTGAAACATTTGAATGGAGCTGCGAAAATTGATTTTCTATTGGTGTCGATTGCCCTAATACTTGAGCGCTACTTTCTGGCTCAGAATTTAAAACACCTGACCCAATCGCATCAGCACTTTTAACTGAATCAATATTCGAATTAGCTAAATCAGCATGAAAAGCCAAGGCTTCATCAAAAACTGCCATTTTTGCGGCGATTTCGACTACAGTAAATGTTCGAGCATCACTCACTAAACTGGTATTCCCTGCTTTATCCGTTTGTACAGTAGTAATACTGTGACTCCCCAGAGTTAAATCATAAGCAAAACTAAATGACCATTTACTATCTGCACCGACTGTGACCTTTCCAATTGCCTGATTATTATCATAAATAATCAAAGTCGCCCCAGCTTCTCCTGTTCCTGAAATCACAGGGCGCTTGTCATCTGTCGTCCCATTTGCAGCAACAGAGCCTACAGTTGCCCCCACATCATCAACCACATCTGTGATTTTTGGACTTGCAGGCGCGGTTACATCTTTGGTACCTGTTACAGAGCTAAGCGCTGACTGATTTCCAGCTGCATCTGTTGCATATACACTGCCGACTTTTGCTTCAGTCAACGCTGTTGAAAGTGTGACAGAATAATTTCCGTTTGCGTCCGTTGTTGCTGTGCCTAATAATTTATTTGCACTGTCATAGACTGAAATTTTGGAGTTTGCTTCAGCGGTACCCGTGATCATAGTGCCTTCAGCATTTAAATTGGCCACGGGTTTATCTGGTGCTAAAACATCTTGTCCAGCTTTAATTTCTACAGCACTTGACTTATTTCCAGCAGCATCTTCAACAATAATTTTGCCAGTCTTGCTTGCATCTAAAGCAGGAGAAATGGTGATATTGAATTTACCATTGGCATCTACAGTACCCGTTGCAATCACCACACCTGTTGAATCTTGAATAATCACTTTAGCATTTGCTTCTGCGGTTCCGTGTATTGAAGTCCCTTCTTTAGATACCTCAAACTTGGGTTGATCAGGTGCGATAGTATCTTTACCCACTTCAATATTATGTTTTTCTGATTTATTTCCAGATGCATCAATCGCTTCGACTGTACCGATCTGGCCTGTGGTTAAAGCAGGAGAAATGGCAACAGAAAATTGTCCCTGTGCATTGGCTTTAGCAGTACCAATCAGGTGACCTGCTGGGTCATATACATTAATTGTGGCATTCGCCTCTGCTTTACCAGTAACAATATTTCCTTGCTCATTTAACTGCCCTTGAGGCTCATTAGGTGCAATGGTATCTTTCGTGCCAACAACCGAGGTATAGGTTGAGGCATTTCCAGCTTTGTCTTTTGCATTGATATAATAAGTATTGTTGTTTAGCAAAGCCTCTGGCAATGTCAAAGAATAATTTCCATCTTTATCGACCACTGCTGTGGCAATCACTTTCTGGTTTTTATCAATCACATAAATAGTCGCACCCGCTTCAGCGGTACCCTTAATTTCAGTCCCCTCTGCATTCAAAGTTGCCGTCGGGGTTTTCGGTGCAATAATGTCGGTAATACCCTTTGATTGATTACTGCCCCCATCATCAAGCAATGCCAAACCTAAACCAATTGCAGAAACAAGACCAACACCTGCTTTCACTGCGCTTGATGAAAATAAATTTGAAAATGAAAACTCAGGGGTTGAATCTTCGTAGGCAGAGACTTGTTGAACAGCCGCAGTATTGGCCCCTTCATAGAGTAAAGTGTCGAGTTTTTGCAAACCGCTATAGTCTGTAAATTTTCCATTGGCATCAAAGTGAGCAAGTGAGAAACTTCCATCTGCTTTGGGGAACGTTAGAGAATGCGTTGTGGTTGAATTGGCTTGAAAAAAACCCTCTAAAACAATTTGCTCACCATTATTTAAACTAATAATCAGCTTATCGCCTAATCGCTCTAGTGTTTTCACATCTTGTTGTGTGACACCAATTTGAATAATAGCGGGTTGATCTAAACTGACCGTTTTTGCTTGAGAATCCTGTAGTAATATTTTGTCTTGTTTTGCAGCGACGACTATTCTTGTCATTTATACCTTCTATTGATTTAAAGTGTATTTTTTGAAAATTATACAGAAGGTATTTATATATACAAACGACTTAAACTGATTTCTGAATTATTTATAAAAATATAAAATTCAGATACTTAAAAATAAGTAAGATAGCGCACAAAATCTTATTTAAACAATAAATATCCAGCATTTTTGTTGTTCACATATAACTTCACTCTTTAACAAAGCGCTTGAGCAAATTGTGGGGCATCATCCAAAATTTCAAACCAAGCAGCTTTGTTGTCAGTAAACGCATGTGAAACAATCTTGCCTTGAACAGGCTCATTTACAATGCCTACACGTAATCTCACGACCTCAGGTAGGTCTAAACGCGCACTAAATAATGGGGATGCACATCTTTTACAAAACGTTCGCTTTTTATTTTCAGAGGCATAATATTCTTGAAACAATGCCTGTCCTTGAACAATCTCTAAATCTTTAGTCTGGATAGGAGCAATCGCCACAAATGCTGAACCTTGGGCTTTTTGACATTGCTGACAATGGCAGACAAATATTTGAGGGATTTCACTATGAATTTTCAGTTGAATACCTCCACAAAGGCATGAAGCTGTATACATTTTTATTCCTCTATATTGTGAGTAAACTCATTTTATCGTTCAATTGTAACACTTATAACTTATAAATAATCAAATGGATAACGTGAAAAAAGTTCAGGATGGATACGGTTCACGGTATCTTGAAATTGCTCTAACTCAATCGTAGATAATGGATTTTTATCCAAGTGTTGTTCCAACGCTTGCAGAAGTAAAGCAAATTGTAAAAATTGAAAAAAGTTGATTTGCATCGACTGAAACTGATCACGTTTTAAATTCTCATCTAAGTCCATACCTAAATCATGATCATAGAATAAAATATCAAAACTATTCCGATCTAAAAACCATTCATCACCTTGACCTGTACGACCAATTTTCCATAGTTGTTGGGATAAATTTTCCACATGCTCTGCGAAATACTGGTTTTCCTTTATCGTAGTTTCATAGCCAAATAAATCAATATCAGGGGTAATTTCAGTATCGCTACACTGTCCTAAAAATTCGAGATAATAAGGATCTTGAAGAAAAGTCACAGTACTTTGAATGGGTTGAGTTCGCGGATTGAAGAGCTTAAGTATCTGTTTAAAATTGGTTTGCAGTTCAAACATTATGCGATCTCAAAAATTGTTTTTTGTTCTAAGCTTTTTGTTCTAGGTTTTTTGTTCCAAGTCATGTGCTCGATAGGACTTTAACGCCTCAATTTCAGTATAAATGCTCGCTTGCAATTGATCACGAAATACAATCATATCATCCATGTTTTCTATCTGGTCAATAGATAACCGTGGCATAAATTTAAAATAAAAAGGGATTCGCTTTGGAATAATATGCTTCGGAATCGAAGGAATAACTTCACCTTGTCTAAGCAATGAACCTATTTTGGGATTTGATAATATTTTATTAAACCACTTTTGTTTAAGCAGTACGTTTACATCAAAAGCTAAATCAAAAACTTCATCACCACCTAAAGCCACAAAAGGGGCAATTTCATAACCAAATTCCTGAGCCAACTTTAAGAAACCAAAGCGTTGCTTCCAGATCAGTTGATAAGCTTCACCTTTACGTTTAATGACTTCTCGACCGCCGCCTGGAAAAACCAGAATCGAATAACCTTGTCGCATCGCTTCTTTGGCATATTCTTGTACGCCATCAACCCCACCGACACGTTTAACCACTTCTTTCCAAATCGGAATATGAAAATGCATATGATCAGCTAAACTGACCACTGCGATTTTATGTTCTGTAAATAAATAATCAATCAGAATCGGAGAATCTAAAACACCATAGATGGTGTGATTACCGACATACATGGCTGGTTTATTCGGCACTAAATTTTCAGTACCTAAAAATGTTGGACGAAAGTAAAAGCGCTGTAAGCTACTTATTAATCGAATCAGTTTAGCGTTGTGTCGTATTTTCAAGGTTTTTTCAGTCATGCTGTATCTCTACAAAATACTTTTCAACATTATTTGATCTTAGCCTTAAGCATATGACTCCTCCATTTTCAGGGAAGAGCTTTACACAAATAAAATAACTTAAATTCTGGACAATCCCCCCTCTTTTTCAAAGTAGCTAAACTGCGCTTTTCGCGGCGCAAGGGGGGAATTTTTATAAAGTTATAATTTAAGCAACATGCTTTTGCACAAGGATGGAACCCACAGAATAACCTGCACCAAATGAACACAGTACACCATATTCACCATCATTCACCTGATTCGCACTACGATGTAATGCAATAATCACACCTGCTGAAGACGTATTGGCAAACTCATCTAAAATGATTGGTACCAAATCAGGATCCGCTTCTGCAACTTCTTTACCGACAATGAGTTTTAAAATTAATTCATTCATATTGGCATTGGCTTGATGCAACCAAAAACGTTTTACATTTTCAGGTTGAATACTGTTCTTTTCCAATTGTGTAGAAATAATTTTCGCAACCAATGGACACACTTCTTTAAATACTTTGCGGCCATCTTGACGGAATTGCTTATCATCACGAGAAGTTAATTCTGAACCATTTAAGAAACCAAAATTATTTCGGATGTTATTAGAGAATTGGGTAAACAAATGGGTATCTACGATTTCAAACCCTGTTTTGCTGTCCGTTTCTTCAATAATTGAAGCTGTTGCAACATCACCAAAAATAAAGTGACAGTCACGTGAACGATAGTCAGTATGGCCTGAGGTAATTTCCACATTAACCAATAACACACGACGTGCACCCGTTTTTACAGCATCATAGGCTTGTTTTAAACCAAATGTAGCAGCTGAACACGCCACATTCATGTCATAAGCATAGCCTTGAATACCCAATGCAGTTTGAATTTCAATTGCAACAGCAGGATAAGCACGTTGTAAATTTGAACAAGCCAAAATCACCACATCGATGTCTTCTGCAGTTACGCCTGCATTTTCCATCGCTTGTTTTGCTGCAATTACGCCCCATTCTGCTTGGATTGAAAGCTCTTCATCTGAACGTTCTTCTAAACGTGGACGCAAGCGATTAATGTCTAGGACACCTGATTTTTCAATGACATAACGACGCTTTACGCCTGAGGCTTTTTCAATAAATTCTGCACTAGAACCACGACGGGCAACAACTTCACCCGCTTCAATTTTTTCAGCATTTTCACTGTTAAATTGTTCCACATAAGCATTTAAACAATCCACCAATTCTTCATTGGTAATCACTTCTTCAGGATGGTACAAACCTGTACCTGTAATACGGATGCCCATGTAAAACTCCTTTTTAAATTCACAAATATTTCAAATTATTTCTATTCTAACTGATTCCAAGCTTTTCCCATACTTTTTGTATTCTGGTTGACGAAATCGGCATCTTGGTTTTCATTGGTTGAGAAAATAATGAAATACGTAGTTCCTCAACCATGAAGTAGACTTCTTTAACACGAACATCCGACTTAAACTTAAACAGTTTATCCATCCAAGGATCGACTTCTTTAATTGCAGCATCATCACGATTTAGATTATTCGGCAATCGATCTAAACGCAATAACAATGCTTTTAAATAACGTGGATATTCCTGCCAAATATCGGAAGATTTTGAATAAACAAAATTGGATAAGTTCATTAAATCCAGTTGATCTTCAATATCATTCATATTTTTAGCAAATACGTCTTGATCCAACATCAGCAATTGCTGACGTATTTCCTGCCATTGAATATAAATTTCACTGATCAGCTTTAATGCTTCCTGACCATGACTTAAAAATGACTTTTTCACATCTGCCAAGACTATCGCAAATTCTTCAGCATTAATGGGTAAATCTTGAATAGCCATTTGTAATGTTGCGTACACCAACATTTGCTCAAGTTGTGCTTTATCACCCAAAGGAGAATATGCCAATGCCAGTGGCTTGGAAATTTGCTTTTTCAATTGACGAATCAAATCACCCAATTGCATATGAATCAAACGAATTACGCCTTCACGGTGCTGCTTAATCGCTTCACTTTGATCATTAAAAGTCTGAATCACAATACCAGAGTCATCTTTCAACTCTAACTTAGCAAAGTCTTTGCTCGGGACCAGTGCCTGATATTGTTTAACTACAACTCCGGTTACTTTCTGAGAGGCCTCAAATACAAAGCTTTCAGGGAAAGTAGTAAACTCACCTTTTAACTGTTTGACGGGACTGTGTGTTTCAGTTCGACAACGTGCTTTGAGTTCGGCAAGATCACGGCCTTTTTCAATCACGCGGCCTTTTTCATCAATTACTTTGATAAATGGAATTAAGTACTGATCAATACGTTCAAAAGAAAAATCTTTACTGGTAATTTGTTCACCACGTAATTGAAATGCCAAAAACTCAAAAATATGCTGATGCAAATGTTGCGCATCGACTGCTTTGATCAATTTATTGGCTGTATCTGGGATCGGCACCAAATTACGACGTTTATCTTTTGGTAAGGCTTTTAATAACGCTTCGATTAAATCCAAACGCCAACCCGGAATTCCCCAAGACCAAATATTTTCATCAACTTGCGCTAAGGCTTGTACCGGAATTTTTACTGTTGCGCCATCTTCATCATGACTTGGATCAAAACGATAGCTGGCAGCTAAACGTAATTGTCCATTATGTAAATAATCTGGAAATTGTTGCGTGGTTGGACGGTCATTCATCCATAAATCATCATCATCAACAAACAGATAACGAGGATTCTGCGGCTCTACTGTTGCTCGCCAATCTTCAAAACTACGCCGACTGGCAATTTCTGTAGGTACTTTTGCGGCATAAAACTGATAAATGGTTTCTTCATCGACAACCAAATCACGACGACGCAGTTTGTCTTCCACACGCTCAACTTCTTCAAGCTTTAATAGGTTGTGTTTTAAGAATGGTGGGGTTGTTCCCAAGTTTCCTGTGGTTAGTGCATCTCTTAAGAAAATTTCATGCGCAGCCAATTGGTCCACTTTTTCATAATTGGTGGCGCGTTTCGGTTCAATGATCAGCCCAAATAATGAAATCTGATCATAAGCATTGACCACACCCGGTTTTTTCGCCCAATGTGGCTCAAAATAATGATGTTTTAATAAGTTAGGCGCAGCTAAAAGAATCCACTCAGGCTCAATTTTTGCTAGTGTGCGTAAATACACCTGTGAGGTTTCGACCATTTCAAATGCCATCACCCATGGGGTATTGGTTTTATGTAAGGTCGATGCAGGAAAAATTCGGGCTTTTTGCTGACGAACTGCCATAAAAATATTACGTTCGTCAGTTTTATTGGCAATAAAAGACAATAATCCTGTCAATAAAGCACGATGTAAATTTTCATAACTGGCTGTCTTTTCATTGAATGAAAGTTTTAAGCCCTGTGCTAAATCCAGTAATTGTTCATGCGTTTTCTTCCACTCGCGTAAGCGCAACCAGCTAAGAAAATGCTGTTTGGCAAAATTACGTCTTTTGCTTTCACTTAAAGTTTCACGATTTTCAGTCAGTGTATTCCACAGTTTAATATAAAATAGAAAATCTGAATCTGCTTCTTTAAATAGCGCATGTTTTTGATCTGCCTGCATTTGCTTATCAGCAGGACGCTCTCGTGGGTCTTGTACTGCAAGCGCAGCAACAATAATCAAAACTTCATTCAGTACTCCAAAATGAGCACCACCGAGAATCATCCGTGCAAGGCGTGGGTCTATAGGCATTTTTGCCATTTGTAGACCGATTTTGGTTAAACTGTTGTTTTGAAGTTCGGCTTTTTTAGTGACAGGTTGAGCAAGGTTTTTTGCTTTAGCACCAGCTACAGCTCCCTGTTGGGAAACCGCACTTTCACTTTGTGCAACCGCTTGAGGAAGATTATTTGAATTTTGCACTTCATGGATAGCACCTAATTCAATCAGCAATTTACGCCCATCATTGACCAAACGATGGTCTGGTGGCTCAATAAAATCAAAATCTTCTACAGCACCCAAACCGAGACTTTGCATCTGTAAAATAACCGATGCTAAATTGGTGCGTTTAATTTCGGGTTCAGTAAAATCTGGACGACTTTGAAAATCATCTTCACTGTATAAGCGAATGCAAACACCTGGTGTAATACGACCACATCGGCCTTTACGCTGATTTGCAGCAGCTTGAGAGATCGCTTCAATCGGTAAACGCTGTACCCGTGAACGATAGTTATAGCGAGAAATACGCGCAAAGCCACTGTCGATCACATAACGAATATTCGGTACAGTCAATGCTGTTTCAGCGACGTTGGTCGCGATGATAATACGTCGCCCACCACCAGAGGGATTAAAGATTTTCTGCTGTTCGGCTAAAGCTAAACGTGCATATAACGGTAAAATTTGCGTGTGTTTAGGACCAAATTTTTGTAAGGTCTCTTGTAGTTCTCGAATTTCTTGTTCAGTGCTTGAAAAAATAAGAATATCCGCATGTTCAGGATGTCCTTTAGATTCAGCATCCTTAAAACATTCTTCTACAGCTTGTACCACTGCACGTGGTAAATTTTCTTCAAAATCATCAAAGTCATCATCATCACTGCCGCTGATCGTCATCTCAGAAATCGGACGATAACGCAGTTCTACTGGAAAGCTACGTCCTTCCACTTCAAAAATCGGTGCGCCATTAAAATATTCGCTAAAGCGATTCACATCTAATGTCGCTGAAGTAATAATGATTTTTAAATCAGGGCGCTTTTTTACCAGTTGTTTTAGGTAACCCATGATGAAATCAATGTTTAATGAACGTTCATGCGCTTCATCAATAATAATCGTGTCATATTTATTTAAATAACGATCATTAGAAAGTTCAGCAAGAAGAATACCGTCCGTCATTAAGCGAACGATTGAATCATTTGATCCTTGTTCATTAAAACGCACTTTAAAACTGATGCTTTCACCCAGCTTCTCACCGACTTCTTCAGCAATACGTTGCGATACACTTCGTGCTGCCAAACGACGAGGCTGAGTATGACCAATCATCCCAGTTAAGCCACGACCTGCAAGCATTGCGATCTGTGGCAATTGTGTGGTTTTACCAGAACCCGTCTCCCCTGCAACAATAATAATCTGATGCTTTTGAATCGCTTCAATCAGTTTATCTGCATACTGGGTAACCGGTAGATCCTGATTGAGTTTAATTGTCGGTAGGCTGGCTAATCTTTTTTTGACTTGATGGTTTGATTTCTCAAACAGTTCTTGGAATTTTTCAGGATGAGCATCTTTTCCTTTTTTCAGTCGATTTAAACGATGGCGATCTCGTACCATAACCCATTGATCGACATTTAAC
The DNA here is from genome assembly GCF_059422625.1 of Acinetobacter sp. GW821-FHT01C12. NCBI lineage: Bacteria > Pseudomonadati > Pseudomonadota > Gammaproteobacteria > Moraxellales > Moraxellaceae > Acinetobacter > Acinetobacter sp. GW821-FHT01C12. Next base: position 14,762 of record NZ_JBWKXD010000006.1, read on the forward strand.
TGATTTGGCACAGATGCATTATCCTAATACTTAAAATTGAACGGAATATTTTACGCTGTAAAGCACAGGAGAGATAGTCCAATCAAAGTGAATTCATGTTTACGTTATGCATGTATTATAAAAATAATATTTAAAAGCTGCTAAAGTCCACTCAACTAGCAACTGTCTGTGGCTGCAAATACTCATATAGACCTAGATCTGTTGCGGTTGATCTACATCAATAAGGTAGCTTGGGGTGATGCTTAAGTACAAAACAGCAGCCCCCCCAAATCATTTGCACGCTATACAACATTGAAATGTGATGGAGTTAAAATTCAATTTATCTTATATGAACAAATTCTATACATTGAAATAAATTTTATATCTTTTTTAGAAATCGCCCTTGAAATATAGCCCCAGAAGCATCATGTTTGTAACAGATTAAAAAAGGATGCTTTGTCATTCAAACATCATCTTTATTTGCTTTAGTTGATGAAATACTGACAAAACAACGGTTTTTGGTGAAATGTATCTGGAGCACGCTAATTTGATTTTCCGATCTTAGCGATAAAAAAATACTATTTCCCCAATAATCTAAAATTCATTATTCTAGTTAAATATTAGATAAACACCTCAATCATGGAGATAATGATGAGCTTAATTAATACTGAAGTTAAACCTTTTAAAGCACAAGCTTTCCAAAACGGCCAATTCATCGAAGTTACAGAAGCCGATCTTAAAGGTAAATGGTCTGTAGTTTTCTTCTATCCAGCTGACTTCACTTTTGTTTGCCCAACAGAACTTGGTGACCTTGCTGACAACTATGCTGAATTCAAAAAATTAGGCGTTGAAATCTACTCTGTTTCTACAGATACACACTTCACGCACAAAGCTTGGCACGATTCTTCTGAAGAAATCAAAAAAATTGAATATGTAATGGTTGGCGACCCAACTTGGGTTCTTGCTAAAAACTTCGAAGTTTTAATTGAATCTGCTGGTCTTGCTGATCGTGGTACTTTCGTTATCGATCCTGAAGGTAAAATCCAAATCATCGAAATCAATGCTGGTGGTATTGGTCGTGATGCTTCTGAACTTCTTCGTAAAGTTAAAGCAGCTCAATATGTTCACGGTCATCCTGGTGAAGTTTGCCCAGCTAAATGGAAAGAAGGCGATGCAACTCTTGCTCCTTCAATCGACCTAGTTGGTAAAATCTAATTCTTGAATTAGATTAAACACATAAAAAACCACGCTTTTTAGCGTGGTTTTTTGCATTAGATTTTATGTACAGGTTTTTGTGTTTGTAGATTTTTATTTAATGCGACCAAATTGCAATTTCATATCCATCTAAATCTTTAAAATGAAAACGACGTCCACCAGGAAAACTAAAAATCTCTTGTACGATGGTTGCACCCGCCTCTTTCACACACGTTAAGCTTTGTTCTAATTGGGCACTATACAAAACAATTAATGCACCACCAGAACTTTGCACATCATCAGACTGAGCAAAGCCCCCTTTTATCTCTCCAGAATCAAATTCACAATATTCAGGGCCAAAGTCGGTAAAAGTCCAGCCTAAGTTTCGATAAAACCTTTTGCTTTGTACGACATCTTTCACCATAAATTCAATATAGTTAATGGAAATTTTTTGAAAAGCCGCTGACTGATCCATTGATGTTTCTCCTTAAATTTATAAAATATTGTTCTATAGAAAACAAAAAATGAGTCAATTGATAATACATTTAAACCACTGAATATAGGATAGCAAAAAATTATTTTTGCGTTGTTCTACTCAAACGATCAACTTGCTTGAGTAACTCTGGAATACAATATTTCCCGTACATGGACTGTACATTATGTTTTGCTTGCACTAATTCTATGCCGATGGCAGAGACATATAATGGCTTAACACTTTGTCCACGTAAAATTTCAAATTCCATTGGTGTTCCCCTAAATTCATTTTTAGCCACTCCAATCACAGGGATTTTATCAACTAAGGCAGCATATAAGTGCTGTCCTAAACCTGCTGTTTGTTCAGCGCCTAAATAGACATAGCCATCAATCACAATCATATCAATGGGCTCTTTCACCAAATCCAATAACGTCAAAATACACGGTAATTCACGTTTATAAAATTGACCTGACTCATAGTCAGCAATTGGGTTGATGGTGATAAGGTAATGATTCAATACAGCTGAACTCGCCCAAGATTCAAATACTACACCAGCAACTTGTGCAGAGTTATCTATATAGGCAACGTCTATTGCAAGAATCATGATCTACCTCTTAATGATTAGGGTCTGTTGACAATTCGTCTATGTTTGCGACTACGAGTGTTTTTTTAGGCGATACTAGACGCGAAATACGAAATTTAGTCATTCTAAAAGAGTAGTTCGTAACGACGTAGCGGCAAAAAACACGCTAGTCCCCCGCTGCGCCTTGCGCTGCAAACAAAGCAGTGCTTTGTTCTTGCTCAGGGTTGTGGCTAAAATTATCTCAGCCTTCGTTATGAAACTCGAAAATAGTCTCGCTATTCTCTTCGTTTCATGCCTTGCCTGCTCAATTTTAACCTACAACGCAAGCCATTTATGAAATGTCAACAGACCCTAAAGTAAAATACCAATTTTCTCATTTACTGATGATTTTTTGAGTGTTTATCTTGCCCAGAATCTGTAATGTTAAAATATGAATATCTTTAGCAGAATATAAACAGCTTTATTTACAAAACCACTATACATTTCTTTAAGTGAATAGACTAATTTCAAAAGATACAGAATACATTTTTCTGTAAAACAATCAAAAGTTTAAGGGGTTGCTTATGGGATCAATGATTACCGTGACTTCTTGGAAGTACAATGCTTCTTCACGGTATTTAAAAATTTTTTATAACAATGGTTCTGGTGAACTTTACCATCCTGTCCCAGAATTTATATACAATAATTTACTACGATGTAGTGATAAAACAGCATTCGTGCATAAATATCTAGAATACGATTTACATTTTAAGCGACTTTCAATTTTATAGTTTTTTTTAGAACTGTGCTTTTAGAGCAAAGTCAGGGAGATTTCTCCCTGATGTAAAAACTCGATTAGTTTTTAAATGTCACCACAAACAGACCAGATCCAATCGACAAAGTTGTGGTCATAAACCTTTCATCTCGTTTAACTTCCGTGATAAAGCTCTTTACTTCAGCAGCATGTGATATCACATTATCTACAATCAGTACCCCACCATGCTCTACAAGCATCTTCTGTAGATATACCCAGTAATTTAAATAAGCATTGCGTTCAGCGTCCAGTAGAATAAAGTCATATTGTTCCTGACACTGTTCCAAGTATTTTTGTGCATCCCCTACCCAAAAATCAATCACGTCATCAACCCGTAACTCTTGAGCATGCAGTTGCGCTTGCTGAGTTCTTTTTTTATCGATCTCTAGCGTTGTCACCTTGGCACCTGTGACTTTGGCTGCATCTGCAAGCCACAATGTAGAGTAACCTGTTGATGTCCCAATCTCTAAAATTTTCTTAGATTGCTGAATTCGCACTTGCATGGCTAAAAACAATGCTGATTCAGGTTCAATATTTCGATAGCGTTTAATACGATCACACTGTGTAGCATCAAACTTAATAAAGGATTGATATAGTTCATTCAATCGTTGCAAAAATGGGTTACTTAAACTCATGTTTAGATCTTCCTTTTTACTATCATTGTTATTATTTCAATCATTTACGTCATTGCTATGACAATACATAGCTTTTGACAAGTTACATCGTTACGGTTTATTTCGTGACTTTATCATTTGGTAAAATCTAGCAAGTACAACTCAAACCTCATGTAAAAATTCAAATCTCGCTTGGACTTGACCATTTTCTAAGGTGACCTGCTCACAAAACATTTCATAAGGTCGAACCCAGATTGAGTAATCATCATATAAACATTGGTAAACCACAACTCTTTCACGGGTTTCACTGTGTGTTGCGACATGAAAGACTTGGTATAAATTACCTTTATAATGTTTATAAATTCCAGCTTTTAACATCTACACTCAACACTCTAAATACGATATCTATGTTATACAGGATAGCCAAAGAAAAAACTCGTCCGTAGACGAGTTTTTTATGCTTTTCAATTTTTAAATTAAGAAAAGTCTAAGCCTTTTTCAAATGCTTTTAACTCGTGGCGAGCCATTGCTAAGTTTGATTTAGAACGATCTAAAACAAGATAAAGGAATAAGTTTTCATTTGAATCAAGTGGGCGAATCAAATGATACTGTTTACCTAATGTAATTAAAATATCTTCAATTACATCATCTAATTTCAGTGCTTTTGCTACTTTACGCTTAGCACGAACAACTTCAGTATTACCTGCTGCTGCTAATTCTAAGTCTAAACCTGCACCTGCAGTCGCTAAAGATAAACCACTTTCGCTGTCTACTAATGCAGCACAAACGAAACCATCGATATCAGTTAATTGATCTAGTGTAATACGAGCCATGAGCATCCCCGTTTCTTTCAACATTGTTGTTCGCTTTAGTAATTCAATTTTTATTTTGCTTTACTAAAACACTTTACTATTTAGTTAAAAATATTCATTTCTAACTAACATGGATAAATTAGTATTCTTTTTTTGAATACCCATTTAATTTTATTTGATAATCAATTTTAATTAATTATTTCCCACACTCATTTTAATAGCATAAAAAATATTAACTATTCAATAGAAATTTAAAAAATAAATGACTAATTTGACTATTTAAAACTTTAGAAAAAATCTAACAAACACCAGATAGAAAAATCCAGTATAAATCTCATTTTTCAAAAAAAATGCAACTGAAGTTACATTTTTCACAATGGCTTATCTATATATTTCTCATCAGTAATTCTGAGGTGGATTTAAGCTCATAGAGCATTTGTCCCAATAAAATATCTTTGTTGGTCATCGCCACTAAAACCAGTGGATGCTTTGAATGAGGAATGGCTGTCAAAAGTGCTTTTCCGTTCTCAGCATCTAAGGTAATTGTTTGACATCCAACAAGATTGATTTCTGAAACAAATGCGGTTACTAGGGCTAAAATCGAACTACTCACTGCGGCAATCTTTCCAGAATTGCTAATATTTTTCTTGTTGACTAAAGCAATTTCAAACCCATCAGAAGTACACAACATGATGAACTCTACACCACTGACAGAGTTCAAAAGCTGCCTGATTTGTTTTTCAGCATATGCTACAAAATCATCAGGTACTTTTCGAGATGTGTTTAGGTCAAGCATATTCAAGAAAACCCCATAAATTAATTTGTAAATTCAGCATTTTCAAAAGCCGAAAACACAAGTTTTTCAGACTTTTTCCAGCAACAGAATTATTTGATATACTTCACATTTTACATTCAATTCTATCTGTTTTTATTGGCTTGTAAACATGTTTTTTCACTTTTAATTTAATTTTTTGAGCACTGATATTGTGCCACAAAGCGTCAAATTGTCAGATTTTTTTCAACAAGGTCACTTTCAAATAACTAATATCATAAATTGAGTGGATCTTAAACCTTATCTTGATTTAGTTTTAATGATACAGCATTAAAACAAGCTTAAATTTTACCATTGTTTATTTTATTGATATTGGCAGTTAAACTATAAAATCAGTTTATTGATATTATATTAAGCTTTTATTAAAACTAGATTTGTGCGCTATTATTCGATATAAGATAAATTGATCTTATAAAAACTTTACATTTTATTTTTTGATTTGGTTATTTTTTGTGTTTATATTTATTTCATCCAACTGCTGGATGCCAAAAATCAATTTAAAAAAGGTACAAGACAATGAATAAACTTCTACTCTCTCTTGGTCTGATTGCAACGATTGCACTTGTTGGTTGTAATAAAGATAAAGCGCCAGAAACAGGAGCGACCACAGGTGAACATGCTGAAAATGCCGTAGAACAAGCAAAACATGATGCAGAACATGCCGCTCAAAATGCAGCTGATGCGACGGCGAAAGCTGCGGATAATGCAGCAAATGCAACTGCGACTGCTGTCGATCATGCCGCTGATGCAACTGCACATGCTGCCGATGCAACTGTTGATGCGGCTAAAGATGCCACTGCAACTGCAGCTGGTGCTGTTGAAAAAGGTGCTGCGGACGTTAAAGAAAAAGCAAGCCAATAGTTTTAATCTGAAAAAAAGCTCCTAAATATAGGAGCTTTTTTATATTTGTCATATATTTAGATTATCAATGAATCAGCTTTCAGTTACTCGGAGTTTTGTTTATGCCACATTCTCATCACCTAGAACAGCATTTTATACAACGTACAGGCTGGTTAAGAGCAGCGGTCTTGGGTGCAAATGATGGCATCATTTCTGTGACCAGTTTAGTGATGGGAATGGCAGCGAGTGGTGCGTCTAGTCACACGCTATTGATTACCTGTATTGCGGGATTGATTTCAGGTGCAACCTCAATGGCTGCCGGTGAATATATTTCCGTCAAATCTCAAGCAGATATTGAAGCAGCGGATTTAAAAATCGAAGCTCGCGAATTAGAAAAAAACCCACACTTAGAGCTTAAAGAACTGACTCACATTTATATTCAACGCGGTTTAGATCCCGAATTGGCGCATCAAGTTGCTGTTCAACTCACAGAAAAAGATGCCTTAGAAGCGCATGCACGGGATGAAATTGGGATCAATGAAGCAACTGCGGCAAGACCATTACAAGCTGCTGGTTCTTCAGCCTTATCATTTTCAATAGGCGCCTTATTTCCAACATTGTCGATTCTGTTTAGCCCCGAAGTGTATTTAGAAAAAATTGTTTTAGTAGTCGGTATCTTATCTCTGGTCATACTCGGTGCCTTATCCAGCTATTTTGCGGGTACATCAATACTCAAGGGTAGTTTCCGTGTGGGAGTATGGGGAATTATCGCAATGGCGTTCTCAAGCTGGATTGGTTCTCTGTTCCAAGTCACTCCGATGTAATCTAAGCCTGTATAAAATAAGCTACACTTATAAAGGTGTATTTGAATTATATTTTTATAATAAATACCGAACATAATTTGCTTATTGCAATTGGCTTGGGCAAAGTAACTTAAAACTCAAGGAGCTTAAGTATGTCTTTATTAGAACAATTAGGGATAAAACATCCCATCTTACTTGCACCAATGGCAGGCGTTTCTACCCCACTATTGGCAGCAGAAGTATCAAATCAAGGGGCTTTAGGCGCTTTAGGGCTCGGTGCAAATACCATAGATTCTGCACTTCAACAAATTCAAGAAACCCAGGCGTTAACACCACATCCTTTTCAATTAAATTTTTTCTGTCATGAATCAACAGCATTAAACACTGAATCTAATACGCTGTGGAGTCAACATTTAGCAGCTGAATTTAAAAAATTCGGCGTAAATCCACCCACAGAATTAAAATGCATCTACCCGAGCTTTAAAGACAATGATGATTTTTTAAACCTGTGTTTAGACACTCAACCCAAAGCGGTAAGTTTTCATTTTGGTATCCCGCATCAATATCAAATTCAAAAATTAAAACAAGCCGGTATCATCACTCTAGTTTCTGCAACCAATCTGGCTGAAGCGCTGGCTATTGAAGAAGCTGGGATTGATATTATTGTGGCTCAAGGTATCGAAGCAGGTGGGCATCGCGGTATTTTTAACGCTCAAATTGATGGTGCAATTAAAACCGCAGATCTAGTCACACTTATCAAAAAACATAGCTCACTGCCTGTCGTTGCAGCAGGGGGTATTATGAATGGGCAACAAGCCAAAGCCATGTTAAATCTTGGTGCTGATGCCGTACAATTGGGAACAGCTTTTGTGCAATGTAAAACATCAAACGCCAATGTAGCATATCGCAAGGCCTTATTTGATCATCCACTCACTCAAATTACCTCAAGCATTTCAGGTCGTCCAGCACGCGGCATCATCAATCATTGGCAAGCGAGGATTGATCAGCCCGACCGTCCACATGTAGCTGCCTACCCTTATGCCTATGATTTGGCAAAACAGCTAAATGCTTTCGCGGTGCAACATGGTGATACTGGCTTTGGTGCATTTTGGGCTGGAAGTAATGTTGGACAGATTCGTGAATTAGAGGCTCAGGATCTGGTTAATCAATTGGTTGTGGAAATGAACCATTCTTAATACTCAACTCAGCTTTCAATAGAAGCTGAACTGCAACAGCTTCTATTTATATTGATTAGGCTTGGCTTTGTTCAACCAACATATATACCAAATCTAGTTCAGGACATGCATACCCCAATCCCGTCATTGCAGCGGTAATTTGCCCACGATGATGTGTGCCATGATTAAATACATGCATAAGTGTCGCAGCATAAGGCAAAGTCAGTTCTTGTCCAGAAACGCGTTTATAGGTTAAATCTGCATTTAAGGTTTTTTCATCTAACTGCTCTAGAAACTCAATCCAATTTTTCGACTTCTCTTGTAATTCATCCAGTAATGCTGTCTTTTTAGTTTGGATCATTGTATTTAATGCAATTGCAGGTGATATCCCCTGCTTAAAGCGTGAATACCAGAGATAATGTTCACCCAACAATAGATGATTCAAGGTGCCAACAATGCTTTTAAAGTAAAGACCAACATCTTTGTTAAAATCATCATCGGATACAGCTTTTAAACTTTCACAAAGACGCTGGGTTGCCCAGATATTGTATTGTGCCAGTATTCTGAAAGAGTCTTTATTCATGACTTAACTAAACCATCATTGTGGGTATATGAAATATAGGGTCTGTTGACAATTCGTCTACGTTTGCGACTACGTGTGTTTTTTAGGCGGTACTAGGCGCGAAATACGAAATTTAGTCATTCTAAATGATGAGAAACATCGTTTCGCAAGGTAACGACGTAGCGGCAAAAAACACGCTAGTCCCCCGCTGCGCCTTGCGCTGCAAACAAAGCAGTGCTTTGTTCTTGCTCAGGGTTGTGGCTAAAATTATCTCAGCCTTCGTTATGAAACTTGAAAATAGTCTCGCTATTCTCATTCATGCTTTACGACGTATACGTCTCATGCTCAATTTTAACCTACAACGCAAGCCATTTATGAAATGTCAACAGCCCCTGATCAGCTTGATAAAAATACCATTTTGGCTAGAATAGCGACAAAATCAATAAAGCTAGCTTGATACTCATGTTAAATCAAATTTTTTGCCAATCGGTGAATGATTTTCCACTTATTTGATTAAGTTTTAAAATTTTTAACAACTTATTCAAAATACAAGTGAGATTTATCATGTCTGCATATCATCAAATACGTGCGCTATATGACCGTGACACGATTACAGTTTATCAAGCCTATAACCAACAAATTGCACAATTGGCGGTACAACAACAAAAGTTTGTTTCGCCCTTTTCCTTTCACAGAATGACATGGATAAAACCTTCATTTTTATGGCTAATGGAAAGAAGTCATTGGGCAACAAAATCCAACCAAAATCATATTTTGGCAATCCGTATCAAACGTGATTTTTGGGAATATTTACTACAGCAAAGTATCCATACCGACCCGACACTCTCTGCGCATAAAAATGGCGAACACTGGTTTGAGTCTTTTGAAAATGCCAAGGCTCATATTCAGTGGGATCCTGAACGGAATTTAAAGGGAACTAAGCTTGAACAGCGTAGTATTCAAATTGGGATTAGTCGTTTTTTAATTCAAGCGTTTAACAACACGGCGATTCACTCAATCCAAGATATCACCCCTCTTGTAAATAAGATGGCGCAATTTCGACGTCTAGGACAGTATAAACACGCTGAAAAGCTCTTGCCTAAACAACGTATTTATCCTTTAAACGACGCATTAAAAAAACATTTGGTGATTGGTTGATTCAGTATGGGAGTTCGTTCCCATACTCATTACACCTTATTGATTACACATCCAATAAATTTACCGATTCAACCTGTACATCACTCATCGTATTGCCTTGTTCAAGCAAGTGATTAAAGTAATCCTCAACAACTTTTGCTTGTGCTACAGTGCTTTCCACTTTGTACATATTTTGACGAAATTCATTACTTGAGTGTAAACCTTTGGTGTACCAAGCAATATGCTTACGTGCAATTCGGCAACCTGAGTATTCACCATAGAATTGATAAAGTTCAGACAAATGGCCCAGTAATACGTGTTTTACTTCTTGAATATCTGGTGCTGCTAAATATTCACCGGTTTTTAAATAATGGGCAATTTCACGAAAAATCCACGGACGCCCTTGGGCCGCGCGCCCAATCATAACGGCATCAGCACCAGTATAGTCCAATACATATTTAGCTTTCTCTGGACTGTCGATATCTCCATTGGCAATCACAGGAATAGAGAGCATCTGTTTGACTTCTTTAATCAAACTATAACGTGCCGTATTTAAATACATATCCTCACGGGTACGACCATGTAAGGCTAAGGCTGCAATTCCTGCTTCTTCTGCTCGTTTCGCCACACGGATAATATTCTCATGACCATTTAAAAAACCTAACCGTGTTTTTAACGTCACAGGCACATCAACCGCTTTTACCACCGCTTCTAAAATTCGGGCAACCAAATCTTCATCTTTCAGCAATGCCGAACCTGCCAGTTTATTACAGACTTTTTTTGCTGGGCATCCCATATTGATATCGACAATTTGCGCACCATTTGCAACTTGATAACGTGCTGCCTCAGCCAACTGATCTGGTTCAGATCCTGCAATTTGCGCTGAAATCGGCGCTAATTCACCATCAAAATTTGCCCGATATAGACTCTTTTTGGTCATACGTAAGGTCTGATCAGAGGTCATCATTTCACTTACCGCATGCCCAGCGCCAAAGTATTTACACAGTGTCCTAAACGGACGGTCTGTGACTCCGGCCATAGGCGCAACGATTAAATTATTTGACAGTTGATAAGGACCAATATACATATATATTCATACATTTTTAGACCTTCATAGTATACTGCATCTGCCATAGTGGCTCATCATTTTCTGAGTATGTTTTCTTCGACATGAAAAAATTAGTTCGACATCACGCATTTCTTAAATCTTTCAGCGTGTTAGCTCTTTCTTTAAGCCTAGTTGCTTGTGGTAAAGGTTCATGGTTTGCCCATGAAGATGATGAACAATTAAAACAAGAGCAAATCAGAAAACTGATTCCAAACCGTGTCAATCAACGTGACTCGTGGGCAAAAGACATCTACGATATTTCCAATGAATTAAAAATCCCAACCAACAAAGAAAATATCTGTACCATCATCGCGGTGGTTGATCAGGAATCTAACTTTGTTGCCAATCCTGTTGTGCCAGGTTTGGGGGATAAAGCGGTAAAAGAAGTCACCACACGTTTAAATGAAAAATTTGAAGATAAACTTGGAACCACAATTGGTGGCACGGTTGCTTCATATTTTGAGAATGTTTTAAAAAATCAGCCCTCACCAGATGATAACTATTTAAAACAAATGAGTCGTGTCCGCACTGAAAAAGATTTAGACGTACTTTACCGTGAAATCTTTGATTATATGGCAAAGCATTATCATGTGAGTGCGCTGACGGGTGCGGCAAAATTTGTTGGTCAAGATATTGCTGAAAAAATGAACCCAATCACAACATTAGGTTCAATGCAGGTTCATATCAATTATGCCAAAGAGCATAAACGCACCAGTATGAACATCAATGAATTACGTGATGATCTATATACTGAATTTGGTGGTTTATACTATGGAATCCATCGTTTAATGATGTATCCAGCAGATTATGATAAACCGATTTATCGTTTTGCTGACTATAACTCTGGGATGTATTCGAGCAGAAATGCCGCTTTTCAAAAAATGATTGATAAGCTCACTGAAGCTGATCTGGCACTCGATGGTGATTTACTCTCGTATGACAAAAATGGCGACCCACGTCCAGCGATAACTGATACAGAAAAAGCTCTCACTGCTTTATTTTCAAAAAATAATATTTTAGTTACACCGAGACAACTACGTAGTGATTTAAAAGACGAGAAGCAGCAAGATTTTGAAAAAACTCAAACCTATATTGCAGTGACTAAACTTTATAAGAATAAAACAGGCAAAGATCCAATGTATGCGATAATGCCTGAAGTTGTCATTTCTGGGCCTAAATTGAGTCGTGATTATAATACTAACTGGTACGCAAGCCGCGTAAACGGACGATATGAAACATGTATGCACCGAGCAAAACGTTTAAAAATTTAGCATTATTTGATTTTGACGGAACCTTGTGTAAAAAAGACAGTTTCACAGGGTTTATTTTCTATGCTTTATCAAAAAGACATATCGTAAAGCAAGGCATTAAAATTTTACCGTGGATTCAGGCTTATTATTTAAATATCTATCCTGCCAACTCCATGCGTATCAAATTATTTAATGCAATGTTTAAACAAGCCGATGCCAATGAAATTCAAGATATTGCAAACGAATATGCTCAACGCTTAGTTCGACAACTGGATCAAAATCTTTATCAGCAGTTATTAAAACATCAAACAAATGGCGATGATGTTGTTTTGGTTTCAGCATCTGTAGATATTTACCTCAAAATCATTTGCCAAATCTTAGATATCGATTTGATCTGTACTGGTACTGAAGTCATAGATGGCAAATTTACTGGCAACTATTCCACGCCAGATTGCAGTTGTGAACAAAAACGACTTCGTATCTTAGAAAGATATGATTTAGATCAATATAATAAAATATTCGCCTATGGGAACAGTGAAGAAGATTTAGATATGCTTCATTTGGCCGACTATCAATATATGGTTGGTAAGGATCAGGTTTTGCCCTATTTAGAAGATGAAAAAAAATTTGCGTAATTCAGCACTGAGATTTTTCAATGTCCTATATCAATATCATCATGCCACTCTCTGAATTCTATCCCTATATTCAACACGAGTTAAAGAAATATCAAATTGAAATGGCAATAGAATATTTTGATTCAGATCATAAAATTCAAATGAAAATTGCCACGCCTGATAATTTACAAGAACAACTTAGCCAATATGATCATCCTAATCTTGGCTTCTATTTTCTCGATCAAGCTCAAAACATCAGTAAAGATAAAATCTACAAAGATGAATACTGTATATATGCGATTGCAGGTGAAGGTGGTCGAGAAACAGAGGATACGTTAGAAAAAATAAGTTTAAGAATCATCTCAAAAACACCCGATAAAAATATTAAAAGTTTTTTTAGTGCGATCAAACGTAAATTAAATAACGATGAAAATTTTGGTAAAGGTGTACAAGGAGGCTCTCGTTTCCATGATCAACATTTTTACTTAAAGTCATGGGTCGGCCATAAATTTTTTAAATCCGATCTATACAACGAAAAAGCACCATTAATCATACCCAAATAAAAACCCCGCCAAAGCGGGGTTATATTTCTTAGAAATCTTAAAACTAATCAATAAATCGACATGTGATTACGATGAATCATTTCTAAAGAACGTGCTTCACCTAGCACCTGATACACTTTATCCGAAGCTAAACCTTTGACAGTTTCAGCAGAACGCGAACTAAAGTTCACTCGTCCAACCGCGACTCGATGACCATACTGATCAACACATTCCACAACATCACCGCGATCAAAATGCCCTTCAACTGCTTTTACCCCTACAGGCAATAAACTACGATGGTTTTCTTTAATGGCTTTGACGGCACCATCATCTAAAACCAAACGCCCTGCAGTTTGAAGATGGGCAGCCAACCACTGTTGATGTGCTGTAACACGATCATCATCAGTAATGAACAAAGTACCCAATAATTCACCCGCCATTAAACGAGCCAATACATTGTCACTTTCACCACTAGCAATCAGTGTTGGACAACCAGACTTGGCAGCCAAACGAGCAGCACGAACTTTGGTCAACATACCACCACGACCAAACTTACCACCACCGCCTGCCATATCAAACAAGGTTTCATCCATTGCACGAACAGTATGGAACAATTTTGCATTTGGATTAGAACGCGGGTCTGAATCAAACATCCCTTGCTGATCAGTCAAAATGATCAGTAAGTCTGCATGAACTTGCCCTGCAACCATTGCTGCAAGCGTATCATTATCACCAAAGCGGATTTCATCAGTAGACACTGTGTCATTTTCATTGATTACAGGAATCACTTTCCAATCAATTAAATTCTGCAATGCATCACATGAGTTAAGGTAACGACGGCGATCTGCAAGATCATCATGAGTTAACAAGACTTGCGCAGTTTGGATCGAATGCTTTTCCAACACACTTGACCATGTGTGAATTAATCCCATCTGACCAATGGCAGCACAAGCTTGTAGACTGGGTAAATCGGTGGGTCGATTCTCTAGCTTCATACGAACCATCCCTTCAGCCACAGCACCTGAAGACACAAGAATGATCTCGTGCCCTGCATTGTGTAGATCTGCAATTTGTTTCGCCCAATGCGAAATTGCATCCAAATCTAAACCTTGCCCATTTGCTGTGAGTAAAGATGATCCGATTTTAACAACGATACGTTTTAAAGCCTTGAGCTGACGTTGCCCATCTACCACTTCTATCATCTTGTCCTCGGTCTTTCTTTTCTAAATGGGTATCCTTAGAGACTATAGATACCCTTAGAAATTAGCGTACGTAGTACACTTCCATTTCGCCATCATCCTCGCCATCGTCATCCTCATCATCTTCTTCCTCTGCCAAAATACCAGCAAGACGTTGTTGACGACGCATTTCACGATAAGCTTCTTTTGCAGCAATCGTTTGCTCACGTGTTTCAGCTTCAAGCTGATCACGGAATGCTTTCATTTTCGCTGCATACTCTGGATCTTCGTCTTCCAACTCACGTTGTTGCTCGATTTGATCCATGAGGTAATACACAACAGGTTTGGTACCTTCCTCAAGCAAGCCTGAAGTTTTAAATACAGGACCATCCCATTGTAATTCTTCAAGAATATGATTACACCATTCTTCTTGAGTATCATCAGTTAATTGATCAAGTTTGTTTAAAACAAGAACAATCGGTAATTGAGCCAATGTTGGTGAGAATTTTTTCAATTCTTCCACAATCGCTTTGGCATTGTAGGCAGGATCTGAACCATCAATCGGTTGTACATCGACAATATGCAAAAGAATACGTGTACGTGCCAAATGCTTAAGGAAGCGAATCCCTAAACCTGCACCTTCTGCTGCACCTTCAATCAATCCTGGAATATCCGCCATAACGAATGAACGATGACGATCCGCATCGACCACACCCAAGTTCGGTACCATTGTTGTAAATGGATAATCTGCAACTTTTGGTTTAGCTGCTGATACTGCACGGATAAAGGTAGATTTACCTGCATTCGGCATCCCCAATAAACCTACATCCGCTAGAACTTTTAACTCTAAACGAATTTCACGGTATTCACCTTTGATACCATGTGTACATTTACGCGGAGAACGGTTAGTCGATGATTTAAAATGAGTATTCCCCAAACCACCATCGCCACCATGTGCAACTAAAACCTTTTGGCCATCTTCAACCAAATCACCAATAATATCGCCAGACTCTGTATCTACAATGGTTGTTCCTACTGGAACTTTCAGAATAACTGATTCACCACCACGACCAGCACAGTTTGCGCCAGCACCGTTTTTACCACGTTCAGCGCGAAATTTACGGGTATAACGATAATCTACTAAGGTACTGGTATCGTCGTCAGCTTGAATATATACGCTGCCGCCACGACCACCATCACCACCATCTGGGCCACCAAATGGTACAAATTTTTCACGGCGAAAACTGGCTACGCCATTGCCACCGTCGCCAGCCTCTACGGTAATGACTGCTTCATCAACAAAGCGCATGCTGCCAATCCTCTAAAATCTTTAAAACCCCATATTCTGCCATATTTTCAAAAATTTCTCGAATAGTATTATTCAGCTAAGCATGAATTTTCTTAAACATTTATTGTGAGAGGCTTGATAATGCATATTTTTATTCGATTTCGATTGTTTTTTATTCACATATTTTTCTATAATCAGTTCGCTGAAAATCAATAATTCAAAATTAAATCACGCTTATTTTAATGAATCTCAAAATTTCTGTTTATTCGCATGCATTTTTTTGATTTTCGAACTTATACATTAATTTTAAGGAACACGCATATTGTCTATCGTCCAACTCAGTGCTGCGCTTGGACCCGCAGAATGTCAACTCGCTGTAAAATATACGCTTGAAGAAATACGCAAAGAAGCCAAAACAAAAAAGATCCATCTCCAAACAATTGAAAGCCATACGACTCAATATGGTTATTCCTCGGTACTGCTCAGTGTCGATGAGGATGCCCGAACATGGCTCAATACTTGGCTCGGTACAATTCAATGGACTTTTCAAAGTCCAATTCGTCCACAACATAAACGTAAAAACTGGTTTGTAGGCATTACGCTTTTCGATACACCGTTGCAACTCCCTGCGGATGACACCATCACTTTTCAGGCCTGCCGTGCTTCAGGTGCTGGTGGCCAGCATGTCAACACAACCGACTCTGCTGTCCATGCAACTCATGTTGCATCTGGGATAAGTGTAAAGGTCATGACTGAACGAAGCCAACATGCCAATAAACGTGTGGCAAAAGAATTGATTGCACTCAAACTACAACAACAGATGGAGAGCCAGCAAGCCCATCAGAAACACGCTCAACATTTACAACACGCGTTGATCGAGCGAGGCAATGCCGTCCGAGCATTTAAAAAGTGATGTTTTTACATCACTTCAATTAAACGATATGCAAATTGAAACGTTCTATTTTCTTTTTCAATTAGCTCAGCACTTAATGTTAAATCTGTCCATTTTTCTGTTTCATCATTTAACGTGGTTTCTAATTTGGCCTCTATTCCATAACCACCTTGATAATATTGAAAAACTTCAAAATTCTCATTTGAAATTGTTAGTTCAGGAATGTCTTGATCAAAATAGTAATGTAAAACGTCTTCTTGAATTTCATCCCAAACGGCTTGAGATATTCCAAATTTTAAATGAAGTTGTTTAAAATTTTTATGACAAACTGCTTGTATAAATTCTGCACATAATTGATATGCAATATCTTGAATATTTTTATCCATTGAATACCTAATTAAAGATAGTTTTGATTATAGAAATTGATTTCTAATCGAAACACGATTTTATCACAACAATAAAAAAGGAAGCCTGAGCTTCCTTGATTTACAACACAATAAAATTAAGACTTTTGCAAATCCAATTGGGGTTGATTTGATTCTTCAAGCATTTTACGATCCACTTCAGCTGGGTTATTTAAAGCATCATTGAGCTTCTCAACATCCAGCTTTCCGACCCACTTGGCAACTACAATCGTTGCCAAAGAGTTACCCACCAAGTTAGTCAATGCACGTGCTTCTGACATGAAACGGTCAATACCTAAAATCAAAGCCAAACCAGCGACTGGGATATTACCTACAGCAGCCAAAGTTGCTGCCATGACAATAAAGCCTGAACCAGTTACACCTGCTGCACCTTTTGATGAAATCAACAAGACTGCAAGTAAAGTAATTTCATGCCAAATATCCAGTTGAGTATTGGTTGCTTGCGCAATAAAGATCGCCGCCATAGTCAAATAAATAGAGGTACCATCAAGGTTAAATGAATAACCTGTTGGAATTACCAAACCAACCACAGACTTTTCACATCCAGCAATTTCAAGCTTTTTCAGCATACGCGGTAATACAGATTCTGAAGACGATGTACCCAATACAATCAACAATTCTTCACGAATCATACGAATCATTTTTAAAATACTAAATCCGCAGAAACGACTGATTGAACCTAAAATAATAAAGATAAACAACAAACACGTGATATAGAAACAAAGAATTAACTGTGCAAGTTGCGCTAAGCTACCAATCCCATACTTACCAATGGTAAATGCCATCGCACCAAAAGCACCGATTGGCGCAAGTTTCATAATCATATTCACAATGTTAAAGAACACATGCGAAATTTGATCAATCAATCTTAATACTGGTTTTCCAGCATCGCCAAGTTTATGTAATGCAAAACCAAACAATAAGGCAAATAAAAGAACTTGTAGAATTTCACCTTCTGCAAATGCGCCCACAACCGTATTTGGAATAATATGCAAAAAGAAATCAACAGTAGACTGTGATGCACCTGATTCCACATACTTACTGATACCCGTGGTATCTAAAGTCGCAGGATCAACATTCATACCAACGCCCGGCTTGGCGATATTGATGACAACCAAACCAATAATCAGGGCAATGGTAGACACGACTTCAAAGTATAAAAGTGCAATACCACCAGTCTTACCCACTGATTTCATGCTTTCCATGCCCGCAATCCCACTGACCACGGTACAGAAAATCACAGGGGCAATAATCATTTTAATGAGCTTAATAAAAGCATCACCTAAAGGTTTGAGTTGTTCGCCTAAACCAGGAACACTTTTCTCTACACCATTGATCAATTGAGTACCACTTGGAAAGTAGTGCCCTACAATCACACCCAAAATAATGGCAACAATCACTTGAAAATAGAGTGACTTATACAGCGGTTTCTTAGCCATGATAATTACTTCTTTCTATATTTCTGTTTGAAGAAATATCCAATGTTAATGCTACCATTTGCTGACACAGCCCAAAATCCCGATAAAAACTTCTGGGAAGTCGGTTTTTAGCAAATAAAAATCCCTTCAGAAAACGACAGTTTTCCAAAACAATGACAACGAATGACGATGTTTAAGATTTATTCTCGCTGGCACCTTGGCCAAAAGAATAAATACAGAACAGGAGATAAAAAATAAAACGCTCTTCAAGGCTATTTTAATTAATTTTTGATGATCAATCTCTATGCAAATGTTAATTTCGCCTAACATCTGTGCAATTTATGCTTAGACCTTAGTCTAATATCATCTATGTCTATACGATTCAGATCAATTTATGGCATAGTGTATTTCACTGTATCCTCTCCCTTGATCCATTTGACATGAATACAAAACGCAATCTTTATAAAGACTTTGAACATCCTTTTGCGCAGTTTGTGCGAATTGTTGGTAAAGGGAAAAATGGTGCACGATCATTAACTTATGATGAAGCTTATCAAGCTTTTTCAATGATTTTGAAAAATGAAGTCTTAGACGTACAACTTGGCGCGTTTTTAATGTTGCTTCGGGTCAAAGAAGAGTCTGTAGATGAACTGACAGGCTTTGTCCAAGCGACCAAAGACCAATTGAATTTTCAACCACTTGCTGTGGATTTAGATTGGTCATCTTATGCGGGTAAACGCAAACACTACCCGTGGTTTTTATTGGCAGCATTAACACTTTCAAAGCATGGTTATAAAATCGTGATGCATGGTGCATCAGGCCATACTATGAACCGTGTGTATACTGAACAAGTCTTAGAATACTTGGACTTTCCAATTTGCCAAAATGAAGCACAAGTCAAACAGCAACTAGACACCCAAAATTTTGCCTATTTGCCTTTAAATGTGATCTCTCCGATCTTGGCAGATTTGATCAATCTTAGAAATGTGATGGGGTTACGCTCCCCGATTCACACACTGGCTCGTTTGATTAATCCATTCAATGCCAAAGCAACCTTACAGGCAATTTTCCACCCTGCTTATCGTAGTTCACACCAACAAGCTGCCTTTCAATTAGGTTATAAAAATAGTGCTGTGATTAAAGGTGAAGGTGGCGAGTTTGAGCGTAATCCTGATGCAAAAACCCTCATCTGTGGCATTCAAGATGGTGAACTTTATGAACATGAATTGCCTAAATTAACCGATAACCGCAGCCCAACAGAAGAACAGCTTGATCTCGCTGTTTTTAAAGCGGTTTGGGAAGGCCAACAAGCACATGAATATGGAGAAATTGCCATCACTGAAACAATGGGCATTGCTTTATATACCATGGGTATTGTAAATAACTATCTAGAAGCCATGAGTAAAGCAAAGCACCTTTGGAACACGCGTTTCTAATTTCATCTTTAAACACAAGCGTGAACGTTATTGATCACGCTTTTGGATAAAATAAAAATCAGCCCAATAGGGATAACTTTTTCCTGAAGAATGAATATTGATAAGTTGCAACTGATCACCTATTTTGACATCGATATTATTGGATTGATAAGGACCAGATAAATAAGCATCTTTTTGCTTTCCAATCAGACTGGAACAATACAGATGATGGGTTTTTATCTTTTTTGATGCGTCGGCTGTATAAGCATTACGGATCTTGATACCAACTAACAGCATGGGATAACCATCATTTTTAATTGATGTATATTGTGTGACAGGCGTTTGGAAATTTTGACTTGCGGTTACGGTAACTTCTAATAAACATTGAATACGTTTAGCATCACTTGTTTGCTCAGCGAATGTACTGGTCGAAATTGCAGTGATACAGAATAAACTGAGTCGAGCAAGCTTTATTGTTTTGAGTAGCTTGAGCATTTTAACCTCTTTATCGTTTTAATATCATCATGATTGAAACAGTTTAAATATTATTGTTTTTTAAATTGTGTGTTTGAATCACAAAGTGAAACTACTCTGTGATTCAAGGGATCTTTTGCTCAGTTAGATAAAACGAATCGGTTTAAATTCTGGCTCAGGCACATGCGAATCACATTCCTCACCTTCTTCTTTATGCCCTTTATCGATATAACCTGTACGTTCTTTTTCAGGTATATTCTGATGTTCCCAAGCAATCACTGCTTGCATACAGGTTTGACGTTGCTCAGCAGTCAACGCCACACCATTTGGCCATTTACCAATTTCTACCGCAGTTTTTAAACGCTCAACAATGTCAGCATCTAAAATAGAAAGCATCTGTTCAATATTCATGGTCAATCCCGCTGAAAAGAATCAAAATCTTGATTCCAGCCAAGTTTAGTACGACAAGCCATATAGAAGTCATAACCTGGTGGATGTAAAAGTATTAGTTTGAAGGGATGTTTACGAATATGCAAACTATCACCGACATTTAATGAAACGCTATGCTGACCATCGGCACTGACCATCGGCAACACCCGGTTTTCACGGATCAATATCTTAATTTCGCTTTGCCCACCTACCACAATCGGTCTTGATGACAACGTATGTGGGTGCATTGGAACCAAAGCAATTGCATCCATACTTGGATGTAAAATCGGTCCCCCACCAGATAAGGCATATGCCGTTGAACCTGTCGGGGTCGATACAATTAAACCATCGCTGTGTTGGCGATAAACATATTGCCCATCAATATTCAGCTCAAAATCAATCATATGTACAGATTTACCTGAATGAAGTACCACATCATTCAAAGCAATTGCATCATAAATTATTTCATTTTTACTGCGAATTTCAATTTCCAATAAAAAGCGACGATCAAGCTGAAACTCACCTTTTAAAACTTGATCTAACTTAAACAGCACTTCAGTGGGTTTAATATCTGTTAAAAACCCTAAACGACCGCGGTTCACCCCAAGTACAGGAATATTGTATTTTACCAATGCACGTGCAGCATGTAATAAAGAACCATCACCACCGACGACAATAACCAAATCAACCACTTCACCGAGCAGATTCTTACTGACAGTTTGTGTATTGGTATAAGGTACAAGTTGTGCTGTAGCTGTATCAAAAACTGGATGCAGACCCAAACTTAATAAATGATCGTGTATAAGACAAAGCGTATCAACCACAGATGATTTATCTGGTCTTCCAATTAAACCGATATTACGAAAGGTCTTTGGTGAAATTTGCACAGATGCGGTAGCTCCACTGAAATTCTGAGATATAATAGCACTCTCAGTATATGTTTATAAAATCATTCATATACGAAAAATAACGAGAATGTTTAAAAAGCCTTTAAATTTGTGTATTTCACAGATTTATTATTGCAAAATTAAGAAAAGCTTCGCATGATTAGCGAAAATAAATTTGGGTATTATTATCTGTATATGAAGACCGAACGTGGTATAGGCTTAATTGCACTGATTTTTTGTGTATTAATTATTGCAGTATTTCTCGCATTTAGCGTCTACTTAATTCGCCTCGACAATGTTATTCGAGATAAGTTTGAAGGCAATCGCTGGGATATTCCTGCGAAAGTATTCGCTCGCCCATTAGAAATCTATGCAACTGCGCCAATTGCCCAAATAGAGTTTGAACAAGAGCTCAAATTACTCGGTTATAAAAACAGTGATAGCTATACCAAATCGGGAACCTATATTACCCAACCGAATACAATTTACGTGCATACACGTGGCTTTGACTTTGGTGACAGTGTAGATCCAGAACAAGTCCTACAAGTGACCTTTGCTGGCGATACAGTTACAGATGTAAAAGCCACCAAACCGACCAATACTGGAATCGCACGTTTAGAACCAATGTTAATTGGTGGTATCTACCCGCAACACAATGAAGACCGTGTCCTCATTAAATTAAATAAAGTTCCTAAACCTTTGATTGAAGCTTTAATTGCTACAGAGGATAGAAACTTTTATCGTCATCATGGTATTTCATTCCGTGGTACAGCGCGCGCGTTACTCAGTAACGTGACTGGTGGTAAACGTCAAGGTGGTTCAACACTGACGCAACAGTTGGTTAAGAACTTTTTCTTAACCCCTGAAAAGACCTTAAAACGTAAAGTGAATGAAGCCCTGATGTCACTGTTATTAGAGCTTCATTACAGCAAAGACGAAATTTTAGAAGCCTATTTGAATGAAGTGAATTTAGGTCAAAGTGGTAACTACTCTGTCAATGGTTATGGCTTGGCTTCACAATTCTATTTTGGTTTACCACTCAGTGAATTAAATATTTCACAACAAGCATTTTTGGTCGGTTTAGTTCAGGGTCCTACCCTATTTAACCCTTGGAAAAATCCTGAAGGCGCAAAAAAACGTCGCGATATTGTGCTGAACAATATGTTGGTGATGGGATACTTAGACCAAGCGCAATATGAAAAAGAAATTGCACGCCCGCTCAATGTGGTGCGTAAACCAACATTAGGTACAGCAAGCTTCCCAGACTTCTTAGATATTGTACGTCGTCAACTTAAAACCGAATACCAAGAATCAGATTTAACCAATCAAGGTTTGAGAATTTTTACGACACTTGATCCAATTGCACAAACTAGAGTACAAAAGAGCTTTAGAGAAACGGTGAGCCGTTTAGCCAATGCGAACCCAGCAAGATTAAAAGACCTGCAAGGTGCTGTTTTAGTTACCCGTCCTGAAAACGGCGAATTGATTGCCGCTGTTGGTTCAACCCAAGACTTTACTGGCTTTAACCGTACTGTAGATGCGAAACGTCAAGTGGGTTCTTTGCTTAAACCTGTGATTTATTTAAGTGCGTTGGAATCAGGTCGTTATAACTGGGCATCACAAATTGAAGATGCGCCAATTAGTTTACCTGTCAGTGGTAATCAAACCTGGACACCAAAGAACTATAGTGGAACAGGTCATGGCTATGTTCCGATGTCTCAAGCCTTAGCAAACTCATATAACTTGTCTGCTGTGCGTTTAGGGAACGAATTTGGGATCTCTACATTTAGCAATAACTTGTCTAAATTTGGGGTGACCTCAAAGATTCCAAACTACCCGTCTATTTTCCTTGGTGCGGTTGATATGTCACCCATGGAAGTGATGAGTATTTATGGTAACTTTGCAACAGGTGGATTTAAATACCCAACCAAAGCGATTCGTACTGTTGTAGATTCTAATGGTCGTTTATTGGAGCGTTTTGGTTTAAATGTACAACAAACCATAGACCCTTCTGCTGCCTTCTTATTGAACTTTGGCTTACAACAAGTCATGTCTGCGGGTACAGGTAAAGCGGCTTACAACACATTACCTGCTGATCTCAAACTTGCGGGCAAATCAGGTACAACCAACGATACCCGTGATTCTTGGTTTGCTGGATATTCAGGCAATAATTTAGCAGTGGTGTGGTTAGGCTTAGACAACAATAAAATCACTGGGCTTACAGGTTCATCAGGTGCATTACCTGTATGGATCAATGTCATGAAGCAATTACGCCAAAAACCAGTGAATTTACGTCAAACTGATGATATTTCATGGCAATGGATTGACTCTCGTACTGGGGAGCTTTCAGCACAAGGCTGTGAAGGCGCACTATATATTCCATTATTACGTCACACAGTCCCTAATCGTGCAACAGAGTGCGGCATGCCATATTATCAAGTTGATCCTCAATCCACGCCTGATACGCAACAAAACACTTCACAGCCGCATTCAAGTGATAGTATAGAAAACTATATTCGCGAAAGTGAAGACAGTTTAGATCAGGACTCAAGAGGTCATGTGATCTCAAGTGGTAGTTATAACAACTAATCTAAACGTATTGGATATACGGGTAAATTGGCTTTTAAATAGGAATTTGTGATGAAACGAAATGTAAGCACAATCGCTTATATTCTAAGTTTAAGTGGAATATTAACTTTGGCCGGGTGTCAAACAACACCCCAACAAAATTCTAAACCAAGCAAATCTGTTGAAAAGCCAAAATCTGAACAGCCTGACCATCGGGTTGCGACACCAGATGGGGTAAAAATTACCCCTTATGAACGCCCTGAAATTAAACGTGAAAAAGTTCCTGTTGTGATTGCGCCACAATCCAAGCCTCAAACGCAAAAATTTGAGGATGGAGAAAATATCCCAGCCTTTAAACAACTCATCCAACAAACTCAAACTGCGTATCAAAAGGGCCAGTGGGATGAAGCTGAACGTTATGCAATCCATGCACAACGTATTGCACCACAATCGGCACAAGTGTTCTCTTATTTGGCTCAAATTGCCAATCAGAAGAAACAATATGCGAATGCTGAATCTTTAGCGCGACGTGGTTTAAGTTATGCGCAAAGTCCATCCCAGAAGAAAACCTTTTGGAATGTTATCTTGCAGGCTGCTCAGCAATTAAAAAATCAACAGACCATCGCAGAAGCGCAAAAACAGTTACAACGCTTATAACTGTTTAAACCAATATCTCTGCTCGATTAAAAATTTCGAATCCCAGCAATCCCGTATGCATAATGCTGTTG
Source organism: Acinetobacter sp. GW821-FHT01C12 (assembly GCF_059422625.1). NCBI lineage: Bacteria > Pseudomonadati > Pseudomonadota > Gammaproteobacteria > Moraxellales > Moraxellaceae > Acinetobacter > Acinetobacter sp. GW821-FHT01C12. The sequence continues at coordinate 39,777 of NZ_JBWKXD010000006.1, forward strand.
TGCAATCTCTAAATCAGCTTGGCTTAATCCCCCCAATGCAAAGACGGGTAAATCACAGGTCTTGGCATATTCGGCAAATTTTTCCCATCCAAGTGCATTGGCTTCAGGATGGGTTTGGGTTGCAAATACTGGACTTAACATCACAGCATCAAAGCCTAAGCTCTGTGCTCGCTGTAAAGAGACCAAATCATGACATGCTGCTATACAACGTAGACCGATTGGTAACTGCCCGATGTGTAAATCCATCAATTGATGCTGTTTATAATGTACAGCAGCTATATTTTTTTGAAGATGTTCAGGCAACTGTTGCCATAGCTCTATATTGACGATCAAGCGAGATAAGGCATTTGGATCTAGCTGCGAAATTTGTGTTACAGCGATCTGATCTGCAGTCGTTCTAAAATAAAAAAATTGCGCGTTGTCATCTAGACTTTTTTCTATGCTCAATGCTGAAAGATTGTCGGAGATTTTAATTTGATGCGCCCAGTACAAGCGTTGAATAATCGCTTGATTGGCTTTAGGGAAATTCAGCGCGAATAGTTGATCACGTCCATACCATGTCCAAGGTTTCTGAATATCATGCAAATATTGTTCAGGAACCGTGGCATGAAAAAGATGGAGAAACACTTCAACATCATCATAAACATGATGAATCACATCAAAAGCATGCCATTGCTGGATGCCAATTCCCACTTCCTCAAAGATCTCTCGACGACATGCTTCAACAGGCGTTTCCCCTGCTTCAATTTTGCCACCAGGAAATTCATATTTATTGCCCTGATGCTGATCTGCATTGCGCCAACCGACCAGCACTTTCCCACGATAAAGTAATAAAGCGATAGCCACATGAATACTGGGTTTAGACATAAAAATCGACACCTGAATTTTTAATGAATTGTAAGCAATTATAGAAATTTTATAAATGATAAAAATTATCGTTGACAGACCTATTCGATAATGATTATCATTTAAATCACTTAGACAGCACCCCACACGGAGTAACAATAATGAACGCACCTTTTAGCCTATTCACACGTAACACTGAAGCTCACCAATCTCTTCCGATGTTACATTCAAATAACTTATTTGCATTAGGGCGCGAAATTCGCATCATGCATGCTGGAGAAGAATATCGCTTACGTTTAACACGTAACAATCGTCTAATTTTGACCAAATAACTATAAAAACATTAAGTTAAAACAAAAAACGTGGGAACAAGCAGTATGAATCAGCGCATACTGCTTTTTAATTTTGTCAGTTGATTTTTAATGCTTGTCTATTGATTTTTATACAACACCCAATCTCTATAAAACGATCCAATGAAATGTTAAACATTCAATAAAAATGCCCGATTCAATCGCACAGCTTTAACGTAAATAAACACAAACGCTCAAACCGCCATATTTGGAAGCAGCAAACTGAATCTGTCCATGATGTAAATCGATCACCTTTTTACAAATTGACAAACCTAAACCTGAACCTTGTGTTTTGGTCCCCAACGCTCGGTAAAAACGTTCACCTAAACGATCTAAGATGTCTTGAGGAATACCCTCCCCATCATTTTGAATTTCAAAGCTATTGCTATTGTTTAAAGGTCCAATCTGAATATAAATATTGCCCTGTACTGGCGTATAACGAATCGCATTATCGACAAGATTGCGAATACAAATAAACAGTAATTCTTCATTTACATAGACCTGAACATCTTCGCTTTGAATATGAATCTGAACCCGCTTTTCGTCTATAAAAGGATCTAAACTATTTAGCACATGCTGAGTCATTTGCTCTAGACTTATCCAAGTCTTCGGTAATTCACTGGCATCCGCTGGATCTAATCGTGCTAAAAGCAAAAGATTTTCAAGAACCAGCGTTCCTCGATTCACATCATTTTGAATACTATTGAGTTGCTGATAAATCTCAGGGAACTCGGCATATTTGCGTTGTAATAACTGCAAACGCATCTGTATCGCAGAAAGTGGCGAACGTAATTCATGTGATGCATCAGCGGTAAAGCGTTGTTCAGCAATTAAAGCTTGATCCAGTCGCGCAAGCATTTGATTGAGCTGATTGACCATCGGCTCAAGTTCTTTAAATGCAGGCTGTTGCTGAATTAAGCTGAGATCATTGGCATTTTTCTCTGCAATTTCTGTCGAAAGCAGTTGAATAGATTTAAATTGTTTTTTTACAGAGAAATGTAAAATCAGCCATTGCAGCAACCAGAGACTCAATAAAACCAATAAATAGCTGATAAAACTTTGCAATAAGTCTTTAAAACGGACACTTAAGGGCTGTATAACATAGACGCTTAACTGAGAATCCTGATCAATCGCTCGGTAGCTACGTAACAGCTTATTCTCTGCCCAAATAAATGCATATCCATTGTCTTCACCCTTCGCCAGAAGATTGTCATGCCCTTGTTGCAAATCAAATTCAGGTGATTGGGTCAACATCACCTCACCATTCATCAATCGGTACTGAATATCAAATTCATCACTTAACTCATCCAATTGAAAACCAGACGTCGCACTTAAATCTGAAATCAGAAGCATATCTGCAACTTCATCCATGATTTCATCTTGTACCTTCATGTTGTGATAAATCGAAAGACTGACCAAAAGTATCAGCGCAAAAACACCTGCCACAATTGAACTGAGCATGGAGGTCTTAATCAGCTTGGTTTGTAGTGATACTGCCTGGGTCATATTCATCCTATTGAAATCATTCAAAGTACTTGGTGAAATACTCAATCTTGCTCTTTATTCATACGATAGCCCAAGCCACGGATTGTTTTGATCAAATGTCCACCGATCTTCTTACGCAATTGATAAATATAAACTTCAATCGCATTACTCTCAATTTCATCCCCCCAAGCATAAAGAGATTCTTCCAATTGCTCTCGTGTCACAATATGTTCAGGCTTTTGCATCAATTTATATAAAATTTGAAATTCTTTTGCAGTGAGATGAACAACTTGCTGATCTTGAAATACCGTTTTTGCTTGACTATCTAGCACTAAATTTTCATATTTTATTTCATGTAAATTTGTGACTTGGGTTTGTCTGAGTTGTGCCCGTACTCGGGCAGATAATTCTTCTAAACTAAAAGGCTTTACCAAATAATCATTTGCGCCGAGATCCAAACCTTGCACACGATCTTGGATGCTGTCTCTCGCTGTAAGAAAAATCACAGGAATTTCTGGAAATTGACGTTTTAACAGTTTAAGGATTTCATCGCCAGTGGCTTTGGGCAAACCACGATCTAGCAAGATGCAGTCATATTGATGCTGTTCTATGGCTAGAATTGCATGATCACCACGTTCGACCCAATCTATATTGTAGCCATCCATTTCCAACCAAGATTTAATACTTTCAGCTTGTGAACTATCATCTTCAGCGAGCAAAATTCGCATAGACCATCTCTCTTTTAGGCAGATAAAGCCTTGATCAAAATAAAATCTGCAGTTTGTTGCTGTTCATACTTGTTGAACATAGGTAAAGACCACATGCATACACATGTAGTCTTAGCGAATATAACGAGAATCTGCTGTGATTTGTTTTAATGGATAAAATAATTAAAAATTCACCGCATCTACATCAATTTCTACACGTTTTGTCGGCTTATAGTCGATATCGACCTCACCAAACAATGTCACTGTAGCATTTGCTGCGATCGGTTTACCTTGCCATAACTCATCATCAATATCGACAGTAATGCTACCAGTGCTATCACGGAATTGATATTTTTCATCACCGATTGCTTTAACCACGTTGCCACGAAGCTGCACTTTAGTATCGTCTTTTAATGTTAACGCTTGTTTTACTGTGGTTAAACTTGGTGTAAGCGCTGATTGATTTATCGCTGTGTTTGCAGTGGCAAAACTTGTTAAACCAATCAAGCTTGTGGTTAAAATTGTTTTCGCAATGACGTTCATTGTTGTGTCCTCATATCGGTTCATTGTTTCGATAGAAGCATTAAAACAAACCAACATGAGGTGAATCTTAGGATTTCTTCATTTGCTATTTTAAGTCAAAATTAATTTAAAGGCACAACTCTAAGGACTTCTTCCTGCGTAGTTACGCCTTCCAATACTTTCCGTGCACCAGCAATTCTTAATGGTTCAATACCCTCTTTTTTTGCCTGCATTTTTAAATCATCTAAAGTCACGCCCGCACTAATTCTCTGCTTTGCTTCAAGGCTAATCGGCATAAACTCGTAAATCCCGACACGACCTTTATAACCTGTTTGACGGCATTCCTCACACCCAACTGCTTTATATACAAAACTAGGCATTTTGGTCTGATAACCAAATGTCAAATGCTTCCACTCTTGTTCATTGATAAAGGTTTCTTGTTTGCAATGTGGACAAAGCTTACGCACTAAACGCTGAGCCAATACTCCCAAAATCGTTGCAGCGGTTAAAAAAGGCTGCACGCCTAAATCATGCAAACGTGTCAGACTTGATGGTGCATCATTGGTATGCAGAGTTGAAAGTACTAAATGACCTGTTAATGCTGCCTGAATCGCCATGTTGGCAGTATCTTGGTCACGAATTTCCCCAACCATAATAATATCTGGATCTTGACGCATCAATGCACGGATACCATCAGCAAAACCGAGCTCAATCCCTTGATTGACCTGCATCTGGTTAAAACTTGGCTCCAACATCTCAATCGGATCTTCAATGGTACAGACGTTCACTTGTTCGGTAGCCAATTGTTTTAACGAAGAATAAAGCGTGGTGGTTTTACCTGAACCAGTGGGACCAGTCACCAAAATAATGCCATGACTATGTTGAGTTAAAGCATGCCACTGCGCCAATAAATGTTCATCAAAACCCAATTGTTGAAAACTTCGCACCAAAACTTCTGGATCGAAAATACGCATCACCAACTTTTCACCAAAAGCAGTCGGCAAAGTTGAAAGACGTAGCTCGGTTTCTTGTCCTTTCGGTGTCCGTGTTTTTAAACGCCCATCCTGCGGTTTACGTTTTTCTGCAACATTCATACGACCTAAAATTTTAATCCGTGAAATAACTGCGGTTAGGGTATTGGCTGGCATATTATAAATCGTATGCAGTACCCCATCGATACGAAAACGAATTTTGCCTTTTTCCTTACGCGGTTCTAAGTGAATATCACTTGCACCTTGCTCAAAAGCAAACTGCAAAACCCAATCGACCAGTTTCACAATATGCTGATCATTGGCATCAGGATTCTGGGTATCACCCAATTGTAAAAGTGCTTCTACACCTTTATTTTCTTTATCATAGGCACTGGATTTTTGCGAATTGCTGACCGCTTTACTGACTTGATAATATTCAGTTAAATAACGTTGTAATAACTCAGGATTTAACACCACTTTTTCAATTTTTTTGGGGCTTAAACTACGTTCTAAATTATGTACCCAATCCGTCATAAAAGGCTGTGCTGTACCAATCAGAATTTTATCGGCACTGACCTCAACTGCTAAAATTTTATTTCTTATTGCAAACTCTTGCGACATGACATTGGTAAGTGAAGTCACATCGGCCTTTAACGGATCAATTGTAAATGAATTGAGTTCGGCTTTTTCAGCCAACCATTCTGTCAGTGTGGTCAATGTCAGTCTTTTCACTGGATTTTTAGCATCGACGAGCTTAAAGCTGGCTATCCATTGCAAAGGATGCCACTTCAACTGATCGCGTTGTCGATGCGTGGTTTGTACCAATAGTTTTTCACGTTCTGTAATACGACCATCTTTTAATAATTGTTCTAAACACCAAGCTGTATCGATTTCAAAATTAAATTGCATTGTTATATCCCCGAAACTCAATCTACTATAACAAAATTAATTGTTGTATTTCTTGGATTTTCTAAATTCAATAATGTATTTAGCGTAAGGCTTAAAAATAAACTTTTGTTTTTCTAAAACTTTGCGATACATTGAAATCATTCTATTAATTCATGGTCTTATTTGGAGAGCACTATGAATTTTATATCGCTATATCCATTTTCATTTGGCTCTTATACCGATTTCCTCACCATCATTGCGGCTGCATTGGGTTGTGGTCTACTTATCGGTCTTGAACGTGAACGGAGTCAGCAACGTGAAAATCAAAATAGTTTTGCCGGTTTAAGGTCATTTGCCATTTGCGCTTTACTTGGCGCTGTTTGCTTTTTGTTTGGTCCCTATTTTGGCATTGTGGGCGCACTCATTACAGGAGGTATCGTCATTTATTCTCTAAAGAATCAAACTGATGATCCCGGTGTAACCACTGAAATTGCATTTATCCTCACTTATTTTATCGGTGGAATGTGCGTTTGGAATATTTCTTTTGCCGCAGGTTTATCGGTCATCCTCACCGTCTTGTTGATGACTAAACATTCTATGCATGGCATTGCAGGGAAATGGATTACAGAATCTGAATTTAAAGATGGAATTTTCTTACTGGCATTGTTATTAATTGCATTGCCACTGACACCAAACAAAGCTTTATGGGGTGCTGTGCTTAACCCCTATGTTATTTTAAAATTACTCACCTTAATCTTGGCGGTGCAAGCACTTGCACATATTGCCAAACGATTATTGTCATCAAAAAATGCCATGCTGTTGTCTTCGCTTGCTTCAGGTTTTGTTTCCAGTACCGCTACCATTGCCAGCTTAGGATTAGAAGTCAGAAATGGACGTGCAGATGCCAAAGCCAATGCTGGGGCAGCATTAATGTCTTGCGTGGCAACCCTACTACAACTCATGATTATTGTAATTGGTGTCAGTATTACTTGGTTCAATCTCATTGTACTGCCCAGTCTAATCGCTATCGCGATCCTCACCATTTTTGCCTTATGGTTTATGCGTCATACACAACCGATTGAAAATAATCAGCTTACAGATAGTCGTATGTTTAGTCTAAAAGAAGCAGCCATTATTGCAGCGTCGTTAACCTTGATTCAGGCGGGTGTATATGGGCTAAATCTTTTATTGGGTGATGCGGGTTTAATTGCAGGTACGCTTTTGGCCTCATTATTTGAAATTCATGGTGCTTTGGCCACGATTGTCATTCAGGGAGAACCGAGTAATCACATCTTATCTCTCGCCTTTGTTTTAGGTTTAGCTGCACATGCCATTGCGAAATCGATCAATGCATTTTTAAGTGGTGGCAGCCGCTATGCCTTGATCTTTGCTCCAATTCAAATTTTGCATATGACCATGTTTATCATCGTTTTTGTTTGGGTTCTTCAATATTAAAGCACTTTTTTGCACGGATGAAATTGAAAAGCAGCAAAATCATTTTAAGTTTTCGATCAATATAAAATTAAGAGAATTTTAAAATTTCATCAAAAAAACATTGAAAAAATAAAATGTTTAAATATGATGACAGCGAGAATTTTTATACTCATAAATTTTAATATTTTATAATTTGGAATAATTCATGAAAATTAAATTACTGTCTTTTACCATCATTTCTTCATTATTTTTAAGCGCATGTGGAGGTGATTCAGATGCTGGGGATTATACAACGAACAACGAATCTGAATGGTTTGGGTATGAAACTGGCGCTTCAACCCAAGACATTAACCTCTTTACTAAAGTAAAGTTTAGCTTTAACAATAAGCAGATGTACATCAATGGTGAATATAACGTTGATGGTTCAACACAGTTCCTTTCATCAGATCTTTTAAGTGATTATCTAGCAACAGATGGGCTCTATGATGCACCTAAAAGTAAAACTGATTTGGGCTATCAATATGCAACGTTGAAATCGAAAACAGCGACAGTTTGGACATTTACACCCTATTCATCTCGTAACTATAACCAATTGGAATTAACTGAAAAATTTGAAACAGTGAACTTAACAGGCAAAGCAATTAGTCCATACATCAATGGATTTGAGCATTATGCTGGTTCAAACATAGCACTTAGCTCAGTAGTTGGCGCTTATTCTTCATATTATGTGCAAAAACTAAAAGGCAAAACATTCCCGTCTGGATCAACGTGTTTACGATCAATTTCCTCTTCAACAAATACAAACTTTGCTGATTTTTATTCAGGCTATCGTCTGAATAATTACGACCCATCAAAATATTTTAAAGATGGTTATATTTCAACGACGCTAGGAAAGTTCAACTTAGATTTATCCAGAGACATGCAACTGAATACATCGGTTGATGCCGTAGCTAAAATCGGCTCTGACTATTACCCAGCAAGTTATTATACTGCGGGTGAATATGACATACTTGCAAACCAAATTAAGCAATATGAACGTGATTATCAAGATGCTGTTGCTGAGTTTGGTAAAAACAGTATAAATGCGCAGTTAGCAGAAGCTTATCTAAATGGCTTAAAGTCAGAATGTACGCTGTTTAACAAAACAGCAAGTGTTGCAATTGATGCTGTAAAATAAAAGATAATCCTTAGGGTCTGTTGACAATTCGTCTATGTTTGCGACTACGTGTGTTTTTTAAGCGATACTAGGCGCGAAATACGAAATTTAGTCATTCTAAATAAGTAGTTCGTAACAAAGTAGCGGCAAAAAACACTCTAGTCCCCCGCTGCGCCTTGCGCTGCAAACAAAGCAGTGCTTTGTTCTTGCTCAGGGTTGTGGTTAAAATTATCTCACCCTTCGTTATGAAACTCGAAAATAGTCTCGCTATTATCTTCGTTTCATGCTTTACGACGTATACGTCTCATGCTCAATTTTAACCTACAACGCAAGCCATTTATGAAATGTCTACAGCCCCTAATATAAAAGCACTGACTAAATCTTATTTTTAGTCAGTGCTTAAAATAATCTACTCGTTTCATTTTGTAGCTAGAAAAACAACAAAGTTAAAAATCACAGCCTATTTAACAAAATCTACAACCGTCTATTTCACAACAGCCTAACGATATTTGCCAAATACTTTCCAGAGATTGTTATCCGCTAAAGGATCAGCATAGCTATCATTACGTGGCTTGCGCGGCTTATCGCGGGCATCGACCAATTCAAAATCTTTTTCAGTACTCAGCACTAAACCATTCACATAAAATCGTGTTCTGGTATATTCACTTTGTCCAAACTGGAAAATATAGGTTCTTAAATCAATAAACTCACGATGCGCAACCAAGGCTGCGCTATCATCACTGTTTAACCACTGCGACATATTTTTAATTTGGCTGGGTTCAAATTGCCCACATTTCTCAACCAGTGAAGCAATCCCACGAAAAGTTTTTGATTCTTTGGCACGGGTTTTATTAATTCGAATTCGATCTACATGAAAAAAGAACAAAGGTAAATTTAAATGGCTGGGTAATTGAGCCACATCTAAAGCCTCATCCTGCATAAAAGGTTGATACAAGGTTTGTGCCCTTTCTAGCAACCCAAGCCACTGTTTATAGTAAGCCTCTACTGCGGATTGGGTTCCATAATAAATTGGCAAACCTTCAACATTGCTTAAGTCTACAGGCGGCCAAATATTTTGGCGTAATAATGCAATATCACTTTTCAAGCTTTGTATGGCAATCGCATCTTGCATTATCTACTCCTTGAGTATTTATTAAGCTTAGGCTATTTGAGTATGCTATAGTTATATCAATGAAACAAGTCTATGAAAAGGAATGATAATGTCCGAAAATAATGATTTTTTTGAAGAAACTGAAGAAGTTGAATCTGACGAATACTTTTATGAGCGTGCTGATGAATTTATTGCTCTCGCCAATCAATTTGCAGAACAAAATCATCAAGTTTCGCATTTGACAGCACATCCTGGAAAGATCAGTGCTTCATTTATGTATGCCAATGCTCGTTATAGTATTTGGCATGCGGCATGTGCCTACAATCAAGCGCCAGATTTTAAAGCGGATCGCCAAGTCATCTTAGACTATTATGTAGAACAATTTAAGCTCATGCTTGAAGATCATCTTGATGAATATCAAGAAAATTTTGACAGCTATTTTGCAAATTCAGATACAGAAGAAGTAAAGCGTTTCGTTTAACCCTTGGATTGCCTATAATAGCCCACCAATGAAATACGCTATGTGGAAAAGTCATGTCTCAAAAAATCGATGCTACTGATGTCACCGAAGAAGAAGCTTTAAATGCTGTTTTTTTTGAGCGTGCGGATGAGTTTATCAAACAAGCCAATGAGTTTTGCCGCCCAGCGAAAGGACAGCAACCTAAGCCAGAAGAACTTCGTGGACAAGTCAGCTCAGCAATGCTCTTCGCTACTGCACGTTTTAATACCTGGGTTGCTGCAAACACCTTTAAAGATGGTGATGAAATGCGTGACGCGAAAGAACAAGTCATGTCTTATATATTGCAACAATTCCAAATGATGCTTGAAGACAATTATGATGAGTATTGTGAGCAGTTTGAAAATTATCTCCGTTTCCGTAAAAACGAAGATTTTCATACCCACAAGCATGATCATGATGGCCATGATCATCAACACTGATTGAATTAATTCATCTTAGATCAATCAAAGCATTGATAAAATAGCCTCTTCAATGAGGCTATTTTTTTATAACAATCTTTCGGCAGTCATCCCTAAAACAATAAAATCAACTGATCCTCCCAATGACCTTATCCCATAAATTTACCAAGTGACAATATTCACCTTTTATAAAATTCATGTATTGTATTTTGATAATAAATAACAATTTGGACGTTATATGCAAGATTTGAATTTTCCAATCATTGACCCACATATTCACCAGTGGGATCCCTACAACACCCCTCATGCAGCAGCATTTGCGGTAAAGCTTTTGGGCAAGCGTCCATTCCTACTCGATAAAATGGTGCGTTTAGTCAAAGCTAAAGATTTGATTGAAACGGTTGGACTAACTGAGCACATCACCCGCCCCTATTTACCACAAGACTATAAACATGATCTTGGCTCATATACAGTCGAACAAGTGGTGCATATTGAAGCCAGTTGGGCCAAACAGAAAGGCAAAGGCGTCGTGGGTGAAACAGAATTTATTGAATCCTTACCCTTTAATGAAAATACTGTAAAACTTGGTGGCATCGTGGCTAGCGCCGACCCGTGCGATCCTAATTTCAAAAAGATTTTAAAGTTACACCAAAAAGCATCTAAACGTTTGCGCGGTATACGCCGTATGGCTGCCTTTCATGAAGATAAAGGCGTGCATAATTGGACAGATATCCCGCACCTGTATACCGAGAAAAAATTCTTAAAAGGTTTTGAACAACTCGCGCAACATAACCTGAGTTTTGATGCTTGGGTGTATTCTCATCAAATTCCCGATGTAATTGAGCTGGCAAAAAAGTTCCCAGAAACCTCAATTGTTTTAGACCACTTTGGTACACCAGCAGGCTTGTTTGGTAAAATTGGACAAAATACAGGCTTGTCTAAAACAGCACGTGAAAATATTTTTTATCAATGGCAAGATGCTATTGCTGAATTATCCGCTTATCCAAATGTATATACCAAAATGTCAGGTCTATTTATGCCAGTACTTGGTCATCAATTTTATAAGAAAAAACAACTGGCCTCTAAGCAACAAATCACTGATCTAGTTGCACCACTGATTCTGCATGCTTTGGAAAGTTTTGGCACCTATCGGGTGATGTTTGCTTCCAATTTTCCAATGGATCGGGTTAATACCAGTCTGGTGAATATCATTGATGCGTTTAGTGATATCGTGATGCAATATGATGAAAATGCACTGGAAAATATCTTCCATCATAATGCCAAACAATTCTATCGTTTGTAATTTTACAAGATAAAAGAGGTGTTTATTTAAACACCTCTTCAAACTTATTTACTGACTTTACCTATACGCATAATTTTTTAAGTATAGAAGTTTAATTACATTGAGCAAGAAAGGCTTGAATTGCATGTCGTGCAATTTCAGCATCTTCAAATGATTTCACTCCTGAAATACCCACTGCACCAACCAACTGACCTTGATACAAAATAGGCTCACCACCTTCCAACATCCCTGAGCCGCTCTGCATGGTTAAAAATCCCATTTGACCATTTTTGATAAGGGTCTCATATGATCCTGACGGTCTACGACTTAATGCAGAGCATCTGGCTTTGTCCAAACAGAATTTCGACGTCAATGCAGAAGCGCCGTCCATACGCTTCATTGCCAATAAATTGCCCGTTTCATCAACGATGGCAATACTGACATTAAAAGAATGATCAATTGCATATTGATGTGCTTTATTCAATAAAAACTCTGCATCAGATAAGGTTAAATAGTGTTTGGTTTGCATATTTTCTTCCTGAATTATAATGTCTAAAATCACAAAAAAGCCTGTAGTCCTTAGACTACAGGCTTTTATTCTAAATCAAACTTGATGCAAAAAGACTGTCCATTCTGCTCATTTATTCAAGCAATCGAAGCGGCCTTAAATCCCCTTAAGCTTGCATTTCAGCAAAGACTTGTTTAGCCATATCAATGGTAAATTGAATATCTTCATCACTGTGTGCAGCTGAAATAAAGCCTGCCTCAAATGCAGATGGAGCAAGGTTTACACCACGATTTAACATCCCGTGGAAGAATTTACGGAATGCTTCAATATCGCATTTTAAAATATGGTCAAAACTGCTAATTTCGGTCTGATCTGTAAAGTAAAGACCGAACAAACCACCAGCTTGTTGAGTAAAGAATGGGATTCCAGCTTCATCCGCAGCCGCTTGTAGCCCCTGTAATAATTGATCTAATTTTGCAGACAAATCAGTGTAGAAGTTAGGTTGGCGAAGGGTTTCAAACATTTTGATCCCTGCTCGCATAGCCAAAGGATTACCCGACAAGGTTCCTGCTTGGTAAACCCCACCTAAAGGCGCGATACATTCCATGATTTCACGTTTTCCACCAAATGCACCGACTGGTAATCCAGCACCAATAATTTTACCCAAAGTCGTTAAATCAGGTTTTACATTATAATATGCTTGCGCACCACCGAGTGCTACACGGAAACCGGTCATCACTTCATCAATAATAAATACTGATTTGTATTGATCACATTGCTCACGAATCGTTTCTAAGAAACCTTTGATTGGTTTAACCAGATTCATATTTCCAGCAACAGGTTCAACAATCACCCCTGCAATCTCTTGACCATATTTCGCAAAACAAGCTTTAACAGCTTCAATATCATTATATGGCAAGGTCACCGTATGCTTGGCAAAATCAGCAGGTACACCCTTTGATGTTGGCTCACCCATGGTCAACATGCCTGAACCCGCTTTAACCAATAAAGAATCTGAATGTCCGTGATAACAACCTTCAAATTTCACAATCATGTCACGACCAGTATAACCACGCGCCAAACGAATAGCGGTCATGGTTGCTTCAGTACCTGAGTTGGTCATACGAACCAATTCAATTGATGGCATGATCTCACAGATCAAATCAGCCAGTGTGGTTTCATGTACCGTCGGTGCACCAAAGCTTAAACCATCAACTGCTGCTTCTTGTACTGCTTGGATAATATCAGGATGTGCATGACCTAAAATCATCGGCCCCCAAGAACCCACATAGTCCACATAGCGCTTGCCGTCGACATCGTATAGATAAGCACCTTTGGCTTTTTCGATAAATACTGGCGTACCACCCACCCCATTAAACGCTCGTACAGGAGAATTCACTCCACCTGGAATATGTTTACTGGCTTGTTTAAACAATTGCTCTTGTTTTGGAGATAGGCTCATAAATCGACTCAATCCTGTAGAATACTAAAATTTCAAAATGATATAAAAAATCACGATACAAATTAAGATTTTGCAGTTTCTGCAAATAACTGTGCCCAAGCTGCGACACGGGCAGGAATATTTTCAACTGATAAAGCTAATATATCACTAATCACTGCGCAAAGGTCAGCACCAGCCTCAATCACAGCTTGAGAATTTTCAACTGTTAAACCGCCTATAGCACAAATAGGTAAATCAAACTTTTCAGATGCCTGCTGTAATGTCGCTAGGCCAATATTACCTGCTTCAGGTTTGGTCGATGTTGCATAAATTGCGCCAAAAGCCACATAGCTTGCTCCTTCAGCGATTGCTTTTTCAGCCAACTCAATTGAGTTTAAGCAAGTCCGCCCAATGATGACACCTTGTGGTAAACGTTGCACTGCATCTGAAATTTCACCATCAGACTGCCCAAGATGAACACCTAAACTAAATTGTTCAGCTAAATCTAAATCATCATTAATCAAAAATGGTGTCTGATACTTTTCACACAGTTGCTTGATCTGCTTCACTTCATTGGCTTGATCAGATTGAGCTACTTTTTTACGGCGATACTGAAGAATAGCGACTTGCTTAGTGCTTAAAGCAGCTTCGAGTTTTTCTAATAATAATTGGATTGGATCGTCGTTGGTAATCAGGTAAAGACCGCGCATTCAATATTCTCAAACAATCAAATAAATGGATTATAAGCAAGTTTTCTCAGCGAAGACGTGACAAAAACAAAAAAGCTTAGAAATCTCTAAGCTTTTTTGTTTAATTTATTACCATACTGGCAAGATTAGCTCTCAATTTTATCTAGACTACGGTCTTTTAAACTTAAATTGCCACGTACAATATCGGAAAGCATACGCCAGTCAGAAATAAAACTATAAAGAGGCTGCTTAAAGCTTGCTGGCTTATTTTTCTCAAATACAAAATGTCCCACCCAAGCACATGCATAGCCAGAAAGCAGTCCATAGGCCACATATTTTGCTTTACGTTGACGAATTGCTTTGCTAAAGAAATAAATACCGAGACTACTTCCAGCTGCATGCAAACGGCGACTCATCATGCTACGGTGTTCAGTTAAATAAAAACGATAAAATTCTGAATAGTTTTTAATTGGTAATTCAAACTTTGGGTTTTGCTCTAATTCCGATTTAGGCTCAACATACGCGTTCATGATCAATCATCCTGTTTTATTTTTAATCAGCTTAGTTTATTTTATGCTGCAATAACAGCCAAATTCAATATCAAGTCTGTTGACAATTCATCTATATTTGCGACTTCAAGTATTGCCCAGACCATACAAGTCACGGAATAGGAAATTTTGTCATTCTAAATATTTAATTAGTAACGATATAGCGGTAAAAAATACTCAAATGGCATGCTATACAAGTCTTCTGATGACACATTTTAAGTTACAATGCCAGATTAAACATTCAAGAATGTTTAACTCTCTAATAACCATGATTAACACTTAGGACCCTCACATGCTTGAAGTTGAATTAAAGTTTCAAATTCCGGAAGCCCGCCGCAATGCACTCCTCAAAGCATTAGATCCTAAAAAATCCCAAATTATTCAATTACAAGCAAAATACTACGACACACCTGATCGTCAGATGTCCCAACACGGCGCTGCACTACGTCAACGCTTAGAAGGAACGCGTTGGGTACAAACATTAAAAGCCGCCACCAAAAGCCATTTACAACGCTTTGAAGACAATATTGATTTAGGTGAGCTTGCTGAAGCCCCACATTTAGATATTGATATTTACCAGAATAAACCCGAAGCACTTGCTGTGTTAAAAAATGCATTGGGGGATAAATTTGATGAACTCCAATTACAATTTGAAACTGACATCCAACGTACCATCCGTGTGATTCAGTTTGAAGATGCTGAAATTGAAATCAGCCTCGATATTGGTGAAGTCAGAACTGAAACCTCCAAACAAGAAATTCATGAAGTAGAATTTGAATTAAAAAGTGGCTCAATTCAATCACTTTTAGCCTTTAGTTTTGAATGGGTTAAAAAGTATCATTTGTGGCTCGATGTACGTAGCAAAGCTGAATTTGGACACTTATTGACTGTAGGTCAAAAAGTCAGCCCGGCACAGCTCAGTAAAGAAACCATTTTAAATAAAAAAGACACTGCAGATAAAAATTTACGTGTGCTTATTGCCAGTCAATTACAACATTTATTGCCAAATATTGCCGCGATTTCTGCACAAGTTGCCCAGCCTGAACATATTATTCAAGCACAGACTGCCCTACACCACTTACATTTAAGTCTTTCTCTATTTAAAGATTGGACAGATACCAAAACGGATAAATGGTCACATCAACTTTCAGCGTTTGAGAGTCATTTTAAAAACTTACAGCATTTTGAACATATGCAACGCACACTAGGTGCTTTACTGCAAAATCCGAAAACTGCACAAAGTTTAGATCGGGATATTTTGTATGCCAATGAAAAACTTATCAATTTGGTCAAATCGACTCAAAATGTGCAGCACTATTTAGAATTACTCATGTTCAGTTTAGGACAGTCTGCGAAAGCGCCAACCCATGACTTAAAATGGTTTGCGCAAAATACATTGCAAAATCAGTATCGACAGTTACAAGAAAGTTTAAATGAAGCTGATCTATCCGACCTTGAAAGTTTAGAAGCGCTGGCTCAACATTTAAATGAATTAAAATTTAGCTTTCCGATCCTAACCAATATCTATGATGTTAAGAACTTACAAAAATATGCGAAATCTTTAAATGATGCTCAACAAGCATGTGAGCAATATCAAGTGCTTGCTTCATCATCATCTTACCTACAACAAACCGACCTAGAAGCCAGTGATTGGTTTGCTTTAGGCTGGCTTACCGCAAAACAAGAAGCTTATGCAGAAAAACTGCTTGAAGCGACGGAACAGTTCTTGGTTAGTCGTAAGTTTTTAAAATAAATCAGCAGCGAGAAGAGGTGGTTTTATTGATTAAAATTATTGAATAAAATCATCTCTTTAAATACTGCATAAAATTGAATATTTGTAGTCGCTTGAGTATTCACGTTGCGAATTTGTAATCATTCATTAAAAACTCAAAAAAAACAATTTATCGGATTAAAATCGAGAGAATAAGTAATAAGAATGGAACGATAAGCATGTTTGAAATTGAATTGAAATTCCAAATACCTGAAGAAAAGCAAGAAATGCTCATTAAAGCATTTCAAAGAAAAGATACCAATATTCAGCACTTACAAGCCAAATACTATGATACGGCACAATTTATTTTGTCTGAACATTCCATTTCGCTTCGTCAACGCCTTGAAGATGATCAAGAAAAGCAGCAATGGGTACAAACCCTCAAACTTCCAACAGAACAAAGGCTTAAACGTGCTGAATTTGAGGAAAATATCGAAAGCGCGGAAACAGAATTAGATCTAAAAAATTATCTCAGCAATAAGCATATTGCTAAAAATATTAAACGCTTATTAGAACAACATAAAGACGGATTAGAAGTTCAGTTTCAAACAGACATCGAAAGAAAGCTCAGCTTATTTAAATTTCAAAATAGTGAAATTGAAGTCAGTTATGATCATGGTCATATC
This sequence comes from Acinetobacter sp. GW821-FHT01C12, assembly GCF_059422625.1. Classification (NCBI taxonomy): domain Bacteria; kingdom Pseudomonadati; phylum Pseudomonadota; class Gammaproteobacteria; order Moraxellales; family Moraxellaceae; genus Acinetobacter; species Acinetobacter sp. GW821-FHT01C12. The sequence goes on from NZ_JBWKXD010000006.1 coordinate 57,030, forward strand.
ATCGCCCATCAACAGCGTCTCGCATTACGTGAATTAGAATTTGAACTGAAACAAGGCACTGTTCAAGATCTCATTTCTTTTATCTTACCTCGGATGAAACGCTATAACTTATGGCTTGATACCCGTAGCAAAGCACAGCAAGGTTTTCAGCTTGCACAAAACTCTCCAGACAATCCCGTACAGTTGCAAACGCCACTTGTTCTTGATTCAAAGGATCACCCTGAGAATGCATTAAAAAAGATCGTGAATAATTGCTTATCACATCTACTCCCCAACACTACAGCAATTGCATCTGGAAACTTTAATTCCAAACATATTCATCAGGCACGTGTGGCAATTCGTCGCTTAAGAAGTGCTTTAAAAACCTTTTCAAATTGGTCTTTGCATATCGACCCCACTTGGCAAACACAGTTAACCGAACTATTTAGACAACTCGGTTCTGCTCGTGATTTAGATATGATTCGAGAGGAGTTATTACCTCAGCTTGAAGCTGCTGGTGCACCTAAGTTTAAACTTCCAGAACCACAAGATGTCGATTCGCAAAAATTAACCAAACTGTTTAGATCTTTTAATTTTAATTATTTGGTCCTATCCCTGATTCAATTTATTGCCCAAGAATCAAGTGAAAAATCTCAAATAGCTGTACATAAAGCAGCATTTAAAAAAGTTAGACAACTACATCGCAAAATTCAAACTGATGCAGAAAACTATTTAAATTTAGACATCGAAGCACGGCACCGTACTCGTAAAAACTTAAAGCGTTTGCGTTATAGTATTGAGTTCGTTGCATCATTATCAGATAAAAGTCAAATCAAAAAATATTTAAAAGACATAAAGCCTGCTCAAGAAAGTTTAGGGCTCTACAATGACCTGATTGTTGCTGAAGATGTGTTAAAAAAAATGGTCAAAGCAGAACCCCAAGTCTGGTTTGCTTTGGGCTGGATTGCCGCAGAACAGCAACGGCTTTTGTTGAAATCACAACAAGATTTGCTGCAGTTTGCCAAGACAGCCGTTTTAGAGTAATTGTAGCTACTATCCTGCTCTTTAAACCGAGATGCTCCGATCACAGCAGACAAAAGCGCATAAGTTTTAAGCAGGATATGGAATCACTTTTTCAATAACTGAACGACTCAATGCCCTGAATCAGAATCGCTTCTTCAGCACAGCTAAATTTAATATTAAATTGCCCAAAACGCATCCCATAAATACGCGCATCATCATGCTGATAAGCTGGTCGAGGATCTAAAGCCAGTACCGACTCAAGTTCAGCGATATATTTTGGGTTCACATCAGCTGTTTGAAGAAATTTACTTTTTAATTGCTGTGCATGCTCAGACCAAATAACCTGTTTACGAACAGGCTCATGCTGGGCATAACCACTTTGCGCCGCATCCACAGCATCAGAATAATGAATATAAGGTTTAATATCGACAATCGGCGTACCATCTAAAAGGTCACTGCCTGTCACATATACACGAACTGCATTCCCCTCTTTTTTAACGGCTTTAAGTTGTACTACAGATAAACCGATCGGTGCTGGGCGATACATACTGCGTGTTGCAAATACACCGATTTTTTTATTTCCACCTAAACGTGGAGGTCTCACTTGAGGTCGGAACTTATCTTTATCTTGTTGATTTTTATTGTCATGAAACTGCCAGATCAACCATAAATGACTAAATTCCTCGATTCCCTCAAATGCTTCCAAGACATTGTAGGGTGCATGCATTTCGATAAAAGACTCCACCTGAACCAGATTTGGTTGTCGAGGAATACCAAATTTTTCAACATAAGGAGAACGCATAATCCCAATAATCGGGAGACTTAACTCAGTCATAATCATTTTTTCTGATAAGTTCAATTAAATATATTCAGTTTATCGAGAATGATTTTAGATTAGAATAGCAGGCTGTTCTAATTTGATAATTTATTGAGACCTTTAATGGCTGCTTTCAACGTCGAAAAGATTACTCACGTACACCACTGGAATGACACTCTATTCAGTTTTAAGACCACACGTGATACTGCATTACGTTTTAAAAATGGTCAATTTGTGATGATTGGTCTTGAAGTCAATGGTAAGCCTTTAATGCGAGCATATTCTATTGCAAGCGCTAACTACGAAGAAGAATTAGAGTTTTTCTCAATTAAAGTGCCTGATGGTCCTTTAACTTCTATTTTGCAAAAAGTAAAAGTTGGTGATGAAATTCTAATTTCTAAAAAACCTACTGGTACTTTAGTGCTTGATGATTTGAATCCTGGTAAAAACTTATACCTTCTTTCATCAGGTACGGGGCTAGCACCATTCTTATCAACGATTCGCGATCCAGAAACCTATGAGCGTTTTGAGAAAGTTATCGTGGTACATGGTACACGCTTTATTTCTGAATTGGCTTACCAAGACCTGATTCTCAACGAACTTCCAAACAATGAGTTTTTTGAAGAGCTAGGGATTAAAGACAAATTGGTTTACTACCCAACTGTGACCCGTGAAGATTTCCATACCCAAGGTCGTGTAACCACTGCGATTGAATCTGGTGCCTTATTTGAAAAAATTGGCTTACCACGTTTTAATCCTGAAACTGACCGTGCAATGCTTTGTGGTAGTCCAGCATTCCTTGACGATGTTGTCGAGCTGCTTGACCAACACGGTCTGAAAGAATCCCCTAAAATGGGTGTTTTAGGCGACTACGTGATTGAACGCGCTTTTGTTGAAAAATAATTTATTTTTCAGGCAGTGTCAAATTGAAAGCCGAGGTTGAATACCTCGGCTTTCAATTTAATAAATATAAATCAATACAGCTTGATGGCTCATTTTTATTGATCTTGTATCGTTATAAAAAAGCCATACACATGTATGGCTTTCCTTGCGTCAATGAGTCATTTTAATCATCAATTTAGATTTTTCTGAGGTTGACCATATTGATCAGCCATTACTTCAACCAATTGATCAGGTTTAATGTACTTCTTAATCACAGCATCTACATCAGCTTTGGTCAGTTGAGCAAACTCTTGATCTCTTAAAGCACGACTATCCATTTTCTTATTGCGTTCAAGCTGGCTGTTTAACATACGATGAATCACACGTTCATCTTCTAAAGACGTCACACGTTGCTTCATGATATTGGCTTTAGCCGCTTCCAACTCCTGACTGGTTACTCCAGTCGCTAATAAGTCATTCAGCACTTTACGCACCACTTGCGATACTTCAGCAGATTTTCCTGCTGTGTAATTGGCTTCGATCGACAATGCACCCGCTTCATTAAAAGAGTCCAAATTTAATTGACTACCAAAACCATAAACCAACGCATTTTTTTCACGAAGCTCTTGTCCTAAACGTGAAGACAATTGCGAGTCACCCAAAATATAGCTAAAGACAATCAGTGCTGCGGCATCTTTATTGTCCACACCTACAGGCAAGGTCTGCAAAGCTTGATAACTACCAAACTCACGTTGTTCTGAAAGGGCATGCACTTTCTGCGCTTTATAAGTGGTAAATTCTGTTGATAGACGCTGATAAGGTTGTTTAGCTGACCAATTTCCAAATTGTTGCTCAAGTAACTTCTTGATTGGTTTTGCATCATACTGCCCAGTGATAGAAATAAAGGCATGATCCATTGCAAAGTATGTTTTATATAAATCGACAACTTGTTGGTTGGTTGCTGCTTGAATCTGTTGTTTAGCCAGTTCTGGTTCAAAATGATAACGTAAATCACCCGGCTGATAGGTTTCAAGTAAGCGTGCAATGGTTAAAGAGGATACTGTTTCAGGCTCAGTATATGGTCGATCCAAACTAGATAAGCTTTGTAATTTAATTAAATCAAATTGCGATTGTTCAAATTTAGGGCTCTTCATCACCGACACGATATATTTAAAAAACTCTTCAAATTTTTCTTTTTTCGCTGAAATTTGAATGGTAATCCCGTTATCCGATGCAGTCGCAGTTGCTCCACCACTTGCTTCAATGGTTTTATCTGCAATGTTCTGTAAGCTATATTGCTCAGAAGCACGTAATAATAAATAAGCCGTAAAATCGAGAATTTGCGCCTTATTCATTAAAGATTCAGCTGTACCAAAATTAACCTCAATGGTTGCATAGGTTTTATCATCACGTGTCGAGGTTGGGAATAAAGCATATTTCATTCCATTTTTTAAAGTGCCACGTTGAATCTTTTTCTCTGTTGCAGTTAAATATTGTTTCGATTTTTCAACATATTGAGCAACTTCGGCTTGATAAACACTGACATCTTTTAACGGTTCTACTGCAGCAGCTTGTTGATCTAAAGTTTTTGGTTTTTCAGCAGCTTGCTTTTGCTCCAAGGCCTTTTTCTGATCTTCAGGTGTCGGTTGAATATCACCATTAAAACGGTGCTGCTCAGTTAAAAATGCTTTTAAAGTTGCATTAGTTTCAGCTACGCTTAACTTTTGAATGGCTTGTTGATCTTTAAAATATTGTGCCCAATTGCCATGCGATGACACCACATAATCACTTAACATACCACCGACAGCAGCAGCACTGGTCAATAAACTTTCATTGGCATTCTGGATCAGATTTTTAACCCGTTTTAATTCAACATCATCAAAACTTTTATTTTTTTCTACACCGACAATCAACGCACTGTCAATTTTTTGAGCATCATGGTTTGGTGCATAAATTGCCCCCATAAATACCAAGTTAAAATCATCATCTAACCATGTTGTAGACTGGACATTGGTCGCGACACCAGTTTCTACCATGCTGGAATATAGATGACCGCTCGGTTGTAAGGTATATAAATATGGCGCAAGTGCTAATACTGGCTGAATTTTTTCATTCTTACCATTCATATAAATGTTGAATTTGGCAAGATCACTGCCCTTTTTCACCACAAAATTACGATTTTTTATGGTTGAAGAATCAAGTAAAGGTACTGTTGCTTGTTGAGGAATCTTACGTGCAGCTATCGCACTAAAGTTTTTATCAATGGCTTTTAAAACTTCTGCTTTATCAAATTTACCTGCAATCACCATCACTGCATTATTCGGTGCATACCAGTCTTTATAGAATTTGTTCAATTCATTCATTTTAATTGACTGTAGTTCAGCAAGATCACCAATCGGCAAACGACCTAATGACTTGTTGCCATAGGCTGCTTTCCACATTTGGTCCATCAGCACAGCAAAAGGCTGATCCATACGCACTTCGCGTTCACGCATCACAATATTGATTTCTGAAGGAACGAATTGTTCTTGAAGCACCAATTTGTCCATACGTTGTGACTCTAAATAAATCACTTCATTTAGGGTGTTTTGGTCTGGGCGTACAATATTGGTATATTTAGTCGAATAATAATCGGTACTGGCATTGGTCATTAACGTATATTGATCTAAACGGCGTTGAAACTCATCGCCTTTTACATCTTGTGTGCCTTTAAACGCTAAATGTTCAAGTAAATGTGCGAGACCACCTTTGCCTTGCGGATCATTTAATGAACCGGTCAAATAAACCGTATTCATAAAGACTTTACTTTCTTTGTCATTCGGTGCAAGTAAAACTCTAAAGCCATTCTCTAGCTTATATTCTTCGATATTATGTTCAGATCTAACCAGGATGGCTTGAGCAAAACTAGACGCACTAAAACCAAGAATACAAAGCGACAAGGTGAGTTTTTTCAACTGCATGAGCATAGGAGAATCCAGAATTTTTTAAATTTTAAACATTTATAAGCTAAACATCTTAAGAAATTCTGAACAAAATTTATAGTAAAGTTTTGAAAAAAGAGCCGTTTATTTCAACGGCTTTTGTAATGATTTGAACATCTTTATCTTAAAATCAATCTAAATAAAAATCTCAGCTTGCATAAATAACTGTGCATAGCCTGAAATTTCGATACGTTGATTGTCCTGAAGAGCACAAAACAATTTTCCACCGCGCGCTGATGCCTGATACCCGATAAGTTGTGTTTTACCCAGCTTTTCAGCCCATAGAGGCGCTAAACCTGTATGCATAGAACCTGTTACAGGATCTTCATCTATCCCTTTATGCGGGGCAAAATAGCGAGCCACATAATCATAATCGTTTGAAGCTGCGGTAATGGTCACATCATAGCCTGCAGACTCCGCAGTTAATGCGGTACTCACATGATATTGTTCTGCAATTTTTCGGATATTGGGTAAGTTTGGCGTTGCATTTATCACATCTTGTGCAGATTCACAAACTAAAATATACGCTTGCGCATTGAGATAGACTTCTTTAAAAGGCTGATCAATAACATGATTCAATAATTCTGGATAATCGATCACTTTTTGTGGCTGACGAATTGGGAAATTCATCTGGATCTTTCCATCCTCAGCTTGCTGGATGATAAAAATACCCAAATCTTTAACATGAAAATGAATCGTCTTCGCTTGGCTATAGTCTTTAAATAAAACAAAAGCTGAAGCTAAAGTTGCATGCCCACAAAAATCGACTTCAACCTGTGGTGTAAACCAGCGAATTTGATAATTTTCATCATCAATGCGTTTTACAAAAGCAGTTTCTGCCAAATTATTTTCTAAGGCAATATTTTGCATCAAAGCATCATCCAGCCAATCATCTAAGACCAATACAGCAGCAGGATTGCCCTTAAACAATTGTTGTGTAAAAGCATCAACTTGGTACATTTTCATTGTCAAAACTCCTCATTTTAATCTATTCTAAGTGATACTAAAAATGATTACAGATACAGTCTATGTTTTAAAATGGTTACAGTTAAAACTTGAGCTTGATCATATTGACCATTTTAAATACACCTGTTTTATAGATTCATTTGAAGTTTATAAGCTTTCCTAGATCAATAATTATGGAATAAACACGATGAAAATAAGCATAAAACTCCGAAGCGTCGTTATAAGTAGCCTAATCCTATGTTCTCCACTGACTTTTGCAGCCGATACCATTTGGATTGCTGGAAGCACGCATAAAGGGACAGTTACCGTACCGATAGAGAATGGCCCTAATGTGGTTTGGAAATGCGATGGTACTGTATGTCGGATGTCTGGTCCTTGGGGCAATCAACTTTCAATAGACTCATGTCAAAGTTTGGTCTCCCGAATTGGGAAAATCACCTTCTATAAAAATTCTGCTGGAAAAATTTGGACAAAAAATTCAAAAGAATTGGTTGAGTGTAATCAAGCAGCAAAATAGAACGTTTTAGCGCCAGCAGGCCATCATATTTATCAGAAATATAATCGTGATAAACTGCGATTTCGAGTAGTGAATACTTTGCCTTGTTTTAATGAATATGCGTTTAATGAATCAGAGTATGTTTGATAAACTTTAGTTGAAAAAAAACACCTAAATGTAATTTAGGTGTTTTTTATGGCATTTAAATAATATAGAAAAAAGGGTTAACTATGTTTTAACTCTTCTCTCTCATCTGAAAGCAAGATGCTTTGATCTGTCTGCCCCATCAATTGACTGGTCACAACACCTGCAGTCATCGAACCATCAACATTTAACGCAGTACGCCCCATATCAATCAAAGGTTCAATGGAAATCAGCAAAGCCACCAAAGTCACAGGTAAACCCATAATCGGTAAAACAATCAGTGCAGCAAAGGTTGCACCACCACCGACACCTGCAACGCCAATTGAACTTAAAGTCACCACGCAAGCTAAAGTTAAAATCCAGATCGGATCAAGTGGATTAATCCCCACTGTTGGGGCAACCATCACCGCAAGCATTGCTGGATATAAACCCGCACAACCATTTTGCCCAATCGTTGTACCAAATGAAGCAGAAAAGCTGGCAATAGACTCAGGCACACCCAAACGGCGAGTTTGTGCTTCAATATTTAATGGAATACTTGCCGCACTCGAACGGCTGGTAAAAGCAAAGGTTAATACAGGTAAAACCTTTTTAAAGAATCGGATTGGATTAACGCCTGTCAGCAGCAATACAATTGCATGTACTGCAAACATGATAGCTAGACCCAGATAAGAGGCAACCAAGAAACCACCGAGATTAACAATGTCAGCGGCTTTAGAACTTGCCACGACTTTCGTAATCAAGGCAAATACACCATAAGGTGTAAGTGTCATCACCAATCGAACTAACTTCATCACCCAAGCTTGCAAAGTATCAATTGCAGTGACGATACGTTGGCCTTTTTCGGCATCATCTCTGATCAGGTTAAGCCCGGCCAAACCGAGCATCGTAGCAAAGATCACCACACTAATGATTGAGGTTGGATGTGCCCCAGTGAGTTCAGCAAATGGATTTGTCGGCAAAAAAGATAAAATAAAATCAGGTACATTTAAGTCTGTGACTTTACCAATATATTCTGATTGAATTGCTTCAAGACGTGCTGTTTCCTGTGTCCCTTGTACAAGACCAGCCGCACTTAATCCAAATAGATTGACCACAAACACGCCAACCAAAGCGGCAATAAACGTGGTGATTAATAATGTACCAATACTAAAAATACTAATCTTGCCTAATGAGGATGCATTATGTAACTTAATCACAGCACTCAGGATCGAGACCAGCACTAATGGCATCACCACCATTTGCAAAAGCTTAACATAACCATTTCCAACGATATTAAACCATTGAATAGACTCAGTTAAAATTTCAGAATTTGTACCATAAACCCAATGTAATCCTAGCCCAAATACCACACCTAAACATAAACCGGCAAACACTTTTTTAGCCAGACTCCAATCTGTCTTTCTGGTTTGCATCAGCAGTATGATCAAGGCAATGAATATGACAATATTCAAAATGAGCGTATAGTTCATTCGAGTTCCAATAGTTTTGATCGTTTTATTATAAGCTTATTGTGAAATATCCAATAGTCTTTAGCATTTTTTGATATTTAAGTGTTGTTTTCTCAACATGCACTATTAATAATAAAAACATCACTTTAGCGCACTCATGAATTTTTTGTATAAGCTTATACAAATAAAGACTAACACCCAGAATATAGGCCATCTCATGAATTCACATATTCAAACTGTTGAACTTTCTAAGGCTTATCGCCTGTTAAATCACGGTCCAACCGTGCTTGTCTCAGCCCAGTATGAAAACGAAAACAATGTTATGGCAGCAGCTTGGGCTTGTGCATTAGAACTTGTGCCTGCCAAAGTGAGTGTGGTTTTAGACAAAAGTACAAAAACTCGTGAATTAGTTGAAAAGTCAGGGCATTTCATCCTACAGGTACCGACACTCAAACAACTTAAGCTGGTACAACAATTAGGCTCAATCAGTCAGTTTAATGACCCTGAAAAACTCTCACACTGCCATACGCCACTTTTCCAATTTGAGGGATTTCAGCTCCCTGCGGTTGAAGGCTGCGCTGCATGGTTGATCTGTGAACTGATTCCTGAACCGCATAATCAACAAAGCCATGATTTATTTATAGGCAAAGTCGTCGCTGCGTATGCGGATGATCGTGTATTTCGCAATGGTCACTGGTATTACCATGAAGTTGGCGCTGAATGGAAAAGCCTACATCATGTTGCAGGTGGGCATTACTATACGATCGGTGATCCTGTCGATGCTAATCTATAGGCTTAATCCTTACGAAATTTGCTTGTCGATGGGTCAATCTGTTCTAAATCACGTTTAATTCATAATTGTTCAATAATCTAAACAGACTGAGCCCATCATATTAATCATACTTATCGCAGAGTAAGCTTCGATTTTACCAACTGGTTAAGTTATGTGAATAAGCCCTGATTATTCCCAAACTAAATACTGATTATTTATTGTCATTTTTTTAAATTCACCTTAAGGTGAATTAACGGAAAATGGATAATCTGCACAATGACCAAGATCGGATCGAATAAAATTCAGCTGAGTATCTTTCTATGCCTGTGTATGTGTTTAGGCATTGGCATTCTCCGATTTTCCTATACTGCATTATTGCCCTCTACCCGTCTTGCTTATCATTGGGACTCCAGTTTTGCCAGTATATTAAGCAGTGCAAATTTGTTGGGGTATTTAATTGGTGCATTTTGGGCAATGAAACTGCCTCAAAACTTTACCATGCCTCGATATATCATTTTGGCGGCATTTTCTGGAACGGTGAGTTTACTCAGTTGTGCTTTTTCGGGTCTTCCCGAAAGCTGGTATGTCTTTTGGCGTGTCATTTCAGGCATCAGTGGTGGCTTATTGATGATCCTAGCACCGAGTATTGTTGCACATTGCAGCAAAGCTGAAGAACGTTTAACCATCAACTTTATTGGCTTTAGCGGTATTGGCATCGGAGTATTATTGGCAACCCTGTTTTTGCCTTATCTCGACAGAATCAACACACAATCTGCATGGATGATTTTATTTGCATTCTCTGCTGTCATTTGTTTGATCATTGTTTATTTACTCAATCTATTTAAAGATCATCTAGATCATATCAGCGTAGCAAACAATCAAACGGGGACAGTCAATGGCATGTATTTTAGTTTGCTGATTGTTTATGCTTCTAGCGCTTTTGCCTATGTTCCCCACTCATTGTTTTGGATTGATTATCTTAAAAACACCCTACATCTTAATCTATATCTAATTAACTTGAATTGGATTTTGTATGGTTCAGGCAGTGCCTTAGGTGCAATCAGTGCTTACTTACTGGCACGAAAATTTGGCAATTTTACCGCATTAAAAATATTATATAGCCTGTATGTCTTGGCGATCTTTATTGCGATTTTTTCAACCCATCCAATCCTTACCTATACCTCATCCTTTTTTACAGGTTTGCTTAATCCTGCTGTGGTTTTCCTTACTTCATATACCATTTTACATCTTTATCATGTGGCCTATAAAAAACTATGGAGCATAGCAACATTAGCTTTTGCCGTAACCCAATTGGTTGGTGGAATCTGTTTTAGTAGCTTGCAACATTGGGGTGTCTCCTATCATCAGCAATTTATACTTGCCTCATGTGTACTCGCTGTAGGTACAGCACAATTTTTTATCTATTCTCAAACCCATCAAGCACAACTGCATAAATGCTAAAATAAATGATCATGTTGTGTGAATCATATCGCTATTAAAAGCTTCTCCTCCCCTTTGAAGAAGATCAGGATGAGGGTGCTTTATCTTAATCTATGCTTTAAAAAAGGACAGATGAAAGAAGCCTAGTGCTTCGTTTTAGAATCGCGCCAATCTAAACACGCTAAGCTTTATCCACCGTAAAATAATCGGCTTTGCACAAAGAAATAATTTAGATATCAACCTCAAACACATAAGTTTTAGCTTTCACTTAAAGCACTTTGCCCACAATTATTGACCATTTGGCATATAAATTGCTCTTTGTAATACAGGGATGGCAAAGTCATAAAGGTTTTAAGATGAATACTGAAATTAAAAAAATTCAACCTGAAGATGAAGTTTTAAGTGCGGGAAAGAACCTGACATTTGGTTTACAGCATGTACTCACCATGTACGGTGGTCTGATTGCAGCACCTTTGGTCGTAGGTACGGCGATTGGTCTAAATGCAGCTGAAATTGCCTTATTAATTACGGCATCTATTCTTGTGGGTGGTTTGGCAACATTACTACAAACGCTTGGACTAAAGTGGTTTGGTGCAAAACTTCCAATTGTACAAGGCACTTCATTTGCTGCTGTCGCAAGCATGATCGCGATTGGTACAACTGGGGGAAATATCCAAACGATTTTTGGTGCTGTGATTGTCAGTTCTATTTTCGGGATATTGATTACCCCCTTTTTCTCAAAAATAGTGCGTTTCTTTCCACCGATTGTGACGGGTTCAATTATTACCATTATCGGGATTTCACTTTTACCTGTTGCAATCCGCTGGATTATGGGCGGTAACTCTAAAGCACCCGAATGGGGCTCACTAGAAAATATCGGGATTGCAGCCTTTACCCTCGGTGTACTACTTGTGGTGAGTCGCTTTGGTTCAGCCACAATGGCGCGCCTAGGCGTACTCATTTCAATTATTGTTGGTGCAATTTTTACCATCCTGCTTGGTGTTGCCGACTTTTCAAAAGTGGGCAATGGTGATTTATTTGCTTTTCCACATCTATTTGCTTTTGGTCTACCGAGCTTTGAAATGTCCGCGATCTTAACTATGTGTATCGTGACCATCGTAATCCTTACTGAAACAACAGCCAGCCTTTTAGCGATTGGTGAAATTGTTGATACAAAAATGGATAGTCATCGTTTGGCAGATGGTTTAAGAGCAGACATGCTATCTTCTGCGATTGCGCCATTATTTGGTTCATTTATGCAATGTGCTTTTGTCCAAAACGTGGGACTGGTTGCCATTTCAGGTGTGAAAAGCCGTTTTGTCGTAGCAACGGGTGGTGCCATTTTAGTTGTGCTTGGTTTATTACCGATTTTTGGACGTTTAATTGCTGCGATTCCGATGCCTGTTTTAGGTGGCGCGGGTATTGTTCTATTTGGTAGTGTTGCAGCAAGTGGTATCCGTACATTATCTAAAGTGGATTATCAAACCCAATCCAATCTCATCATTGTTGCTGTGTCGATCTGTGTCGGCTTAATTCCTTTAATCAGCCCTGATTTCTTTCATGCCTTTCCCAAAGTATTCCAAACTTTATTTCATTCAGGAATAAGTGCGACGTGTATAGCCGCAGTATTACTCAATATTTTCTTTAATCACCTTTCATTTGGTAAAAAAACTGTTCGATCTTCAGTCAAAAATGTACAAACGGCCATACATTGAGATAAAAAAAGCAGAGCTAGAATGAAAGCTCTGCTTTTTTAGATTGTTAAATTCGATAAATTGGTAAGCATCTAACAAATAATCAATATTTCTATCTGACAACTACACGTTTTATTGTGTCTATTAAATTAATTTTAAACGACGATTATATAAAGATATTAATTATCCTTATACTCCGATTTTCTACGATCTATATAAGAATTAATTAAATATTTATTAATAATAAAATCTTCATATGCCCTTACATCTTTGATCTGCTCATCAATCATGACCAATGTATAACTATAAGGTGATTCTAAATATTTAATAAAAACGATAGGCGTATTTATTAATTGAGAATCATAGAGATATGTAGAATCAAACCAACCTAAGCCATCTTCATACTCTTGAATAAATGGACTTCCCCACAGCTTACAAAATTCTTTGATGTTTAAATCAGTACAGATAATCGTTTGATCATTTCCACTTGGCCAAAATGATTCTGCCATATCAGCATCCTATTTTTGTGACTACACATCTAATTACAGCCTTATCTCCAACGTTTTTTACTCCAGAGTTCGGAGAAAACCATAAAGCTCTTCCATCCAACCCACCTCTATTTGGTTTTACAAAGAAATAGAACTCAAATCTACATCTTTAAGGTCTTCAATTAATACCAATAAGTCAGATTTTAATTGATCATAATCTATGGTCTTAGGTATCTTAAACAATGGATTGTTTATACGCTCAATAAACAAGGAACAATAAAGATCTCTTAACTGGTTGATCGAAAGTTTCTCTATCTCTAAAGGGTTGATTAAAATTTTAAAAATTAAAGTAGTTTGAGTATTACCATCAATATCCTTTGATCTTTCTAAATTTTTCATTTGATTAAATCTGGCTAAATTTATTTCAACCTCCTCATAAATGCTAATAACCATGAAAAGAGCTAAAACAAAATTCCCGCCATAGGAGTTATTAGATAAAGTCTTCCAGTTTTTATCTTCAAAATAACGATTTAATTTATGAAGTTTTTCAAAATAAGGTTCTATTCCTGTTACGGATGTAGCACCAATTCTTATTCCCATTTCATCACCTACTTATAAAATTGATTAATTTTAGATTTTTTTTAAATTTAAGGTGAATTAAGATGTTCAACTGTCATTTTTTCAGGAATATTCCAGCTTTTCTTAGAAACGATAATTGAACAAGATTCCTAAAAATCAGTCCAGCTATACTCAACAACTAAATCATCATTAAAACATCTAAATGTAGCAACTGCATGATCTCCATAATATGGGCCAATATAGATTAATTTCGATTTATTTAGACAGCTAATATTAGCTTTTGGAATGTTTTCAAACGCTTTATGTAAATCATCCTGAATTGATATATCAGAACAGTTTCTCAACACCATGTTTTCGTTCTTCATTTTCTCTCCAAGATACAAAGCTTTGAAATACTTTTTGTATTTCAAGTATGTTTGAAAATCACCTTGTAAATCAAAAATAAAAAACAGCATTAACAATGAAAAAAAAGCCACGATATAACTCATTTTCTTCATATTTCCACCATATTTAAAATAAACAAATAATTTTTAAATAGGTAACAATCTTATCTAAAAAATACTACCTTTTTACAATAAATCTTTTCCATAAGAAAACTTTAAAAACATACATATTATACTTTACTATAATCTAGCTTTTATTTTACATAAATTCCAGAATCTTAATTTTAGACCACCTATTCTAATGACTGGAAAATGTCTACCTGCATTATTTACTATACAAATCTCGCTCTACTCTTAAGTACACTCATCCAGTAATTATTGTTATTAACAAATAACTCCTTAATTGGCCAATCAGGTGCCGTCTCTATTTTTTGCAATAAAATTTGTGTTAAACCAAAGTAATCATCCTCATCGTTTCTTAATATCGAGCACAAGCCTATCGCATCATCATTGCTCACTGGTAACTTTATCCTATCAATTAATGCTTGAATATGATCAATATACTCAATACCTTTTGGATCATTCACCGCATCTTCGGACTTTGGAAATACACCAAGTTTTATTAAATTTTTAACAGCAATTTGCATAATCAAACCTCTCATTATTTAATTATATTCTTAGTCAAAAGTATATTGAGTTTCCCCCTTATTTATTTTAATTTAAGTTTTACATACTCATATTAAAAGCAGAGCTTAAATGGAAGCTCTGCTTTTTTATTTACCACACTCTATTTAACCGCCAAGAAAAGCAAATGACTGGATGCTTTTCTTAAACAATTATTTTGTAGTTGGCATATGCTTTTTAATAAAGGCAACCAATTCAGGATTTTTTTCAACAATCGCTTGAGTATGACTCGCATCTTTCACAGGTAAAAACGTTACATCTGTACCCATATCTTTTAAACGTTGTTGCAATCCTTCTGTGACAGGATAAGGTACTGCCATATCAGCAGTTCCCTGAATAATCATTACTGGGCTATTAATTTTCTTGGTTGCAGGTTGGTTCTCAGCTAAGAATTTTTTTACCGTAGGATTTTCTTGGAAATTATCGACTAATCCAGGATAGTCTAAAACAGTTTTTCCGCCATTCTTAACAATATAATCACGGATATCATCAGCAAATTTATTATGCAATTCATCTAGACATAAACCATTTTCACCCGTTGAACCTTCCGCAAATTGTGCAATATTTTTTGAACGATCTTTGAAAACGTCTCGATAATTAAACTTAGGTTCATAAGCAGTCACACCAACTGTGGTATAAGCTGCATATGCCATTAATTCTGCATAAACTTCAACAGCAGTACCCACTGGAGCTGTTCCAGCTTGTTCTTTTTGAAGGATATCTCGAATTGCTTGTGGCGCAACGACAGAAATAATATAACCCAAACTTGAGGCAGGTGCGCCTGCGACAGCACCTTTATAATTGGCATCACTATTGGAAATCTCCGCCGTTCCTAAAGAAGCATGTCCACCCTGCGATTGACCAACAGACATCCACTGACCATTGATCTGATTACCATAACGTTCTTTATACGCTTTCACTGCATAAATCGCTGAATTTGCTTCACTCTTTAAATTTAAATACGGATGCATGCCTGGTGTACCCAAGCCTTCATAATCAGGGGCTATAATCACATAGCCTTCATTTAACAAGCTTTGCGCCATATTTTTAAATCGTGGGTTAAACTTATTTCTACTCGGTGCGCAACTATCACCAACGCCAACCGTGCCATGTTCCCACACCACAACTTTCCAACCATCAGCAGGTCGCGTTGTTTTGGGGATGAAAACCATTGCTGTAGCTTTCTTGGTTTCACCAAGTACATTCGGCATATTATAGGTCATAACTTTGACCGATGTAGCCTCATTGATTACATCAGAATTGTATGTATTTTCAGATACATAATTCTTATTTGAACCCCAATTATTCCAGTTATTATCGTCATCATTACATGCAGCCAAAAATAATGCTGAACCGCAGGTCATTGCCAATAATGTCTGTTTAAATAATGCTTTCATTTCTAAGTCCTCAGTTTTTATTTTTTGAACAACTCCGTGTTCAAGCTACTAATTAAACATAAAAAAAAGCATCTTGCTAGGATACTTTTAACCAAAGAGTAAAATAATACTTAGATACAAATGCTTAGCTTTAATTTAAATTCGCTTATATCAAATCCTCTATAAAACTTTACAAATGATTGTATAAATATAAAAAACAGAGCCTCAATGGAAACTCTGCTTTTTATAGATAGCTACTCTCAATTGAACTGCCAAGAAAGCAAAGGATTGGATGCTTTTCTTAGAACAATTTTTTTGTGGTTGGCATATGTTTTTTAATAAAAGCAACTAAATCAGCGTTCTTTTGAACTATCGCTTCAGTATGGCTAGCTTTATCTACAAGCAAAAACGTTACATCTGTTCCCATTGCTTTTAAGTCCTCCTGTAATTTGACAGTTACTTGATAAGGCACTGCTGTATCAGCAGTTCCCTGAATAATCATCACTGGGCTATTAATTTTCTTTGTCGCTGGTTGATTATCTTTCAAGAATTTTTCCACCGTTGGATTCTTTTGGAAATTATCAACTAATCCTGGATAATCTAAAACGGTTTTATCACTATTTTTAGTAATATAGTCTTTGATATCATCGTTAAATTTCTTCTGTAAATCAGAAAGGCATAAACCATTTTCACCCGTTGAACCTTCAGCCAATTCTACAATATTTCTTGAACGATCTTTATAAAGCTCTCGATAGTTAAACTTAGGCTCATAAGCGGTCACACCAACCGTAGTATAGGAAGCGTATGCCAATAATGTACCAGAAACATCAATCGCAGCATCAACCTGCCCAGCTTGAAGAAGCTGTTTAATTGCTTGTGGCGCAATAGTAGAGATAATATATCCCAAGCTTGAAGCAGGCGCGCCTGCGACAGCACCTTTATAGTTAGGATCATTATTGGAAATCTCCGCCGTTCCTAAAGAAGCATGCCCACCCTGAGATTGACCGACAGACATCCACTGGCCATTGATCTGATTACCATAACGCTCTTTATATGCTTTCACTGCATAAATCGCTGAATTTGCCTCACTCTTTAGATTTAAATACGGGTGCATACCTGGGGTGCCTAATCCCTCATAATCAGGCGCAATAATCACATAACCTTCTTTTAATAGGCTCTGCGCCATATTTTTAAAGCCAGGATGAAATGCATTTTTACTTGGTGCACAACTATCACCAACACCAACCGTACCATGCTCCCAAACCACAACTTTCCAACCGTCAGTAGGCCGTGTCGTTTTAGGAATAAAAACCATTGCTGTTGCTTTCTTGGTTTGCCCGAGTAGATATGGCATATTATAGGTCATGACTTTGACCGATGCAGCCTCACTCATTACATCTAAATTATAGGTATTTTCAGATATATAATCTTTATTCGAACCCCAGTTATCCTTGTTATCATCATCATTACATGCAGTTAAAAATAATGCTGAACCACAAGTCATTGCCAATAATGTTCGTTTAAATAATGTTTTCATTACGAAGTCCTCAATTTTTATTGTTTGAACAGCTCCCTGTTCACAGCATTAATTAATCATAAAATAATGAGTCTTACTACAATATTTTTTAATAAAACAGTAAAACAATTCACATTTAAAAAATTATTATTATCTTAATACCGTGAAATTTCATAAAAAACAATTAAACCGATTTAATTTAAAAATTTCCTTCATAACTGTAGATAATACAAAAATATTCCAAGCCCCCCTTAAATACTTTATAAGCTAAATAGTATAATGCTTTATAATTAAACTTAATCGAAAGTAGCTAAAAATCCTACAAACAATCTGTATAGATATAAAAAAAGCAGAGCTTTAATTAAAACTCTGCTTTTTTATTTACCACGCTCTATTTAACCGCCAAGAAAAGCAAATGACTGGATGCTTTTCTTAAACAATTATTTTGTGGTTGGCATATGTTTTTTAATAAAGGCAACCAATTCAGCATTCTTTTCCATAATTGCTTCGGTATGACCAGCACCATCCACACGTAAGAAAGTAACATCTGTTCCCATCGCTTTTAAGTCTTTTTGCAATTTATCTGTGACTGAATAAGGCACTGAGGTATCATCAGTTCCCTGAATAATCATCACAGGGCTATTAATTTTCTTGGTTGCAGGTTGATTCTCTGCTAAGAACTTTTTCACTGTCGGATTCTCTTGGAAATTATCGACTAATCCAGGATAATCCAAAACGGTTTTACCCACATTTTTAGCGGTATAATCATTGATATCATCAAAAAATTTCTTCTGTAACTCAACAATACAAGCACCGTTTTCCCCCGTTGAGCCTTCAGCCTCTGCAGCAATATTTTTTGAGCGTTCCTTATAAAGCTCACGATAGTTAAACTTAGGCTCATAAGCGATCACACCCACCGTGGTATATGATGCATAGGTCAATAATGTAGCATAAACACCAGCAGCAGTGCCTACAGGTTTCTTCCCTGCTTGCTCTTCAAGAAGAATATTTTCAATCGCTTTCGGTGCAACAACAGAAATAATATAACCTAAACTTGATGCAGGCGCGCCTGCCACAGCACCTTTATAGTTGGGATCATTATTGGAAAACTCTGCTGTACCTAAAGAAGCTTGTCCGCCCTGAGATTGACCGACAGACATCCATTGACCGTTAACCTGATTACCATAGCGCTCTTTATATGCTTTCACTGCATAAATTGCGGAATTTGCCTCACTCTTGAGATTTAAATACGGGTGCATACCCGGTGTTCCTGAGCCTTCATAATCAGGTGCAATAATCACATAGCCTTCGTTTAATAGGCTCTTTGCCATGCCTATAAATCGTTCATTAATTTTATTCCTACTCGGTGCACAACTATCACCATTACCAACCGTACCATGCTCCCAAACCACAACTTTCCAACCATCAATAGGTCTCTTGGTTTTTGGAAGAAAAACCAATGCGGTTGCTTTCTTAGTTTCTCCTGTTACATACGGCATATTATAGGTCATTACTTTGATTGATTCAGCCTCAGGCATACTACCTAAATTATAGGTACTTTCAGACACATAATCTTTATTTGAACCCCAGTTATCCTTGTTATCATCATCATTACATGCAGTTAAGAATAATACTGAACCGCAAGTCATTGCCAATAATGTTCGTTTAAATAATGTTTTCATTACGAAGTCCTCAATTTTTATTGTTTGAACAGCTCCCTGTTCACAGCATTAATTAAGCACAAAATAATGAGTCTTACTACAATATTTTTTAATAAAAAAGCAAAATATTTCACATTTAAAAAATTATTATTTTCTTGATATCGTGAAATTTCACCTATATTTTTTATTATTGTAAATAGAGATGAAATTTCAACAGTGGTTTATTTTTATAATTTAAAATCAAAATAGTGCAATAAAAATGCCGACAAATATGATTAAACCGACCCAACGGTTATGTCTAAATGCCCAAAAGCATAATTGTGGATCGCGATCCTTGGTTTTTGACCACTGATAAATAAAATCAGCAACGACCAATAATAAAGCCATCAAGCCAAATGGAATCAAAATATTTTCTAAATATAATGCTGCACCAATCAACAATACACTGGTCAATTGCAATAAAGAAATAATCTCAATATCGTATTTTCCAAAAAGAATAGCGGTTGATTTCACGCCAATTTTTAAATCATATTCACGATCTGTAATTGCATATTGGGTATCATATGCCACGGTCCATGCTAAATTGCCAAAATAAAGCAGCCAACAGGTCCAATCTAAGGGTTTTCCCATTGCGGTAAATGACATTGGAATCCCCCAAGAAAATGCCATCCCTAAGACCACTTGTGGTAAATGGGTATAACGCTTCATAAAGGGGTAAACAAAGGCGAGAACTAATCCTACAAGCGCACAGTAAAAAGTTGCGATCGGCAAGAAAAATAAAGTACATGCACTGGCGGCCATCAAACCAATAAACACCCAAATGGCTTCTTTGGCTGAGATTACTCCTGTTGCCAATGGGCGATTTTTAGTACGCTCTACATGTGCATCTACTTTACGATCAGCAAAATCATTGATCGCACAACCGGCTGCACGCATAAAAATTGTCCCCAAGACCATTGCAACCAGTGTCACAATATCGGGGATACCTCCTGCAGCTATCCATAATGCCCACATGGTCGGCCATAAAACCAATTCTGTTCCAATAGGTTTATCAAAACGACACAGATAATAATAAGCTTCTAACCGTTGTTGCCAAGTGGTGTGTTGCGCGATCGACATGACAGTCCTTCAATACTCTATTTTGAAATATGCTGTTGTTGTAAAAATTGCTCAAAAGCAGGTAGAAAAGTCTCTTGAACAATAAATTTACAACCATGCCAAGTATAACAACTTTGACGTGTCCAACCCTCTGCTAATTTTAAAACACGCCGTTCACACAACGGATTGGTGCGTTGAAATAAAAACTTTCCAATCGGTTTAGTTCGAATGTGTTTAAACAAACGTGCTTTGCCATGAATACTAAGAATAGGAAAAATACTTTTTGCTTTGACCCATGGTTGCTCATCACAACCAAACAAATAGCTTTCACGTACCCAAGAGGTATGTTGATGTGGCATTAGCATCCATTGGCTATCTAGCAAGGTCATTCTCTGATAATGCTCTTGAATCGGCTGAACTTTAAATAGTCCGCCCGCAGCATCCGTCAGCTGCTGAGTCAGTGAACCTTGAGCATACAACCATGTTTTTAATTCAGGAGGAAACGTCTTATCCCGTATTGTGCATGATTGTTTCAATGTTCAGCCCTTTAAATTTTGGATAACTTAGTGTAACTGAAATTTTTTGTTTTGTTTAAATTGATCTACTAAATCCCAAAAATTCAATGAATAATCCATCAAAATAAAAATAAATAAACCACGAATTATGGTGAAAATTAATATTTTTATTCCTCCCATTTAAGCTCAACTAGCTTTCTCTTTCGATCACTATTTTGATTTGTATCACTTTCTGCTACATTTTAACTATTAAAATTGATTTCAGGTATTTTAGGGCCTCATATAATGAATATAAAAACAGCACTACAACTCAGCATTTTATGTATTCCTTCATCATATAGCTTTGCACTCAACTTATCTAACTCGCCAATTCAACAAGTCACGCTGTATCCTACATTGGCAAAAATTGAACGAACTATTCCTGTACAAGCAGGAGAACAACTCGTTACCCTGAATGGGCTTGCAGCAAACTTCAATATCGATCAACTGCAATATCAGAGTAGCAATATTGAAGTCAATGCGGTTTCTCATACAGATAGTGCACTGGATAAACCCGCAGGAAATGAATCCTCTCAATTGCGCAATAATATAGAGGATATTAAAAGGAAAATTTCTGAACAAAACTCAATTATTCAAGCAGCTGAATTACAAAATAAGTTTTTAGAAAATGTCATCAAGGGCTCTGCACCTAAAGTACGTAAACAAGCCTACGAGGCTTTTATTGCCATTGATCAAGCCAAAACAGAGAAAGAAAAATTAGAACAACGTTTACAAGAGCTTGAGCAAGACTTAAATGCTATTGGAGACAGTGAGTTTAACCAACGCACACTTAAATTTTATGTCAATGCGCCACAACGTGGTGAAATTAAAATTAGCTATATGGTGCCTTATGCACGTTGGCAACCGATATATAAAGCAGAATTAAACACCCAAACCAAGCAAATCAAACTGACGCGCATGGCGATGATTGCACAAAAAACTGGGGAAGACTGGAACAATGTTAAATTGGCATTGTCCACAGCAACACCGCAAAACTACGTTCAACAAGTGCAGCCACAACAATGGTCGGTCAACTATTATGAACCAGAACCTGTACGACCAATTTATCCCGTTGCACCAGCGCCTATGGCTTTGGCTGAAATGAGTTATGATGAAAAGTCGACTGCTAAGGCCAAAAAAGCCCCGCCTCAATTCCCACAATTTCAAGCGGCTGATTTAAATTTTAGCACTGAATTCCGTTCAGAAACCAAAGCCTCCATTCCCAGCAGCCAACAGCAAATCTTTTTACCTTTAAGTACTGAACAATATGCCGCAAAACTTTCAGTTTGGGCAATCCCGAAGCAAAGCACTCAAGCGACAATTAACGCTGAAATTTCAAAACTTGATCAAAATTGGCCTTCTGGAACAGTAAAACTTTATCGTGATGGCGACTATATTGGACAAAGAGCTTGGAGCAATAGCGCAGATGAAGCACTACAAATGAGCTTTGGTACAGATGATCAAATTCAAGTTAAAGTGACTGATTTAACCGATAAGAAAAATCCAGTCAAAGGTACTCAATCGGAAACCATCCGAAAACAGCAATATTCAGTGCAAAACTTACATAGCTACCCAATTCAAGTTACGATTTTTGAAGCGGAACCACAAAGCCAGAACGGTAAACTCAGCACACAGTCTAGTTATAGCTTTCCACCAACTGCAACACAATGGAACGGACAACCCAATATCAACCAATGGCAAATCGATTTAAATCCGAAACAGATTTATAAATTAGATATTCAGCACCAATTTAAGTATCCAAGCAAAGGAAGAACTTCAGGTTTCTAAGTCTTTATATACAAAATTTAGCCCAGTAATCACTGGGCTTTATTTAAACAGGTAAATTTTATCTCTTAAATTTTTATTAGAGATAATCACCCTCTCTTTCTGGCTGATACACGACTTTTTCAATTTTAACTTTCATTAAATGACCATCAGGCTGAGGCCATTCAATTTCCTGCCCTTCAGCCAAACCAAGAATTGCTGTGCCTACTGGTGCAACTACATTGACCTGCCCTGCCTCACCACGAAAATCATGCGGATAGACTAAGGTAATTTCGGTTGCTTCTGTCGAGGGTGCAACAGTGATTAGAACTTTTGCATTCATCGTCACTACATTAGGCGGCATATCTTGAGGGGCAACCACTTCTGCCCGTGCCAATTCCTCTTCTAAATGTTGCATCGTCACAGTCAACTTCGACTGATGTTCCAACATCGTTTCTAAACGATGTAAATCTTGTTCTGAAATAATAATATTTGGTTTACTAGCCATGTGCCTAATTCCTTCGATCTTTCACATCATTTGGGTATAGCAGCGATGTTTATAATGGATTTGTTGACATTTCATAAATGAATTAAGCTACAAGCCGTAAATTACAGCATGCAACCTATATGTCGAAAACGTAAAGCGAAGTATCAATAAACTCCAATAATCTACTTCTTTTATAACAGATATTTTCTTCCATGTTTTAAGCTTTTCAACTTATTGAACAACCATAAAAAAAGCCCCCTTGAGAGGAGGCCTTCTCAAGT
This sequence comes from Acinetobacter sp. GW821-FHT01C12, assembly GCF_059422625.1. Taxonomy (NCBI): domain Bacteria; kingdom Pseudomonadati; phylum Pseudomonadota; class Gammaproteobacteria; order Moraxellales; family Moraxellaceae; genus Acinetobacter; species Acinetobacter sp. GW821-FHT01C12. Next base: position 80,546 of record NZ_JBWKXD010000006.1, read on the forward strand.
TAATGCTTATTTAGCATAAACGGGGAATTTTGCACAAACTGTTTCAACTTTTGCTTTCACAGCATTAATAACAGCTTCATCACCTTTTGCATCGAGGATATCCGCAATCCAACCTGCCAAATCACGAACTTCAGCTTCACCAAAACCACGTGTTGTTACTGCTGGCGTACCGATACGGATACCAGAAGTGACAAATGGAGAACGTGGATCATTTGGTACGGCATTTTTGTTTACCGTAATATGAGCAGCACCTAACCAAGCATCAGCATCTTTACCAGTCACATCTTGCTTAATTAAAGACAACAAGAATAAATGGTTTTCTGTACCACCAGATACAACATCATAACCACGTGAAATCAACACTTCAGCCATTGCTTTAGCATTTACAACCACTTGTTTTTGATATTCTTTGTATTCAGGCATCATTGCTTCTTTAAAGCAAATTGCTTTTGCTGCTATCGCATGAACCAATGGACCACCTTGGTTACCAGGGAATACAGCAGATTGAAGTTTTTTCTCAATTTCTTCGTTTGCTTTTGCAAGGATTAAACCAGAACGTGGGCCACGCAAAGTTTTATGCGTAGTTGTCGTTGTTACATCAGCAATTTGAACAGGGCTTGGATATACACCTGCTGCAACGAGACCGGCAACATGAGCCATATCTACAAATAAATAAGCGCCAACTTTATCCGCAATTTCACGGAAACGTTGCCAATCTACAATTTGGCTATATGCAGAGAAACCCGCAACAATCATACGTGGTTTATGCTCTACAGCTAAACGCTCAACTTCTTCGTAATCAATTTCACCAGTTTCTGTATTTAAACCATATTGAACAGCATTATATGACTTACCAGAGAAGTTGACTTTAGCACCATGGGTTAAATGACCACCATGTGCCAAGCTCATACCTAAAACAGTATCACCTGGGTTAAGTAAAGCAAGATAAACTGCTGAATTTGCTTGAGAACCTGCGTGTGGCTGAACATTTGCATAGTCAGCACCAAATAATGCTTTAGCACGATCGATCGCCAATTGTTCGATCACATCAACATATTCACAACCGCCATAATAGCGTTTGCCAGGGTAACCTTCCGCATATTTGTTAGTGAGTTTTGACCCTTGTGCTTCCATAACAGCTGGTGAGCAATAGTTTTCAGATGCAATTAATTCAATATGAGCTTCTTGACGGGCATCTTCTTGAGTGATTGCTTGAGCAATTTCTGGATCAAATTCAGAAATAGAGATATTGGCGAACATTAGCGAGGTCCTATGAATTAGGGCTTTTAAGCCGTGCTAAGATTGCGCGTATTGTAGCATGAAGTTTGTAATTAAACAGAATGAAGTTTGTTCCGTTTTAAATAAAAATGGCTCATGTTGAAAACATAAGCCATTTGCTAAAATCTACAATTTAAAATAGTTATTGTGCTGCAAACATTCCTTTTACATCAGCCACAATATTATCGATATTCAAGGCATAAGCTGTACTATGATCCCAAGCTGGATTGGTAATGTAGTTCACCTGCGTCGTCAGTGCTTTAGCCGTACCATATAAAGTATCTGTTGCCACTTTCGGTACAGTTGTATCAGCGCCACCTTGATAAATAATCACCGGCGTTTTGATTTGCACTTGCAACGGTTGCGAATCTTTCTCTAGGAAAGTTTTAACCGCTGGCAAAGACATAAACGTATCAGTTGTTCTTGGATAATTTTTCAATGAGCCATTGACTGCAGCATATTGCCCCATTGCTACACCAAACTGTTGCCCCAGTGTATCGTAACAAACAGACTCAGCATTCTTTGCAATTGCATCAGTCGGCACTTTAAAGACTTGGCTATAGTCTAAAGTTGGATTTGAATTGCGTAGACCCGCTGCAATCAACGCTGTAAATGTATCCAATGATGCATAGACTGGAATTTGTTGAGCTGGCGTTCCATCTATAACTGATAATTGACCCGCATTTAAAATTAAACTCAATTGTGACGCAGGTGCGACAGCAACTGTACCTTTATAATCTAAATTTGCACGATCAGCATATTGCGCAGCGCCTAAAGCCGCTTGTCCACCTTGAGAGTGTCCAACAGTCACCCATTTTTTCGAGACTTTATTGCCTAACCAATTACGTGTTGCGACTACAGCATCTGTAATCGAGTAACCTTCACTTTTTACATTTAAGAATGGATGGAGTTCAGTTCCGCTCGGCTCCCCTAAACCTTCATAATCTGGTGCAACAACCACATAGCCTTCAGCAAGGAATTTAGAAATCATCCCTTTAATATAAACATTCGTCGCATTGCGGCTTGGCGCACATACATCGGCAACGCCAGTTGTGCCATGTGCCCACACCACGATAGGCCACCCCGAAGCTGGTGGTGCTGTTTTAGGCGTAAATACCAATGAGGTTGCTTGTACTTCAGTCCCTTTAATCCCCTTCATCTTATAAGTCATCACCACACTATCAGCAGCGACAGCAGAAAAATCTGTCTTGGTATATGCTGTAGGTGTGCCAACAACAGGATTTGCAATATTATTTACATCCGTATTTGAAGGTGATTCATAAGAATTCCCCCCACTACCACCGTTATTACACGCGGATAAAACCAAACCTGAACTTAGAATTAAAATTGATAATGCATTTTTTTTCATGTGACTTATTCCTTAAAGCACAATTTTTTTAAAGTTATATATACGGCTGAGCACGTATAATTCTTTCATAAATACGTCAAAAAAATCTGTTATACAAGTTTTTTTCTTATTATTTTTTAAACATTATTCAATAGATTAAAATGTGCATCTTCTTCCAAAATCGAAACTAATGCAACAGCAATTTTTTAGCCTTTGATGCCAATATCAGAATTTAAACTTTTTAAAAATTAAAATTTTTCACATTTAAAATCAAACATATAGTAATTAACAAAATCTTTTTTCAGCCTGTTTCTTATCTTTATTTGCGTCTTATTTCTAGCTTATGTCTTATCGCAACGATAACCGTTCACTTCTACAAAAAATATTGAAGAATCATGCGAAGTATAAATAGCAAGATCAAATAATTATTTTTCTAGCAATCTTTTTTACGAGATTTAAACATAGGTCACAAAAATACCCTTATCAACCAGTAATAAGGGCATTTTTACATTGCTACAATGAAGTATTGAACGCTCAAAATATTAATCAGCAAGTAAGGCTTTTATATCTTTTAACAAGTTTCCATTTTGAACATTGGTCGCATGTATATTGATGTGAGTCCAAGCTGGATCAGTTCTGTAATCAATTTTAGTGTTTAAAGCACGTGCTTTCTCCACCAAAGCATTGGTTGCCTGTGGGTATACGATAGTATCAGCTCCCCCTTGATAAATAATAATCGGGGTTTTCACTAGCGTTTGTAGTGGTTGTGAATCCTTATCTAGAAACTGCCTCACAATTGGATTATTTTTATAATCCGCTTTTTTACGCTTTGAAAAGTTGACCAGACGACCAAACAGCCCTTCAGTCCTATTTGTTCGGTCAAAAAAAGCCGTTATTAGCCCCGCAAGACAACGTTCTTCTGCTCGTGCAGCCGGAATATCATAGGGGGTGTTAAATATATTGGTGTAAACAGGCTCGTTCGGATAAAGACTTTTCATCCCCGCAGCCATATAGGCCGTTAAGGCATCTAGCGCTGGATAACCAATATTTTGCTCGACTCTAGTCTTACCTGCCAAATCCGTTTCTTTTAGGTTTTCAAGCATTTCTAAATTATTTGCGGGCGCAAATGCGACCGCACCCTTATAATCCATATTGGCACGCGCTGCATATTCTGCTGCACCTAATGCTGCATGCCCCCCTTGCGAGACGCCAGTGACAGCCCACTTGCTAGATGCTTTATTGCCCAACCAGCTTTTGGTTGCAACCACTGCATCAGTAATTGAATAGGCTGCACTTTTTAAATGCAAATACGGATGTATTTCCTGACCTCCTGGTTCACCCAAACCTTCATAATCGGGTGCAACCACCACATAGCCTTCTTTAACAAAGCTATCGATCATATTAATGGCACCTGTATCCAAACGTAACATTTCTTTACTCTTACTTGGCGCGCATTGGTCAGCAACACCTGTTGTACCATGTCCCCAAGCTACGATTGGCCAGCCTCCAACTGGTGGTGCAGTTTTTGGGGTAAATACTATGCTTGTTGCCAGAGTTTCTGTTCCTTTGATGCCCTTCATTTTATAAGTCATCACCACACTCTCGGCTGCATTTGGTGGATTTTCTGTTGCGCTCATATATTGTTGTGGCGTGCCCACCACAGGGTTTTGAATGTTGTTAACATCTACATTTGGCTTATCATCACCTGGTTTTTCCTCACCTGGCTTACCATCACCCGGTTTTTCATCACCAGGCTTACCGTCACCCGGTTTTTCATCACCTGGCTTACCGTCACCCGGTTTTTCATCACCTGGCTTACCGTCACCCGGTTTTTCATCACCTGGCTTACCATCACCTGGTTTTTCGTCACCCGGCTTACCATCACCTGGTTTTTCGTCACCTGGTTTTTCGTCACCTGGCTTACCATCACCTGGTTTTTCGTCACCTGGCTTATCCTTATCTGGCGGAACTACTTCTCCAGGCTTAACTACAGTGGGTTTTTCATCATTTGAACTATTACTGTTTCCATTGCCACTACAGGCAGTCAGCAATAGACTAGATCCAACCAACATGATTGAGATTAAATTTAATTTCATTTGAATCATCCTTGCATATAATATTTTTTATTACATCAGTGTCTGCAAATTCAATTTGCCAACTCTAATTAATAGAGCGCCAGCCAGAGTCATAATGAATGTCTATTTTATAATTACATCACATTGTGCAATTTTTAAGCTAGGCTTCATTATGATTATTCGAGAAGATAAATTTAGCAAGTAAAATTTAATCTTTAATTTTTAAAATTATTTAATTATAATCAAATTCACTAAAATACTATTCTATCAATACAATTTTATATTTATCATAGATGCCAAGTAAATCATATACCTCCCAAATACTGTGAACTTGGATTATTAAAAAATAGACTTTTTATAATTTTTTATTAAAAAATTTCATTATTTAAATTTCAATCAATTTAAAATAATTCATATTTATACTCCCTGATTAACACATTAAAATCAATGCTAATTACGACTAAATCAAAACAATGCTTTTCCAGCCTTCTTTTTACAAACTTAAAATATAGGGTTAAATGATAAAAAATGACCTTATTACTGCTAATAAAAAAATTTATTAAATTATATTAAATATTAAAAAATCAATTAAAAGTCAGGATTATAGTATCTTCTAATAATAGGACAACTTCAACATTAGCAATGTATTCACTAAAAAGAGTCTAGGTTAGATCTACCCTATAATCAATTTTAAATTATTTACAGGTATCATCATCTAAGTGCAACCATAACATCGCTTTCTTTGATAAAGCTATCAATCATACATAGGTAGATTCATTTTACCTAAAAATGAACTTGTAATTAATAGCCTTGTACTTGACGTGCCCTCATCAACAATCCTCTCTACACCATACACCCAAACCAATCGGCCAATCTTTAGCTGAGGGTTCAGTTTTAGGGTTCAATAGCAATGTTGTTTCTTGTGTTTCTTTTCCTGAGCTGCCTTTCATTTTAGATGCCATCACCACGCTCTTGGCTGCATTTGGTAGATCCTCTTCTGAGGACGGATATTCTTGTCGTATATTCACCACTAGATTTTGAATATTGTTTACATCTACCTTTGGACTTATAGATGAATTATTACCATACTCATCACCAATATAATCGGTCAGAAGTAGAACAGCCCCCAATAACGCTACTGAGAATAAATTTAATTTCATATGATTCATCCTTGTTTATCACTTTTCTATCATTTCAGTGCCAAAAAATCATTTATCCCTCCTTAATCGTTGCTCTTTTCCTTCATTACTTTTTTGTAATCACATCACAGCACACGATATTTAAGTTATGCTTTATTATAATTATGACATAAATAAAAATTGGGTAAATTACATTTTAGAATAAAATGCTTATATTTATTTTTATTCACTCTGAAATTTAATACGCAATTCGCTAAAAATAAAATATTTTACAATTTATTCACTATATATTGTAAATTGTCACTTATGTAGAGTTTTTTACTACTAAATTATGAAGAAATTATTATCAATTGTTGATTTTATTATTTAAATTTCAAACAACCTAAAAACATGAATTTTGAATATTTTCACACAATTCACATTAAAAAACTGATTCGTAGTATGATTTAATCAACAGCCAGTACTTATCTCGATTTTAATATTGGTTTAATCAGCAATCAATCAGATAGAGACACCATTAAATGCCATTAATCACCAAAATCATAAATGGCCGGGCTAAAAATAGCTTTTTTAAATCGTCTTTTTTCAGATTAAAACATGGATCTAAATCATAAAAAATGCCCCTATTACCATTAATAAGGACATTTTTGTCTTGCAATAACTAAAAACAAAACACTTAAAAATTATTTGGCAAATAGACTCTTGATATCTTCTAACAACTTTCCATTTTCAACATTAACCGTGTATACACTAAAGTGAGTCCAAGTTGGATCTGTTCTATAATCAATTTTGGTGGTTAAAGCCCGCGCCTGTGCCACCAAGGCATCGGTTGCCTGTGGTAATACAATAGTGTCGCTGCCACCTTGATATATAATAATCGGGGTTTTCACCACTGTTTGTAGTGGTTGTGAGTCCTTTTCCAGAAATTGCTTCACAATCGGATCATTTTTAAAGCCTTCATTTTTACGCCATGAATAACCTTTTAAACTCCCTTCATTTGCATTTGCGTAGGTTGCAATCGGCCCCAGAAACTGTAGCCCCAACTCGATAAGGCACAGTGATTCTGCTTGCTCAGCAACTTTATCACTCGGCGACTTAAATATTTTACTGTATACAGCCTCACTCGGATAAACACTTTTCATCCCCGCAGCCATATATGCCGTTAAAGTATCTAAAACCACATAGCCTAATGTTTGAGGGAGTGACAAATCCTCCATGTTTGCCAATGCCATTTCCGACAGTTCTTCAATCAATTTTAGGTTATTTGCTGGTGCAAATGCGACCGCCCCCTTATAGTCCATATTGGCACGCGCCGCATATTGTGCTGCACCTAACGCTGCATGACCACCTTGCGAGGTCCCAGTCACTGCCCATTTATTCGAGGCTTTATTGCCTAGCCAACTCTTGGTTGCCACCACAGCATCGGTAATTGAATAGGCTTCACTTTTTAAATTTAAAAACGGATGAATTTCCTTATCGACAATTTCCTCTGGCACACTAGGTTCACCTAGACCCTCATAATTTGGCGCAACCACCACATAGCCTTCTTTAACAAAGCTATCGATCATATTATAGGTAGACTTATCTTCCACACCTGGAAGTAGACTCGTAATTAATTTCTGCTTACTCGGCGCACACTTATCAGCAACCCCCACTGCACCATGTGCCCAGACCACAATTGGCCAGCCTCCAGTCGGAGGTGTCGTTTTGGGAGTAAATACTAAGGTTGTTGCCTGAGTTTCTTGGCCCGTAATGCCTTTCATTTTATAAGTCATCACCACACTGTCTGCAGCATTTGGCGGAAGAGTATTACCTTCAATCTTATACGGTTCTGGTGTGCTCACTACAGGATTTTGAATATTGTTTATATCTGCATTTACATTTGTAGTTGTGGATGGACTATCATTATTTCCATCACCTCCTCCACAAGCTGTTAGGAATAAAGAGGATCCAGCCAACATAGCCGAGAGTAAATTTAATTTCATTTGATTCATCCTTGCATATAATATTTTTTATTACCTCAGTGTCAGCACATCTTATTTGCCAACCCTAATCAACGAATCGCTAGCCTGATGCATAGTGAATGTTTGTTTATTCGTCACATTGCATTGTGCAATATTTAAGCTAAGCTTCATTATATTTATATTGGAAATATAAATTTGCAAGTGAAATTTAACATTTACATTATTTGAATTATTTTTTAACTATTTAGCTTAAAGAAACTTTATTCACAGAAATATTGCATTATTTTATATAACCTTATATTTACCTTAAGTTCATTTTAAAATACAATTAAATTCACATAATCTACAAATATTGTGAATTATGGTTAATATAGGAATATATCTTTCCTCACTTTACTTTAAATAAATTCTTCTCAATATTTATTTTTATTGTTTAATTTTCAATTAATTTTAAATACTTAATATTTCGACTTTTTAGTTAATACATATTAAAAACTAACACTGATGATGAATAAATCAAAAACCAATACTGATTTCAATAGAAATAATCAATAACTAGATTAAAACAAAAATTCTAAAGTCATTTTTTCAAAGAAAGATTGAAGGCTGGTCTTAATGATATAAAAATACCCTTATTTTTAGTCATAAGGGCATTTCTACGCTGTTAGAATTAAAATGATCAAAAATTAATTAGCAAGCAAGGTCTTAACATCTTCTAGCAATTGTCCATTATCAACATTCGCTGTGAATGAACCTGTATGGCTCCAACTCGAATTGGTTCTATAATCAATTTTAGTGGTTAAAGCTCGCGCTTGTGCCACCAGAGCATCCGTTGCCTGTGGCAATACAACAGTGTCTTTACCACCCTGATAAATAATAATCGGCGTGTTAACTAAAGTTTGTAACGGCTGTGAATCTTTATCCAAAAATTGTCTTACGATTGGAACATTCTTATAACCCTCTTTTTTACGTGGATAACCTTTAAGACTGCCGTTCTTAATATTATAAACAGTCATCGGTAGTGCAAAAGCTGCCCCCATTCCCGCAATACATTCTTTTTCTGCTTTCTCAGCAATTTTATCAGTTGGTATTTTAAATATAATACTGTATGCAGCTTCAGTTGGATTTACTGCCTTTATACCCGCTGCCATATAAGCTGTTAAAGTATCTAGTGCAGCATAACCGCCTATTTGAATTACCCCATCCTGATCTGCTAAAGCCATTTCTGAAAGGTTTTCGATCAATTCCAGATTATTTGCGGGTGCCATTGCAACTGCACCTTTATAATCCATATTGGCACGGGCTGCATACTGCGCGGCACCTAATGCTGCATGACCACCTTGTGAGAGTCCTGCAACAGCCCATTTGTTGGATGCTTTATTACCTAACCAACTTTTGGTTGCCACCACAGCATCAGTAATCGAATAAGCTTCGCTTTTTAAATTTAAAAACGGATGGATCTCTTTCTCACTCGGCTCACCCATACCTTCATAATCGGGTGCAACCACCACATAACCTTCTTTAACAAAGTTATCGATCATTTTTTGAGTATGCTCATCTATTCCAGCCACAAATAATTTATTTTTACTCGGCGCACATGAGTCAGCAACACCTGTCGTTCCATGTGCCCAAGCCACAATTGGCCAACCTCCAACAGGCGGTGCTGTTTTGGGAGTAAATACCAATGCGGTTGCCTGAGTTTCTTGCCCTGTGATGCCTTTCATTTTATAGGTCATCACCACACTCTCATCCGCATTTGGCGGAAGAACATCATTTTTAATATTATAGGGGACTGGTGTATTTACTACTGGATTTTGAATATTGTTCACATCTGTATTCGCATCTGGACCACTGGATGAATGATCACTTTTATCATCACCACCACACGCCGTTAGAAATAGAGTCGATCCAGCCAATAAGACTGAAACTAATTTAAATTTCATATAATTCTTCCTTTTTATCATTTTTTCTATCACTTCAGCAGGGTCAACCAATCGTTTGCCTACGCTGATCCAATAGATCACTCATCTTAGTTTAATGAATGTTTGTGTAGTTATTACTTCATAACACCTTGCAATATTTAAGCTAGGCTTTATTACAATTATGATATAAATATAAATTTAGCAAGTGAAATTTAATCATTAAAATATATTAAATTATCTCATTAATTTATGTTTTCATTATTTAATTAACTGAAGTTAAAACATTAAAAAAAATATCAGCCTGCATAGACTGCTTGTCAACACCCTATTTTTAATATATTTTTCGCAACCTTAACTATAAACAAATTCTTATCAATCTTTGGTTTTATTATTTAACTTTCAGTCAATTTTAAGGAATTAATTTTGAGTATTTTTTGATATTTCACATTAAAAATGATCCTGAGTGTGATTTAAGCCAAAAGCAGTACCCATCTTAATTTTGTATCACCCAATCAAAGATCTGCCTTTTAGTAGAAGCAATGGATAAGATGGATCACAGGAATAGCCAACAGATAGACCAAAAGGCTCCTATTGAGCTTTTTCTAAAATTAAATACCGATCTCCAGGAGATAAAAATACCCTTATTCGTAGAAATAAGGGCATTTTTATATTATAAGGATTAAAACACTAAATACTCAAAAATTAATTGGCAAGCAAGGTCTTAATATCTTTTAACAACTGACCATTTTCAACATTAACTGAGTATACGCTAGAGTGATCCCAAGTCGGATTCGTTCTATAATCAATTTTAGTAGTTAAAGCGCGCGCCTGCGCCACTAAGGCATCTGTTGCCTGTGGCAATACGATCACATCTTTACCGCCTTGATAAATAATAATTGGAGTTTTGATGAGCGTTTGTAACGGCTGTGAATCTTTATCCAAAAATTGTCTTACGATTGGATCATTCTTATAGCCCTCATTTTTACGCGGATAGCCAACTAGACTTCCTTTATTTTGCCCCCTATAAATCATCATTGGTATCCTAAACTCAAAAGCCATAGAAACAAGACATTGTCTTTCTCCTTCTGCCTTTTCAGCAATTTTATCAGTTGGTGATTTAAATACGATACTATATATAGGCTCAGTCGGATAAACACTTTTCATACCTGCTGCCATATAGGCTGTAAGCGTATCGAGCACCATATAGCCATTTATTTGAGCTTGCACATCCTTATTATTCGCCAAAGCCATATCTGACAAGCTTTCAATCATTTCCAAGTTATTTGCAGGTGCCAATGCAATAGCACCCTTATAGTCCATATTAGCACGGTCTGCATATTGTGCTGCACCCAATGCCGCATGACCGCCTTGTGAGGCTCCAACAACAGCCCATTTATTAGACGCTTTATTGCCTAACCAGCTTTTGGTTGCCACCACCGCATCGGTAATTGAATAAGCTTCACTTTTTAAATGTAAAAACGGATGAATCTCTTTACCACTCGGCTCACCTAAACCTTCATAATCTGGTGCAACCACCACATAACCTTCTTTAACAAAGCTATCGATCATGTTATAGGTAGATCTATCTTCGCCAGTTAAAATCGAAATCGTAATTAATGAGTTTCTACTTGGTGCACACTCGTCGCCCACACCTGTAGTCCCATGCGCCCAAACCACAATTGGCCAACCTCCAGCAGGCGGTGCAGTTTTAGGGGTAAAGACCAACGCGGTTGCTTGAGTTTCTTGACCTTTAATACCTTTCATCTTATAGGTCATCACTACACCTTTTTCTGCATTCGGCACAGTAAAATATTCTTCATCGTAATTTTCAATGACATACGGTTTTGGTGTATTCACCACAGGATTTTGAATATTGTTTACATCAACGTTTACATTTGGGCTTGTGGTCGAATTATCGCCCTTGTCATCACCACCACAGGCCGTTAGAAATAGACCAGATCCAAGCAGCATGATTGAGAGTAAATTTAATTTCATATGATTCATCCTTGTTTCTCATTTTTCCGATCACTTCAGTGTTAACAAATCATTTGTCAACACCACCCCCTGAGCGTTAATCTTTAGCTTCATGACATTTTTTATTACATCACACCGTGCAATATTTAAGCTGGGCTTTATTATGATTAAGCCATAAATACAAATTTGGCAAGCGAAATTTAATCTACAAATTCACTTAATTATTTTAATAATTTAATTATTTATTAATTAATCAACTGAAATTAATATATTTTAAAATATACTCACCTCTCAAAAAATACTTACTCACCCCAACACCCATTACGGTTCAATAAGTTCAACTATAAACAATTTCTTACCAATATTTGATTTTATGATTTAACTTTCAATCAATTTAAAAGTATAAATTCCGAATATTTTTTAGATATTTCACATTAAAAAAATGATACTGAATGCGATTTAAGCAAAAGTCAGCACTTATCTTAATTTTAGATGGGTTTCATTTGTATTTCGCGCCTAAAAAAGTTAGTTTAATGTGGCACTATTTCCTATCTATTTGTTGAGGAACAAAGGTATGCAAGCCATTATTTTAGATACTGAAACTCATACACTCAATGGATTGCCCATTGAAATTGCTTATGCACCAATTCAAATTCAACAAGGGAAATTAAGCTTAGATCGTGAACAAATGTTCGATCAACTTTATAGTATCGGCAATGAAAAAATTTCTTTCGGCTCAATGGCTGTTCACCATATCTTAGAGTCTGATCTTGTAGGGCAACCTAATTTTTCCAGTTTTGAACTTCCTCAACAAACCATTTACATCATTGGACACAATATTGATTACGATATTCGGGCTATACAGCAGTGTGGAGTAGATACATCTCATATCAAAGCCATTTGTACGCTGGCACTTGCTCGTCTTGTTTGGCCTGATGCTGAAGCACACAATATATCCGCACTGATTTATATGATCAGTAAAGGCAGTGAGAAAGCACGTGAAATGTTAAAAGGTGCGCATCGTGCAGATGCTGATATTATTTTAACTGCAAATATTCTCATGCATATTGTTTACCAACTCAAAATTCAGACCATTGAAGAATTATATAAAGCCTCAGAAGATGCGCGTATCCCACGTAGTATTAACTTTGGTAAGCATCGTGGGACTGCGATTGCAGAGTTACCGAAAGACTATGTTCAATGGCTGCTTCGTCAAGATGAGCTAGACCCCTATTTACGTAAAGCTTTGGAGAATGTGAATATTGTCACACTTTAAGCTGGTGATTTGTAACAATAAAGTCATATTAGTGTAATTTTCATTCTTTATTCTGAGGTCAATTTATTGGGGAATAATTTGACTCATGGATCACTATTTTAAAACTGATTTGGGAATTCAGACTTTAAAACACCGCTCAATTCAACTCACGGCTCGCCAAAGACAGTTACTGCTTCTTATCGGCACAGATGATTTTAAAATTTTGAATAGTGCACTAAAGCAACGGCTTGCAACACCAGAACTTATTCAGCAACTAGAAGAACTCGGTCTAATTTTTCAAAATCAGGTGAATGGTGCATCTCAAACAAAGTCAAAAATAACATCAGAATCACCAAAGCTAGAACAGTCAAATCATTTAACCCCTTCAAATCATACAACTGAAACTAGCTTTAAACCGTCGCCTAAAGTATTTAAAAATTCAACAATTATTAATGATACCCAGCTAAGTCAAAATACAAAATCATCAGATCCACACCTCATCCAGCAAAGCATGAATACCGTCACCTCTACACACGTAAAACATGCCGAAATTACGCCAGAGATGAATTATATAAATTTTGATAACATCAAACAAAGAATGGTTTCCCTGCTACAGGCTCATTGTGGCTTGATGACCAAACAATTAGTCATGCAAATACAGCAGGCAAAATCAATTCGAGATATTAAATTTTGCCAAATGCAATGGATTACAGCACTTCAAGAAAGTCGAATCTCCCCTCAAGAATTAAACCAGACCATGCAACAAATCAATTATTCACTCCAACATTTACAATCATCTTAAATCGCTCCTAAATATTTATTTCAATGTGCTTAGAATGACAAATGAAGTGCTTTTAAGGTCATTCTAAGTCTTTTTATTTAAGGGTATTTTTGATTTATTTTCGAATATCAAAATCTTAAAGCCAAATAAGCTACCGCCAATAAATCAAAGTTGTATGTATATTGAGATGATTTATTGGCACAACGTTATCCTAACTTTGAAAGTTTAAATAGGAGAAATACACATTAATTTTTAAAATAGCTCAAGCCTATTCCCATGCATTCATATCTCTTTACAAAATCGCATTGTCTGTTTTACAAGCATTCTGTAGAATCATAAGCCAATGATTTAAAATAATTAGACACTTATGACTCAATATCTTACAAAATCGACCAACCAAACAGCTTTAGAGCTTTCAAATTTTTACCCAACGTTTGAACAATGTTTAACTGCGGTGTCCAATATTAAATATCAAAAAGATCTACGCATCAAATGCGATCCCATTTCATCTCAACATATTTTGGTTGAAAGCTATTCTCGAGGTACGCTTCAAGATAAGTTTAAAATTGAAAAAAATGCAATTGAGCATGCTAACAAAAATCGTTTAGCCTTATATCATCTTGTTGCCGTCACACTCGATCATTTTAAAGCTGCTTAATCTCTATTAAATAGGTTACAAATAAAACGTGTTGGGCTATTTAACCCAACACGTTTTTTAATTCATCCTAGAAATTAACTGACTTGTTCAATCACACGATAAATGCTGTCACTCTCTTTACTTTCAAAAAGCAACTCGATACTTGGTAAGATCTTCTCGCCATCAACAACGATATGATCAATTTTTTGGAACAATGATAAATTATCTGTGTCCTCATGCTCTTGCAGTTTATTTAACCAAGCCATCGCATTCAGCTCATTACTATATTGATCCTTGACCCTTACTGTAATCATTTCAGTCATTTTTCTGTCCTCTTTTTTATATACTGTTTTCTTATAGCATGCCCCAATCTAAAAATTAGCTGAAAGTTGTTAGATTTTATGGCAATGTTAAAATTCAGCTACAATACTGTTTTTTTTATTTATAAAATAAAGAGTTGCTTTGAATACTTTATGTAAATACAGCTTGATTGAATTATTTCATGACGTTTCAGAAAATCAGAAAAAGAAAAGCCCGCATTTCTGCGAGCTTTTTATGTTGGAAAGCTAGTGCTTATTTTTTATTTGAACTGGAGTCACAAATTCAATAAGCCGTCATTGATCTGTCCAACTACTTCGTAGCGTCTTGTCGACCTACTGTAGTTTTAATATAGTCAGATACATTTTGATCTGCAAGATGCAGTAACATTATTGAACGATATTGCAGCAATTTTGAAATTGAATATTTTTTTAATTGGTAGATAATAGATAAGTTTTGTTGATTTTATTTACTGTTTTATCAAACATCAAAAAATCTAAATAACATTAAAAAAGACAAGCCAGCAAAAATTATTTTATAAAAAAATGTATAACCCCATGACTCCAAACAACCTATTCTATTGATTATCATTAAGATTTATACATCCTCAGCATCTTTAGATGTCTTGTTCATAAATCAAAAGCAATCATACTGAATGGAGAATTTTGATATAAAAAATCCCAGCTCTCTTTTGAGAAAAATTAGGATCAGAGGATTTTATGTTGATTTATGCTTTTAAAAATGGGCTAGAACCAAGCCTATTTAATACCTATTCAGCTTCGATTTTTAGGTGTTTTTATTTTGACAAATATACAATTTTTACAGTGCCTTCAGCCCCAATTTATCTAAACACATTTTCTGAATGTCATTTCTATTGCTGTAATTCAATCGGCTTTTAAAGCACCTACAGTACAGCCTAGACTGGGTGTACTTTAAATTTTCAGGAATGATGATACCAAAGCATTCCGTCTCAATATGCCCTTTTTGCGATAAAGGAAGCTCTGATTTACTGAGCAGAATACCAAGACCAAATATAATAAGTATGGTAAAAATGATTAAAGCTTTATGGCAAATGATTTTCTTAATCACGGGTGATTCAACAAACCGGACATGATGAAATCAATCCTAACTTAAATTTCGGTGATTGAAGTATTTAATTTCTATACTTTAAAAATAATTTGAAATATAAAATAAAATTTAAGGCCAAATAAAATATTTTCGAACAGAAATATTTATACTTATTATCTTTACTTCTTCTTTGCTACAGATGATTGAGTTGAATATTCAACATTATGCTTATCTAAATATTCACGAATTAATTGACGAACAACTTGAGATGGCTTTAAATCTTGAAGATTACACAATTCTTCAAAAGCTTGCTTTTTGTTTGGATCAATCAGGATTGTTAATCTTGCAGTTTTATTTTCCACAGCGCATTTTCCTTAGATTTCTTTGCTATAGAATTGTAATAATATTTACAAGATTTCCAATGAAAACTTTTAATCCTATAACACTCGGAGCATTACCCCATACTATTGAATTTAAATAAATTATTCTATTTTCAATGAAAACAAGAAAACATTATAAATCACTGTAAATATTATCAAATATTTAAATTTAAAAGAAAATTATGAAAGGCTATCGCAACATTATTGATGCAATAGCCACCCCCTATTTTAAGAGAAATCTAATTCTTTTTCGAAAATTCTGAGTTCATGTCGTGCCATTGCTAGATTAGATTTTTGACGATCTAATACTAAATATAAAAATAAATTATTATTTTTATCCAACGGTCTCAATAAGTGATATTGCTTACCTAGTGTAATTAAAATGTCATCTATCGTATCGCGTAATTTTAAAGCTTCTGCTGTTTTCATTTTTGCTTTTAAAACCTCAGTATTTCCAGCAGCAGCGAGTTCTAAATCAATTCCTGTTCCGTATGCAGCCAATGATAACCCACTTGTACTATCAACAAGTGCTGCTGCTGTGAATCCGTCAATTTCGGTTAAAGGTGTTAAGTCAATTTTAGCCATTTATATATGCCTTTTATTAAGTAGAGATAATATGAGTAGAATTTAAAGCATACTCATATTTAAAAGTATCATAAAATTACCATAAAATATTATTTAATGATAATAATTTGTAAATTTATTTTAATAAAAACAATGTCTTATGTTAATATTATTCCATATTTAAAACATTTAATAAAAAATAAAACCAACAAATAAAATTAATAATGCAGATATAAGAATGAATAAAAACATGAATAAAAACTAAAAAATACCAAAAACTTAAAGATAAAAAATATTAAATATAGATACTTATGAAAATAATATATTTAATGATAATCAAATAATAACAACATATATTCAAATATAAGCTTTAATTATACTTTTATTTATTACCACACTTTTCATTAAAATATTTAACACACCAATTACAAGCAATTCTTCCCTACATATTCAAAAGAAGTTCTTTAAAACAGCTAAAAGAAAAATAATATGTAAATCAGAAAGCGAATTCTGAAGACATCCTCTCTCGATCAGCCCAAAAGATAAGCTGAACAGTATTTCTGTGAATGTTCCTCAATGGAGAGGAAATGCTCAGGAAAATGTTAATATGTAAGTAAGTTTTGAATTAGCCGTATCGAGGCGGCAAAATTTATTTAAAGAAAACACGGTTAGATTTTTTATAAAAAAAATGGTAATGAACAGTGCTATGAGATAAAGCCTCATTACATCTTTCCATCAACTATGAATTTTTAGAGCTAATGTGGCAGGATATTATTTTCCAAAGTGACTTGATGATTTACTTTAGAACTTACAGAGTGCAGGACATTTTTATTCTAGATAGTATTTCAATCTATAAAGAAATAGGATAGCGCCCATTTACTTGCTTTAAAACTTATCAGGCTATAGAAACCTCTTTTATCACTAAATATCAGATCATGTTTTGTTAAACAATCAACCAAATTTTATAAAATTCCTGAATATCAGATTCTAAAAACTCGTCACAATCACTATCATATACAAAGGTTTTTTGTTCTAGTAAATATTCAGCTTGATGCTCTGTAAGGTATTCTTTTAAAAAAATTTTAAATTCATTAGCACGTTCTGGGAAAATATGTTCTCCATCATAACAAATCATCGTTATTACCTCTTTAAAATCACAAAACCACTGCTACAGTTTACACAAAAACGTATTATGATTCAAACTAAATAATATTTACGTGAAATATATCACACTAATATCATGTTTTATTACAAATCAGACTTCATACCGCATGCTTACTAGCGAGGAAATTGTCTAAATTTTTAATTATTTAAATGCTGAGTTCATCATTCAAAACATTCTTTAATTTCAAAATAAATCAATAACATAAATAATCAATAAAATAACACTTACACTATTCAATGTTTCTAATATTCTTATTTTCAGTTAAGTGATCTTAATTTTAGTTATATTAAAAAATTAAAAGGCATGTATATTGTATAAAATACACGCTAATTAAAGAGCCGATATGAAATTTGAGATAACAACAGAAATTTTGATCAACGCACCTATTGATATTGTTTGGAAAACCTTAACAAACTTTGAAGATTATAAAAATTGGAATCCGTTTATCATCAGCCTTTCAGGAGACATCCATCAAGGCGGTAAGATCAATGTCACCATACAAAATGATGCAACAAGTAAAATGTCTTTTAAAGCAGTTGTGCTCGAAAATCAGGAAAATAAACAATTTAGCTGGCGCGGAAAATTATTAGTGAAGGGAATATTTGATGGAGAACATAAATTTAGATTAGTACAAATAACCACCAATCAAACAAGGTTAATCCATAGTGAAGCTTTTAGTGGAATTTTAGTAAAACCATTCCTAGACAATTTACAGACAAAGACCAAACCAGGCTTTGAACGAATGAATAATGCACTTAAGCTAAAGTTAGAAAATCATTAGTACACTTCATCAGCTAAATTGGCATTAAGTAAAACCAGTGTCACTTCATCTTTATACTTAGTCTCAATATAGCTTGGCTCAATCTTGCATAAAACGCCATCATTGTTGATGGTCAATTTATTAGCTGGGAAGGACTACAATATGAAGATAGAGATAATGACTTAGCATTAGCACTACCCCCTCTGTATGGGGAATTGGTAAGTAAATTTTTGATAAAATTATAAATAAAGCATTTAAACCAATGAGCTTTGAATCAATCACAATTTTAGTACTCCCAACACCAAAAAGTTAGAAGGAGTCTATTCACTAGGATTTAAATTGAATGCTGAGGTCAGCATCAATAATGAACATTTTTTCAGAGATCGACTCAATGCTTAGCAAGTAATATAATAGCCCCTTATCAAATCAACATGACCCAACATAGGGCTTTCTAAAAATCTTATCAGCATACGTTGGGTACTCATCACTGCCCCCTACTCATGACTTTATGGCCTAGAGCATTAACACTATTCTGAACAAGATTTCCAAGATGCTGCTTATTTTGTTTTGTTGATTTTTTCTTTAGACAAGATAAATAAATCTTCATTTAGATGAGAAAATCTTTCTGCTAACCACTCATGGGTATCATTGAGCGCTTGATTATAAAAATGATGTCCAAACTCTTCTACGATAAAATCAAATAAAAATTGAGCTGGAAAGTTACCCAGATCCAAGTCTAGTTCCTTTAATGCATATTTTTTAATGCGCTAATTAATTGTTCACGCGTAAACTCATCAAATGTAATTATTTGCTTCTTAGCCATAGTCTTCATTTTTGAAAATAACAAAAATTTATTACAATACTTATTTAAGATTTATTCAATCTTATCGCGTCTTAAAATGACGTTCATCATGAGTTTTAGTCATCATCTTCAGCATTAAAAATTGCTTCAATCGATAAGCCAAACAATTTTGAAATTTTAAACGCCAAAGGTAAGCTAGGATCATAACGCTGTTTTTCAATCGCATTGATCGTCTGTCGAGAGACCCCCAAATATTCAGCTAGTTGCTGCTGAGACCAGCCTTGTTTTGCTCTTAATTCAGATAAGATATTTTTCATCGATAACGCCAAGTCCCAATTGCAATACCAAAACCCCAAAGCGTTGCCATTAAGGGCCATACAAAAAACATAGAAAGATGAGGAAAGCCAATATTTTCAAGAAAACCATAGCTAAATGTAATGAGTGCTGTACCCACGAACGCAAGCGCAAAAGCTTGTAATTGGATGCGTTGTTGCATTTCATCTAAGCGAGCTAATTGTCTAATTACACTCCAGCCCACCAATATACAAGGGATTATAGGCAATAAAGTCACAAAAATTTGTGTTGAATAGCGAATATCGTCATTCTTTAAATATTTTAATGAACCGATAAGCACAACAAGATAAAGCAGCATTGATGCGCTAAACTCAATCAGAGATCTATATTTTTTCATCAGGCACCCATGTAAAGTAAGCTTTACATTAATTTAGGTCAAACATCGCGTAATGTAAAGTACCCTTTACATATTATTTTTGTTTTGAGTTAGACATTGACCTCATAATCCGCTTTCAATTGCAAGTTTTTCACAGCATTTATCCGCGCTTTAATTATTAAGATCTAAAGCTAACTGATTTAAAAGCATAAAAAAAACCTAGTAAGCATGAAGCAAACTAGGCTATAAACTTTAAATCTTTTTTCGTTGGTAGCGGGAGCTGGATTTGAACCAACGACCTTCGGGTTATGAGCCCGACGAGCTACCAGACTGCTCCATCCCGCATCAACGAAGCACCTTTATACGCCTTAAATACAAGGAATACAACTTTTATTCTATATATGTTTAAAAGAATTATTGATAGGCGTCTAGAGCATTCAAATAGCACCCATTATTGGCTGATTATCGTATGGTCTTTTAGCTTCGAAAAGTGATGACTTAACCTTTTACTTAAGACCAAAAGTCTAATATTTCGATAGAGATCTATTATACTTTTATCCTCATCAAGGCATCTTTCACTCTTACCCAAATAACAATTTAATTAACTCAGTCATTGATATAGCATTAGAAAGCCCACTAAAAAGTGGGCTTATTTTTTGGAGGCGCATGAATGATGTGTGAGTCGCACAGCAATTCAAAAAAAATTATATCAGTCTTTATTTATTAATTAAATTAAACTATGTAACAAAAATTACCCAAAGCGTGCTGTAATACAATGCTTGAAGAAATAGCGCCAGGTTGGAAATAATCTTTTTATAAATTTAAGCAATTAAAAAACCACCCGTAGGTGGCTCGATTTAAATCATAGGTTCTAGAATCTTATAAATTTTACCATTCTTGCTGCTTTCAAAAAGCATTTCAAAGTTAGGACGCAAAAGTTCATTTTCAACAATGATATATTTGATACGTTCATGAGTTTTATTTGGATTTATCACAACATCATCTAATGTTGCCTCAACTGCGTAACACTTTCCAAATTGATCCTTAACATTTATATCAAGTTTATTCATAAAAACACCTTAAAAATTAAATAAAAAACAGCTAAAACTGTCAACAAAACATTCAATGATTATTAAATTTATGCTTATACATCAAACGCACTTTAATATACTGCAAAAACAGTAAATTATTATATTTTTTTTTATTTGCTTACATTTTAAGTGCTTATCCAAAACATTGAATCAGTTACTACTCAAGTTTTTTTTAGCATCTATTGTGTTTATCTGCTTTAAATCATCAATATGAAGATCAAAAATACTTTCAATCATTTTGAGTTTAGAGTCGCTAGAATCTTTGGAATTTTCGATCAACTCTTTTTTTGTTTGCAAAGTAAATTGAAGATATTCTTCATAACTCACTGTTCCATTTTTTATTAGAAAACTGACTAAATTTCCGATGAGCAATCTAGTGACTTGATCACCCTCTAACGTCGCTTCAACCAACTTCCCTGCTAAAATTAACTTTTTCATATCGCGACCATCCATTGTATCTTTCACTTAATTTAACAAATTCATTTTTACTTGTCATATCAATAAAAATATTCATTGCTTAAGTTCGTTCAGATGTATGCTAGCTTTTGGCTTCCATTACTGCAAATGCTTCAATATTGATACTTCAACAATAACACTCAGTTACTTGAATACAATTAAACAATCCCCTTTCTTCGGTACTTGCAAGCCTGTTTTAAAAACCAATATCCACTCTTCTTATATGTACACCAATCATCAACTTCAAAAATAGTTTATTCTAAATAGCTATTATCTAAAGAAAAAAGCCCTACATTTCTGTAAGGCTTTACCTTAATTTTGCGCTGACTAAGGATTTTTGTTATTTATTATTAGTAAAATAACAATTTAAATTTACTTTAAAATTAAATTATCGTCAACCTTTTCATTGCTTGTATAAAAAATACCCACCGATAGAGTAAGTGGGTATATAAACTTGTGATATATGTTTAGCTAAACTTAATTTACATAACAAGAGTCTCACTTTCAATACCATTCATCGGCTATTTAATTTTACAATAATACGAATATCAGAATTTATTCACTCAATGATCGAGACTTCGTATGCTCATAGATAAAGCCTCTATAAAAACAATGAAAAACGCCAGCCAATGCTACGCGCAAAGAAGGGCAAAATTAAATTCTATACAACTGGTTTTAAATATTTTTAAATTAATTCGTTTTAAAATATGGCGTAAAAGAAAAGTCTACTAGATTCTATTCAGTTATCTAAATTATTATGGTTTATCAATCATATTGAACCCAAAAGATACTATACATTTATCTCGACTATTTTACTGCGTTTTTATTATTAAAGAACAGATGTATAGTATCCGTGACCATTGGAGAGAGTGGTCTATAGACAATAAAGAAACGCCATACTAACCTGCATGATGCGGGTTTCTTTTTGTTTATTGATCTAGAAATAGCACAGCAGCTGCACAGTACCCCGAATAGAAAAGACAAGCCTTGCGCAGAAATTGATTAGATTTGCTTAAATTTTTACTGATAGGCGAATGATGGATCTTTTAAACAGGTTCAGTGTTTCAGTATAAATATGAATTAAAATAAAAATTTAGAGTCAAAAAAAGCACGATATCGTGCTTTTTTACAACTTACTCTGAATTATAGCGGAGTAATGTTTACAGCGTTAGGACCTTTAGGACCTTGAGTGATACTGAATTCAACTTGTTGACCTTCAGCAAGAGTTTTGAAGCCAGAGTTAGCGATTTCGCTGAAATGAGCAAAAACGTCTGGACCTGATTCTTGTTGAATGAAACCGAAACCTTTAGTTTCGTTGAACCATTTAACTGTACCTTTAACAACATTTGAGTTTGACATAATCAATCCTACTGAGATTTAAAAAATTTTAAGCCATTTTATGACTAGTGATAACGTCGAAAATAATAAAGAATTGAACTTAAAATCTGAATAAAACGAAGGATTATGACTAAAACTGCGATACTTAGAGAAGATTTACCAAAACATGACTTTTTTCTAGTTGGCTTTACTTTACAGGAAAAAAATAAATAATCAAGCCTTCTTATACATATTTAACTTTATTATGGATAAAGAATGACTTATCTATTTAGAACAGCCCTTTTGCAAGAGCTTGTTCAAATAAATTACTTTTCTCGTTCATTGATAAAAAGTCAATTAACTTTCTATTTCAGAACCAAATACACCAATGTTCCATACATCAATTTTGCTTATGCTTACTTTAGGGTTACTTTTTAAATGGCCAGCGGAGTTGAGCTAAATACTGGTTGGGTATTTGACTACGCACACCAACTTGATCATCTTTAATTCTCTGATCTTCATAGTAAAAACTTCTAAACAAGATATCCCAAAATATGAACACCTCTCCAAAATTCTTACGTCCAAATCCATGCTTGTGATGAATACGGTGTACCTCAGCTACAGCAAAAATATATTTGAAAGGACCAACACGATAATCAATATTTGCATGCTGAAAAAACAAATGCACGGCCATAAATATCATCCAACACCCAATCAGCAAACTTGGAGCACCCAAAAGCGCGAGGATGATCAAACTAGGCCCAGCAAGTACGATTGCACTCAGTGGATGCCGCTTTTCAGAATTTAACCAATATAAACGACGTGATTGATGGTGAATCGCATGCAATTTCCATAAAAACCGATACTTGTGGCTCATGTAGTGCATGAGCCATAGACCAAAATCAATCACCACAGCAACAATCAATATCTGCCAAAATACCGAAATATGGTCGGGCCATAATCGTGGAATAAATCGGAAAAGATCAAACCATTCGATAATTTTTGAGACAGAAACGATCAAAAATAAATTAAAAATTGCATGGATGATATCTGTAACAAAATCTTGATGTGTATCCAACCACTTTGCTTGATAAGGCAAAGAATGCTCAACCCATGCAATCATTACACCACTTAGCAAGATGAACAATATTGAACTTGGCCAATACGGAACTTGCCCTGAGACGATGAACATCATCATCCATACGGTTAACAGCATACAAAGAGGATAAAATAAATATCGCAGAGATATTTTAACAAAAGCGCTCATTTATAACTCCAATCAACAAAATACGTTTTAGGAGTATGCTGACTGGCTGGATAGAAAAATTGAACGAAACCGCTATATCATTTATAGCTTTTAATCTGACAAAAGTAATATTGGCATTTGCTCAATGGATGGAATAAATTTTAATAGTGAAGGTTGAATGCCAAACATTTGTTTGCAGGTTCGACTAAAATGCGCCTGATCAGAAAAATGGGCGTGATGAGCGATGCTGGTTAAATTAATATCCTGATCTATGGTTTGAAAGCTTTGTAATAAGCGTAACCATTTCCGATAACTACGATAAGAAATACCAAAATTGTCACTAAACCAATGACTAAAACGACTTTCTGAAAGATTGAATTGTGAGGCGATTTGTTTCACTGTCAAATTCTGTTGATGGTTGAGAATAAGAAATTTTGCAAGACGCTCTTCTCTAACTGACTGAGCTTTGAAATTAGATTCACTGCAATAACTTAAAAGCTTTTGAAAATATTCAAATGTTTGATTTTGTTCTATAAAATATACTCTAAGAATAGCCACCAAACTTTCAGGCAATATCGTAATCGACGAGTCTGGTTGTAAGTAAGCTTGTAAATAATGCTGAATGACATCAGCAAGAAAATGTGTTTGATCAATATAGATCGAACAGTAAGTTCCTGGTTGCAAATGATGTAAAGTATTTGCTGCGATATAGACTCCACTACTCCATATACAATAATCATCAGCAATAACTTGAATCCGTTCTCCCTGTTGTTTTGCAAAGCTTAACTGATGTGCGTGATGACGATGTGGAGAGTTATCACCCACAGCTCCCTCAAAATAGCCAATGCCATATCCAATTGCTATTCTGCCCATCCAATATTTAGCAGGTAAGTTATATAGATTAGATTGAGCCATAGAATACTTAAGCTAAAAGTGAAAACTCATTAAATAACACTATTCTACTTATCTTCAAATAACCAGCATAAATAAGCAGATGGATTGAGTCCGCTTTTTATATCTTTGCTATTCGATAGTCAAACCACCTAATTATTCATACAAGTATTTTTCATCAAGCCATTGATCACAAATTGATCTTATGTTTTTATATGAACTTTTAGAAACTATTGATTATCAATTCATTTTTGGTATTTTTAACCCTAGATGGTGATCCTACCGTGGGGCGATATGGATGTCGCAGTTGGGCGGGGGTACAGGACGTACCCCTCGCCCAACGGAAGATTTTTGTCAACTTTTCATCTCTGAAAAGTGAGGCATCGCCTACGCAAAGGTATTTAAACTTTGAATGTAAGATGTGGCAGTGCAAGTTTTTTATAATCAAATAATTTTTTCTACATACAATTGATTTAATTAAAAATATTAATTAAGAGAAAATACATTCTTGTGTCTGAGTTTTTTTGGCAGGTTGACTATAAGACGCTTAAATTCAATGCAATAAATTTTAAGCATAAAAAAACCTAGTAAGCATGAAGCAAACTAGGCTATAAACTTTGAATCTTTTTTCGTTGGTAGCGGGAGCTGGATTTGAACCAACGACCTTCGGGTTATGAGCCCGACGAGCTACCAGACTGCTCCATCCCGCATCAACGAAGTGACTTTATACGCCTTAAAGGCAAGTAATACAACCTTTATTCAATATATATCTCAAAAAGCCCAATTTAAGTATTCTATTGACACAATATTTATACTTTTATGCATTGTTTTCCATTTTTAGATAAATATAGAACAGAGAATTTTGGAGTGATTAGATTGAATGTCTTTCGCCAGATCCACAACATCATATTTAACACCAGACATCGTTAATTTTTATCCCATGACCCAAGTTGTTAAATCGCAAAGTTGTTTTAAGCACCTATCAACATATTAAAATTCATAAAAGCCCACCTTTTGATGAGCTTTTAGGTCCATTTGTATTTACTTATACACCCATATCCCTAAAGGGATATTACCAAATAAATGGATAAGTAAGGTAAGAACAATAAACATAGAAAAGAAGAATGCGATGTTTATAGATTTAGATATCATGTAATCACCCTTATTTTATTGTTGTTGATTTTTTATACACTAATAACGTGAAATTTTCAATCATTAATATGGAAAAATAAATCACATTAAAATCTATCGCTTAGTAAGCTGCTTAAATAGAAAAAAATTTTGCAATAATTATTCCCTTCTTTCCTTTTCTTATCGATACTTCCCTGTCTATAAATACCTGTTAAGTATCTATAACAATTTTTGCTATAAAAAAAGACGCTTTAAGCGCCTCACCACAAATTTTATTATTTACTACTCATTTCAACTTATATTGCTTATTCAGCTATTCAATCTCAAAAAAATGCTTTTCTGTGACTATTTTTAT
The DNA here is from genome assembly GCF_059422625.1 of Acinetobacter sp. GW821-FHT01C12. Lineage (NCBI taxonomy): Bacteria > Pseudomonadati > Pseudomonadota > Gammaproteobacteria > Moraxellales > Moraxellaceae > Acinetobacter > Acinetobacter sp. GW821-FHT01C12. The sequence continues at coordinate 107,133 of NZ_JBWKXD010000006.1, forward strand.
CTTTATTTCTTTATAATATCTAATCATTGGGTCATTTGCATCTTTGCTAATTTTATCTAAAAACTTATTCTCTTTCATTAATTTAGAATAAGTTTTATAACCAATAACTAATCTTTGTGGATCCTTACTTTCTTTAAAATCATCAATTTGCTTATTGAGTTCTTTTAGATCGATACCCATGCTGGCTCCCCTCAATTGTTTTAAGCAATATAACACTCATTTATGACATTTTTTTGGCGAGTTAAGAAAAATTAAGCGATTAAAAATGCCTCACATTTCTGCAAGGCATTCTTCAATATTTTGCTCTACCTTTCATCAACCTTTAAAATAGCGGTGACGTCACTCTAGTGACTACATCAATTTATGATTCAGTGATAAATAAGGGATGATTCGCTTTATAAATCGCTAATTTTTTTATTTCATTCTCTAGATAGCCTTCTGGCTCTTCTTTCCATGTCGCTTTTCCACTATCAAAATCCGAGTTACTTAAAGTCCAAGAAGAAATTAAACTGTAAATAAATGTGTTATCAGCAAAAATTAATTTTGTTCTATTGCTCTTATCGCTGGTAAATACTTTGTGTGTAGGTAAGGACCCAAATATACCCATGTGGGTATACAAATATGTAAAGGTTTCATTCATCGTAATGATTACTCTTGTCGTTAATCACTATACTACCGCATTCAGCTCTATTTTATGAACTTTGAGCAAAATTCAAAATCCTTAACCGCTTAAGGATTTTATGAAAAAAACAGCCCACTAAGGCTATGCTATGAATAATTGAAGCATTAAGGAAAAAAAACCTGCATCTTTGGGGAAAGAATGCAGGCAAAAACCGATTATTCGGTAATAGGAGGAATACCTACTATTTTACTAGGGTTTCATTTTATTTGTCAGTGGCAATATATAACAAGTGCTATAGCTTGCTTTTAATTGGTGAAAAATACTCAATATGAAGGTGAATAAAAGACTTAAAATCTATAGATATTTAGCTTAATCACAGTATTACAAATGATTTGATAGATACGTGTTTTACTTAAGTACTTTGTATTCTGCTACTAATTTATGCTTTTTAGAATCAATCTTATCGAGTGGTTGGCTATAAAAAACTTCACCAACAAAGTAACTCTATTTAAAGCATTTCCAAAAGATCATCCAATTTTTCATGTTCAAATTACTTTTATATTTTAAAAATTACGAATAGTCACCCATCAATGACTTATATTGATCAATCCATAACTTTATATGGTTATTTAGACTGAACCATTTTATGCTTTCTTCATCAATACTCTAAGTGATAATTAATTCATTGATAACTACATCAATAATTCAGCGTTCAAACACGCCTTCAATTAGTGGTGTATTCACTAAAAAATATCAGCTTATTGATTTAGAAAAACTGCTGAAAGATCTACCTCAATTTTGTTTGAATTAGCTTAAGCGTTTAATTAACCAATGTTTGATTTAGGCGTGTGCCTAACAAAAATCAGATTCAGGCATTTTACAAAGCTTTTAAAGTTCAGTGTTAACTTAATAATCACTTATGCCTTACAGTCGCATTAGCAATCTGCTGTGGAATTCAGCTTCTAGCTGTAGTAATGAATTGTGTGAAAAATTGCTATAAACTTGAGCACAATAATTTAACTTACAAAGATATTGCATACTAACTTTTATATAAGGTGTACATTTTGAAGCATTTATTTTATATCCCATTTTTGTTTTGTAGTTTATTAACAAATGCAGCAGAAGAATCTCTTGATCTAACAAAAAATAATGGAGTAAGCTGGCGAATAAATCCTAAAATACCAAAAATTATTAATCAGTTTGATACTCCAAATGTATTTGATACTGTGATTCGCTTTGAATCAGATGGAATGGGTAATGTGACATCTGCAAAAGTGATTAGTAGTACTGGAAATGCTAAAACAGATGAATTGATCAAAAATGCAGTTTTAAACGCAAAGCTACGACCATACAAAGAAAATGGAGTACCTACTCGATTCTCAGCAGATCAGCCTTTTCATATAAATGCAACAAATACAAAAAAAGAAAAAATCTATGAATGCAAATTGGTGATAAAGTCAAATGCATACCAAGTTCAACAAAAGTTCAAATCAATAAAAAAAGCCTTGAAGAAAATTGATTTTGTGTATTTAGATGAACCAACCTATCGAAAAAGCCCCTCCTACAGCAAATCGTCGAATACAACAGATTTTGGAGAATTTAAAGTTACCTTTGTTGCCCCTGATGGCGTGATAAAAAGAATTGATCAACGAGAACCAACGATAGAGCACGGTATAGTTCTTAATTCGATTATTGGAATGAAAATAACACCAAAAAAGGATATCTGGAATAAGGGGATGCATGAATATGAGGATACTTTCACAGTAATGAGGCAATGCACTACAGATCCGATTAATTAAAAAAGCACAGCGATTTAGCCGTGTGCTTTCGTGCATAGATAAATTACTGGAAAAGTTAAGTAGATTTACTGATTGGTTTGAATTTAACCAAAATTTTGTTAATACTTTTAATATAAAAGGTTTTGAGACAAATTGGAACAAGAATAAGGAGGTACAGCAAGATGGTACGCCCAGCGGGACTCGAACCCACTCCACAGGCTTCGGAAACCTGTACTCTATCCAGTTAAGCTATGGGCGCTTAAATTGAGAAGGCACATCATAACAAAAAAAACCGCAAGGTAAAGCATTTATAAAACAACTCTTTTCATTGATGCTCATGCTTTAAACAATGTTGCATATTTGCAATGCAGAATTCCTCCTAACTTACTTGGTTTATTTAAAAAGATCGCTCACAATACACACTCCATAAACCAAGTGAGAATTTCATGACTGATGCTCTGACGTTAAGAGATTTATCTAAAACCTATAGAAATGGATTCCAAGCACTCAAAGGAATCAATTTGACTGTTCCAGAAGGAGAGTTTTATGCACTTTTAGGACCAAATGGCGCTGGTAAATCGACAACAATCAGTATTATCAGTTCCTTGGCCCGGAAAACCTCGGGTACTGTGGAAATTTTTGGTCATGATTTAGATACCCATCCTTCACATGCAAAGCAATGTCTAGGTGTTGTTCCTCAAGAATTTAACTTTGGTCAATTTGAAAAGATCTTTGACATCTTAGTCACTCAAGCGGGTTATTACGGCATTTCGCCTAAAATTGCACAACAACGTGCTGAAGAATATTTAGAAAAATTAGGTTTATGGGATAAGCGTAATACTCAGGGGCGCATGTTATCTGGTGGTATGAAACGCCGTTTAATGATTGCGCGTGCCATGATGCATGAACCTAAACTTTTGATCTTAGATGAACCCACTGCAGGTGTAGACATCGAGTTACGCCGTTCAATGTGGGATTTCCTTACAGAAATGAATGAAAAAGGCACTTCGATCATTTTAACCACGCATTACTTAGAAGAAGCAGAAATGCTTTGTCGTCAGATTGCGATTATTGACCGTGGTGTTATCAAAGAAGATACATCGATGAAAGCATTCTTAAACCAATTGAGTGAAGAATCTTTTATTTTCGATTTAGAAAATCCGATTGAACCGATCATGATTGATATCATTGGTGTGAAATTTAATTTGATTGACCCTATGACCTTAGAAGTCACGATGGATAAAGCGCATTCTTTAAATGATTTATTTCAGCTTTTAGAAGCGCAAGGCATTCGTGTTCGCAGTATGCGCAATAAATCAAATCGTCTTGAAGAGTTATTTGTGAAACTGGTTGAGAAAAATCTTGAAGGAGTTGCAGAATGAATTTTACTCAACTACGTATTGCGCTCTATACATTAGTTCAAAAAGAAATCCGCCGCTTTATGCGCATTTGGCCGCAGACCTTATTACCGCCTGCGATTACCATGAGCTTGTACTTTGTGATTTTTGGTAATTTGGTCGGTTCTCGTATTGGGCAAATGGGTGGATTTAGCTATATGCAATTCATCGTGCCAGGTCTCATCATGATGGCGGTGATTACAAATAGTTATGCCAATGTGTCTTCCAGTTTCTTTAGTGCTAAATTCCAAAAAAGCATCGAAGAACTGATCATGAGCCCAGTTCCATTACATATGGTCTTGTGTGGTTATGTGATTGGTGGTGTTGCCCGTGGTGTTCTTGTTGGGGCAATTGTCACAGCAATGAGTTTGTTCTTTACTGACCTTTATATCCATAATATTTTCGTCACGATATATACCGTTATTATTACCTCACTATTGTTCTCTTTAGGTGGTTTTATCAATGCTGTATATGCAAAATCGTTTGACGATATTTCAATTATCCCAACCTTTGTATTAACACCCCTCACCTACTTAGGCGGTGTGTTTTATTCGATTAGTGCTTTAAGTCCATTTTGGCAAAATCTGTCTTTAATTAACCCGATTGTATATATGGTCAATGCTTTCCGTTTCGGAATTTTAGGTCATAGTGATGTCAATGTTTCATTGTCTTTACTTATCGTGACTCTATTCTGTGGCGTACTGTATGCGATTGCCTACTATTTACTTTCTCGTGGTTCAGGAATGCGTGAATAATGTCTGTTGAAAAATCTTTATTGGGTAAAGAAACCGATTACCCAACTACCTATCAACCCGAAATTCTTTTCCCGATCGCGCGTACACAAGCGCGTGAGCAATATGCGGATGTAGCGGGTATATATAAAGGTCAAGATTGGTGGCATGTATTCGAAATTTCTTGGCTCAATAGCAAAGGGATCCCGCAAGTTGCCATTGGGCGTATTGCACTCCCAGCAACATCACCAAATTTGATTGAATCAAAGTCGTTAAAGCTCTACTTTAATAGTATGAACTTTACCCAGTTTGACTCTCATCAAGCTTTTATCAATACCGTTGAAAAAGACTTATCTGCTGCTGCACAAGCCCCAGTGACGCTAACTTTATTTCAAGTTGATGATTTAGAGATTAGCAAACCAACGGGTATTTGTATTGATGATCAAGAACCTGACCAGCTGGTCAATCATCCAGATGCAAGCCTTTTGGCCTTTGATCAAGAAAATGCACAACACGGTGAAAGCGTTGAAATTCAACTGTATTCACACTTATTAAGAAGCAATTGCCCGGTGACTGGACAACCCGATTGGGGTACTGTTTTTATCCGATACCAAGGCGAAAAACCTTGTTATCGTAGTATTTTAGCTTATATTATCTCGTATCGTCAGCATAACGGTTTCCACGAACAATGCGTGGAACAAATCTTTGCCGATATTTGGCAAAATTTAAAACCTGAAAAGCTGATGGTGTATGCAACTTATACACGTCGTGGCGGTTTAGATATTAACCCATGTCGTGTATCTGATGAATCATGGATGCCAAGCCCAATTCGATTGGCGCGACAATAAACATTGAGGTTGAAAACATGCCTTTTTTTGGTTTTGTACCTTCTGAAGAACTATTAAAGAACATTCAGACCGGTATTGAGAAAAAAAACTCTAACGAACCACTTTATCCTTTACGTGATCAAACTGCCTTACTCATTAATGAAGAAATTATTGATACGCTTTTGATTGAACTTGTTCGCCGCTTCCCTGCAAGTGACAAACGAGATACTGCTGAAAAATTAGCAGGCTATGTCAAATCGACTGTTGCTGTGTTACTTAAACAATTATTAAGTAAGGCAGACAATGATGTGGTTCGTCAGTCTGTAGAGTTTTCAGAACGTAGTCTATTTAAAGATCCACAAGGTCAATTCCGTGTCGGTGTGAATTTAGACGCAAGTTTAGTCACCAATCTCAAAAATAGCTTTGCTGAAGTTCAAGCAAATGGGGATGTAAATCGCGCTGTATTGTCTGAACAATTCAAACAATTCTCAGATGCGACGATTAACCATTTTATGCGTGATTTTAATAAAACGCTGGATTTGGGTATGATCAAACGTAAAGCTGCGGATATTGGCGCGTCTGCTGTAGGTAAAGCAGTGCATATGGCAATTGATAAGTTGATTCCAAATTTAAATAAAGATGAAATCACAGCTGTAGCAGAATATTACGATACTTTATTTTTTAATTGATCGTTAAAACTCAATTGGATTTTTAAATATAAAAAATGCCCTTCTTGATAAGGGCATTTTTTTAAATTTATCGAGCTATACTTTTAGCTGTAGTAATTAACCATTAAATTCATGAACTTAAAATCATGATAAAACGCTATTCCTAGATCTATCTAAGACCTATTCAAGTTCAAAACCATTTAATTCAATCTATTTAACCCACTATTTTCTAATTTAAATATTTCACCCTCAAAATAATCACAAAATTCAGCTCATAATTTTGTTGCAAAGTATTGATATTCATTGCCTTCGTGGGGGATTGTGATAGCATGCGCAAAACACATTTCCCGCACAAAATAGACCAATGGCACCAAGCTCTCAATATAAATTTTTACGTCAATCTCCTCGTGATGGTCTGAGTACTGCCATGATCCCCTCACGCTGGCAAAAACTCCATATTGACCCTTGGTTAAGCTTATTTCTAATTTTAAACGCGATGCTCGGTTTAACCGTCCTTTATAGTGCGTCTGCACAAGATATGGGGCTGGTTTCCAAACAAGCCATGAGCTTTGGTATCGGTTTTCTCGTCATGTGTGGTTTAGCCCAAATTCCCCCTAAAGTTTATCAAGCTTTTGCACCTTACTTTTATCTGTTTGGACTGGTCTGCTTAGTCGCAGTTAAAGTGTTTGGTGAGGTTCGCATGGGTGCTCAACGCTGGATTGGGATTCCGGGTTTTGGCAGCGTACAACCCAGTGAGTTTTTAAAAATTGGTATGCCATTGATGATTGCATGGTTTTTATCTCGTAATCCTCTACCGCCTAGTTTTAAAAATGTGTTTTTATCACTGATCATGATTGGCATTCCTTTTATCCTGATTGCAGAACAACCCGATTTAGGTACATCACTGCTCATCTTAGCCAGTGGGATTTTTGTGCTATTTCTAAGTGGTCTTTCTTGGAAAATGATTTTAGGTGCAGTGAGTGCTGTTGCAGTGGTGATTCCAGTCGCTTGGGAATTTCTACTACATGACTATCAACGACAACGTGTTTTAACTTTATTTAATCCAGAAGCTGATGCCTTAGGCACAGGCTGGAACATCATTCAGTCTAAAACAGCGATTGGTTCGGGTGGCTTTATGGGTAAAGGTTATTTGGAAGGCACTCAATCGCACTTACATTTTTTACCTGAAGGCCATACTGACTTTATTATTGCCGCATTTTCTGAAGAATTCGGTCTGATTGGTATCCTACTTCTGATCATCATTTACTTTTGTATTATCTTTAGAACCTTTCAAATGAGTCTACAGTGCTTCCATAATTTTGGGCGCTTGGTTGCTGGTACTTTTGCTTTGTCATTTTTTGTTTATGTATTTGTAAATGCGGGCATGGTCAGTGGTATTTTACCTGTAGTCGGTGTGCCATTACCTTTTATGAGTTATGGTGGTACTGCAATTATTACTTTAATGGCCACTTTTGGCATTGTGATGTCTATACATACACATCGTTAATTTTTTTATCATAAATAATTAGGAAATATAACCTATGTTTACTTTTGGGCTTTTACAGAAGGTTAAAAACATCACTTTTTGTGCAGCTGCATTTTCACTGACCAGTTTCTGCCAAGCCAATGATTTTGCCAGCAACCCTGAATACAATAACTTTAAAGCCAAAACCATGCAAACCTATGGTTTAAGTAGCGAACAAATTGATTGGGCAATGAACGGTTCACGCAATTTACCCAATATCATCAGCATTATGGAACGACCAGGTGAAAGTAAGCCTTGGTACCAATACAAAACTAATTTTTTAGCTGAAGGCACCATCCAACGTGGTGTGCGTTTTAAACAACAATATGCAGATACACTGAATCGCGCAGAACAGCAGTTTGGGGTGCCTCAAGCAATCATCCTAGGCATTCTAGGGGTGGAAACAGGTTATGGCTCAAATAAGGGCTCCTTTATCACCCGTGATGCACTTGCAACCCTCGGTTTTGGTTATCCCCGCCGTGCACAATATTTCCAAGATGAGTTGGGTGCTTTAATTGCATGGTCATATAAAGATGGCGTTCCAACCAATTCGATTGTTGGGTCTTATGCAGGCGCAGTAGGTTATCCGCAATTTATGCCAAGTAATGTGTCTAAATTTGGCGTGGATTACGATGGAAATGGTCATGTTGACTTACGTAACTCTGCGGTCGATGCGATTGGTTCAATTGCCAACTATCTGGCTCAACATGGCTGGCAGCGTGATCGCCCTATTGCATTTTTAGCGCGTTATACAGGGAACAATCCTGAAGCAGTTATTGCAAAAGATTTAACTCAGCCTGTTCCCTATGGATCACTTAAAAATTTAGGGATTTCTCCATTAAATCCAATCGTCAAAATTGATGACTTAGATTTGGTTAATGTGATTCAATTACAGGACAGCAATGGCCCTATTTATTATATTACTTATCCTAATTTTCAAGTGATTACGACATATAATAGAAGCCGTATGTATGCCACCGCTTTATGGCTTTTAGGCACCGAAATTGTAAGTCGTTAAGACTTGCAATTTCCTAAACAATAAATAAGTCAAGATTTTTTTATGTTAATTTGATCACATTTAATACTTTTTTCATACCTTGTTACAATATTGATTATTTTTTAATCAAAACCTGTAAGAATTTGTCCTTTTTGTAACTGTTTCTTAAATAATGCTAGACACATTTATTCCAGCTTGAATATTATCCTTTCCGTTAAATGCAGTTGCACAAGTGAATTTACAGACCTCTATGGTTAATTTTCAGCGACTTAGAAAGTTAAAATTGAGGTTCCAAGGAGTTAAACGATGCATGCTTCACTAAAATATATGATGGCCCTGACCATGGGTCTGAGTATGACGCAGGTCAACTCAGAAATGGTTCAGTCATCATACTTAAACAATGATTCGGATAGTTCGAGTCTAGCTTCTCGTGTGATTAGCAAAGATTCAACAAATTTCAACTCTCATTTTTCAAACCTAAACAGTTTGTCAATTACTGAACGTTCTGGCGATCAAGTCCGTCGTCAAACTATTGCAGCAAAGATTCAAGTTCCTGAAGATGAGCCTTCAGTAATTGATAAACTTAATGAAGTTGCTTCAAACACAGTTCGCAAATTTAGCCAAACTGGTGTTGCATCTTGGTACGGTCGTCAGTTCCACGGCCGTAAAACCGCAAGCGGTGATACATTCGATATGAATGATTTGACTGCTGCACACCGTAGCTTGCCATTAAACTGCTTTATTCGTGTAACCAATAAAGACAATGGTAAAAGCGTAGTGGTTAAAGTCAACGATCGTGGTCCTTTCCATGGTAACCGTGTACTTGACCTCTCTTACGGCGCTGCTAAGCGTTTAGGTATTACAAATTCAGGAACAGCACGCGTTAATATTGAACGCGTAGATGGTCCAAACTCGTAAATCACTGCATGCATTTAACAAAAGCCACTTTCCAGTGGCTTTTTTATTGCAAAAATAAAAATACAGATGTCCGAATTACCCCCTTAACTTTCCAGTTATGCCCCTTTTCTTTCAATGTATTCCAGATAAAATAAAATGTGAGTCGATACAGGATGTATCACTAGACAGTAAAACGAAAACCGAAGTTTAAACTCTAAAAGTAAAAAAGTGAGCCATGCATGGACGTGAACAGCAAAACGCCAAACTTCGCGCATACATCCCTCAGCAAAACCCAAAAAGTAATCGCACTTGGTTTTGCCACGCAAGGCTTGGGTTATGCCAGCGTCATGACTGCACTTCCTACAATCAAAAGCCGATTCAGACTTTCAGATGATCAACTGTCGATTATTATCCTTGGCGTCTGTATTGCAGCAGCACTGGGTTCTATTTTGGCAGATCGACTTGCTGTGAAGTTAGGTTCAAGGCTTGCAATTGTCATTGGCTTGCTATTTGAAGCCATCGGTATTGCAATTGCAGCATTTAGTCCCAGTGTCATGATCATGGTCGCTAGTTTTTTACTTTATGGGCTTGGACTCGGATGTTTAGACGCTGCATTGAATATGCAAGCTGTCATGATGGAACAAAAACTTGGGAAAAGTGCCTTGGGCGGTTTCTTTGCCTGTTATACCGCTGCTGCTTTCCTTGGCGCGTTAATCATGTCTGCGACAGTTTCAACTACACTTGGGGCAACAGCGGCATTGTGCATTGCTGTCGTGATGTGTTTGATTACATCGCAAGTGTCAAAACGTTGGTTATTTCAACAAAAAGAAAATGCTGCCCTACATCCTCAACAACGATCACCAATTCCGCATAAACAATTGCTTATTTTTGGTGTGATCATTCTCATCGCCTTTACTGTCGACTCAGCAATCAGCACGTGGAGTTCAATTTATCTTAAAGATATTTTAGTAAGCTCAGCCACAGTCGCCCCATTAGGTTATGCTGCTTACCAAATGGGTATTTTACTCACCCGTTTAAGTCTAGATTATCTTTTAAAATTTAAAAGCGCTGCATGGGTTGCCTTCATTACAACGCTGATTGGTGCAACAGGCTGTGCCATAGCTGGCTTAGGGCATTCATTGGCGATTGTCATTGCTGGTTTTGCACTGGCTGGTGTTGCGGTAGGTGCATTAGTCCCACTGACATTTTCAGCAGCAGGTCGTTTAGATGAAAATCGACGTGATGAAATTATCGCACGGGTGAATATTTTTAATTATGGCGGGGCTGTAGCAGGAGCTGTAATTGTTGGCTTACTTGCTGCTCCTATCGGTTATGGTCCCTCATTTATTGGTTTAGCACTGGCGCTGTTATCTGTGATTTATTTTAGAAAAAGATTTATTTAGGCTGTATATAAATAAAAAATCGTTTAGGATAAATCAAGATCATTGCTCAAATACAAAACACTTATCATTTTTTAAACACATATTAAACCTATACGCAGATCAAAATCTTTGCTAGTTTGAATAAAATAAACAATATTTAATAAAACAAATTTGGGGATTATTCATGTTTCAAATCAGTAGCCCATCAAAACTTGTCCGTGCAATTGCACCCATCATCTGCGTAATTGGCCTTGGCTCGCTTAGCGCATGTACCACAGTATCTCCAACAAACACGAATACCCACGCTGATCTTGCAACATTGACGCAAACAAACACGCTATTTTACGGTGGCTCAATTTTAACCATGCAAGGCATGTCACCCCATTATGTCGAAGCGCTACTGGTCAAGGATGGAAGAATTGTCTTTGCAGGTGATTTAAAACAAGCGCAAAAGTTAAAACAAAAAAATACCCAAGAGGTTAACTTAAACAGTCATACCCTGCTGCCTGGTTTTATTGATGCACATAGCCATTTAAATAGTGTAGGTCTACAGCAAACTGTAGCAAATCTCTACCCTACGCCCGATGGTAACGTTTCAGATATTGCATCATTGATTCGTGAACTTTCATTATGGCAACAAAACAATCCTGACTTTATCAAAGCAACCTCAGGTTGGATTATTGGAAATGGTTATGATGATGCCCAAATTAAAGAAAAACGGCATCCTACAGCAGATGATTTAGATTTGGTTTCCACCAATCACCCGATTATTGTTTTACATCAGTCTGGACACTTAGGCTCTGTAAATCACAAGGCTCTTGAACTTTTAAACATCGATAAAAATACCCCAAATCCAACTGGCGGGATTATTCGTCGTAAAGCAAATTCTCAAGAGCCAAATGGTGTACTTGAAGAAGCTGCTGTTTTTTCAGCAATGACAACTGCGTTTAGTAAAGTTCCACCTGAAATCATGCAAAATATGGCAAAAACAGCACTAAATACCTATATCAAAAATGGCTATACCACTGTACAAGAAGGTCGTGCAGATCATGGTACCACTGAATTATGGCGAAGTTTTGCGGCCATCAATCAATTGAATATTGATGTCGTGGTTTATCCAGATATTATCAATGAAAAAGAATACATGCTGAAAAATGGCAGTAGTCTCAATTATCAAAATCATTTTAGAATTGGTGGGGTTAAAATCAGCCTAGATGGCTCTCCACAAGGCAAAACCGCATGGCTAACGCAGCCTTACTTCATCCCGCCAGAGGGAAAACCTAAAGACTATCGTGGTTATCCAGCCTATCCAGATACAAAAATGGTTCAAGATGCAATTAATCTAGCTTATAAGAACCATTGGCAAATTCTTGCACATGCCAATGGTGATGCTGCAATTGACCAATATCTCGCAACTATTGAGACAGCCAACGCACAATATGGCCAAGCTGATCGCCGCAATGTAATTATTCATGCACAAACCATGCGTGAGGATCAATTAGATCAAGCCAAGAAATTAGGGCTTATTCCTTCGTTCTTCTCATTACATACTTACTACTGGGGCGATTGGCATAAACATGAAACGCTCGGCGCAGAACGAGCCAACCGAATTTCTCCAACAGGTTCTGCATTAAGAAAAAATATGATTTTTACTGAGCACCATGATGCCCCAGTCATCCCTCCTAAAAATATGATGGTGATTGATGCAACCGTCAATCGTACCACCCGTTCTGGAGATATATTAGGTGAGGATCAAAAAGTCAGTCCTTATATTGCATTAAAATCAGTCACAGATTGGGCTGCATACCAATACTTTGAAGAAAAAGACAAAGGTACCTTAGAAAAAGGCAAATTGGCGGATCTTGTGGTAATAGATCAAGACCCATTAAAAGTGCCCACTCAAAAGATTAAAGACATCAAAATATTGGCAACCTACAAAGAAGGTCAATTGATTTATCAAAGTCCCCAATAAGGATCAGTAGGGAATAGTCGGGATAGGACATGCTTAATTCGAAATTTTTAATCATACTATTGGGCCTAAGTGGTTTTGCTTATGGAGATATCGCTATTTTCAAAGCCACTTTTCCTGATCTAAAAACCAACCAAGCACCTTACCCACAACACCAACTTGAAAAACTTCCCGCAGCCACACTCAGCAATAATGTAACAGTGGATACCTATATTGCAGCAATTCCTAATCCTTTTAACGATACAGGATTCTACAAAGATGATGCCGTCTGTAAGATCAACAATACCCAGCAAGTAAAATGTCAGTTCCGTTATAAAATATCTGCGACTCAAGCAAAAAACTTTAAAATCATTTTACTGCCGGGTATTGGTCCTGTACTTGTCCCCCTATCATGGCAAGTGATCAGCACGGATATGGGACCTTCTGGCGTTGCATATGCTGTGCTGGCAAGCCGTAAAAAAGATGAAGCCATCACCATTTATAATTCTTCCGCGTGTGTTGGCTGTGCCATGCATAGCGCAAGTTTATATTTCCCCAATGTCAAAAAGCTCAGTTTAGACAATGAATTTGGTGCCATTGAAGATAAAAACCACCTGTTAAAAATCGTCAAAGCCAATAAAAATAAAGTGTATTTTAGCTATCAAATTCCCAACTATCCCAACAAAACACATGGGATCGCCTATTATGCCGATGAAAGTGATGGCAACGATGTCACCAATTTTCAGGAAATCAAAGTTACACTTAAACCAGAACATCAAACTTGGGCACGTGATATTTTAAATTTCTATCAGGCCACACATTGAAATCTCCCTGACCAGCACTTAGTTTTATTTAAAGCCGCTATTTTGACCAAAACATTATTCTGATTTATATTGTTTTCAGCAAAAATAAATATAGCCAACCACATGCATGGAGCGCCAAATGAAAACAATCACCGAATGGTTCGATGAATATAGCGAAAGCCATCAAAACAAAACCAATAAAGCCATCCATTGGGCTTGTGTTCCCGCGATTTTATTTGCCATCATTGGGATTCTTGCTCATTTTAGTGCTTTGCTTACGGCACTACTTCTGGTTCTTACCCTCGTTTTCTATGCCCGTTTAGATATTGTTCTTGCTGTAGCAATGACCGCATTAATTGCAGTCATGGCATGGATCATTTACTTACTTCCTGTTGGTGTTGGTTTCTATATTGGGGTGTTTATTTTGGCTTGGATTGGTCAATTTTATGGTCACAAAGTCGAGGGTAAAAAGCCTTCTTTCTTTAAAGACCTTCAATTCCTCCTCATTGGCCCTGTATGGTGTATGGATGCCTATCTTGGTAAAGTACTACCCAAATGGAAAACACGCCAGAAACTGGCTTTTTAGCGCAAATAAACCAGAGGGAAAATCCAATTCGGCTTTTCCCTCCATTTTTTTCAATTTAACAGATAAAATAACCCGTAAAAGCACAATAAACTTAAAGCTAAATTGACTAGAATTTTCTTAGAAATAAGCGCCAAAACAACACAGATCATTGCTGTTAAAAAATAGGCATCCAAAGGCAATGCACGGAATTGGTCTCCATTAAAAAATACAATTGGTGCACAAATTGCAGTCAGTAAACATGGTGCTGAATACTGCAACATATTTCCAATTACACGAGGTAATTTCAGGGCGATTTTAGGTTCCAAGAAAAAGTAGCGGTTAATCAATACAATGGCTGCCAAAGTTAACAATAAAGTCCATGTCATTTTACTACACCTATATTTTTTACTCCGACGATCTTTGCCGTACACATCGCACTAAACATCCCCAAAATCCCGGATAGCACAATGCCCCCTTCAAATTGAAAATATTTAAAAATACAGGCAGATAGCAAGGTACACATGACGCCTACCAAAGTTGCGCTATTTCTCACCATAGGCACAATAATCAAAATAAATACCGCAACAATTGAAAAATCTAAATGTAAGCTTTCTAAATTTGGAATTGATTTAGCCAGTACAATTCCTAACACACTAAATAGGCACCAAGCCAAATAAAAACACAGCCCAGCACCAAACAAATAAGCAAAGCTGCGCTGTTTATCTTTGCCAATGCCGACAGCAAACAGCTCATCTGTCAGCAAGAAGCCAATTAATATGCGTTGCTTAAACGGAAAGCGACTGACATCTTGACGAAAATTAAGCGCATAAATTAAATGCTGACTGGTTAAGAAAAATACCGTAATCATAATCGTCAAGGCAGATGCATGTGACATGACTAAACCTAAACTCACCAACTGTGCTGCACCTGCAAATACAACAGCGGACATTGAGAATGCTTGTGCAAAGCTTAATCCAGCATTGATTGCCATTGAGCCAGCCAGAATACCCCAAGGCAGTACGGCGATAGATAAAGGTAAAATATCGACCACACCCTGGAAAAAAGCCTTTTTATTTTGCTTAGACTTCGGCTCAATCTCGGCAGTGTAAGATTCAAATTGATCACTCATTTGCAAAATCCAAATCTAAGAATTTAATCAGTATCTTATAAATGCTCAGTGATCGCTTGGATGAAATTGCTATTTGGTCAGGAACTGTAAACGTTTAAATGGCTATTCCCGAATACATTTATTAAATATTTAAGGTACTTAAATATTGAGAAGGCGTAACCCCGACTGCTTTTTTAAAATGTCGATTAAAATGACTTTGATCTGAAAAACCACTATTTTGGGCAGTCATTGCAATACTCTGACCTTGTTTTAATAATTGGCGCGCTTTCTGTAAACGGACCTGAACCAACCAACTATGCGGTGGTAAGCCCGTATATTTTTTAAATTCACGTAAAAAATGCCAAGGGCTTAATCCTACATATGTCGCCAAATCAGTGAGCGAATAATCATGCTCAGGGAAGCTGCTTAATAAATCTTTAACTATTTCAACTTTCCGTTGTGCTTCTGGTAATTCAGCAGGTGTTAATTTGGCACAACCATAGCGACTGATTAAGCGGGCTAAAGTGGATAAATACATACTCTCTTTCAGTAAAGTATTTTCTTTTTGTTCTAATAAATCAAAAAGTAAACAGAGTTGCTGTGCCAATCCAACATCTTGCACAACTGCTTGTGGGAACCACGGTACGCTATTTTTAACACTAAAAAAATCTTGCCCTGCATCTAACAACATTTCTGGCGTTGGATAAATTGCACGATATTTCCAGCCTGACTCGACAGCAGATGAACCTGTATGAATTTCATCAGCATTGACTAATATAATGTCACCCTTCGGTGCTGTATGTAACTGCCCAGTCCGATAAAAACTCTGTGCACCATCTTCAATCACACCAATACAATAACCTTCATGCACATGCTTTGAAAATTGCTTATGGTGATACTGTGCTTTTAACAATTCTAATCCACCCAATTCTTTTAGGTGAAAGTAGCTTGCCCACTCCTGCATTTTTTCTATTCAGACTTTTGATAATAATTTAAAAATAGCATGTTTATAAAAAGCGTATAGAACAAAATTGCTATCTATACATTTAAACAAGACCTAATCTTTTGTGCACCTAAGAAAATAACCAATAGATTACTGATAGGTTTTTCCATTATGTTTTAGCCAACCATCTTGATGACGACGCTTTGGATCATGGTGTGTCCAATGCATTACACCACCTTGATTACTATATTCATACTCGCCAAAAAATTCGACAGTATCACCTTTGCGTAAATTATCTATGCGTGGTGCTAAATCAATATTATGTGCAACCAATACAGTTAAGCCATTATCCAGTGCAAGAATAAATTTTTGATGGCGCGAACCTTCATTATCATCACGCAACACGGCTTTTACTCGACCGATGGATTGTACTTGAACATTACTGAGTTTTGCATCATAGGCTTTTCGAATAACCTCAAGACCATTTTGATTTTGACTATTGGCAGACGGCTTATCTTTAAATTGGTTATCATTACCCTGCTCATCCACATGCTGTGTATTGTCTTGTAAATGATTGTTTTGCTGATCGATCGATTCAACTTTAGAGGGTTCAGTTACTTGATTTTTTTGTTGATTGAGATCAACACCCAGATAAGCTGCGACGATCACTGCAATTACAGCACCAATACCAAGTTGTGTTTTATTTGCCATAAAGTTTGAGTCTAATCAATGTTCATTGTGGAATTATAAAAGAATAATCTTTTAGATATGTATGAATTAATTCTTCTAAATCTACTTCAATTAAATTACAGACAAAAAAAACCCCTCAAAAGAGGGGTTTTCAATAATTATACTCAGTGAGTAAAAATTATTTAGCAGCCGCTTGAGCAGCAGCAACTTCTTCTGCAAAGCTCATTTCAGCTTTCTTCTCAATACCTTCACCTACTTCGAAGCGAACGAATTGAGCTACAGTTGTTGCAGTCGCTTTCAATACTTCAGCAACTTTTTTGTCGTTGTCGATTACGTATTGTTGACGCTCAAGAACAACTTCGTTCAAGTATTTTTCAACTGAACCAGTCACCATTTTTTCAACGATGTTCGCTGGCTTACCAGATTCAATCGCTTTAGCTTCTGCAATTTCTTTCTCTTTCGCGATAAGATCAGCAGAAACATCTTCAGCAGTTACAGCAACTGGGTTGAACGCAGCAACGTGCATTGCAATACCTTTACCAGTTTCAGCAGAACCTGTGTAAGAAACAACAACACCGATTTTTAAACCGTGTTTGTAAACTGCAAGGTTTTCACCTTCAACAATTGCAGCACGACGAACTTGAATGTTTTCACCGATTTTTTGAACAAGCGCAATACGAGCTTCTTCAACAGTTGAACCATCTTCAAGTTTCAATTCAGCAATTTGAGCAGCATCAGTTACACCAGCAGCAAGTGCAGCAGTAGCAACTTTAGCAGAGAAACCAGCAAAGTTTTCGTCTTTAGCAACGAAGTCAGTTTGACAGTTTACTTCTAAAAGAATTGCTTTGTTACCTTCTTGAGCAATTGTGATCGCGCCATCAGCAGCAATGTTACCAGCTTTTTTAGCTGCTTTTGCTTGACCTGATTTACGAAGATTATCAATCGCTAATTCGATGTCACCGTCTGCTTCTGTTAATGCTTTTTTGCATTCCATCATTGCAAGACCAGTACGGTCACGTAATTCTTTTACCATGCTCGCAGTAACTGCAGTCATGTTGTTCTCCTAAATACGGTAGAATATGAATCTGTTCAACAAAAACGGCCCAAAGGTTCCTCTGGGCCGTTTTGCTTTCTCGACGCTCAATTTGTCATCATTTTAAATCACAAAAATGACAAGCTTGCGTCAAAACGCATTAAGCCTCAGGAGCTTCTTTCGCAGCTTCTTCGCCTTTAGCTTGAGCATTCGCTTGAGTTTGAGCGTATTCTTTACCAGCAAGAATTGCATCAGCCATTGCAGAAGCATAAAGTGTAACAGCACGGATCGCATCGTCATTACCCGGAATAACGAAATCTACGTTATCTGGGTTAGAGTTTGTATCAACGATACCGATTACTGGAATACCAAGGTTTTTAGCTTCTTTAATCGCGATTGCTTCGTGATCAACGTCGATGATGAACAATGCGTCAGGTAAACCACCCATGTTCTTAACACCGCCTAAAGAGCGTTCAAGTTTTTCCATTTCACGAGCGCGTTCTAATGCTTCACGTTTAGTAAGTTTAGCAAAAGTACCATCTTGTGATTGAGTTTGAAGATCTTTCAAACGGTTGATTGACTGACGAAGAGTTTTCCAGTTAGTCAACATACCACCCAACCAACGGTGATCAACATAAGGCTGACCAGCGCGTTGAGCTTGTTCACGAATGATGTTAGAAGCAGCACGTTTTGTACCAACGAACAATACTTTGTTCTTTTTGCTTGCTAGATTGTTAACAAAATTCAAAGCATCATTTAACGCAGGAACAGTATGTTCAAGGTTGATGATGTGAATACGGTTACGCGCACCAAAAATGTATTGACGCATTTTTGGGTTCCAGAAGCGAGTTTGGTGACCAAAGTGCGCGCCAGCTTGAAGAAGGTCGCGCATGCTTACGTTGTAATCTGCCATTTTCTTTACCTTAAAAGTTTGGGTTAGGCCTCCATATGTCCGCATTCTCCACCCTTTCAGGCACCCAGAGTAATGTGACGACATATGTGCGGATTTTTAAATTACCCTTATCAATATTTCCATAAACCATTCACAAAGAAAGTCACAGAAAGCATTTGATAAATTGGGCGGCTATTTATACCATAGTCACATACAAATTTCCAAAAGTTTTTAAAGATCATGAACAGTACTTACGAAGCACCACGTCGATTAATCAAAACCGCAGATGAAATTGAAAAGATGCGTGTTGCAGGTCGATTGGCTGCAGAAGTTTTGGATATGATCAAACCGCATATCAAACCAGGTGTTAGTACACTTGAATTGGATACGATTTGTCATGACTATATTGTCAACAAACAAGACGCTATACCTGCATGTTTAGGTTATGGCGCTGCACCTGGTCGCCCTGCATTCCAACATGTGATTTGTACCTCTGTAAATCATGTGGTATGTCACGGTATTCCATCTGCGAGTAAAATTTTAAAGAAAGGCGATATTCTCAATATTGATGTCACTGTGATTAAAGATGGTTATCACGGCGATACCAATATGATGTATGTGGTTGGTGGTGAAACATCGATTATTGCTGAACGTTTATGTAAAGTTGCTCAAGAAGCAATGTACCGTGGTATGGAAACGGTGAAACCGGGCTCAACCATTGGTGATATTGGCGCAGCGATTCAAAAATATGTTGAATCAGAACGCTTTAGTGTGGTGCGTGAATATTGTGGTCATGGTATTGGTACAGTATTCCATGATGAGCCACAAGTCCTTCACTATGGTCAACCTAATTCAGGCATGGTTTTGGAAGAAGGTATGACCTTTACCATTGAACCAATGGTCAACGCGGGTGTTTGGCAAACACGTTTAATGGGTGATAAATGGACGGTGGTGACCAAAGACCATAGCCTTTCAGCTCAATATGAACATACCCTGCTGGTGACCAAAGACGGTGTAGAAGTTTTAACTGCGCGCCCTGAAGAAGATCTATCTCGTTTTCAAAAATAACGAAAGTCATTGACTAAAATGACTTATGCTGCTTAACAAAAGGTCATATTTATATGGCCTTTTTTTATGGCTTGAGTTTTTCCTTATCTGCCAAGTCAATGTTTTATGGTTATTTTTAACCGAGATCATGGCCTATTTTTAGCATGTAATATCATGACAACACGATTACAGTTGTATTACATTTATAAACTTATGATAAATAAAACATTAAAAAAAGAACATTCACTTAAAAAAAGCCTTTGTAAAGACTACATTAATTAACAGCAAAAACTTCTAATAATAAAAACGCATAAAAATTAGTATCAATTACGGACATGGAGTCCAAACCTATGAAAAAATCATTACTTTGCATCATGACCTCATGCATGACTTTACCGATGATGGCCCATGCAGATTCACCCTATTTTAGTCTGAAAGATGGTGATGGATTTAAACGCTTTTCTGTTTCAGCAGGTTGGCTACATGCAATGCCGCAAGGTAATCCCAATGGTGTAAACATCAATACCAGTGTTAAGAAAGGCGATTATGCGGTTGGTGATGTGCAACTTGACACTGTGACCAATGCAATTGCCAATACCGAAGAAGGTGCCGCCAAAAAAGAAAAGTTATTGGGTGTGGCAAAACTTGGTGAAACTTTAGGCTTAATTAAAAATGGAACATTAACCTCAAACATGAGTGGTAAAGCCAATATTACCAGTTTAGAAAGCTGGAATAATGCAGATGCAGGACTGAAAGCAGATAATGTTGATACCTTAGGGATCATGGCAAATTACTTCTTTACCGATAATATTTCATTAGAATTTAAAGCAGGTATTCCCCCTAAAGTTGATATTAAAGGACAAGGCCAGATTAATGCCCCTGTACTTGGTATTGCGACACCTGAAGGTAAGCTGGATACACCGATCATTGGCGGAATTGCCAATGGCTTAATTAACGGCATTGGTGGTATTCCCTTAGATACACAAATCCCGATTACCAATTTAGAGCAATCGAAAAAAGCAGCATCTGCAACAGCATGGTTACCTGCCGCAGAAATACATTATCAATTTGGTAAATCTGGTGTAAATAAACTTAGACCTTATGTCGGCGTCGGTGTCATGTATGCGCATTTTACCAATGTAAAAATTGACTCTGGTATCAACAAAGATTTAATTGCTGCAGGCCACATGGTTCAAAATGTTCTTGATGGTCAGGCAGGTGCAGCATTAGAAGGAAAAACATCATCAGCTGATCCTCGCGTTAAAGTAAAAGCCGACGATGCCATAGCGCCTATGGCTACATTGGGTGCAACCTATGATTTTAATGATCGTTGGTTTGGAGTAGGCTCTGTCACTTATGCACCAATGAGTGGTGATGTCAAAATCACTGTCGTTGACAACAATACAGGGAAATCGCTCATCGGCGCTAAAACCAAAATTGATATTGATCCGCTGATTACTTATGTCGGTGTGGGTTATCGGTTCTAAAAGCTAAATTTATTTTCACTAAAATGTGTTGATTGATCACTAAAATTTATCGATTGATAAATTTTTATTCTATCGCTAAGTCCCATTGAATCATCTACAATTCTCATATGATGATTCAATGGATAGCTTATGTCAGTACAACAGGACGACACGCGTTTCTCTAAACCACTCATTTATATGCTTATTGGAAGTGCTTTTATCTTGGCACTCTCTTTAGGTGTACGTCACGGTTTTGGGCTTTATCTTGTGCCCATGAGCCATGAGTTTGGTTGGAGTCATCAGGTTTTTAGTTTAGCCATTGCCATACAAAATCTATTCTGGGGCGCAGTACAACCTTTTACTGGTGCGCTTGCAGACAGATATGGGAGTAAGACGATTGTTGCGATAGGCGGGGTGCTCTACACCATTGGCCTATTGTTAATGTCTATCAGTTCAAATGTGCTGTTATTGGATATCAGTGTTGGGTTAATTATCGGCTTAGCCCTCTCTGCAACCTCATTCTCGGTATTACTTTCAGCCGTAGGACGAGCAGCGCATCCAAGCAAGCGCAGTATGGCAATGGGTATTGCCAGTGCAGCAGGTTCATTTGGGCAATTCATTATGTTGCCAACCACCCTGCTTCTCATTAAAAATTTCGGCTGGTCATCTGCGCTGGTCATTACAGCAATGCTGATCGTGTTGATTGTTCCATTGGCATGGATGCTTAAAGCACCTATGTATGTACCACCAAATGCAATTAAACAAGCGATAAAACCCAATTTAAGCTTTAAACAGATTCTTAAAATTGCCTTTCAGCATAAACCTTTTTTATGGTTGGCCTTTGGTTTTTCAGTGTGTGGGTTCCAAGTGGTTTTTTTAGGCATTCACCTGCCAGGTTATTTGATTGATCATGGTTTTGATGCCTCTACTGGAACGATCTTTCTCGCATTGGTTGGTCTATTTAATATTATCGGAACCTATACCGCAGGTTGGCTTGGTGGTAAGTATTCTAAACCGCATCTACTTATGGGTTTATATGGTTTACGTGGCGTTGCGATTGTTGCATTTCTGATGCTGCCATTGAGTATTTGGACTGTTTACGCCTTTGGTATCGTTATGGGGATCTTATGGCTTTCGACTGTACCTCTAACCAATGGCATTGTAGCCAATATGTTTGGTGTAAAATACTTAACCATGCTAAGCGGTCTAGTGTTTTTCACTCACCAAATCGGTTCATTTTTTGGTGGATGGCTAGGCGGTTTAAATCATGATATAACGGGTAACTACAACATCATTTGGGGATGCTCAATTGCCTTGTGTGTAGTCGGCGTTATTGTGCATTTCTTTGTCAATGAAGAGGCTGTGGTTAATGACTAACTCATTCTCGTGGTTCAAGCTTAGTATCTGGTTGGTTATTGTTGTTCTGTTCGGGCTGTCAAGTATGCTGTGGTTGAACACGCCTGAATTATTTGAATATTTTAATATGGCTTTTTGTGCGCATTAATTTGAACTGAATTTCACGACCTAAACGTTTGAGCTGAATCTCAGTGCTATTGATTCAAAACGGTCAATAAAAGCTGCCAGACAATCGTGCTTATGGCAGCTTTTTTTAAATTCACTATTTAGTCTTTATCTTTTTAAATAAAAAAGTTCACACATTAAAAAGACCATTTCACAATGGTCTTTTTAATGATCAACACTCGATGACCTTAAGCTGATTTTCGCGAGTTTACTCGTCCTTGAATCACCGCTTTGATATTATTTTTTGCATAATTAAAGAAAACCTTGAGTGGAGAAAGCTTAGGATTTGGCTTCTTCCCTTCACCAATTGCTTTAAACTGAGCGGCATACCACAGAATTTCCATGATCGCCATTTTATCAACAAAAGGAATACCCGTTTTGATCTGCTCTACTGCATATCGAACGTCCTGACCTGCAATCAAGTTGTTGCTGACTTCAGGTTCTACCGCAAGAGGACGTGCAATCCCAATAAATTCACACGCACCACTGTCTAAAGCCGCATTCATACCTTGTGCTGTACGGAAACCACCTGTCACCATAAGATGACATTTGACTTCTTTACGAATTTTTTCTGCAAAATCTAAGAAATATGCTTCACGTGCAATCGTACTTTGCTTACGTTTATCTGCTTTTGCGCCTGCCATTGCTGGTGCTTCATAGGTACCACCAGAAATTTCGATCAAATCGATCCCTGCTGTATCAATGGCTTTAAATACTTGAACCACTTCTTCTTCTGTGATTCCACCACGCTGGAAATCTGCAGAGTTCAGTTTGACTGAGATAATAAAGTTTTCTGAGGTTTTAGCACGCACTGCAGCATAAATTTCTAATAAGAAACGCATACGGTTTTCAATCGAACCGCCCCATTGATCTTGACGTTTATTGGTCAATGGTGAAAGAAATTGACTGATTAAATAACCATGTGCACCATGTAACTGTACACCGTCAAAACCTGCTTTTTCACAGATCCGCGCAGCTTCAGCAAATCGTTGAATGATATCTAAAATTTCTGCTTCATTGAGTGCACGTGGCGTACCAAATGTCGTTGCCAACATTGGACTAAAAGGCACTGCTGAAGGTGCCACTGTTTCTTTATTGAGTCCTTTTGGACACTGGCGACCTGGATGTGATAACTGAATCAGTTGTACCATCCCGTGCTTTTTACCCACATTTGCCCATTCAGTCAATTTGGCAAGATCACGCTCAGTTTCAACGACAACAACACCCGGCTCATTTTTCGCACGGAAATCCACCATTACATTCCCCGTAATGGCACAACCCAAGCCGCCTTTCCCCCAAGCATCATATAAACCTAAATGCAATTGGTTCGGTTGCCCTGCATGATTGGCCAATGCTTCACTCATTGCACCTTTAATGATTCGGTTTTTAAATCTCGTGGTTTTTATTTCTAATGCTTGTGCAAGATGGCTCATGGTCAAATCTCTTTAGTGATTAGAGCTTTTACTCTAATTTAAATTTATAATAGTTCAAGCGTAAATCTGACAATACGTTTTGTCAACTTTGTTAATGTGAATATTTTTTGTACCAAAACCATCTATACAGCGTTAATACTGACTCGCTGCAATTAATCGCTTGGTATAGTCATTTAAAGGTTTATCAAATAAGGCTTGAGTGTCTTGAAACTCGATAACTTTAGCATCTTTTAATACCAAAACTTTCTGACAAAGTGCTTTTACAACCTGTAAATCATGACTTATAAACAAATAACTCATTTGATAATCCTGTTGCAACTGGCGCAATAATTTTACAATTGCACGTTGTGTAGTCCGATCAAGAGCTGAAGTTGGTTCATCGAGAATCAGTAATTTAGGGCGCAATACCACTGCACGTGCTAAAGCCACACGTTGCCGTTGACCACCAGACAATTCATGCGGATAACGCTGTTTAACTGTTATTGGGAGCTCTACTTTATCTAAAATTTCATTGATACGAATCAGCATTTCAGCTTCTTTTAGATGTTGTAGTACCAAGCCCTCTCGAATAATCTGGTCGACAGTCATACGTGGATTTAAACTGCTTAACGGATCTTGGAATACAATTTGAAAATTGGATCGAAGCGGACGTAACTTACGCTGACTCAATCTGTTCAAGTCTTGATTGAGTAGAAAAACATTACCCGAGCACTGTATCAGTCGTGCGATTGCCAGCGCCAAAGAGGTTTTACCTGAACCGCTTTCTCCGACAATACCGATGGACTCAGCGCGATCTAAACGTAAATTGAGCGGTTGAACGGCAACAAAATAATCTTTAACTCGATTAAATATGCCCTTTCTTATTGGAAATTTCACCCCAACACGATGTAGAGATAAAACTAAATTACGTTTATGCGGTAAAGCATTGGCTTCACCAAAATCATGATCCAATAAATATTGGGTATAGCTGGCTTTAGGGGTTTGAAAAATATTTCGAACTGTGCCTTTTTCTTCAACCTGCCCCTGATTCATCACAATCACTTGATTGGCATATTTACGTACCAAATTCAAATCATGACTAACCAAAATCATGGCCATTTTATGGTTTAAAATAAGCAGTTGTAATAAGTTTAAAACTTGCGATTGTAATGTGACATCTAAAGCTGTTGTCGGCTCATCCGCGATAATAATTTCAGGCTTTTGTGCCAAAACAGATGCAATCAAAACACGTTGTCGCTGACCACCCGATAACTCATGTGGATAACGATTCAACTTATCCTCAGGTTCGTCCATTCCGACATCACACAATAAGTCATAGACACGTTTTCTGACTTTTTCCTTGGACATCCCGTCTAAAAGTAAAGTCTCACCAATAATCCGCTCAACCTTGTGTAGCGGGTTGAGTGCAGTCATTGGTTCTTGAAAAATCATGGCAATTTTTTTACCACGGATCGCCAACTGCGCATTTTGATTAAGAGACAATAGGTTTTGCTCATCATATAACGCTTGCCCAGTCACAGTTAAATTTTCAGGAAGCAAGCCAAGTAATGCCAAACCACTAATTGATTTGCCTGAACCACTCTCCCCGACAATCGCAACAGTTTCCCCGACATGTAGGTCAAAGTTAAGATTATTGACCAGCACCTCTTTACGCTGATTTTCAATATGCAGATGTTGGACAGACAACAACAAAGATTGATCATTTTTGACGTCTTGGATCGAATGCATCGCGTGTCGCCTCCCCAATATAAACCAATAAAGATAGCACCAAGGCCAAAGTAAAAAATCCTGACAAAGCCAGCCACGGCGCATTTAAATTATTTTTACCTTGTAATAACAATTCACCGAGGGAGGCTGCATCTGGTGGAAGCCCATAACCTAAAAAATCCAATGCAGTAAGTGCGGTGATATTTGCAGTCAGCATAAATGGAAGTTGAGATAAACTTGAACTGATCACATTGGGCAAGATATGTCGGAACATAATCATCAAATCACTCACCCCTAAGGCACGTGCTGCTTGAACATAATCTAAATGACGGGCGCGAAGAAATTCAGCACGCACTATACCGACCAACTCTGTCCAGCCAAAAATCAACATAATCAGAAATAGCCAATAGACACTCGGGGTAAATAGACTGACCAAGATGATCACCATAAATAAAGTCGGCAAACCACCCCAAACTTCAAGCAGACGTTGCCCAATTAAATCTACCCATCCGCCATAATAGCCCTGTATCGCCCCAACAATAATTCCAATAAATGCAGCAAATAGTGTCAATGCCAAACCAAACAACAGTGATATACGTAGACCATAAAGAATACGGGTAAATACATCACGCCCTTGATCATCTGTACCTAACCAGTTTTGTGCGGTGGGTGGCGATGGAACAGGAACGGCTAAATCTAAATTGGGAGTTTGGTAGGAATAACGAACCAGTGGCCAAATCGACCAACCTTTTTCATCAATCAACTGCTGAACTACCGGATCACGATAATCGGCTTCTGTTTCAAAGACCCCACCAAAATGTGTTTCAGGATAAGCCTTTAAAACTGGCATGTAATAATGCTGATCGTATTTGACCAATAAGGGCTTATCATTGGCAATAAATTCGGCAGAAATTGAAAGAATAAATAAAACAATAAATACGATGAAACAGACAAAACCTAAGCGATTTTTCTTAAATTTCTGTATTCGTGCTTGCATGATCGATGACATTATTTTGCACCTCTCGATTCAAAATCAATTCGCGGATCAATCACACGATAAACCACATCACAGATCAAACGTAAAATCAGCCCAAATAAGGTCAGAAAGAACAAAGCGCCAAAAATCACTGGATAATCACGCTGTTGTACGGCTTCAAAACCCAGCAAGCCTAAGCCATCCAAGTTAAAAATAATTTCAATCAGTAGATTTCCAACAAAGAACACCCCAACCAATACTTCAGGCAAACCGGCAACAATCACCAACAATGCATTGCGAAATACGTGTTTATATAACACGTCATTTTCAGTTAAGCCTTTTGCTCGTGCTGCAAGCACATACTGCTTATTGAGCTCTTCCATAAATGAATATTTAGTCAGATAGGTTAAACTTGCAAATCCGCCCAACACCATGGCCAGCAAAGGTAAAGCCATGTGCCAAAAATAATCTGCTATTTTTTCAAATAAATTGAGACTGTGAAAGTTGTCTGAAACAAAGCCTTGTAACGGAAACCATTGTAAATAAGAACCTCCAGCAAAAAATACGATCAACAATATTGCAAATACAAAAGCGGGAACGGCATAGCCCACAGCCAAAAGTAATGAGGTTGATTTATCACAAAATAAGCCATGCTGCTTGGCTTTTTTAACCCCTAAAGGAATTGAGATTAAATAAATTAAAAAAGTGCTCCACGCACCCAAGGAAATGGTAACTGGCATTTTTTCCCATAACAGCTCAGTCACCGGCTTATCTTTAAAAAAACTCGTGCCAAAATCTAAAGCTAAATAGTTTTTTAACATCAACCAGAATCGTTCATGTGCAGGTCGATCAAAGCCATATTGCTGTTTGATTTTATTGATCATATCTTCGCTTAAGCCCTGTGCACCACGATACTCATGGTTATTTACCGAAGATGATAGACCTCCAGCAGTCATATTGACTCCTTGGAAGTTTTCTGCTTGTTGAATCGCTTGTTCAACAGGCCCACCAGGTGCAATTTGAACCACAACAAAATTGATCAAGAGAACAAAGAACAATGTCGGGATGATCAGTAACAGCCTTTTGAGTATATATGTGCCCATTGAAACGATGTTCCTTATGACCTCATGAGGGTAGATATGTCAATTTAAACACCACTTACGTTGAGCCACTGATGTTTTAACCATGAAGATTTGAAATTATGCTTTTAAAATGCTCATTTTTTTAAATATTGCTCTACTTTTTTCGCTTGATCTGCATCTGCCCACCAATACTCTAAACCGAGGGATAATTTTGGTTTAACTTTGGGTAGCTGATACATATTCCAATAAGCATACCAGTTTTTATCATTGCCATAAGTCAGAATTTGATAATAGCCTGCACGTAATACCCGATCCAGTGCTCGGGTACGAAGCACCAATTGTTCACGGTTCGGTGCATAAATAATCTGTTGAATCAGCTGATCGACCACTGGACTTTTAACACCTGCATAATTGTAATTGCCCACTTCATCGGCAGCTTTACTGCCCCACATCTGTGCCTGTTCAGCACCTGGTGTTAATGATTGCGGCATATCGATAGCAGTCATCTGAAAATCTAAACGGCGCATACGCTCTGTATATTGCGGTAAATCGACTTGACGAATATTTGCCAGAATCCCAAGTTTTTTTAAATTACGAATATATGGCAACAAAGTCCGTAGCGCGCCATCTTGATGAATCAGAAATTCAATTTGAATGGGGCGACCTTGTCTATCCACCAATAGTCCATTGTGAAAACGATAACCCGCCTTTAATAGCATCGAACGTGCAATCAATAAATTCTGTCGGTTAAAACCACTGGCATCTGAAACTGGGTATTTCCAATCTGCCAATACACCTTGGCGTTGTAATGCGGGCAATTGCTTTAAATAAGGCGTTAAAATTTCAAGTTCTTTCGCGCTTGGTTTTCCAGTCGCAGCAAGCTCACTGTTTTGAAAGTGGCTTTGCAAGCGAATATTTTGACCAAATAACAATGCTTTGTTGATCCATTCAAAATCATAAGCATAGGTTAATGCTTGGCGAAAATTGAGATCATTGAATGGCGCCTTTCGGGTATTAAAAACCAAACTTTGCGTGAGTGCTGGTGTTTCAATCTTAGAAATATACTTTTTCACCAAACCTTGTTTTACCGCAGGAAAATTATATTCGGTGACCCAGTTACGGGCATTTTTTTCTTGATAAAAGCGATATTGTCCAGATTTAAACCCTTCAAAAGCGATTTCAGGGCTTCGATAATAAACATATTTCATGTGATCAAAGTTATAACGACCACGATTGATGGCTAAGTCCTTTGCCCAATAATTTGGATTGCGCTTATAGCTAATACTGCGCCCAGAATCAATACGTTCAATCAGATAAGGCCCCGATCCTAAAATCGGCTGCAAGGTCACTTTGCTATAGTCTTTATTTTTCCAATCTGCTTTTGAATAAATCGCAATTTTTGCCAAAATAAAGGGCATATCTGCATTGTGGTCTGATTTAAATGTCATTTTCACTTGGTATTTAGACAATACCTCAGTCTTGGCTAAATCAGACAAATACATTTGAAAGCCCAGATTGGCTTTGCTTTGAATGATATCAAAACTAAATTTAACATCCTCAGCCGTGACGGGTGAACCATCACTAAAACGGGCTTTAGGATTTAAATGGAAAATAACAAATTTGGTTTTAACAGGATCATAAGTGACTTTTTCAGCGAGAAGCGGATATAACACACCCGGTTCATCCAATGAGCTATCCATTAAGCTATCAAACAGATAATTAATCCCTTCAGTTGAACTGCCTTTGCCATTCATACTGTTGAGATTATCAAAGGTGCCTATACTCGCTGTACTGATATAGCCACCTTTGGGTGCATTGCTATTGGCATAAGGCATCACCTGAGCTTTGTCATACTGTGGAGCATTATGTACAGCAATATAAGCTGTTGTCTGTAGAGCAGCATCAACATTTAAGCTTGCAACACATAATCCCAATGCCAGCCCGATCGGGCTGACACATGCAAAACTTAGGCGCATTCCCCTATTTTCCTTTATTCAAAAAAGTTTTTGAAATGTTAAGCTTTAAACGTCACTCCAATAAAATGGCGCTTAAAGATTCGGAACTTTAATAATGCTGCCAATGCGTAATGACGCGTTTGGTTTTAATTCATTCATCTCAGCAAGTGCACTGGTATCAATCCCAAACTTGCTGGCTAAACGAATCAATGAATCACCGCTTTTCACTTTGTATTCAGTCACTGTTTTAGGAATACGAATAGATTGTCCACGTTGTAAACCCGCACGTGGGCTCAGATCATTCAATTCAGCCAGTTCTTGAACTGACATGCCAACACGATTTGCAATCGCATTTAACGACTCACCAGACTTCACCGCATAGCTTTCAGTATTCTTACTCGAAGCTTTTGCTGTTGCTTTCGCAGTCGCCTTTAGGTCTTCTTTTTCTTTAGATAGCGTGGATTTACTGGGTAATTCCCCATCAAGCTTTAAGCGTTGTCCAATATCCAAAGCCTGATTACGCGACAAACCATTTAATTCACTTAAATAAGACAATTGCAGTTTATATTTTTTTGCAACGCTTGCCAGTGTTTCACCTGATTTGACCACATGGATATCTTTACTAGCGCCTTCTGATTTCGACTCATTTCTCGCTTGTGCTTTCTCTTTACTGCTGGTTTCAGGCGTGCCAGTCAACTTCAATTTCTGCCCAACAAACAAACCAGATGTACTCTTTAAACCATTTAAATCGGCAATTTGGTTAACTTGCAAATTATATTTATTTGCCAGCGCAATCAGGCTATCACCAGATTGCACAGTATAGGTTTCTGGTGTTGTTGTTCCAGCAGGGATCTTAATGATTTGACCCACAAGCAAGTTTTTAGATGTCGAAATTTTGTTTAACTCGGCTAATTCTGCCAAACTTAATTTAGACTGAACTGCAATACTGGATAAACTGTCGCCACTTTGAACTTTATAGTTCTCAGTTTTATAGTTTGTTTCAGCTTTTACATTCTTAAACTTACTTTGATCAATCACTTTAGAGTCAAGTTTAGCTTCAGGCTCATTAACTTCATTGAGAGGCACATTGATCTTTTGCCCCACAAATAAGCTACCTGAAGTATCTAGTCCTGGAGTCAAATCAGCAAGTTCATGTACAGACAAAGCATAACGATCGGCAATCACTTTAAGATATTCGCCACGTTTAACTGCATAAGCCTTGGTCTTGATTTTTGCAACAGGCTTAGAGGTATCTGCGCGAACCACTGCTTTATTGATTTCAGATAATTTATCATCTGAAGCATCTTTAAGCTTTAATTTCTGACCGACAAATAAATTACTGTTGGTATTCAGATTATTATAATTTGCCAATTGTGAAACAGATAAATCAAACTGATTTGCCACACTGGTTAAACTGTCATTTGGTTTAACCACATAATTGGCTGGAACTGAATCCGTGGTTTTGCGAGAAACCACAGGGGTATCAATTTGTGGTTTGGCATCATATAAATACAAAGTCGCCCCAACAAATAAAGTTCCGTTTGGATCAACTTGGTTCCATTTGGCAATATCGCGCCAATTTACGCCATTCTTTAAAGCAATCGTTGCTAAAGTATCCCCTGCCAAAACGGTATAAGTACTGCGTTTACCTCTTGGTGGTTCAACCACAACTTCAGTTTCGGTTTTCTTAAAGTTCTTATCTTGATTCAGTTTGGCTTCTTCCGAGTTTGCAGGTGTGGTGTCTGCTAAACCTTTAGGATATGAGAATCCAACCGTATTTTCTTTACCTTGAACCTCTGCAACCGATTGACTGGTTTGAATTGCAGTCAGCTTAATTTTACCATCATACGGATCCAGCACTTCTGTCCCTTGTGGTGCAATCGCCTTAATCTCTTTAACCACTTCTTCTTTTTCAGCTTGGGTGGCTTGAGGTTCTAAAACTTGTTTAACCGTTTCCTTTTCACCTTCAGCTTTTACTGCGGCAAGAATTTGTGCTTTTTCATGTGCAGAAATTGGCGGCTCTGCGGCAACAGGTTTCACATT
This sequence comes from Acinetobacter sp. GW821-FHT01C12, assembly GCF_059422625.1. Lineage (NCBI taxonomy): Bacteria > Pseudomonadati > Pseudomonadota > Gammaproteobacteria > Moraxellales > Moraxellaceae > Acinetobacter > Acinetobacter sp. GW821-FHT01C12. The sequence goes on from NZ_JBWKXD010000006.1 coordinate 139,169, forward strand.
GGCTGCATTGGTCACAGCAACAGGAATACGTGGCGCACTTGGAATATCAGCATTGGCAGCAAATTGCGCTAATGCATCCGAGCCTTGTGGTGTATTTTTGAGCGTGCTCAATGAACCTGCAGTTGTCGTGGTGGTTTTTGCTGTTGTTAAAGCAGGTGGCGTCGCTTTACTTGGAGTAATCGATTGAGTCACTGTCGAGGTGACTGCTGTAGGCGTTAAAGTCCGTGTAGCTGTAGTTGGCGCAGTATTGCTTGCCCATAAACCGCTATCAGAACCCGGTTTTAACGCTCTTAGTTTTGCATCGATGGTCGGACTAAGATCCGCAGGAATCAAAATACGTAAGGTACTCGATGGATCAACAAATTCACCACGATGACCAGGGTTTAAAGCATATAGCTCAGCACGACTTAAATTGGTAATTGAAGCAATTTGATTGAGTTGTACGCCTGGTGGAACTGCAACTTCTCTAAAGTGCGGACGATTGGCAATCGGTGGTAAGCTCACCCCATATTTAGATGGGCTTTTAATAATCTGCGCCACAGCTAAAAAGCGTGGTACATAGTTCATGGTCTCTTGCGGTAAACGCAATGACCAATAGTCTGTTGGTAAGCCCGCAGCTTGGTTACGATTAATTGCTTGCTGGATACGCCCTGGGCCTGCGTTATAGGCAGCCAAAGCCAACTCCCAAGAACCGAATTGATTGTATAAACTACCTAAAAACTCATAAGCGGCACGTGTTGATTCAACCACATCACGACGCCCGTCGTATAAACTGGTTTGTCTTAAACCATAAATTTTCCCTGTACTTGGGATAAATTGCCACATCCCAGCTGCGGCGGCACTACTGGTTGCTGCTGGGTCATAAGAACTTTCAATAATCGGCAACAGTGCTAATTCAGTAGGTAAACCACGACGTTCAGCTTCTTTCACGGTATGGTAAAGATAGCGTGATGCACGTGCACTTAGACGGTCAATATAAGGTTGGCGTGAAACAAACCAGCTCCGTTGCGCATCGATACGAGGATCCCAATGGTTTTCATCCATTTTAAAACCGACTGACATCCGCTTCCATACGTCACCATGTTTTAAAATCAGTAGGCGATCGCCCTCTACCGCGCGTATATCAGTTGCAGAAAGTAGATCTTCTAGAGAATCCAGACTGCTGGCATCTAACATGCCTGCTGACTTTGATGTTTGAACCTTTGATGTTGTCGACGTCGAAGAACACCCTGCAGTCAACCCTAATGCTGCGAATGCAGATGTTAATAAGGATAATTTAAAGAAAACAGTCGCAGTAGGTTGCCACACCATTGTGGTAGGTTTAAACATAAGAGTTCCGAACAACATTTAGTAAATTATTTTATCATTGCCATTTTAGTAGAGCTAAACGCGCTTACAAGGCAAATTTTGAATGCGAATTGCATACAAATGTTACAAGAAATTAAAAAAATCTCAGTTCATGCGTAGAAAACGCCGATTTGCGTATACAATAAATTCTTAAACCACGATGTTCAACTCTTAATTCACTTTCATTGGTTATTACTATGTCACAAACAATCACACTTTATGTCGATGGTGCTTGTAAAGGCAACCCAGGTCCTGGTGGCTGGGGCGCTTATATCATCACTGAAACAGAAGAACATAAGTTGTGTGGTGGTGAACTTGATACAACCAATAACCGCATGGAACTTACCGCAGCCATTGAAGGGATCGCATTTTGCCCAACCGAAGCAAAATTAGTGCTTTGGACCGATTCCAACTATGTAAAACGTGGCATTACCGAATGGATTGAAGGGTGGAAAAAGAAAAACTGGAAAGATGTAAAAAACCCAGATCTTTGGAAAAAACTCGATCAAACCTGCCAAGGTCGCGAAATTGAATGGAACTGGATTAAAGGTCATGCTGGACATGCAGGCAATGAAATGGCAGATCAATTGGCGAATTTAGGTACTCAGCAAATACTCGACGCAAAAAAAAACACCACTGCGCCAAGCAAATTGACTGAACCCTTGGCAGTGGCTGATGATAAAAAAAAACATGAAAAAGACTGGCTGCTTGACGATCCCTTTGGATTTGACCTGATTGAATCAGATGAAATGATAGAATCGGAAATTAGCCCTCAGCAGGATGTCATGCCAGCTCATGAAATTGAGATGGAAGAACCATCTAACCAAGATATCAATGAAAATGATGAGCCAGCAATGAGCCAACCCGCAATGCGAGATATTCATCCACAAATTGTGATTACACCTGCGACGGTCCAGTTACATGGCCCTAAACAATTTATTCTGGATACCGAGACCACCGGTTTCTATTATCAGGACAGTGACAGAATTGTTGAAGTTGGCGCAATTGAAATGGTCAATCGTAAACTGACTGGCAGTTCGATTCATATCTATATTAATCCAGAAAAACCAGTTGGCGATTCAGAAGCCATCCATGGTATTACCGATGAGTTTTTAAAAGATAAGCCAAAATATAGCGAAATTGCGCAAGTTTTATTTGACTACTTAAAAGGCAGTGAAATTATTGCGCATAATGCAAGCTTCGATATGAACTTCTTAGATATGGAGTTCAAGCGCAGTGGTCTACAGGCACTCTCAGAAGTATGTGAAGTGACTGATACCTTGGCGATGGCGAAAAGCAAACATCCCGGACAAAAGAACTCTTTGGATGCCTTAGTTCGCCGTTATGAAATTCCGCAACGAGATCGTACTTTCCATGGTGCCTTACTCGATGCTGAAATTTTATCTGATGTTTATCTTGCCATGACAGGCGGCCAAGTATCCTTTGACATGGATGCTCTTTCTGCACATACTGATCAGGCGCAAAGAAATACAACTCGGAAAAAAATTGAAATCAATGCCCCAATCATTTTGCCTTCAGATGAAGAATTAGAAGCACATGAGAACTGGGTCAAACAATTTCAAGAAAAACATGGGGAAGCCTGCATTTTTGCAAAATAAAATTTGAAATTGATGGCTATTTTTTCTGTAAAGATGGTCTTCTTCGGCTATATTAAAACTTAGAAAATTAGCCTCATTTTGAGGCTATGAAATAAAACATTCAGATACCCAGGATAGGTGCAGATCAATGTCTTACCAAACCTCTATACATTTTGATCCGACAGCATTACTTATTATTAAAAAAGAAGTCGATAATTCAATTTTACAGGTAGAATCTGCTGTCAGTAGTTTAGTTGAAGACCAAACTTTACCCTTCGGTATTGATGATGCTTTGCTTCAATTTGAACAATGTGTAAATGTGCTAATGCTGATTGATATGCCGCATGTTGCTAAAATTGCGCAACTCTCAGCAGCGGTGATGCGTAAAGTGATGCAAAACCCACATGAGATCAATACTCAAGAAGTTATCGCTTTGAGTGAAGGCACCACCATGCTCAAACGCTATATTGAGTTTATTTGCCTTCGTGAAGTCAGAGCGCCACAATTTTTGCACGACACCTTAAATCGCTTAGAACTTTCTTTAGGTCTAGAGCTGACACCAGAAGGTCAAGCAATTATTCCACTGCTTGACTGTGTTACACCGAATTTTAACTTGCCGCAATCACCTGAGTTAGAGCATTCAGTATATGTACATAAGCTGTATAAATTATGCTTACATAAACTCCTCAAACAACAAGAAACAGATTTAGATTTACAGGGCATCAAGCTGGTTGGGTCTTATTTGGCAAATGCAGCTAAAGGCCAAGCAAGTGAGCAATATTGGGCTTTGGTTTCAGTTGCTTTAAATCACATTGAAAACATCATTCTCAATGACACACGCCTCAGAACGCTAATCAGTATTGAAACCAATATGTCTTTATTCTTTAAAGATCTAAGCGGATTCAATCCATCTTTATTAGATACAGCCAATATCCTAAGTATTTGTATCAGCCAAGAAGATGAAATATCACAACACATCCGCGAACAAATCAATGTTGGCGAAGATATTCTGACTGACACTCAACTACAAATATTTAGTCGCCATTTATATGGCCCTGACTTTGAAACCATTCATAGTGTGAGCCAACTGATTACGGACGAAATGTCGCAAATCCGTAATGATATTGAGTTTAACTACAAAAATATGAGTGATGAAAAAACGCAAGAATTGAAAAGCAAACTGACCGATCTTGCACATGTATTTAAAGTCTTGAATCTTAATGAAGCCTATAGCGGACTGAAACAACAGGCTGACCTACTGTCTCAAGACAACATGCTCAAAGATGAAAATTATGCGCAACAATTGATGAACAGTATTTTATCAGCGATGAATTCGATTGGTATCTTAGAGCGTAATTACACATCGAGTCGTTTACAGTTAAAAGTGAATAACTTGCAGATTTCATTAGATCGTCTAGATGAAGCACATGCAGCATTATTGACTGAGACCAAAGCGCTGGTTGATTTAAGCTCACAAACATTGGTGCAATATTTACAAGATCCTCAAAGCACAAGTTTAGACCAACTTCCATCACAATTAAGTGAAATTGGTGGTGCGCTATTGTTCCTTGCAGCAAAAGATGGTCAAAAAGCATTGCTACTCTCTGCGGAGTTTATTCAAACGGGTCTTAACAAAGAACATGTGTTTAACCTTGCGCAAGTCAATAAGCTGCTGGATGTTTTAGCCAGTGCAGACATGATGATTGAAAATCTACAAAATAAACAACCTGTTTTACAAGCCATGTTTGATGTAGCATTAACAAGTAGTCAAAATTTAAAATCGGTAGCCTAATGTCAGAATTATCACTTGCATATATCTTTCACCATCAACAACTTTTAGTGGATGAAAATTTACAACTGCCTAAAGTTGAAAAGTTAGCAAGTGATATCAGCTTTAACTCGGGTGATCAGATTATTGCCCGAGATCTTTTTATCGAAGATCAAATTCCAGCGGGATATCAACTGATCCCGATTCGTCAATTGATTTCACAATGGACCAAATCTGAGTTTGAACAAGCCAGTCGTGCAGTACAGTTGCTAGAGTGGCGAAGAAACCATAAGTTTTGTAGCCACTGTGGTCACGAAACCGAGGTTCATCCCACTGAATATGCTATGGTCTGCCCTCGCTGTCGTTATCATCAATACCCACGTGTACAACCATGTATTATCACCGTGATTACTCGTGGCGATAACGAAATTCTATTGGCAAAAAATGCTAAGAATAAAAGCAAGATGTATGGTCTTATTGCGGGTTTTGTTGAGGTCGGTGAAACACTGGAAGAAGCGGTTAAAAGAGAAACGTTGGAAGAAGTTGGCCTACATGTCAAAAATGTCCAATATTTATCCAGCCAACCTTGGCCTTTTCCAAGTAATCTTATGCTGGCCTTTAAGGCTGAATATGAATCTGGTGAAATCGTTTTGCAAGAAGAAGAAATTAGCGAGGCTCAGTTCTTTAAGTTTGATCAGCTACCCGAAACGCCTTTTAGTGGCAGTATTGCCCATGCCATGATTGAACATGTAATTCACAATAGACCAATGCATAAAGACTGATCTTGATTGAGGCATGTTCAAATCAAAAATGCCTAGCGATTGCTAGGCATTTTTCATTGCTTCATTTAAAACCTTAATAATTTCAGGTCGGGTTTTATAGAATCGACTAAATAAACTTGAAACACTGCCCATAATTGAAATATGACCAGTTTTAGGAATCGTGTAAATTTCACAATGATTGCCTTGTTCAAGTAATTGCTGTTTAAAATCTAAAGAATTTTTAGCTTTAACGATTTGATCATTTTCAGCCAAGAACAAATAATGCTTTACCTCATTTTTTTCAACAAAATAATAAGGCATTACTTGTTGATAAGGGATACTTTGATCAAACGCATTCTCGGCTAAAGCATCGCCTTTATAATCGAAATGATAAGGTCCAGCGATTCCAATCAAAGCTTTAATATTTTGTTTGATGGCCAGTTGGTAGTGCTTAGGATGATAAAGCAAAGACGCAATATTAAATGCGCCTGCTGAATGCCCCATCAAGGCAATTTTATCCATTGAAATACCAAAACGTGCTTGTTGTTGCTCCAAATAATTCAATGCAACAGCAAGATCATCAATATAGCTTGGAAATTTATGTTCAGGTGCCAAATGATAGTTCAGCACTGCCACGTTATAGCCAAAACGGCTAAACGCCTCACCTACAAATTTATAAGCACTTTTATCCCCATGACTCCATGCCCCACCATGAACAAAAAGAATCAGCGCATTTTGTTGCTTTTTATTAGAAATATATAGATCTAAACGTTGTCTCGCCTTTAAGCCATAGGCAATATTATGCTGAATGGAATAGCCCTTTTTAGGGGTCAAGCCATTAATGGTAATACTGCCTAAATCGTATAAACGAAAATCTTGATAGTGCGATTTAAATTGAGATTTTAGGTGTTCAAACTGCTTTCCAAATCTAACTTTTAAAACTTTTAACCTATTGTTGAATAACATTATTGTTTGGCTCTGTAGCATTAGGATCAATCGCAACAGGTGTCTGTACATCAGGTTGTTGCTGTACATTATTTACCACAGGTGCTGTGAAAGATGAAGTTTGGACTGAATTATTCGCTTGTTCGATGTTATCAATCAAGGTCACAATTTTAGTCACATTTCCAACTTTTTGTAAAACATCATTTAAATCTGCAATTTCAGCATTGTTTAAACGACCTAAAACATACAACACGCCGTCTTCTGTATGAATCAAGACTTTATTGTCTGAAACCACAGGCGCTTTCATCACTAAACCACGAGTATTCACAGTGACTGATGCATCTTGCATGATGGTGCTATAACCGATTTGATTGCCTACAGTCAGGTAATTATGGACTGCTTTTACATCGCTCATTGCTCGTAGATTATCTTCTGCCAACTGTTTTAAATGTGCATCTGGCACTTGCCCTGTCAGTAACACATTGCTATGAAAACTATTAATATTGACACGAGATTGCTTAAATCGAGCATCCAACTTATACAAGTTGATTTTCGCAGTTCGCTCAATAGAAGAATCAATAAACACTTGTCCTAAAGATCGAACACCACTATCTGTTCCCACTGGTGAAGAACCAGTACCACCTGAGATAAAACTCGCGCAACCAGACAAACTTGCTACACACATCATGGTGATGACAATACGTTTTAACACTCAGCAAGACTCCTATTAATTTCAGCCTGCTAAACAACCCATTTAAACGTCGTTAACATGCTGGAAAATATATTTATTTTTGAAATAACCGTACATAAATTTCAGTCACAGATTAATCAAGTCTGCATCTAAAGTAAATGCATTTTCAATCCAAGATTGATCATAAGAGATTTTACTGAGGTCTTGCTGTACGTTTTTTGCAATTTTATGATGTAAATCAAAACCAATCACATCGAAACGGCAATAATATTGTTCATATTGTGGATGTTCTTGTAAAAACTTAAACGTCGTTTTAATCATTTTTTGTTGTTTTGATTGATTTACCGTTTCAAAAGCATGCCCCATCTGTGTCGGGGTTCTTGCTTTCACTTCAACAAAAATTAACTCTTGTTTAGACTGCGCAATAATATCTATTTCACCAAAGCGCGAGAAATAATTCAATTTTACGATCTCGTAGCCATGTTGAAGCAGTAATTTCACTGCTTCTTGCTCCGCCCATTGTCCTAAATTATTTTTTGCCATGAGAAACCTGTCATCACAAAGGCACTAAATTATTTTTTGAGCGTTCAAAACATTGCGGAATACGTTCAACACGATTGCCATCAATTTTAATTTTTCCAGTGCGCCCATTAAAGGTTAAGCTTTTTACATTCGGATCCAAAACAAATTGTTCAGCAATATGCCAAGCATCTCCACCAAAGGCATACAAACGCTGATACGGTAACGAGGTCGGTTTATCTTTATAAGCTTTGACCACATCATCCCATTCGGCGATGTATAAGGCTGGAACATCACAGAATTTCATCCCTTTAGGCAAGGCCTTTTTTTCATCAACAGCAATGGCTTGGGTATAAATTTTTTTCTTCTGTAATTTGGGAAAACTGGTCAACCATTGGTTTGAACCTAACAGTAAAATACCCTCTCGATCCGAAATCGACTTTGGCATATGCTCTACAGGATCAACTTCACCCATATAATTGGCAAATAATGCATTTAAAAAGTTAATAGATTCTGCTTCTGTGCCTTTTTCACGCACCACATAGAGTTTGCTGACTTTATCATGCTGGATATAATCAAGCAGTGCCAAAGCATCGTCATTTTTAGAAAGACTATATTGCCAAACACTTTTATAGCTTGGATAAACTTCATTAAGTGCCAATACAGGTACTTTAGGCTTTAAATTAATTAAAGCCTCAACATCAGGCCGAGCCAAAGGCCCAATAATCATTTTAGTCTTTTTATTGACGTGCTGTTTTAACAGCGCTTTGATGGTCTTTTGATCTGAATCGACAAATTTTAAGGGTATTTCATTCTTTGAGGCCTGCGCGGCACTTAATATTCCTTGTTTAATACTCAAACCCGCTCGCGACATAGGGCCTGTTTCAGGTAATATAACCAGAATTTCTGCGTGAACTTGGATTGTAAATCCAACCATTCCCAACACAACCACTCTTTTAATACTGTTCAACACTAACTTATTCTTCATGGAGACCTTTATGAGTGCTCAATTATTCGTCGTAGCGACCCCAATTGGGCACTTAGATGATATGACTTTTCGTTCTATTGAAGTTTTAAAGTCTGTTTCTGTTATTGCGGCAGAAGATACACGTCAATCTGCTCAATTATTAAAGCACTATAATATCTCAACTCCGCTCACAGCGTGTCATGATCACAATGAAAGTAACAAAATTGATATACTTATTGAAAAATTAAAAACTGGTCAGAATATTGCACTGGTCAGTGATGCTGGTACACCATTGATTAGTGACCCGGGTTTTAAATTGGTCCGTGCTGCTCAGGAGAATGGTATTCGCGTCATTCCAGTGCCAGGTGCATGTGCTGCTATTGCTGCGCTAAGTGCGGTGGGTCTACCCAGTGATCGTTTTAGCTTTGAAGGCTTTTTATCGTCAAAACAATCGCAACGATTGATTCAATTAGAAAAATTAAAACATGAATCACAAACCATGATTATCTATGAAGCGCCTCATCGTATTTTAGATAGTGTCAAAGATATGGCTGATGTTTTTGGCGCAGATCGCCCTGTTGGTTTTGCACGTGAAATTACCAAAACATTTGAAACGATTAAAAAAATGACTTTGAGCGAGTTGGTGACATTTATTGAAAATGATCGCAATCAGCAAAAAGGTGAAATTGTTTTAGTTATTGGTGGTGCACCAGATGCCAAAGATCAAGATGTTGAACAAGAGAAATTAGATCAACTTTTAAATCGCTTATTACAAGATTTATCGGTCAAAGCGGCATCACAACTTGCTGCGGATCTAACTGGCATCAAAAAGAAAATCGCCTATCAACGTGCTTTAGAACTGACTAATCAACAATAATTTTATTTCTTGAGTTGAGAAATGCTTATAAACGCATTTCTCAATCTGCTTTTCTACAAGTGACTGATTGTTCTGGTCGCTTTTTAACTACCTTAATCTTTTAAAACACATTAAATTTTAACCATACACTGATCAATCTGACACGTATAAAAGCTGACATAGAAAAACAAATAATCAAAAGTACAACATTCCTAATAATTTAATCAGTCATACACTTAAAGCAATCAGCAAGGATCCATAAAAATAAAATAGTTCATTAAAAGTTCAAGTAAAAAGTCATAAACACTAAAACTTTTTAAGATTGAGATTTAAACATCTAAAAATAGACAGCATTCCAACCAAATTTAAAAAAGCACCTTTCGGTGCTTTTAAAATCAATCTTTAGCAGATTCATCTGGAGGAACTTCGGTAATTCTCCCACCACGCGCTAAAAATGCAGCGACTTCATCTTCCAACGCTTCACGCTGTCTTTTTTTCGCTGTCACAGTGAGTGTTTCAGCTTCAGCTAAATCTGTATCTGAAACTGTCGAATCACTTGCCGCAGCACCTTTTTCAGCCGCTTTAGCTTCATCATCGTCTACTGCATGATCTTCTGAATTATCATCATAATCATTTGTATCTGTCATCTTTAACTCCCCATCAATGACGTCAATGTACCATCCGAAAAATGGTGATGTTTTACAGAGAAATGTATCAAGCTCTTCGCCATTCGACTAGTCTCTAGATACACAAAATCGTGTTTTTTTTCATCAAATTCGTAATGTTGTTTAAATGATTGGTTAAAAAATATCAGAAATCCAATTAAATGGCATATTGCGTGCTTTTTAAAGTTGCCAAACCATTGGCTTGTGCCATAAATTGATCTTTTAAAAATGGCATATTTTCAACTTGTTTTAAGCCAAAGTTACGCGCCCAAACCAATGGAAATATTTCCGCAGTTTCTAAAAAACCAATCATCGACATACTATGCATCATGGCATCATTTTGCCCTTTGCGTTGGTGTTCGTAACGCTTTAAGGTTTGTTCATGTGCCCATACACCACGCTGTTTATCTTTAAGTAAGACATCACACAGAATAGCAGCATCTAAACACCCGATATTTACGCCTTGCCCAGCTAAAGGATGAATTACATGCGCTGCATCGCCAATCAAGGCTAGCCCATCTTTTACATAACGTTGTGCTGCACGTGCCTTAAGTGGAAATTGAGCCCGCGGTGTCGCTTCAATGATCTTGCCCAACATATGATGACTTTCACGTGTCAGTAATTCACAAAAATCAGCATCATCTAAGCGCGCATATTCTTCTGCATAATCATCAGGTAAGGTCCAAACGATTGAAATCCAGTGTTCAGCTTGCTCAGGCTTTAAACTCGCCATCGGTAAAAAAGCCAATGGACCAGTCGGATGAAAAATCTGACGAGCCACATATTGGTGCGGTTGTGTGGTACGAATCGCACAGGTCAAACCTGCCTGTTGATAGTCTAAAACATCAAGATCGATAAATGCTTGATCACGAACAAATGAGTTTGCACCATCTGCACCAATCACTAACTTGGTCTTTAGCTCAGCCCCATCTGCAAGTTTAATGATCCAACAACCTACACCATGTTCTACTCGCACAACTTTAACTTGAGTACGATAATCTTGCAGTTGCTCCAACATTTCCTGTTGGATGGCAAGGTTTAATAAACTTGGTTCAACCATTGAACCTAAGCTTTGCTCAGCTGTGGGAAAGTTTTCTGAGGCTTGCCCAAAGTTAATTTCACCATAGCCATTTTTATTCCAGACTTGCATGCCTGTATAAGGCATTTGGCGAGCGATTTTTTCCCACACATTCACCGTTTTTAACAAGTGAATCGTGGCTTGGCTCAGCGCTAAAACCCGCGGATTAGCAACAGCTAAAGTCTTTTCTGCATCTAAAATAGGGGCTGCATCTAAAACAGTGGCTTGTACACCACCTTTTGCTAAAAGTAATGCGGTTAAGCCACCCACCAAACCACCACCCACAATCACCACATCTAACATATCTTGCTGTGTCATGCTTTTAATCCCATCGCATAATTGGCAACCAAAGGCTTAATCCCCGGAATCACATCAAAAGCCACCAAGCCAGTATTACGCAATAATTTTAAAACTGGATTTTGATTACTAAATCCACGTACTACAGAATCACAGAATTTAATCACACGTTGCTGATCAGTTAAGCGAGATTGTTCATAGGCCTTTAACATCTCAGGTTGTCCAATATCATCAGATTGCGCAATTTGGGTTGTGATATAACGCATCAGCACATCTGCATCACGCATACACAAGTTAAAACCTTGTCCAGCGACAGGATGAATCGTATGTGCAGCATTACCCATCAAAATTACCCGACCCACCGCTTGTTTTTCAGCAAGCACTTGTGCCAATGGGAAGCTAAAACGTTTACCTGTTTTTTGGAATTTACCTGCACGATCACCATAAGTTTGCTGTAAAGCATCGAGGAAATGTTGGTCATTTTCATCACCTAACCATTCATCTTCTGTGCCTTTTTTCACTGGCCAAACCACTGAACGGCGACATTCCCCCGGCAATGGAAGCAATGCCAATGGACCTAAATGGCTAAAACGTTCAAAGCCCACTTGATGATGTGGTTTAGAGGTTTGTACTGTTGTGACAATTGCCACCTGATCATAATCATGTACATCCACACCAACACCTAAAGCTTGGCGGCAGAAAGAATCACGACCGTCTGCAGCAATCAACAGTTTGGCTTTAAGTGAATGGGTATATTCTTCACCACGATTGGCTTCAACATATACATAGTCACCCTCTTGTTTTAGTGAGGTGACTTGTACACCGTCAATCAATTCAATTAAAGCTTGCTGGCGAACTTGAGTCAGTAGTACACGGCCTAGCCATGCATTTTCAATCACTTGCCCAAAACTTTCGACTTTTTCTTGATCTGCAACTAAACGTGCTTTACCAAAACTGCCTTGTTCAGTGATATGTACTTCTAAAATAGGAGTCGCATGTTCTTGCAAAGCATCCCAAAGACCGAGTTTTTGATAAATTTGCACGGTACGACGTGATAGCGCGGTATTTCGTGCATCAAAACTGGAATGATAGGGTGCAAGATTGGCATCATCATAATTTGGATATTTCACAGCCTCTAAAAGCTTTACCGCAATATTGGCTTTTGCCAACATCAGAGCCAAGCTCAACCCAACCATTCCACCGCCGACGATGATGACTTCTTGTTGCATGCTTTTATCCTTTCTATATGTGATTCAGCGTACTGAATACTTATAATCTTGATTGATTTCATATTACATCAAGCAAAGTTATTTTTATATTGAAATAGGAAATTGTTGGCTGTATTTGTACTGAATCAATACGCTATTTTTAACATAAGTATGAAAATTAAAAATTCTAGCCAAGAATTAAGCATGTTATTTAGCTCGACCGATATGGCACCTTAAAGGTATTGTTTAAATATGCAGCATCAATAAAAGTACTGACTCATTACTAGAGTATTGTTATTTGTGAACTTACTTGACTAACATCTATTTTTTTAATTTATTTCAATCATAAAACCCACACAATCTCTCTTATTATCTCCCAAAGCTGGAAATATAGCCCAATGCTTTAATAAGGTTGTTTCAGTAAATCCTGTTTCAATCAGAACGTTTCGTGATTTCACATTTTCTGCATCACAAAAAGTCTCAATTCGTTTAAGCCTACTGTTATTTTTTAAATAAGCAATGACAGCAGTGATTGCCTCTCTCATAAAGCCCTGCCCTTGAAATTTACCTCCAAGCCCAAAATGAATTTCGCCATGATCTCCTTTATGAATAAACATCACAAGCCCCATGGCTAAATTGGTTTTGCGCTCACCAATAATCCAAGCAAAATCTTTATCATTATTTTCCCATTTTGTACCACTCCAATTTTCAAACATACACTTGGTTTGCTCAATATTGACATGTGGTCGCCTTTGTAAGTATTTCGAAGACTCCCTGTCTCCGCAATACTCATGAAAAAGTGGAATTTCATCACCTTCAACAAACTTGCGTAGAATCAAACGACTTGTTTCTACTGGCTTAGCTAAAACGGTGTAAGTATCCATACATACTCACCTTTTCAAATTAAAAACTTATACTGACTTTGCCATCAATGCTTCAATATCTTCAATCGACTTCACCACATTTTTGGTCAAGACCAATGGCCCCTGTTCAGTTGCAACCACATCATCTTCAATCCGGATACCAATACCACGCCATTTTGCATCCACTGTTTCATCATCAGGTGCGATATATAAACCTGGTTCTACAGTAACAACCATACCCTGCTCATAGCTACGCCATTGACCATTTTCATCTTTATATGCGCCAACATCATGCACATCCATACCAAGCCAATGCCCTGTACCATGCATATAAAACTGACGATAGCGTTCAGATTCAATAATTTGATCAACATCACCTTGCATAATACCAAGATTGACCAAACCTTCCACCATGATCCGTACTGCAACATTATGCGGTTCTTTATAAGAATGACCGATTTGAATTGCATCTATCGCAGCAATTTGTGCATCTAAAATAATTTGATATAGCGCTTTTTGTTCAGGGCTAAACTTACCATTTACAGGAAAAGTACGGGTGATGTCTGAGGCATAGCATTCATACTCAGCAGCCGCATCAATCAACACCAAATCACCATCTTTTAACGGTTGGTTGTTCTCAACATAATGTAAAATACAGCCATTTTTCCCACCACCCACAATGCTGTTATAGGCAGGAACACAACCACTCTGACCAAAGATATAATTCAACTCAGCTTCTAAAGCATACTCCATCATGTCAGGATGAACTTTTTGCATGGCACGCGTATGCGCATCTGCACTGATATTTGAGGCGATTTGCATCAATTCAATTTCTTGATCGGACTTATGCAAACGCATTTCATCTAAAATTTGATCAAGTTGAATCAACTGCGCTGGAACGCCAAAACCACGTCCAGATTCATTGGCTTTGGTGATCCAAGTACTGACCTTGGCATCAAAATCTGCACGTTGACCAATACGATAGAATAATTTTTCTTTATTTAAAATTTTAGCAATAATTTCTTCGTCAAGCAGATCAATCGCATAAGCTTCATCTGCTTCATAATCATCAACCGCACCATCAATTCCAGCGCGGTAACCATTCCAGATTTCCATTTCACGATTACGTTCACGACAGAACAAGCTATAGATATATTCCTCACCAGTTTCATCTGTCTCTATGACTGCAATTGCTTGTGGCTCTGCGAAACCGGTTAAATAGAAAAAGCTACTATCTGCACGAAACTTATAATCAGCATCTCGGTTACGCATGACTTCTGGACTGGTTGAGATAATTGCAATGCTATTGGGACCCATTTGTTCAGCGAGGCGGTCACGACGTTCCTGAAAATCTGCTTGAGTTAATTTCATTCTCTATTCAGCTTGTATTTCAGATGATTAATTTGGAAGAAGCTTTAACTTACAATTACGCTTAGATGAATGCAAATACTGATGACTCAATATTTGCATATTTTAAAATAATTTTATTATTTCTCTCGTTCTGCGCTCAGTTGCGACAACAGAACAAGCAAATTACTCCAAATTAAAAAAATTTAACCCTTTACATCACGACTTTATTCAACTTCGATGTTTTTAAAGTGAATAAAAAGCACGGTAAAGGGCGCTGTAAAACTGGCTGCTCATCAAACATAGATGTTCTTAAAGTTTAAGTTTCTTAGCTTTTTTTCTTAGTTTTAGCTTGGGCGATGTGGAGTAAACATCTCTACAACATTGTTACTTTCAGAAGCATCAATTGCTTGTTTCATTTTGCTATGAAAATTTTGCAATAAAGGGCTTTCAGATACTGGAACTTTTTTCCGTCCCATTGATAATGACACAGGGATCAAGCGTACAAATTCATACAACTCAAGATAGCTTGCTTCACCCTCATCATCGTCATCTGATTCATCAAACTCAACAGACGCGACATCTTGTAAACTTTCAATGAGTTCTTGCTCATCTGCGCGAATATGCCCAGAAGCCAAACCAAAGCCAAGCACAACCCCTGCACACCAATCTGCCAGTGATTGCACACGCTCAGCCAATGTATGCTCATCATCTGGAAGCATTGGAAGATAGTCTAAATCATCGTCTGAAAGTGCATGTGATACGTCCTCGGCTTCATCAGACAATAGTGCAAGCGCTTCATCGTCTAATTTTGGCACATCAAGTGTAGATAAAATTTGTAACCATTCGTCTCGAGTTGGAACTTCAGTAACACAAACTATACCTGTCAGTAAGCCATGTAACTCACTCGGGCTTGAAATTTCCTCAATCCCCTCAAAATTTTGATTCCAATCTGACCAACCTGAAATATCGTCTTGCATTCGTTTATCCAATCTCTATACTTCTGTATATATTACCTTTGATTGCAAATCTGTGCGACCCGTTATGTTAGAACAATTACAGCG
This sequence comes from Acinetobacter sp. GW821-FHT01C12, assembly GCF_059422625.1. Lineage (NCBI taxonomy): Bacteria > Pseudomonadati > Pseudomonadota > Gammaproteobacteria > Moraxellales > Moraxellaceae > Acinetobacter > Acinetobacter sp. GW821-FHT01C12. The sequence continues at coordinate 155,143 of NZ_JBWKXD010000006.1, forward strand.
TCTACAGACGCATATTGGTGTTTTAAAAACACGAATTGAAACTGTTGAGAAAGAAAATGCATCGCTGTTAAAAGAAAAGGATAACAGCGAAGAGCAATCTCATGCTCAAATTAGCCATAAAAATAGCATTATCACCCAAAAACAAGATGAAATTGATACGCTCACTGAGCAACTCTCTCAGTTACAAAATCAGTTTCAACAGCTCAATACAGATGCCACATCTTTAGCAGAGCGTTATGGGCGTTTGGAAAAAAGCTGTACCGATTTAAAAAATCGTTTTCAGGAAATTTTGGCTGAACGTAATGAATTGCGTGTGGTTAAAGAAAAAATGGCAAATGAACAGCGCCATCACTTACAAGACATCAAAGGTCTTCAAGATGAGCGTGAACGTTTAATTCAAAAAAATGAACATGCCAAAACAAAAGTGGAAGCCATTATTCAACGCCTTTCGATTTTAGGGACTGAACAAGATCATCATGCGCAAGAAATCCAACAGCTTGCTCATCCATCAGAGTCGAATGAGGAAGTATGAGTATGACTGAACATGTGACTGTAGAATTACGCTTAATCGAGCAAAGTTTTCGTTTAGGCACCACAACAGATAAGCAACCAGAACTCGAACGTGCTGGTCGACTCTTAAATGAAAAGTTTCAAGAATTCCGCCGTAAAGCCCCCAATGTTGAACACAATAAATTGGTGATCATGGTGGCTTTAGAACTGATGCAAGAAGTTTTAGGCATGAATAAATCGTTACAAGAATATGCACAATGCGAACGTTTATTAGCGACCATGTTAGAAGATGTTGAAAAAGCGGGATAAACCGCTTTTTTTTCGTGCAATTGATTGGTTTTTTTATGCTGTATTTATAAATTATGAGCGTTGGTGATTTGCCACAATCTCCAAATTATGTATACTTAATACAACTCTAGGGTGTTCGCCAGTACGTCTATTCCCCTGCCGATACTTAAACTTATGGATGTGTTCTGTATATTTTGAGTGTATGCCCACCTTGAGTGGGAAACCCATTAAGTGTACGTCGCGTCCACCTTGAACTCATCGGGTTCAGGGTAACGACCATGCAGCGGCATCTCTGGAGTGTTTTATTTTCAAATTCTTATAAAATTATAAATATATGTTGAATATACCTTTAATTCCATTTTCAAAAATATAGCCCTATAGGTTATAGCGAAACAACAATATTATTCTCTTTGATCCACGCGATAAACTGATTAAGTCGGACCTGCACCATCATTCAAAAACTGAACTGATTCCAAACACAATTTTTTCCATTCAGCTGCAAATTCTTGTTCCGCTTTTTGTTTACCTAAATTTGTGTCGTACACGGGTTTTGATTCTGCATCAGCAATGATGACTTCTAAATTTTTTGCATTATTACTTAGTTCGCCTTTTAAATTAAATGCTGTATTTAAATCAACACCAAACTGTCTTAACTGCATGATCATTCCAGCATTTTCTGCAATAATTTTGCAGTGATCTATTTGATTTGCATAAATTTTCGGGCTAAATGATAAAAGCAATAAAATTCTCAATTTCATTTTTATAGTCCTTAGAATTTTTCTAATTACATTGATTATATGCATAGAGATCATCTAGTGCCATGCTTCCAAACGATCTACTAAAATCACAAACATCATCGTTTATGCACGATATGAATTAGATATTTATTTTTATTGAAGAGCATAATTTCTTTTCATTATTCTATTAAACCCCATAAATCTGCATCATCCAATTTCCCGTCCACTAGAGCTAAAATATCGCTATGCCCTATACAAGCTCGATACTTCAAACTTATGTTACTACCTCTGAATTGCTATAAATCATCTAAGCCTAAGAAAAATATAGAAACAATACCAATCCAAGCGTAATCAAAGATATGATTAGCCATACATTTATACAATTAAAGCTTTTGATGAAATTCCACATTTTGCTATCCCTTAGAAATGGCTAAGGAATTCTACTTTTTTGAGTTTAATTTAAAAATTATAAATTAGTCTGAGCTACAAAAAATTTGACTGTACAACAAGTATTTAAATATATAGTAATTATCCCAAGATATTCATTTAAACACCTAATATCTATAGACATTCTTTATAGTTCATTGTAAAGCTTTTCAAAAACTCACCTTTAGCGTTATTTAATTGATAAACAATATTGCCTCGTGTTGTTTTTTTAAATACTTCAGACTCAAACAAATCACTTTTACTACAGATGTTGTTTTTGGTCAGATTTTTATATTTGTTTTCATCAAATCTTTCTCTTAGATCTTCTGCAGACTCAATCCCCTTTAAATCAGATACAAGCAACAATCCATTGCTGGTCAATCTAATTCTAGAAATGTTTGTTAAGTCATCTGATTGATTCGGCTTAATGTTCGAAAAGTTGTGATTAATCACTTTAACTAAGCCATTGTACAATTCGAGATTAATGATATTGAATTGATCATCAACCGCACCAACTTGCAAAAAAGGTTCGTCTAATGGGCTTTGCGCTTTCAATTCAGCACATAGTAAAAAACTGAGTATAAAAAATAAATATCGCAACTTGGTTCTCCTCATCAACGATCCAGCTGTTGAAACAAAACACTGCAAATACAAGTTTAAGCGAGGCATAACGATAACTAGACTCGCTATATAACCACAAATTTGTCGGTACTTACTGCCTATATCTCTCCTTTATCCATTAAAAGAAAAAGTGAGATAATGACATAGGTTCAAAATTAATTCTTTCATATACTAAAAAGCCCATCTTTCGATGAGCTTAGATTTAAAGTTATGAGTTGTTCCACTCACCAGATTGAACACCTAACTCATCATCACCAGTGATCAAAACTGCTGTTAAAATTGGAACCGCTAAAATCACTGGGAAAAACACAATCCATAGATCAATGGATAGCTTATTGGAAAAAACAAAATGAATCACGATCGCGATTAAAGCCAATATTCCAAACAAAATACTTGCGAATCGAGTGGCAAATTTTAAAAGCATTTTTTATTCCCCTTGTAATTAAAAATTTTTACTGTATTTACTCTCATAGTTATGTCCTATTTTTAGAAATTAAGCAAAGCACTTTGAGGTAAAACAGCCTCTATTTTGAGGTATATTTACAAAAACCTTAAAAAATATATGGATTTCTATAAAAGCTGACATTTTTATTTAATTTTTTAACTTTATTCTTATGCCTAAAACCCAATAAAGCCATATCTAAAATGTGAGACAGATCAAACATATTTCACATTTGCTCATCTCCGCGCTTTATCCATCATTTAAAACCAAAGTCGGTGAGATTTACGCAATCCACAGATTCACCAACTTCATCCACCGTCACTTTGGTTTAAAAATTTAGACAACACACTCAGTTCACTAAAATCAGTTGTGAGCATGAAATTTAATATCGAACGTATGCTTTAAACATTTGATATTCTTAAAAAACATAATTACTTTTTAGCTTGATTGATGTTTAACTTGAGTATTTGGTAGGAACAAGGTCACAAAACCTAAAAGTGGTAAAAATGAACATAATTGAAATACCCAATCTATGCTATTTTTATCTGCGAGATAGCCTAACCCCGCTGCTGCTATACCACTTACTCCAAACATGAGACCAAACATCAGTCCCGCAATCATTCCTACACGACCAGGCACAGCTTCTTGTGCATAAACAACCATCGCAGAAAATGCTGACGACATAATTAATCCAGCTATCATTGCGAAAGTACAAGTCCAGAATAAATTTACATAAGGTAAAGCCAGTGCAAACGGTATCATTCCCAAGAAAGATATCCAAATCACTGCTCTACGCCCAATTCGATCGCCAATAGGCCCACCAAAATAAGTTCCTATTGCAACAGTAGCTAAAAAAGCAAAGAGATATAACTGAGCACTTTGAATGGAAAGATGGAACTTTTCAATTAAGTAAAAAGTATAATAATTACTTATGCTTGCAATATAAGTAAACTTAGCAAACATCAATATAGCAATAATACTAAGTGCGCGAAATAAAGTACGCCCATGTAATTTAAAACTTGGTAAAGCTATACTTTTGCTGAGTTGTTTTTGTGCATTATTTATTGTCCATTTACTTACTTTAAATAAAATCCAAATTGCGATTAAGGCAAATAACATCAGCCATGCTGTTGAAGCCTGACCATTTGGAACAATAATGATTGCAGCAAGTAAAGGACCTATCGCTGATCCTGTATTTCCACCCACTTGAAAAGTTGACTGAGCTGTACCAAACTTTCCTCCAGAGGCCATTCTCGCAACACGTGAGGCTTCAGGATGAAATGTTGAAGATCCAACTCCAATTAAAGATGCTGATAACAGCAACATATAGAAACTATTAGAAAAAGCCAGCATGAATATGCCAATCAGTGTAATTACCATCCCCAATGGCAAAAGATAAGGTTTAGGATATTTATCGGTATGCAATCCAATCCATGGTTGTAATAATGAAGCGGTAACTTGATAAACAAGTGAAATTATTCCGATTTGAGTGAAATTTAATGAAAAACTATCTTTAAGTAATGGGTAAATTGCGGGAAGTGACGCTTGAATTAAATCATTTAATAAGTGAGCGAAAGCAACTGCGAAAATAATGTGATGTACCATCTTAGGAACGTTTGGAGCATCCATCCGATGATCTAGATGTGTTGGTGAAGTAGATTGCATAAACAAACCTTTATTACATGAAACTTTATAGTTTAGTATAAATTGTCATATTGACTTGTATATTCCAAAAATTATCGCCTAAGTGACAAGTTTTAAGAGTGTATATCGATGCCAGTAAACTCAGACTCGGTAACCACATTGGTTATTTCTAAAGGCTCCAAGCATAAATATGGAAGTGTTATCGCACCACATATGCATAGCCGTGCGCAGTTGCTCTATGCGTCTCAAGGTGCAATACGTGTTCAAACGGCTGATCATATCTGGCTTATCCCTCCGCAATGTGCGCTGTGGATCCCTGCATTTGTTGAACACAGTGTGATTTCATTAAGCGAGGTCAGATTAAGTACGGCTTTAGTTGAAAAAAATGCTGCAGATATTTTAGGAGAAAAATGTTTTTTAGTGAGAATGAGCAGCCTTTTACGTGAATTAGTTCTTAGGCTTAATCAACTAGATACAATGAAAGATCACGAAACGCCATACAGCGAAGATTTAGAGAGATCCTTACAACTGCTAATTTTTGATGAAATAAAAAAGGCACCTACATGTCCAATAGAAATTCCCAAACCTAAAGATAAACGTCTTATCTTAATTTGTGACTATTTAATTAATAATCCGAACAACGCTAAGGAATTAAATATCTGGGCTGATGAAATTGGTACAAGCCCAAGAACCTTAATTCGATTATTTAAAAAAGAAACAGGTTTGTCCTATCGTGGGTGGATTCAACAAATGCACATTGTCTTGGCCTTAAGCCAACTGGCTCAAGGCAAAAGTATATCTCATATATCTGCTTCATTAGGTTATACCAGCCAGAGTGCATTTAGTGCGATGTTTAAACGGCACTTAGGGCATTCACCTCAAAGTTTTAAATAATTTTTTTATTGTTCTATTCATATTAAAAAACCACCGAATCGGTGGTTTTTCATTAAAATTTAATGTACTGCTTCTGCTGAGGACTCTTTATGATCATCATCTTTGGTTTTGGCTAAATTTTTACCCTTGGTTTTCTGAGGATTATTTTTATGTGACTGATAGTAGCAAGCAATTGCGATCCCAGTCCCTAATAATGCTACGGTCTTTAACATGATATACCTCATACTGAATTGAATAACGTCTATTAGGAATAACATCAAATTTCTAATAAAGTATTTCGATATGTGAGTTATGCAAGTTTATGTGAAACTTTATTACATTTGATTTCAAAGATTCAGATAAATCATCGAAATTTCAGTCTTATGGCTGATTTAATCTATTTCGCTATTTAACCAAACAGTCACATGGTAAGTTTTTATTATGAGATTTTAATTCCATTTAATCATTTTAAATTATCGAGTATTGATCAATCAACACAGATCAGAAATCATTCTTTAACTTTCGATACCTTTTATATTCGTTCACCCATATAAAAAGCCCATCTTACGATGAGCTTTTCTAAAACATTGATTACGATTTATATCGCAATACGATAAAGTTGATTTTGATTAAGATAGAAAGATGAACCATCAATATTAAATTGACGATCGTCACCAGATTCTAATTCAATCTTTTTCCCTACTTCGACCCAACTCATACCAGTACGGTTGCTTTGTTGTCTTTTTAAAGGAACGATCTTTACGCGAATTTCATCGCCATTTACTGCAGAGGCTATTGTCCAGCCATTTAAAATATTCATTTTTTCACTCAATTGTTTTGAGCTTTTGCAAACAGAGAAGTATTTAACTATTAAGACCAACAGATATATTTTTGGAACTAACGATAAGAAGGCATCTAACCTTAATTTAAACTTTTGATATTTACATCAGCTTGATATTGCAGAAGTCAGAGTTGAAGCCAACCTTCAAGTCTTGCTTATATATTAAGCACATCTGCTTTAGTATTTTTCATAATACGCTCATTCAGCAGATTATGCAACTTAAATAACATTTGATTATTTTAAATTAAAAGTTCTTCTTTATATAATGGCTTTGTGATGTTTATGTACAGGCCTAGATTTAAAGATTTCCTATATCACCATTTAAAACAATACCATACAAATATTTGATATTTTTATAAATATATTTTGTCGATATAAACTCAGTTTAGCCAACATATCTCCACATATGGCTCTCACAACTACCTTAGTGTAAGTGGATTAAAAGGCTATTATCCAGACTCACTTCACAGTTAAGAAGATTATAATGTCATTTAAAAGTTTTTCGCAAAATTCAACTCAAGCAAATTCTGATACTAAAAATGCTGAGCAAACTCCTGCTAAAGATGCGCCACAAGCAACTCCTGGTGCGACACCGCCGAATCCAAATCAGGACAATAATGAAGTTAAACCAGCTGAAGAAAATAAAGCTAAATAATATTAAAGTTTGATTTATACAGCTTTATCTAAAAAAACTTACCGCTACTTGGTAAGTTTTTTATTGTGTGTCATATAAATTTAGATGTTATCTACTAAAATACTCAGTTTTTAATGATGTAAAAAAGCCCACAATAGTGCGGGCTTTTTAGATCGGCATGCTGCGATCTCATGCTCAGCGTTAACTGCTTAGGTTTTAAATCTATTTAGAGGGAATACGCAATTCCTGTAACAACCTAAACACTTCCGTTTCGCTTACGGATTCGATCAAAGCTAAGTTAACACAGATCAACAGATGAAAGCGGATAAAATATATTTGATTACGCTTTATTTATTCAATCCTCATAATTCTAAATTCAAATCATAAAGTCTTATCCATATAAGGCCAAAATTCTTAGTGAAATTTAAAATACAGGTACTCGTTCAAGTCTGAATAAACCACTTAATTGTTTGATTTAATAAATAAACTATATTTATTGTCAGTATTTCGTTTTTTGTGCTTTTGAATCATAGATGGGTATCCTACCGTGGGGCGACATGGATGTCGCCGTTGGGCGGGGGGTATATGAGCAAAAATAAAGCACTGCTTTGTTTGCAGCGCAAGAGCCCTGTTAAACGAAAGATTTTTGTTACTTTTGATCTTTCAAAAGTAAGGTATCGCCTACGCAAAGGTATTTAAACTTTAAATGTAAAGTGTGGCATTGCTAACTTTTTAATCAAATAACTTTTACATACTATTGATTTAATTAAAAATATTGATTAATGATAATTATATTATTGTGTCTGAGTTTTTTGACAGGTTGACTATAAAAAGCCCCTTACTCTGCACTTTACAAAGAATCGTTTAGTTTAATTTTAACCATCTACTGTAAATACGGTAAGAGACCAATGATCTCAAAAAAGATTTAGATGCTTAGCCTACAAAGCGTAAGCCCACACCCGGTTCAGTCACAATATATTTGGGTTGTACCGCATTATCATTCAGTTTTCCACGCAATTTGGCCACTAAAATTCTTAAATAGTGGGTATCTTCCTGATGAGTAGGCCCCCATAAATCACTGAGAATTTGTGGTTGAGTAATCAACTGCCCTTTATGTTGCGCCAATAAAGTCAGCAATTGATATTCCTTACGTGTCAATGAAATCAGTTGTTGGTTAAGAAATACCTGTCTTTGGGCAAAATCAATTTTTAAAAATCCATCATCAAAAAAAGCGGACTCTACAGCGATATTTTGAAATTGTCTGAGCAATACACGGATCCGTGCCATAAGCTCCTGAACACTAAAAGGTTTCGTCACATAATCATTGGCGCCAGCATCCAGTAATTTAACTTTTTCCTCCTCATTAGAACGAACCGACAAAACAATTACAGGGACATGTGACCACGCTCGCAATTCAGACAAAACTTCTAAACCATCTAAATCAGGTAGCCCTAAATCTAAAATAATTAAATCAGCACCTTGCAAAGCCAAAAGCTCTAAGCCCTTTTGACCATTTTCAGCCAGTAGGGTTTTATACCCTTGTGCTCTAAGCGCAATATCAAGAAACTTACGAATTTGAGTTTCGTCATCAATAATCAATACATTGGTCATGGAACTTGTCGATACATTATGTTCTGGCATGCTATTTCCTAAAATCAATATGTGCGCTTATCCAATCTGCTGAATCGGCAATTGCATACGGATGCAGGTGCCTTGATTATTCTTGGCTGATGATGCCGAAATTTTACCCATATGTGCACCAATAATGGCTTTAACAATGGTTAAGCCCAATCCCGTACCATACTGCCCGCGATCACCACGTTCCATAGTATAGAACATATCAAAAATTCGCTCTCGCTCATCTTCTGGAATGCCTAAACCTTGATCGCTAATTGAGATTTCAAGTTCATTTTCATTGAGTTGTAAAACTTTAATCGTTACCGCTTTATTTTCTGGAGAAAACTTGGCTGCATTTTCCAATACATTAAAAATCGCTTGTTCGATCAAAGCTGCATGCACAAATAGGCTCAAAGTTTGCTCAGGTAAATCAACCTCAACAAGACTTTGCGGCATATAACGTTTTAAACGGCGTACCGCTGAACCAATCAACTCATCGACACCAATCCAATCTCGTTTAAGACTTAAACCTTCATGGCCTAAACGCGTCATATCCAATAAATTCTGAATATAGCGATCCAGTCGTTCGCCTTCTAAATGAATCGCCTCCAACAAACTGTCTTGATCTTGTTCATCCATAGAATGCCGATAATTGCTCAAAGTATCAGCTGCTCCAATCATAGAAGCTAAAGGTGAACGTAAATCATGAGAAACGGAGGATAACAAGGCCGAACGTAATCTCTCGGTTTCTGAACTGACATTGGCGATTTCCAGTGCTTTAGTAAGTTGGGTTCGAGAAATCGCTTGAGCAATATATTCGACCATGGTTTCAGTCAGTTGTTTCTGTTCTGTGTTTAAAACTGATACGCTTTTAATAAACTTAACCCCGACCACCCCAAAACACTGTTTAGACGCCAATAATGGTAAAAACCACCAATCATTTTCAGTCAAGGTTTGAGTAAACCGTCCCGATGGTTGATGGTTCTTAAATGTCCAATCTGCTGAAATTTTTTCTTTACTGTTAATCACCTCAAGTGATGACGTTGACGATTCTGGGAAATAAAACCAGATTTCGGCATTTAAGTTTTTACTTAAACTGTTTTCTGCAATCTCCTGCACTTGCTTTAAATCAATTGCGATAGACAGCTTTTGACCTAAATCCTGCATAATACTGTTATAGCTATTGGCAGCCTTTAAAGCTGTTACTTGTTCTCTCAGTCTTGATGCCAAACGGCTTGAAATCAACGCTGCGCCTAAAAAGGCAACCACGGTTATCACGCCTTGATGTGCAGAAATTTGCAAAGTGAATTTGGGTGAAATAAAGAAAAAGTTATAAGCCAAAAAGAACAACAGTGCCGAAAATACCGCAGCCAGCATCCGTGTCTTAGATGCCACAAAAACCACAGCGGTGATAAAAATTACCGAAAGCTCTTCGATTCCTAAATACTTTTCACCTAAGCTGGCAATCACAATACTGACCACCGTGGTCGATATAACGAATAATATTTCTCTAAGATTTAGAAATGAATGCGTATCCTGAAAAAAAGATTGCTGACGATGTTCTGCAAGAATCGGGACGATACTCAATTCAAAACTTGGCTGGTACTTAAGTAATTGATCGGCAAAATTTTCCCCCCATACCAAGGCTTTACGATGCGATTGTGTCAACACCAAGGTTGAAATCCCTCGATCCATCACATAATCAAACAACGTTTTTGCATGTTGTTGACCATAAAGGATTTCCGTCATTCCGCCCAATTGACGGGTGAGGTTTAAAGCGCTTTCAATTTCTCGACTGGATAAATTGTCTTGTTTTTCGGTTATTTTTGAATCTTTAGAAAAGACCACCACCGTCCAATTTGCCTGCCGATTTTCGGCAATACGACAACCTGCGCGGACCAAAGCCTCTGCCTGCCCATTGCCCTCAATCATAATTAAAATATGATTTTTTAAAGGAATGGGGGCAAGTCCTTGTATAGCAAAATTTTCTCGAACATCGGTATCGACATGACTGGCAACCGTTTGCATTGCCAATTCACGTAATGCGGTCAGATTTGAACTATTAAAGAATCGTTGTAATGCCTGTTCAGCTTGCTCAGGTACATAGACTTTGCCCTGATTTAAACGTTCAAGTAATTCATTGACTGGTAAATCAATTAATCGAATATCACGGATCCGCTCAAAGACCCGATCAGGTACAGTTTCAGTCACCCGAATACCCGTAATTTGATAGACCACATCATTTAAACTTTCGAGATGCTGAATATTCATCGTGGTAAATACATCAATACCCGCATCCAACAATTCATTAATATCTTGCCAGCGTTTTTCATGACGACTATTTGGCATATTGCTATGCGCAAATTCATCCACTAAAACAATACTGGGTTTGCTTGCCAGCACAGCATCAAGATCCATTTCTTCAAGCGAATGCCCTTGATACTCAATCGTCTTTCTTGGAATAATCACCAAACCTGAGATGAGGTTTTCAGTTTCAATGCGGCCATGGGTTTCAACATAGCCAATCACAATATTGATCCCTTGCAAGGCCAGTTCATGCGCACGCACTAACATTGCAAAAGTCTTCCCCACACCAGGTGCAGCACCTAAAAATATAGTGAGGCGCCCAGATTGATAACGCTGAGTGTGTTGCAGTAAAACATCTGCTTTATTATTTCTATAATCGCTCATCGCCGTCTGCTTGTTTAAAAATTACATCACTGTGGTGTTTCTTTGCGACCATTCAATACAGCAAAAAACACAGGCCAACAAAGAAACACAGAAAAACCCGTCGTTTGATTCAGCTTGAATCATCTACAATCGAAAAGAGGGAATATTGTAAATTTATACCAAAATAAAATCCCAATAATGCCCGCTTTTCAACAATCAGAGAGAATCAATTACATCAACTTATTGAGTTCCAATTTGATCCAAAGCCAAATTTAATTCAAGTACATTGACTCTGGCTTGCCCTAAAATTCCAAATGTCGGTTGTATACTATTTTCTTGCAGCAACCTTAGCACATCCTGTTCTGGCAAATGTCTTGCTTTGGCAATGCGTTTTACTTGAATCATTGCAGATTGCACACTGATTTCAGGATCAATTCCGCTGCCTGAAGCTGTGACCAAATCCGCAGGAATCGCGCTTTTTTCAATGTGATCCTGTATCGCAATTTTGTTTAAACGCTCCTCTACTGCTTTATGTAAATCAGGATTGGTTCGTGCCATATTACTTCCCGCCATGGCCATTGGATCATAATTGGCAGCAGAAGGTCGTGGATGGAAATATTGCGCTTGTACAAAAGGCTGTGCAACCAGTTTAGAACCGACAACTCGGTCATTTTCTACGATCAAACTGCCATTAGCTTGTTGATCAAAAAAAACTTGTCCCAGCCCTGTTGCCGCAGCACTGTAGACAAAGCCACAGAGACCCAATGCGACAATGGTTAATCCAAGCGATGCTCGTGTTAGTCCAACGAATGATGACTCAACCAATCGATTATTTTCAGTATTCATTTTAATCATCCTCAAAATTTCTAAAGCGCCAATAAAGGGCTGATCATCAGATCAATCAGCTTGATCGCAATAAATGGCAACAACACACCACCTACACCGTAAATCAGCATATTTCGACGTAACAATTGCGTTGATGTTGAAGGCTTAAACTTCACCCCACGTAAAGCAATTGGAATCAATAATGGAATAATGATGGCATTGAAAATCAATGCTGAGAGAATTGCACTTTCTGAACTTCCCAAGCGCATCACATTTAAAGCTTGCATTTGAGGAATGGCTGCGACAAATAAAGCAGGTAAAATTGCAAAGTATTTGGAAACGTCATTGGCCAATGAAAAGGTGGTCAATGCACCACGGGTAATTAACTGTTGTTTACCAATCTCAACGACAGACAATAATTTGGTTGGATCTGAATCCAAGTCCACCATATTGCCCGCTTCTTTTGCAGCCTGTGTCCCTGAGTTCATTGCCAAACCAATATCTGCTTGTGCCAAAGCAGGTGCATCATTGGTTCCATCGCCAACCATGGCAACCAAATGACCTTTATTCTGTTCTAGACGAATACAATTTAACTTATCTTCAGGTTTCGCTTCAGCGATGTAGTCATCAACACCTGCTTCAGCAGCTATGGCAGCAGCAGTCAGTGGGTTATCCCCTGTGACCATGACTGTTTTAATGCCCATTTCACGTAAACGGGCAAATTTTTCCTTGATGCCTTGTTTGATCACATCTGAAAGTTCAATCACCCCCAGAATATTTTGATCTTTTGCCACCACTAACGGTGTTGCACCTTTTGAAGCAACTTGTTCTACCCGCGTTTTAAGCTCACTATGATGTTCAATATTCTGTGAAGCGAATTTAACAATCGCATCCAGCGCCCCTTTACGAATTTGCTGTCCATTTGATAAATTTATACCAGAGATCCGAGTTGCGGCATTAAAGGCTATAAACTCGGCCTGTTCAGGTTCAACAATATGTTCACCCTGCTCTTTTGCCAAAACCACAATGGATTTACCTTCTGGCGTTGGGTCAGCAAGTGAAGTCAAAATCGCAGCTTGACGCAGTTCCGACTCAGTCACACCCGTCAGTGGGAAAAATGCTGTTGCCTGACGATCACCATAGGTGATGGTTCCTGTTTTATCGAGTAACAATACATCTACATCACCCGCCACTTCGACGGCTTTACCTGATTTGGCAATCACATTGGCTTTTAATGCCCGATTCATCCCCGCGATACCGATTGCAGGCAACAAGCCACCAATGGTGGTTGGAATCAAACACACCAACAAAGCCACCAATAAAATCGGGTTAATTTCAATTTTTAAGAAATGCCCAATAAAAGGTAAACTCACCACTACCGCGATAAAAGTCACGGTCATCACAGTCAGTAAAATCCCCAGTGCAATTTCGTTTGGTGTTTTTTGACGGTTGGAGCCCTCAACCAAAGCAATCATTCGGTCAAGAAAGCTGTTCCCCGCTTCAGCAGTCACCTGTACCACGATACGATCCGTTAAAACCTTCGTTCCCCCAATCACACCAGACTTATCGGTACCTGCTTCACGTAAAACTGGCGCTGACTCACCTGTTACCGCAGCTTCATTAATGGTCGCAAAACCATAAATAATCTCACCATCCGCAGGAACAAGTTCCCCTGCACGGACTTCAATCAGATCATTCATTTTTAATAAAGTTGCAGCGACTTGCACACCCTCTAGATCATCCTTAGAACTGAGTCGACGTGCGATTAAGTTTTGACGTGCTTGTCTTAAGGAGGAGGCTTGACCTCGACCTTTAGCTTCGGCAATGGCTTCAGCATAATTGGCAAATAATACGGTGATGAATAAAATCAAGGTCACCGCTAAACCAAATACAGTATCGGCTTGGCCCGTTAAAGTACTGACCAATGTGATATTGGTACCCAGCCATACGATCGCCATCACTGGATTTTTAATCGCATGTTGCGGTAACAACTTAATCAAGGCATTTTTCCAAGCTTCACCTTGGAATAAAGTTGATGATTTATTTTGAGTAGATTGTTTTGAATGATTCATGTTATTCACCCTAGCCTTGTACCAATAACAGCTGATCAGCGATCGGTCCTAAAACAAGGACTGGCATAAATTGTAATAAGGTCAACATCACCACAATAGCAATCAAGGTGAAAGCAAAGGTTGGTGTTTCCACTTTTAAACTACCACTGCTTTCAGGAGCTTGACGCTTTGCAGCTAAACGCGCAGCAATCATTAAAGGAATGATCAATGTTGGAAAACGCCCAAGCAGTAAAGCGATGACACAGCTCACGTTCCACCACACGGTATTGTCTGCTAAACCTTCAAAACCAGAACCATTATTGGCAAAGGCCGAAACATACTCATACAACACTTGCGAAATAGCATGGTATTGCGGATTGCTATTGCCTGTAAGTTCTGGGAAAAATAAAGCAATTGAGCTTAAACCGAGAATCGTAATCGGCTGAATCAAAATCACCACAGCAAGTAATTTGATTTCCCCTGCTTCGATTTTGCGGCCAAATAATTCAGGTGTACGCCCTGTCATCAGACCAGCAATAAATACAGCCAAAAACAAATAGATCATAAATTGTTGTAAGCCACAGCCAATCCCGCCCCAAATCGCGTTAATCAGCATATTCGCCAGCGCCACCAAGCCGGTTAATGGCGATGCGGAATCATGCATCATATTGACGGAACCATTGTTGACCTGTGTGGTTATGGCGGCCCAAAGTGCAGAAGATGCCTCACCAAAACGCACTTCCTTTCCTTCCATGGCATAAATTTGCATCGCTGTAGATGACAGACTTTCAGACCAAATTGCTGCCGTAGCTGAAACAATTGACATCAGCAACATTGAGCCAAAAACAAAACCAGCAAATTTTGCGCGTTTAGTTAAAAAACCCAACATAAAAATCACTGCGACAGGGATAAGTAGAATCGCGATCATTTCTAAGAAATTTGAAAATGGGGTTGGATTTTCCAATGGCACACTACTGTTAGGTCCATACCACCCCCCACCATTACTACCCAATTGCTTAATCGCAACCATGGGTGCAACAGGACCGAGTGGAATTTTTTGAGTTTTTAATTCAGCAGTTTGGTCAACGACCTGAACTTCGGGGCCACCTTGAAAGGTTGATGGCACACCTTGGCTATTGAGTAATAATGACCAAATCATGCATAACGGAATTAAAAACCGAAAGGTTGGACGAATCACATCGGCCCAATAGTTGCCTACATTGATTTTTTCAACTTTATTTTGAAAGCTTAGGTTTTGGTCTGCTTCTGACAAAGCATTCGATTGCGGATAAAACAATGCACGTACGGTTGCGACCACCATTGCCAATCCCATCATTGGCGTAATGATTTGCAATCCAACAATACCAACCATCTGTGATAAATATGACAGTTGCGCTTGACCTGAATAGTGCTGTTGGTTGGTATTGGTCAGAAATGAAATCATAGTATGCAGGGCTAAATCCCATGACATATTCGGTGCATTATTTGGATTGAGTGGCAAACTTGCTTGGCACATAAACAACAGCCAAGTGACCAATCCAATGACGATACAACTCGCGACAAAGCTGAGTGAATAGGTTTTTGCATTCATCCCTTGATCAGGATGTGTACCCAAAACACGATAAATCGGTTTTTCAATCCAGTTAAAAATTGGATCAATTTTCATTTCTCGGTTTTGCATAATACAGGCAAGATACTTCCCTAAAGGAAAAGCCAAAAGCACCACAATCACCAAGACTAAGATAAACTCTAACATGACATTCCCCCCCAACTTGATTGGCTCAAATTAAAAATGTCGATATTGCAATGATTTATATGTTTTTGAAGTACGCATAATTTTGGATGCTGTACTTGTTGATGCGCTATATATTTAGCACTCATCTTTTTCATCCTAAACGCTGGGATATTCCACAACTCAGTATCCGAAAATATCCCGTAAACTCTCTATTTACAGTCAGATCAGCCGCGTAAAAATTTCGTAAAATTTTGTCTTTTTTGATTTATAAACAGCGTTAAATACATTACAAAGGTTCAAATTTTAGAACGCTTGTTTATTTTATTTATGGAAAATTTTGAACTGCTTAAAGCATTGTTTTTGGGGTTAATCGAAGGTTTAACTGAATTTTTACCCATTTCAAGTACAGGACATTTGATCTTATTTGGCCATCTCATTGATTTTCACTCAGATTCGGGACGTGTATTTGAAGTCGTGATCCAATTGGGTGCAATCTTGGCCGTATGTTGGCTGTATCGACAAAAAATCATCGAATTAATTCGCGGCTTTTTCTCAGGCGATGTTGCAGCCAGACGTTTTGCGATTAATGTTTTAGTTGCATTTATTCCTGCGGTGGTGATCGGTGTCTTAGCAGTAGATTTTATTAAACAAGTGCTGTTTAGTCCTTTGGTTGTGGCTTTTGCTTTAATCATCGGAGGTTTCATTATTTTTGCAGTAGAAGCCAGAAAGTTTGAACCTAAAACCATTGAGGCAACTGACATTACCTTAAAGCAGGCAATTCTGGTTGGATTTGCCCAATGTCTTGCCATGATTCCAGGAACATCACGTTCAGGCGCCACCATTATTGGCGGGATGTTGTCTGGTTTATCACGTAAAGCGGCAACCGAATTCTCTTTTTTCCTTGCAATGCCAACCATGTTAGGCGCAGCAACTTATGATTTAATTCGAAATGCAGATGTTTTGACCTCAGATAACCTGATTAATATTTCAGTGGGTTTTGTGGCTGCATTTATTGCTGCGCTATTGGTGGTCAAAGCTTTGGTAAAATTTGTTGAAAAACATACATTGAGAGTGTTTGCTTGGTACCGCGTGGTATTGGGTATAATTTTACTGTTTGTGTTTTTATAATCATGTGAATTGATGGAAGATAAATTTTAAGTTTGCTCTTTGTTCGTTTTATCGTATTGACCCACTTATCTTGTGGGTCTTTTTTTATCTCTTAAATATAGTCAACCTATCAAAAAACTCAAAAACAAGAATATAATTTCTCTTAATCAATATTTTTCAATTAAATTAATTACATAGAAAATTAAATTATTTAATTATAAAAAAGCTTGCAATGCCACACATTACGTTCAAAGTTTAAATAGCTTTGCGTAGGCGATGCCTCATTTTTCAGAGATGAAAAGTGACAAAAATCTTCTGTTAGGCGAGGGGTACGTCCTGTACCCCCGCCTAACGGCAACATCCCTGTCGCCCCACGATAGGATAACCATCTAGGATTCAAAAGTACAAAAACCGAAGGAATAATCAATAGTTTCTAAAAATTCATACAAAAACATGAGCTTCATTTATGATCAGTGATTTGATATAAATCACTTGTATGAATAATTAAGTGGTTTGACTATAAGATGAGGGCGATTTCATCTTGCTCTATGGATTTTAAAAGGCCTTATATAAAGAAGCCTAATATTTAACAGGAAATGTTAAAGACTGAAAAACCAGACTAAAATCCTCATACTGTCTATATAGACAAAGGATCACTGAGCTAAAACCACTAAATTCTGCATATTTTTGACTGAACCAATAACGACCTAGTTTTTAGATACTTTCATCTTCGGGAATATCGTCAAATTGTATTTCATCATTAGGGCCAACTTGATAACCAAAATCATTTTGGTTATTCAAACCATATTGACCACTATCATCATAGGTGTTGTTATAACTTTGCTGATCAAATCTTGCAAGAGAACCTTTGATATTTGAACGTGGGTGTCGTGTAGGCAAAACTGTAGAAATTGAATGTTTATAGATAATTTGCATTTGACCTACACTGTTCCTTAATAGCACAACGTATGAGTCAAATGATTCAATATGTCCCTGTAATTTAATCCCATTGGTCAGAAAAATAAAAACTGGAATATGTTTTTTTCGAAGAGAATTTAACAATGGATCTTGTAAGGTTTGAATTTTAGACATATTAATCTCCCAAAACTTTCAAATACTAAAAAATATCGTTCTTAAATAAAATTTATAATTAGACGCATCCTACGAATTTTACTTTCGTTCCAGAATAGATGGATCAACGCTGCCATCTACCCCCTAAGCTTTGAATTTCAAAGTAAATCTTTATTGTGTTACTTACTTGGTGTCACAGAGGTAGCAGGCTTTATCATTTTTGAATGATCCATTTTCATCACCACATGTGCCATATCGACCCCACTCGATTGTGCTTTTTGTGCCATCTCCAATGAATCTACATGTGCTTGTTTTGCAGATTCATTGTTGGGTTTTTTGGCTTCATGCTGCACATTACAAGGCTTTATAGAGCATTGCATTGCTACTGCTACTTGAGGATCAGTTTTATTCGGTGTTTTGGAAGCTTCTGCCCAAGATTGATTAGCAATTATTAGCGTACCCATACAGATCACTTTTATTAAACCGCGCTGTAAAATCGCTCGCATTTATACCTCTCCAAGCTTGAGATTGTTTAGTTGTACAATAAAGTGATCTATCGAACATTAAGATGACTTGAAAATGACATTTATGTAATCTATACCTTTCTTTAGCTTTATCACGCTATTATATTTTTAGAGGGTATTCTAGGAATCGAATATGAGAATATTATTGGTAGAAGATGAGCAAAAAACCGGTGACTACCTTAAACAAGGTCTATCTGAAGCAGGTTATATTACTGACTGGGTTACAGATGGACTCACAGGTAAACAATACGCACTTTCTGAAGATTATGATGTGATCATATTAGACGTCATGTTACCGGGGGTAGATGGGTGGCATATTATAGAAGCTGTTCGTAAGAACGGAAAAACCATGCCTATTTTATTCTTAACCGCACGAGATCAAATTGAAGACCGCGTAAAAGGCTTAGAATTAGGTGCCGATGATTATTTAGTAAAACCTTTCGCTTTTGCTGAACTTCTTGCAAGAATAAAAAGTTTACTTCGTCGAGGTCAGCAACGAGAAGACAGTAACTTAATTAGTATTGCCAATCTTGAACTCGATATCAGAAAACGGCGTGTAACGCGTGAGGGACAACGTATCGACCTGACTGCAAAAGAATTTGCTTTGATGGAATTATTTATGCGTAGACGTGGAGAAATTTTGCCACGAGCACTGATCGCCTCTCAAGTTTGGGATATGAACTTTGACAGTGACACCAATGTCGTCGAAGTTGCGATTAAACGTTTAAGAAATAAAATTGACAGTAACTTTACACCTAAACTGATTCAGAATATTCGAGGAATGGGGTACGTTTTAGAGGTAGAAGATGAGGCGTAAGCTGTTCAATGCGATCAGTTTTCGAATCGCCATTATTTTTTCACTCTCTACAGTAACAATTTTAATCATCATGGGCTTCGTGATACATCTCGGGGTATCACAGCACTTTGAAAGTGAGGATCGAGTATTACTTGAGGGAAAAATTCAGCTTATACAAAATCTATTAAAACAAAATCAAACCAACACACCTGAACTTAATGTTGCGTTAAAAGATTCACTGATCGGACATGATAATCTGATTGTGCAAGTTGAAAGACCATTGAATCAAATTGTATTTAATTCCGCGCAAATAGCCATTGCGCCGCAAGTTATTACCAACCCAGATCTGAATCAATGGATAAGATGGAAAGTCCAAGATAAAAGTTATCGTGGGCTCGTCTATCAAAACATTTTTGAAGACGATGAAGAGGCTCAATCTACCCAAATTATTGTTGCGATTGATACTTCTGAGCATATGCTCTTTTTACATGAATTTAAACGCCAACTATTTTATATTTGCTTAATTGGCGCATTGTGTTTAATGTTTTTAGGATGGTTTGCGGTTTGGCGAGGATTGCGCCCAATCAAAAAAATAGCCAAAGTTGCAGAAAGTATTTCAGCACAAAATTTGTCTACACGTTTAGAAGTTGAAAATACCCCAACTGAACTAAAATCACTGACCATCGCCTTTAATGAAATGCTTGATCGTTTAGAGTCAGCTTTAGAAAAACTTTCCGACTTTTCTTCAGATCTTGCCCATGAAATTCGTACACCCATCAACAATTTAATGACGCAAACACAAGTATGTTTATCCCGTAGCCGCGACATCGATGCCTATAAAGAGGTATTATTTTCAAACTTAGAAGAGTTTGAACATCTGGCAAGAATCGTATCAGATATGCTGTTTTTAGCGAAAGCAGAAAATGGGCTTAACCTTAAGAACATACAAACCATTCATTTATACGAAGAATTCAATACCTTGTTTGAGTTTTATGATGCTTTAGCAGCTGAAAAACATATGACGTTTCACCTCGTCGGTACAGGAAAAGTCAATGCAAATATGGCTATGCTCCGCCGCGCGTTGAGTAATTTAATCTCCAATGCGATTAAATACGGTAAGCCGAATTCTGTCATTCAAATTAAATGCCAACAAACAGTAGAACACACCAGTTTTTCAATTGAAAATGAGGGGCCTACCTTATCCCCTGAACAATTGTCGAGGTTGTTTGACCGTTTCTATCGAACAGATGCTTCCAGACAACGTGTTGAAGATGGTACAGGTTTAGGGCTGGCAATCACTAAGTCTATCTTGACGCTACATGGTGCAACCATTCAAGCAGAATCACGAGATGGTTTAGTGATCTTCACCATTATTTTTAAAAATGAATACCTTCCAACATAATCCCATAGCAAAAGTATGATCAATAAAAAATACAACGCTCAAGTAGCTGATAAAAATACAGATGCTTGAGCGTTAAAGTCTAAATCTACGATTAAAAAATCTTAAAAACTTTCCGACTAATGCATATTCATTTTAATTCAAGAATATTTTAACATTTACAATTGTTTATATTTTCTAAATAACAAAAGTGTAATCTTAAAGTCATTCTAATGTATATCATCCTCTTCAATAATCAAGGGCTCAACCCAACAGTAAAAGGAAAATTCAATGAAATCCTCCCAAAATTATATGATCAAACTACGTAATGCTCTTTTTGGTGTAGTGATACTCATTACAGCAACCAATGCTTTGGCTCATGTTGATTTAACCAGCAGTACACCAGCAATGAATGCATCCATTACAGCAGCACCTAAAAGTTTAGTGCTTAATTTTAGTGGAGAAGTCATGCTAATGAATATTAAGTTACTCGATGCACAACGAAGCAATATTCCACTTAACTATAAAGTGAATCATGATCTAAAAAAAATATTTAGTGTCCCTGTTCCTGCCCTAAAAAAAGGTAAATATTTCGTTGTTTGGACGACTATGGGCAAGGATGGTCATAACATGAACAATGAATATAGCTTCACGATTAAATAAAAACCAAAGAAATTAAAGATTGACGAACAACATTTCAGCAAGCGACTGAACTGTTGTTCGGGTGTGTTGGCATTTTATCAATGGTCTGAGTTGTCGCAAACTGAGACAAATTGTCAACAGACTCGAATAAAGGAAAAAAAATAATGTTCGAATTCTGGATCTGGTCAACTTGGCTAACAAAAATTACCTTATATCTCAGTACTGCTTTTATGATTGGTGGTGCTTTTTGTTATTTTTTACTTTGGCGTTATACCAGCATAAAAGTGACACTACTCAAGTATATGCATTTAGGTGCGACATTAGGTCTGGTTGGAAGTACTTTAGGCTTTTTTATTTTGGTAGGTAGCTTTGCCAACGCGGGGCTTTCTGGCATTTTTGATCAAACCTATCTCAATATCCTTTTAAATACAGACACTGGGCAAATACACATTGTCAGAATCATCAGTTTTGCCTTAATTTTTCTGCTTTTAACGATCAAGTTGAGCAAAAAAACCACCCATATTTCCACTTTTGAAAAAATACTATTTGCGGTATTGCTTATCCCGATTCTTTATAGCTATTCCCAAATCGGGCATGTCACCAACTTAGCATTTTTTGCTCAAATTCTACTCAGCATTCATGTGTTTTTCATGTCGTTATGGATGGGCTCACTCTACCCTTTATGGAAAATGAGCCATAAAATCAGTGGCCGATCATTAAGAAAACTCATGGAGGCATTTGGGCGAATTGCAGCTTATGTTGTCGGAATATTAATTCTCTGTGGTATCACAATTGCATTATTTTTATTTAAAGATTTGAATACTTTAATCTATACCTCCTATGGTCATGGTTTTGTTCTTAAACTGGCATTTGTGGGGAGTATTTTATTACTTGCTGCTTTCAATAAATGGTTCCTTACTCCACGCCTTGAAGAACCTTTATTTGCACAATATTTAAGTTGCGCCATTTTATTTGAAATGTATCTGGGTTTATTGATTCTACTCACCACCAGCTACATCACCACAGTGGTTGGGATTGATTAAAAAATACGGATATGAATCATTGAATTGAGAGCATTATCTTGCGCTATAAACAAAACAATGTATTGTTCTTTCCCAGATAAAAAATGATCATGTTGAATAAATTATCTGGGTATTGAAAGTCCCTTCTCCCTCTGGGAGAAGGCTAGGATGAGGGCGCTTTTATGTTGATTGATGCTTTAAAATGATTGATAAAAGAAGCCTTATATAAGCAATAATGAACTATGATTAAAACAAAGAGTATCAGCAAAACATCGTTCAAGAAAATATATTTTTAGGGGCTGTTCATAAACTAAATTTATATTGACAACAAGGTGTTATAAAAACTTGAATTGTTTTACTTGACCTTACCATTATGTCAAAGTTTAGGATTTAGATCATGGAATAAGACTTATAGGTATGACTTATGGAAAATAGATCACATGATCGTGTTTCTGATTTGAAAAGCAGTTTACAAATCAAAGGTATGAGCTGTGCAAGTTGTGTTAGTCGAATAGAAACAGCGCTTAAAAAAGTCGATGGTGTAACTCAAGCATCTGTGAATTTAGCCACTGAACGTGCAGAAATTACATCTAACACTCCCATTGACCGAGAGGCATTGATCAAAGCTGTTGAACATGCGGGATATGAAGTTGCTGATGCAGCCACTGAATTATCAATTGATGGAATGACCTGTGCCTCATGTGTCAGTCGTGTTGAAAAAGCGCTAAAAGCCGTTCCCGGTGTTAAAGAGGCAAATGTAAATCTCGCAACTGAACGCGCAACAATCACGGGCACTGCCAATGTTGCGGCTTTAATCGCAGCGATTGATAAGGCGGGTTATGATGCCAAAGAAATTCAAACCGCTATCCCAGATCAAACAGAACACTTAGAGAAAAAAGATCAAGAACGCGCTGAACTAAAACGAGACCTTATACTTGCCACTATTTTTGCGTTACCTGTTTTTATTCTAGAAATGGGTTCGCACCTTATTCCGGGCATGCACCATCTGATTGCTCAGACCATCGGGATACAAAATAGCTGGTATTTACAGTTTATTCTGACCACACTAGTTTTGGTAATTCCGGGTCGAAGATTCTATATCCACGGATTACCCGCTTTATTGCGTTTAGCGCCAGATATGAACTCGCTAGTTGCTGTAGGCACCTTGGCAGCTTATCTATTTTCCATCGTCGCGACATTTATACCCAGCATCTTACCTGCTGGAACAGTCAATGTTTACTATGAGGCAGCTGCGGTTATCGTTGCCTTAATTTTACTCGGTCGTTTTCTTGAGGCAAAAGCCAAAGGAAGAACCTCAGAGGCAATTCAGCGCTTAGTCAGTCTACAAGCCAAAGTGGCACATGTTTCTCGTAATAATCAAATCGTAGATATTCCAATCGATCAAGTTGTCGTAGGTGACTTTATCATTGTCAAACCAGGTGAACGTGTTCCTGTTGATGGAAAAGTCATTGAAGGCAAAAGCTTTGTAGATGAGTCAATGATTACCGGTGAACCGATCCCTGTCGAGAAAAAAATAGACAGTGAAGTGGTCGGTGGCACTATCAATCAAAATGGCACATTAAGCTTTAAAGCTGTCGCTGTAGGCGGCGAAACTATGCTTGCACAAATCATTCGTTTGGTTGAGCAGGCACAAGGCTCGAAAATGCCCATTCAAGCTGTAGTTGATAAAATCACCTTATGGTTTGTACCAGCTGTAATGGCTGCTGCTGTACTGACTTTCTTGATTTGGTTGATTTTCGGCCCTTCCCCTGCTTTAACATTCGCATTAGTCAATGCTGTTGCTGTGCTGATTATTGCCTGCCCTTGTGCAATGGGTTTAGCAACGCCAACCTCAATTATGGTCGGAACAGGTCGTGGTGCTGAACTCGGTGTACTGTTCCGTAAAGGCGAAGCATTACAACTACTGAAAGATGCCAAAGTTGTTGCTGTAGATAAAACAGGTACATTAACCGAAGGCCATCCTGTACTAACAGATTTTGAAGTCACTGAATTTTTTCAACGTGATCATGTCTTAAGTATGGTGGCAGCCGTTGAATCTCGTTCTGAGCATCCGATTGCTAAAGCCATCGTAGATGCTGCAATCAAAGAAAATCTGACCTTACCCAAAGTGAATCAATTTGATTCTGTGACCGGTATGGGGGTCTATGCAGCTATAGATGAAAATGGAGACATTCATATTGGTGCTGATCGTTATATGCTGCAACTTAATATTGATATTTCACCTTTTGCAAGTGCAGCGCAACGTTTAGGTGACGAAGGTAAATCACCGCTTTATGTAGCAATTAATGGCAAGTTGGCAGGGATAATTGCAGTTGCAGATCCAATTAAATCAACCACGCCAAGTGCCATTAAAGCCTTACATCAACTCGGTCTTAAAGTTGCGATGGTGACAGGTGATAACGCCCGTACAGCACAAGCCATTGCTCGCCAGCTCGGTATTGACGAAGTGATTGCGGAAGTTCTACCTGAAGGAAAAGTCAAAGCGGTACAAAGCCTAAAAGCAAAATATGGCAATATTGCATTTGTTGGTGATGGGATCAATGATGCGCCCGCTTTGGCTGAAGCCGATGTCGGTCTTGCGATTGGTACAGGTACAGATGTTGCGATTGAGTCGGCAGATGTTGTATTAATGTCAGGTAACTTGCAAGGTGTTGCCAATGCCATTGCACTATCAAAAGCCACCATCGGCAATATTCATCAGAATTTATTCTGGGCATTTGCTTACAATACCATGCTGATTCCAGTTGCGGCTGGGCTACTCTATCCTGCTTATGGCATCCTGCTTTCACCAATATTTGCAGCAGGTGCAATGGCTTTATCCAGTGTATTCGTGTTGGCCAATGCCTTACGTTTACGTCGTTTTCAACCCGCTTCTACTTTCGAGTAGAAGCTTGTAGAGAGAATCACCATGAATATTGGAAAACTGTCTCAAACTGTTGGAATATCTGCCAAAATGATTCGTTATTATGAACAGATTGGTCTGATTCCAGCCGTGGGTCGAAGTAATGCAGGCTATCGCTCCTATTCTGACCAAGATGCTGAACGGCTCAAGTTTATTCGAAGTTCAAGATCACTTGGATTTTCAGTTGCAGAGATCGCTGATCTTTTAGATTTGTGGAACAATAAAAATCGACACAGTGCAGATGTAAAGCAACTCGCACTCTCGCATATCGAAAAATTGGAAATCCGTATTACTGAACTGCAGAAGATGACCAATACCTTGCAAAATTTAATCAATTGTTGTGCTGGTGATCATCGGCCGAATTGTCCAATTCTTGAGGGTTTGCAGAAGCAAGATATTGAACTTCAAGAAAGCTACCATCAAAATGATTCTCTCTCTGTTTCACCACTTGCACAGCAAAAAGCTAAATAGGATTTAAATCCTCCCCCTTGCGAAGTAATACTTCTCACCTTTGAAAAAGGAGGGAGCTTTTCATTACTTAAATGAATTGACTTTCATGCAGTTCTCTTCTTTTTCAGTGCAAAGGGGCTTGCACTGCCTCATATTACAGTGAAAGGTTTAATTTAACTTGCGTAGGCGATACTACCTTACTTTTGAAAGATCAAAAGTAACAAAAATCTTTCGTCTGGCGAGGGGTACATCCTTATACCCCCGCCAAACGGCGACATCCTTGTCGCCATGCGGTAGCTACGCCCTGTGTGATTCAATGGTGTTAAAAGCAACTTAATTTATCTTCTGTTCATTATTAGGCAATGCCTCATTCTTGCGTTACTACATCCATGTCGCCATGCGGTAGCTACGCCCTGTGTGATTCAATGATGTAAAAAGCAAAGCGACTTAATTTATACTCCTCTATTTAAATTTTAAACCCATAAAAAAAACTGCAATCGCGTAACGATTGCAGTCCCATTTTTTAAACAGTTCTAGCTTATTTCAGACTATAGGCAATCACATAGTCACCATGATCAGGAGATTGTCGAGCACCGCCCGCAGTCACCATCACATATTGTGTACCTGTTTTAGGTGAAACATAGCTGATTGGCGTTCCTTGGCTACCGACAGGTAAACGTGATTTCCACAACTCTTTACCTGAAGATGAATCCAAGGCACGTAAGTAGTAATCTTGCGTTGCAGCAAAGAACACTAAGCCACCTTGGGTTGCCATTGGACCACCAATGGTTGGCATACCAATCGGTGCTTTTAATCCCATTTTTATCCCCATAGGTCCAGTGTCTTCTACTGTTCCCATCGGCACTTGCCAAGCGATCTGACGTGTTTTCATATCAATCGCAGTCATGGTGCCATAAGGCGGTTTTTGACATGGAATATTCAACTTCGACCAGAAGCGATCTTTATTGACTTTATAGGGTGTACCTTTCATCGGTACAGCGCCCATACCTGTATTGACCTTTTCACCACCATTTGCCTGAATTGCCAAATCTTCAGGTGTTTGTTCAATCAATTGAATCCATAAACCTAAACGCATGTCGTTGACAAACATATATTGATGGCTTGGATCAAAGGCTATACTGCCCCAGTTCATGCCACCCAAAGAGCCTGGAAAACTTAAAGATTTATCTTTACCCGGTGCAGTATATAAGCCTTCATAACGCATAGATTTAAAGCCGATACGACACATCAGCTGGTCAAACGGTGTTGCGCCCCACATATCCGATTCAGTCAAAGTTTGATTACCAATTTGTGGCATTTCAACTGAACGTGGTTGAGTTGGGCTATATTGTTCACCAGGGATATCCGCAGCTTTCACAGGTTGTTCAATCACTTTGGTTAATGGTTTGCCTGTTAAGCGATCCAATACAAAGAATTGTCCAGATTTGGTTCCAATCACCACAGCAGGTTGATTCTTACCACCTTTCATTGGGAAATCAACCAAGCTTGGTTGCATCGGTAAATCAAAATCCCATAGGTCATTATGAACAGTTTGATAGACCCATTTTTCTTTACCTGTGCTTGCATCTAAAGCCAATACGGATGAATTGTATTTATGATCCAAAGGTTGACGGTTGCCTCCCCAAACATCCACAGATGAGCTACCCATTGGTAAAAATACTGTGTTCATTTTTGGGTCATACGACATTGCTGCCCAAGAGTTTGCAGAACTGCGTTTATAGGTTTCACCTTCTTTTAACACATAGTTTGGATCAGGATTACGTGGATCAAATGCCCAGCGCAATTGACCTGTGATCACATCATAAGCACGAATCACCCCACCCGGCATATCTGCGGCAAGGTTATCTGCAATACGACTACCAACTACAATCACTGTGCCCGCAATAGTTGGTGCAGAGGTCACTTCAAAACGTGGCGCGGTGGTTCCTTCACCCAAACCTTTGAGTAAATCAACCGTTCCATCAATACCAAAATCTTTACAACGTTCACCGGTATCAGCATTGACCGCAATTAAACGACCATCTGGTGTGTTGGTATAAACACGGCGTAGACAAGCGGTATTATTAGCGACAGCTTGAACAGGGGTTGCACCAGCCAAAGTCGGTTGGGTTAGTGCTTGGGTTGAATCGAAGTAAGCCACACCACGACAACGTTCCCATGCATCCGATTTAGAGTTTACTTCGGCTTTCCAAAGCTGTTTACCTGAGTCAGCCTCTAAAGCAAAAATATTGTTATGTGGTGTACATAAGAAAATCTTGTTGCCCACCTGTAAAGGGGTCATTTGATCTTCTGCACCATTGCCTGAACCCGTGGTGAAATCACCTGTACGAAAACGCCATGCTTCTTTGAGTTGATGGACATTATCACGGGTAATCTGATCAAGTGCAGCAAAGCGACTGCCGCCTGCATCCTGACCATAATTCTGCCAATTGCTTTGTTTCATGTCCGCTTGAACAGGAACCAATGGCAATGCCTGACCTGTTGCTGCAACCGTTGGATGTGGTTGAAACATTTGATAAAGCCCAATCAACATGCCTAAAACTGTGAGTGCACCTAAGCCATAAGCTGGCAAACTCGCACTCGGTTGAAACTGGTAACGGCGAATCGCGGGCAAAGTAAACATCAATGCAGCGAATAAACCTGCTGGAAACATCAGTCTTGAAAATAAAGGCCAAAATTCCCAACCTGCATCTAGCAATGACCATATGATTGTGCCCACAAAAACCAAACTAAATAGCCAGACACCAAGCGTTTTTTTCTTAAAAATAAATATCGCCGATGCCAATGTGAATACACCAGAAATCACGAAATACCATGATCCTCCCAGTGTTACCAGCTTAGCACCGCCAACGGTAAAGAATAGCCCTGTCACAAGTAAAGCCAAAGCTAATATAAAACACCATATTTTTAATACGGTATGTGTCCTTGTAGACTCAGTCATAGGTCATACTCCTAGATTAGAAATTCACACGCATGCTCAAACCAGCAACCCATGCATCATCCACTTCTTTTACACCTGCAGGCTGATGGATATATTGTAGGTTTGGTCGTAGCATGATTGCAGGTGACCATTGATAGTTATAGTTCAATTCAACATTGAGCTCATCACGTTGCACAGGCACATAATCTGTTGCAAACCTATCGTACTGGTCATAACCACGGCTGTTATTGATGGCAATCTGACGATCTTTATAACGATCATTGACCATATAATTTGCAAGCCCAAATCCGATTGAATCATTAGGGCGACTGTCAAAAGGTCCTTTGTACCAGAGTGCAAGTTGTTGGGTACTTTGTACTGCCGTAGTGGCTTTATCATTAACAACTGCATTAAAGCTCACGAACAAACCACGTTTAGGGTCCTGCCCTTTTTGGCTCAGTTGTTGTTGTGCATTAAGCCAAAAACTATGTTTGCTATCATGTACCTTTCCTGCGATCGCAATATCATTGGCTTCAGCTGTCGAGTACAGCGCACCGACTTTATACTCGCCTGCTAAACCATCAAATACTGCTAGTTTTGGACGCCATGCCAGTTCTACTGGAATGGTGGCACCTTTAACATTGCGCATATCCAAGTTAAAACCATCATTTTTGCCAGTTTTAATGTTGTCAGGATTGACTTCATAAACACCGACACCGAGTGTCCACTCAGGTGCAAATTGGTACTTCACATTGGTTCCCCATAAACCTACGGGTAAGTTGTACCAAATTGAACCAATGGATTTGCCTAGTTGCCCACCACAAAGTAATAAGTTTTGGAACTCACATTGTGAACCATTAAAGTCATCCGACATGCCCATACGGCCAATCTTGAATTGAACTGTATTGTCAGCAAAGCCTTTTTTGACCCATGCTTGGGTCAGGCGCCAGATTTTGCCTCGTCCATAAATTTCTTGTGAATTGCCCAAAGCACCAGAACGTGGGTCTTTAATGCTTTCTAAAGTTAAAGCATTACCATCACGCTTGGTGATTAAGATATTGGCTGTAGTGTCTTTCCAGCCCGCGATTTTATTTAAATCAAAGTTAGCACCCAATGCCAATTGCGCTGCATTTTCAAAGCTGTTATTGTCGTGATAGCCACCGTCTAAATTGGTTGCAGCTTGGCTCATAATAGAGGCCGTAAATTTATAGCCGTCTTTTTCCAGTTGTTGGCGTTGTCCATTCCAATCGCCCAATAACCATTGACGATCTTGTGACCAAGCTTGCTCAGCAAAACTACTCTGAGCCATACACAGCGCAACGGCTAAACAACTCAGTTTGATCGATAATCCATTTGAACTCATATTAAGCATCCTTACTTTTATTTAAGTTTTACCGCTGAGCTAAGTTCAGATGTTGCACCTAGACGATCTGTGATATTTGCCGTGATCGATGCAACTTTCATTGTCGGTTTCCAAGTCACGCTTGCTGTGCCTTGGGCATTGGTTGCAACAGTGCTTGAGCCTAAATAAAACTCTGCTTCATTTGAGCTTGCTTGTGAGTTTCCAAAAAATTCAACTTGATAACGTTGATTTGGTTGTCCTTTTACTTCTACCGCAATTTGACCTTTTGCTAAGGTCAATTTAGGTGCTTGAATATTTTGATTTGGTTGTGGATTACAGCCTTGTTCATTGGGTTGCTGGCAGGTCTTTTGTAAGTTTGCTGGATCAATTTTTACACCATGACCACGTGAACCGACAAAGTGCGCATGTTCTAATCCTGGGATATCAAAAATGATTGCGCCTAATCGTTGATTTGGCACACAGCTTCCACCCGCTTCACAGCGTTTAATGTCTTTGCCATTATTCCAAATTTGATTTTTGGTTAATGTGATACGCGCATTGGCATCCTTTTCTGAACGAATCGCAACACCGACGCGGTTACCATGGACTTTATTGCTGTCAAAAATATTACCATCACCCGTCAGGTTAAAACCGTTGGAGTTATTGGTCAGTTCGTTATAGGCAATATAATTGCGTTTGCCCCAGTTGATCTGTAAACCATCTGAATAGTTTTCAAACTTGTTACCAATCACCGCATTGTCATTGCCCCATAAAATTTCAATACCTTGCGATGGCTCTGGATTTGCAGTGGTTGAAATAAAGTGGTTATTGGCAACCAAGTTAAATGCAGCACCACGGGTTAACTCAAGTCCATCACCATTGTCTTGGAAATAGTTATTCAGCACTTTGTTGTTATTGGTCGTTGTCGCAGTTGGATTACCTTTGCCATCATCCCCTGTCAACATCACCCCTGCACCACCATAGTTGTGCATAATACGGTTATTTTGGATCAGGTTATTGCTGGCGCGGTTCATCAAGATCCCTATACAAAAACGACGAATCTCTAACCCTTGAATGCTGACCCCATTGATGTCACGTAATACAATTCCCGGCAAAGTTGTAGTACGAACATTGGTTCCGAATTGCCCTTCAACAGCACCCGGACAAGCTTCAACGCCTGTACCTTTGATATAATTTGAGCCATCAATCGCGATAAACTCACCTGTTTTTGCCCACTGTGTACCGATGATTTTTACTGGTGCTTTAATTTCTGGCAGTGGGCTGTTGACCTTAATGGCATAAGGTGCTTGCCCAACTGCTTGAATCAAAATCTCACTGGCTTCACTCGGCTTGCTATTGGCTTGCTCAATCGCCCAGCGTAGTGAACCTTTTTCATGATCATCTTGATAACGGTCTACCACATAGCTTTCCGCCATTGCCAAACCAGAAACCGCTAAGCCAAGTGCCAATGTCGTTAAACGTAATGAAATCATTTTCATGTCTAAAAAATCCTTTTAATTTATGGTGTTGGTTGAACGGTTTTTAATAACTGTTTGAGTTGGGTCACATCAATTTGACCGGGCGCAGAAGCCTCACCGATCATGCCGAAACTAAAGCTGCCGCCCATATTGGCTGTGGCAATTCGAGAAATCGTCCCAAGTTTCCCCATCGACATGGTGAGCAATGGTTTTTTAGATTGTTGGCTGACTTTTAAAGTGGCATTCATCAAAGTAAATACATCTTGTTTGCTTTGTGGCATCACTGCGATTTTCAGAATATCTGCGCCAAGCTGATCTTGTTTAAGCAAGCGTTGAACGATTTCTGCTTCATCAGGGGTCTTTTTAAAGTCGTGATTGGACATCACAATCAATACTTTTTTTTCATGTGCCAATTTAACGGTGCTTTTCACCACTTGCGGATCTCGGAACATTTCCACATCCAGCATGTCCATAAAGGGTTGGCGTAAATAGGCTTGATAAGTTTTGCCATAATCCGCATCGCTGATGGTCAGTTGCCCGCCTTCATTATGGGTACGAATGGTGGCGATCACGGGTTTAGACCCTAAAATCTGTTTAAGCTCATGTCCTAAAGCGATCACTTGCTTAGTGTCACTGGCAAAGTTGAGCAGATCTATGCGGAACTCGGCTAAATCTGCATCTGGATTATTGGCAATGATTTTTGCCTGTGCTAAAGCTTGTTCTTTGGTTTTTGCTGTAATCGGGACAATGGTTTTTACTGGGAGTTTTGCCAGTTCTGTGAGCTCAACTGGACTTTGTGAAACAGATTGTGCCTGTATCATTTGAAGGGGCAATATGGGGCTAAGTGCAAGCATCAATGCTGCAAATTTTTGTAGTTTCATTTTTCATCTTCCTTAATAAATTATCCGTTTGTATATCGCGATTTCATTTAAGTGCTTTTCATCGATCTTAATTCCTCCAAATCCCTCTCTTGCGGAACTTCAATCGTTCCTTAGCTTTTAAAAAGAGCGAAGTATCGCGAATCTCAAGACTTAGATGATTTCAAAGCAAGACCTCTCTTTCAAAAAGAGAGATCTTGAGGATTGTTAAATATCAAAAAATACCGTTTCCTCTTCACCTTGAATGCGAATATCAAAGCGATATACGATTTCACCATCGACTTCACTGCGTTTTGCAATCAGGGTTTGGCGGCGGACTGCCCACTCAATACTGTTGAGTACAGGATCATTGGTATTTGCTTCGACTTCATCGTCAAAATAAATACGGGTATGCAAACCAATGTTGATTCCACGAGCAAATAGTGCGACTGCAATATGCGGTGCTTGAGTTGAGCCTTTACGCCCTGCTACAGTCCCCGGTTTAATGGTGTCAAAACTCCAAAAACCTGTTTCAAAATTTGCGCCTGTACGCCCCCAGCCCTGAAAATGAGCATCAGCAGTTTTGCCTTGGGTATCGGCCTGACTTGGATAAACTCCATTGGCATCGGCTTGCCAGATTTCCAACAATACATCTCTTAATGGTAAACCCAGTCC
This sequence comes from Acinetobacter sp. GW821-FHT01C12, assembly GCF_059422625.1. Classification (NCBI taxonomy): domain Bacteria; kingdom Pseudomonadati; phylum Pseudomonadota; class Gammaproteobacteria; order Moraxellales; family Moraxellaceae; genus Acinetobacter; species Acinetobacter sp. GW821-FHT01C12. The sequence goes on from NZ_JBWKXD010000006.1 coordinate 188,263, forward strand.
ATCAAACACTTGACCTTCAATACGGATGCGTTGGCCTTGGGTGTGTTCCTTCACCAACTGGTTATCGAAGCTATGTTCAAATACTTCAATATTGGCTTGTTGTGGCAATAAACCGATATGTACATAAGGACCACCTGTTTGTGATGGGGTTTCCTTAATTTCCTGAAAATTCCATGCATTCATTGTCTGAGTTCCTTAAGTCAAATCATTTTCAAAATAAGTCGCACGACGACCACGCAGATGAATATCAAAGCGGTAACAACGACTATCTGATTCAATGAAATTGTTTTTATCTTCTAATGCGATCAAGGCACGACGCTGATCTTCAGATGGAATGGTTTTTAAAATCGGGCAAGTATCTATCAGGGTATCGCCCTCAAAATAGAACTGTGAAATCAAACGTTGTGCCCAACCATCTGCAATCAGTGAAAAATGGATATGTGCTGGACGCCATTCATTGATTCGGTTACGCCAAGGATATGGCCCCGGTTTAATGGTACGGAAAATATAAAAACCATTTTCATCAGTTAAGGTACGACCACAGCCACCAAAGTTAGGATCCATTGCGCCAATAAATTTGTCATTTGGATGGCGATAACGACCTGATGCGTTGGCTTGCCAAACTTCCAATAAGGCGTTTTTTACAGGGCGACCAAACTGGTCACGTACATAACCATGCACAATAATTCGCTCACCGACTGGGAGCCCTTCTTGGGCATAGTTCAAAATCAAATCATTGTCTTTTGCACCAAAAATTTCAGGTGAAAAATGCGGTGAGGTTACTTCAGTTAATGTTTCATTAATTGAGATCAATGCATTTTTGGGCGAGCGTAATACACTGGTTTTATAGCCTGGTGTATATGCTGGCGGGTGATCTTCTGTATTCCGTTGTGGATATGCACCCAATGTATGACTTAACATGCCTATCTCCTTAATCCTGTTGTTGTGCAGCGACAGGTTGCACTTCTATTCCGAGTTCTTTAAAAACATCTTCAGCCATGTGCATTGCTGCATTTGCGGCTGGTAGTCCTGCATACAATGAGCTGTGTAAAATCAGTTCTTTGAGTTCGTCCTTGGTAACACCATTGTTAAAGCAAGCACGTAGATGCATTCTGAGTTCATCTTCTCGTCCCAATGCCAATAAGATGGCAATGGTGACTAAACTGCGGGTATGCCGTGGTAAACCTTCACGTGACCACACCTCACCCCAAGCAAAACGACTAATAAAGTTTTGAAAATCTTGGTTAAAGTCATTCAAATTTTCTAAAGAACGACCGACATGTTTTTCACCCAATACTTCGGTGCGGACCTGTAGTCCTTGTTGGTAACGTTGTTCATCATTCATGGAAATTGTCCCTCTTTATGATCTTATTTCTGATCTTGAGAAAGTTAGCTTGCATCGGTATGCGCCACTAAGGATTTAACAAAAATCGCCACAGCCGCAGCGGTTGCAGGAATCATCAATAAGCTTAAAATTGCGGTAAAAGACCAATCATTGCCGAGTAAAACAGCACCAATCCAAGCACCAAACACTGCGCCAAAACGACCGATCCCTGTCATCCATGCCACGCCAGTTGCACGACATTGAGTTGGGTAAAAACGGGCACTTAACGCTGGCATTGCAGATTGCGCACCATTGATTGCGACACCAGCACATAGCACCAAAATGGCCAATAATGTTGGGTTGCTAAGGCTTTGACCTACGGCAACAGCAAATAAGCCTGCGATAAAATAGAATGCTGAGATAATGCGGTTTGGGTTAAAACGATCCATTGCCCAACCAATAAATAACGCACTCAACACACCACCAAACTGGAATAGACCGCCAATAAATGCTGCGCGTTCCATAGTTGCGCCGGTTTCACGCATCAAAGTTGGTAACCAACTGGTCAGTAGATAAATCACCACCAAGCCCATAAAGTAGGTTGACCATAACAACACTGTGCCTTTGGCAAATTTTTGCGAAAACAACATGCCAAATACATTTTTCTTTTGTGCCACAGCAGACTGTTCTTCTGGGATATAAAAGCTGTCAGCAAGCTGTACTTTTTCAGGTGCAATATGGCTCAGGATTTTGCGAACTTTTGCAGCATCTCGACCTTTAACAATCAAGAAGCGATATGACTCAGGTAACAGTACAATTACCAACAGCATCAGGATCAACGGTGAAATACCACCGAGCAAAAATAAGCTGTGCCATCCAAAGGCAGGAATCAGCCAACTACTGACAAAACCGCCTGTTGCCATACCCAAGTTGTAGCCACAAAACATACAAGTCACGAGCAGTGAACGAACACGATTTGGGCAGTATTCTGAAAACAATGTGGTGGCATTTGGCATTGCTGCGCCTAGGCCAATACCGGTTAAAAAGCGCAGTACAACCAAACTGTCTAAGTTTGGCGCATAAGCTGATGCCAAGGTAAAACCACCAAAGATCAACATTGAAATAGTTAATACAATCTTGCGTCCAAAACGATCCGCAGTAGGTCCTGAAACCAATGCACCAATGATCATTCCACCCAGTGCTGCACTCATCACAGGTCCAAGTTGAGAGCGATCAATCCCCCAATCCTGTGCCAGAGCTGGTGCAATAAAGCCCATTGCAGCCGTATCGATTCCATCAACAAATACAATCAGAAAACAAATGATTGCAATCATCCATTGATACTTGCTGATCGGTGCATCATTAATGAGTGCCTGAGCATCCATACTGTTTTTTGGGGCAGCAAATTCCTGTGCCATAGTTGCCTCCTTGTAGGCGAATTCCTTTCTAACCCTAGACGGTTATATGTTCTGAATAAACTTGGACAATGCCTGATTGAACACTTGTGGTTGTTCAATATTGGACAAATGAGAAGCTGCCAAGATTTCAAGTTGACTGGTTGGAATGGATTGATGCATAAATTCTGCATCCTGAACCGTCGTTACAGGGTCATATTGACCTGCGATAATTAAAGTTGGGATTTGAATTTGATTGAGCTGATCTCGAACATCAGCATCTGCCAATGCTCGACAGGCATTGGCATAACCTTGTGCAGGCGTCACCGCTAAACTTTGAATGGTTTTTTGAGCAAGCACATCATGGGCATAATCAAAATGCCCACTAAACCAGCGTGTATGTGTAGTTTTAACAATTTCAGCCAACCCATCTTGCTCTACGCTATCGGCACGGGTATTCCATGCTTCAGCTGTACCAATTTTGGCGGCCGAGTTCGCCACGGTGATGCTATAAAAGCGTTCTGGGTATTCAATTGCCAATGTGAGTGCAGTGATGCCACCCATTGAAATTCCACAAAAATGTGCTTTTTCAACATGTAATGTATCTAAGATATCAATCACATCGTCGGCAAAGTTTTGTAGCGTGCTGTTGGCAATCACATCACTTACACCATGCCCACGGGTATCATAAGTAATGATTTGATAATGTTGCGCCAAAGTATCTACTTGTGCTTGCCACATACCATGATCTGTTCCGAGTGAGTTAGAAAACATAATCACGGGGGCATCTTTTACGCCTTGAACTTGTACAGCAAGTTGATGACCTTGACGATTGTTGATTTTCATACTGGCTTTCATGATTTAGACACTCCTTGTGCTGCTTGTAGTACGGCATCAATTTGTGCCTGAATATTGCCCAAGTAAGCGGCTGGTTTAAAAATCTCATCTAGCGCCTGTGTACTTAGATGGACATTCACTTCAGCCATTGCTGACAATACTGTTTTTAAATGCTGCTGCTGTGCGATGGCTTGCTGACAAGCTTGCTCAACCAAATGATGTGCATTTAAACGTCCAATTTTAGCTGCCAATGCCATCATTGCCGCTTCCGCCATGATCAAGCCCTGAGTACACTCAAGGTTGCGTTGCATGGCTTCTGGATCGACTTGCATATGTTCAAGCACATCTGTCGTGCGTTCTAAAGCGCCTGCGCACAACTGGAAAATTTCAGGAATCACTAACCATTCTGCATGCCAAGTGCCTAAAGCACGCTCATGTTCTTGCAACATGTTTTGGTAGACACTTGCCATTAATGCAGGCACACGGTTGGCTGCTGCAAGTACGCAAGCGGCTGCAACTGGATTACGTTTGTGTGGCATGGTGGATGAGCCACCACGACCTTTTGCAGTGGGTTCAAAGACTTCAGCAATTTCAGTTTGCATCAGCAAAGACCAATCTTTTGCCATCTTGCCAACATTGCCGACGATCAGGGCAAGTACGCTAGCGATTTCAACGATACGGTCACGCTCACCGTGCCATGTACACTCAGGAGAGGTTAAATTCAATGCCGCAGCATAGGCTTTAACCACAGCTGAACCTTGATCTTGTAATGATGCTAATGAACCCACGGCCCCACCAAGTTGAGCAGTAAGCACGCGGTTTTTCATCTCGCCTAGACGATCGAGATCACGCTTAAATGCCGCAGCCCAACGTGCAAATTTATGCCCTAAAGTAATTGGTAAGGCTTGTTGCAACCAAGTGCGACCAATCATGACTTGAGCACGATACTGTTGTGCTTGGTCTAATGAAACTTGATAAGCCTGTTGTAATTGTTTTTCGATCAGCCCTAATGCATCACGGCATTGTAAAATCGTGGCTGTATCAATAATATCTTGGCTGGTTGCGCCCCAATGCACATAACGCGCTGTGTCTTCATCCTGTTGTTTTACTATCGCAGTAAATTGCTTTACGAAAGGAATCGCAATATTTCCCGCAAGTGCTGTGGCAGTTGCCAATGCTTCAAAATCAATTTTTGCTAGGGCCTGTTGTCCAACTTGTTCAATAATGCTGGATGCAGATGGTGGAATCACACCCACTTGCGCCTGTGCTTTTGCCAAAGCCACTTCGGCTTGGATCATATAACCCAATAAGGCATGATCGCTAAAGATTGCTGTGACATCAGGCTGATAAAATAAGCTGGCGTATAACTGGCTCATCAGATACCTCACTCAACACGTTGAATAATTAATGCGATACCTTGTCCCACCCCAATACACATTGAACATAGAGCATATTCACCCTTGATTTGTTCAAGTTGATTTAAGGCTGTGGTCACCAGTCTGGCACCTGATGCACCCAAAGGATGACCTAAAGCAATCGCCCC
>NZ_JBWKXD010000007.1:0-95115 GCF_059422625.1 Acinetobacter sp. GW821-FHT01C12
GCTGATGGTAGTGTGGGGTTACCCATGTGAGAGTAAGTCATCGCCAGCTTTTAAATCTAAAACACCCCGATCTCTAGAGAGCGGGGTGTTTTTTTATGCACGGTGTTTATAGCGAAATGAAACAGATCTCGTTATATTAAGCTAATTGATGACTGAATTCATTAAATAATGAACTGTTGACCTTTAAAATTTTTAGCTAAATAATAATTGAACAAAAAATTGGTATTTCTTATGAAACTTAACTCATTCTCACCGCTTCCTAATAATGATGAAGAATTACATCTTCCTGAACTAGTGTATGCTGCATCTTTAGGAGAGTTTGAACAGGTCGAACAACTATTATCACAAGGTGTTGATGTCAATCAAACTGATGATGAGGGCTATAGTGCGCTACAAGCTGCGGCGGAGAATGATCATTTAGATATTGTTAAATTATTGATTTCTAAAGGTGCAAACAAAGACTATAAAAGCCAATTTACCGCATTAGAGCTTGCAGAAATGGCTGAAAATCAACTGATTATTACGTATTTAAATAGCTTATAGGTTCTCAAACAATGTGATGTGAATCAGATATCCTATAGATATAAAAGAAAACCCCATCATCCTGATGGGGTTTTCTTCGTATTGGTGTGTTAGATCTGACTCCTGTCGAATCTCACGTTCCTGATGCTCAGACGCTTTATTGTTGTTTTATGTCTGGGAAACTTCCTGTTCCCTATAACTATAGAATATAAGACTAGGCTTTGATCGTATAGATGACAATCGCTGTGATTACTGTAAGCATTTTCTTACAAAGACAACATGGCAATTAATTTACATCAATATTATTTGCCATAAGTCCTTTGCCTTGTGCTTCAGCAATCAAGCGTTCAGCAGATTCACGGTTTTTACGCAGTCCTGGCATACGGAACTCAGTATGACCATAGTCGTGAATGCGTGTCCAACGTCCACCCCATGTTAAACCTACAGATTCAGCAACAACCCCATACAATTGATAACCTTTCCATGCCCAAGGATCTCGTTCAGAAATAACAACTTTACCATCTCGTTTAAAGGCAACATCGGCTGCTAAACCAAATTGATGATAACTTTGATAGGCTTTGGCTAAAGTCGTGGCTGTATTGCCAGATAAACGAGTTTGACGTTCTGGACTACGATAACCTTCTAAAAGCACCATTTCATAACCATGGCGCTCTTTCATAATTTTAAAGACCATGAGTAAACGCTGCTTATAACTTGGATGCATTTTGTCCCATTTGCGGTCAACCATTGCTGTATCGAAGCTGCTACGTTGATCTCCAACCCCTTCATTATCAATAGCTGATGGATTTACACTCGGGAATTGATGATTTGGAACAGGGTTGTCTCTTTCCAATATTTGTGCTTGAACAATCGCAGCATCAATTAAGCTTTCATCCACTGCTGGAGGAGGGGTTAAAACTTCACCATTTAATAGTGCATAAATTTGAGGGTCAGTTTTCCTTAAATATTCTGCTTCAACCTTTGTCGGATCAATTGGTCGTGTAAATGCAAAAACAAGAATGCTGGAAAGTAAAAAGAAACCCGCAATCAAAATCCACCATTGCTGTAAATGCCAATGGGTTTGGGTTTGATTGGCTGAGGCTGCTTGATTCATTTGTTCTGCAAAGTGCTTTGCAGAAGCCAGCTTTCTCTTACCTTGCGGTAAAAGTGCTTTAAGATAGTCTAAGGTTTTATGTCTAATTTCATAAGACATCAGAAAAGTTAGACCAAGCACCAAAAAGATAAAGCAAATGACAACAAACAAAATCATGGTTTGTTTTCTATGACTTTACGGTCTATCGTCACTTTCACTGTACCTTCAGGGGAAGCTTCTTGCGCTTCCTCTTTTTTAGGTGCGGCTTCTTTTTCAGTAGGTTTAGCCGCAGTTTCTGCTTTTGCTTCTACTTTCGCTTTTGGTACTGGTTTTGCGGTTATTGCAGCTTGTGGTCTGGTTGCAGCTGGCGGTGACACTGCTGGTTTCGCCTCTGGTTTTAGCATTTGTTCAAACGGAGAGGCATTCGGATTTGGATTTTTCTGAGCAGCAACCTTATTTTCATGTTTAAAAATCTGATTGAAATCTTTTTCATTGATATGCTGCTTATATGCACCAGCATTTTCATCGTGATGATTGGTTGCTGTTTCTTCAGCATGCACATCGCGTAGTTCAGGTTCTTGTGTTGCAACCGAATCCGTATTGGTACTGTTATTTTCTGTTGGGTTGATATTGATAAAAACAAAAAAGAAAATAGCAGAGATAACCATCCCAGCAATTAAACCAAGTAGAAAAACAGATGATTTCCCCAATGTTTTTTTAGCGGGTTTACTTTGTAATATACGAATAGATGTTTGTTTTTCTTGTGTCATAATTCAACCTGTCAAGGCAATTGAATAGTGATATGTGCTTGTTCAGCAGGTGCAGAAATCACATTATTAAATTTCGCAATAGAAGCATTTTCCGTCTTATTCAACATGAATTTTAGACCAGCGAAAGCCAGTACAGCAAATAACAACAGAAAAATTAAAATCCAAACAAAGGGTAATTCTTTATGAATAATATTTTTGATTTGATCTGGTAAAGCTGCAAAAGGAGAAAAGGCCGTCTTTTTGCCTTTTAAATAATCGATTTCATCACCGACTCGTGCCACAAGATGATTTAAACTTTCAATTGATTCAATACGATATTTACCTTGGAAACCAAGCAATAAGCAATAATGAAAAACTTCGAGTGAAGCCAATCTTTCTTTACCACGAGCACGAATCAGTTCGAGAAACTCAAAGAATCGATAACCTGCAAGTTGTGAACCAAATAAAGTTAATTGAAGTGGACTGATTAACCAATGATTTTGCAGGTTAAAGAATGATGGATCTTGTTGAGTAACAATGGTTTCATCAATTAAGGCACAATATGCATATTTTGCATCATGAATATCTTCAGGAGAAAACTGCAGTTTTTTTGCTTGATGTTCAAAACGATTCAACAAGTCTAAAATTTTGTCTTTAAAGCCGTTTGCATTTTCTGGAACATACTGATTTTTCAATAAGAAAACAATATAAAATCCGTCATGTAGAAGGTCGACTAAATTGGTTGCTTGTGTGATTTTGGATTGTTGAGGTAAAGAACCTCCACCGATTTGTCCATCATCAAACAGTGAGGGGGCAATATTATTCTGGCTCATGACATACTCCTCGCTTAACCATTCATCACTGCAATTAATTCAATACTGATATCTTGGAAACCTGCAGGGACATAAATACAGATGGTTTCAGAATCAAGCATACGTTGATACATTTCATGATGTGGTTCAATTTCAAAATAATTCACACCAGAACGCACCGGGATAGCAGTTGGAATTTGGACTAAATGATGAATTGGGATTGCAGGAAGTGCCGCAACAACACGTTGTTCAACATCGACAGTATTCCCGACTTTGAAACGCAGTGGGACAATTTGAATCAGTTCATGGGTTTGCATCATGCTACTTGAAACAGCGATATAAAGTCTTGATTCTTTAGTAATTTTGTCTGTTTCTAAGCTTCCCACCCAATAAGATGGGCGAATTTCTTTTAGCGCAATACTGATATAACGACTTGAAATAATTGTATCGAGCAATTCGCGTAAAATTTTATCAAGCTGGCTAAAGCTATCTTGCAAGTTATGATGTTGATATTGTGGTAAATGTTCAACTTCATATGCGGTCGAGAATGTCAGCAATGAACCCGTTAAACGCAGAAGTTCAAAAAATAATTTTTCAGGGTGAATCTGCGGATTTTGTAACAGATGATTCAAGGTCGCATGAGCAGTATTCAGTGCATTGACCAACCAGAATGAAACAATATCACCCGATCTAAACTCAATGAGCTTTTGTTCATTTTCACGGTTATTGGTTTGAATCATTTTAATTTTGGCACGAACAACGTTCAACGTTCGCTTCAAATTTGCCAATAAGGTTTCATTTGACTGAATATGTAAAATTGGTGGGATATATTTTGAATCAATCTCAAAATTCCCTGAACTATGACGTCGAATTTTTCCGATAGCAAGATATAAAAAACCATCTAAATCTTGATTTGGATCTGCTTGAACATCAAAAAGTTTAAATTCAGTTCGGCGTCGAAGAAATGTAATTTCAGCAGGGGATGCATCAGTAAAAAGATCGTGAGTTTCATTCAAATATGAATGGTAGCGAGCAGGTTGTTTATCCTGTTCATCAGAGATGTTCTTCTTATTTGGTTGTAAAATAGGCAATGCTAAGTAGATTAACATTTCCCCACGCAAGTTCAGTTCATCCAATAAAATCGGTTGTGGTAACAGATCTTTGGCCGGCGCTTGGTAAATTTCACCATCCTGCCAAATCATATCAATTTGCTCTAAAGCAAGCACATGTGTGCCCAGCTGTGTTTCGTCAAATCGAAGATTTTTAATTCCATAAGGATAAGGAATCGTTGAACGAATGGTGTGGTTAAGTCGTTGTTCTTGATACGTATCTTGTAATTGGAAGTGTTGTGGTCTTAAAAATAAACCTTCACCCCAAAGAACTTTTTCTGCTTTAAACATAGATGATTACCATTCAGAAGATTCATTATTTTGGTTTACGCCCAATAATTCTTGAATAGAATCAAGGGGATTATCATTTTTAATGACTTGAGTTAACCATTCATGTAAAGGCATTTGGCTCCATTTAATTGTTTTTTGCAGCATATAACTCACAGGACTATGCGGCTCATTGGTTTGAAAGTAATCGGCAATCTCTTGTAAAACCCGCATTGCCTGTTCACGGTTTTGTAAATGGCTTTGTGGTTGAGGCTGAAATGTTTGCGCTTGTGGAATTGGAGCTGAATGCGCTGTTTCTGTTACTGGCATTGTCATTTGAGCAGGGATATCTTCAACTGCAGCTGTATTGGTGTTGTTTCCAAATGAGTCCGCTTTATAGATTTTTTTCAGATTCATTTGAATATTTTCAAACTGTGAATCGATACTCGCAAAGCTCGGTGCTTCCAGCTCCATCAGCGCATCTAATGTTTGTTTGATAATATTCCAATGCTGCAAAATTTCTTGAAATTGCTGATAATTTTGATATTGAAAAGTCCGTGAGGTGTTGAATAGCGCCTGATTAAATTGATCTAATTCTAAGGACGCTTCTACGCTGTCAGAATCTTCAGCTTGCTTACGACGATTATTCTGTAAATGTAAGAATTTTTCGTATTGGGCAAGTGAATAAAACGGTTGAATGTTGATAAGCGGAACATTCTTTACCAAGCTCGGTAATTGGGTGGTAAAACCTTGTAGTAAGCCTAGGCGTTGATCTAAGTCGTCATCTTCAATTTCAGGATGAATCTTTAACCAGAACTGTTCTAAAACACGGTGACTTAGTTCCAGTCCTTTGATTAGCCCTTCAAAGCCATAGAGGTTTGTCCAAGCTTCAGTAAGCCAGGTTAATAAACGAATATCTTTGGTTTTTTGCGTGAGTAATTGGATTGATTTTTCTGCAACAAATGACCAGTCGGCTTGCTTTGGCTCAGAAATCCAATCACCTTGGTCTAATAAAGGATCATCATGGGTACGTGCTTTTTTAATTTCGTGAAACTCATTGGAAAAAGATAAATCTTCTCCACACGGATGAGCATCAGAAATAGGCTCTAATAAGACGTCTAAATTTATATCCATTTTCTATACTCGTATATATTTAAGCTTCCACAACTTTTGACTTTTTGCTCGACTTTTTCTTTGCTGGCTTCGCTTGTGGATCTAATAGGTAAATGATTTCATCATCTTTCGTATCAATATGAATGACTTTTGGTATTTTTTGTTCAGCCAAAGCCACCAATATTTCAGTGGCCAAAGCAGGTAACACTGAGGCATTTAAAATGTTATCAACATTACGAGCGCCACTATCAACTTCAGTACAACGACTTAGAATTAATTCGATTAAATCATCGCTATATGTCACTTTGGTTTCATACTGTTTTTCGAGTCGTGCTGTAATTTTTCCTAGTTTATGCTCAATAATTCTGACTAATAGATCATCATGTAATGGGAAGTAAGGGACAATTCGCATACGACCTAAGAATGCCGGTTTAAATTGTTTGTATAAGCTTGGTTTGAGTTGCTCAGTCAGCTCTTCAGCACTTGGCCATTCTTCGACAGGTTGATTTAGGCATGCCTGCATGATGGCATTTGACCCCGTATTTGAAGTCAGTAATATCGTGGTGTTTTTAAAATCAATCACACGACCTTCACCATCTTCGAGTGTACCTTTGTCAAAAACTTGATAGAACAGTTCTTGGACATCGCTGTGTGCTTTTTCAATCTCGTCTAATAAAACAACGCTATACGGATTACGTCGAACGGCTTCAGTCAAAACACCGCCTTGACCATACCCGACATATCCTGGAGGGGCGCCTTTAAGTGAAGAAACCGTATGCGCCTCTTGGTATTCAGACATATTGATGGTGATTAAATGTGACTCACCACCATAAAGTTCATTGGCAAGCGCTAAGGCAGTTTCTGTTTTACCTACACCACTTGGACCAACAAGCATGAAAACACCCTGTGGTTTATTTGGGTCTTCTAAACGTGCTTTCGATGTTTTAATACCTTGAACCAACTGATGTAGGGCATAATCCTGTCCCATCACACGTTTTTCAAGTTTTTCTTCCAGACTGAGAATTTGCTTAATTTCATCATTGACCATTTTGCCAACAGGAATACCCGTCCAGTCTGAAATAATTTCATTAATAATTTGAGCATTTACACGTTCAAAGACCAGTGGTTGCTGACCTTGTAGCTCAGAGAGCTGCGTACGTGTACTGAGAATCTCATCTTTGTTGGAATCAACCTGCTCAGCAGTTTCTAATGCTTGGATTTTTTGAATCAGTGCCAATTCAGCTTGCCATTGTTGTTCTGTTTGCTGAATTTCTTGATCAAGCAATTCCAATGATGATGTTAACTGAGCTAAACGTTCTTCATGAATTGGCTGGTGGCGGTGTTCATTTTCAATAATATTGAATTCGAGATTTAAATTATGTTGTTGTGCTTTAAGTTGATCGAGTTTGACTGGTTGAGCATTTTGGGTTAGCGCAACACGAGCCGCAGCGGTGTCAAGCACACTAATGGCTTTATCCGGGAGTTGGCGGCCACTAATATAACGATGTGAAGAATGAACAGCGGTGATAATCGCTTCATCATCAATGCGTAAATTAAAGTGACTGGCCATCACTGGAATCATGGCGCGTAGCATATCGATCGCGACTTCTTCAGTTGGTTCTTCTACTTTGACCACTTGGAAACGACGACTTAAAGCAGCATCTTTTTCAAAATACTGTTTATATTCAGCCCAAGTTGTTGCTGCAATTGTGCGTAATTCACCGCGCGCAAGTGCAGGTTTTAATAAGTTCGCAGCATCATTTTGCCCAGCTTGGCCGCCAGCACCAATCATGGTGTGAGCTTCATCAATAAACAAAATAATTGGATGAGAAGACTGTTGTACTTCTTGAATCACTTGTTTTAAGCGATTTTCAAACTCACCTTTAACACTTGCACCCGCTTGTAACAGGCCCATATCCAAAGAGTGCAATTGGACATTTTTTAAGGCATCGGGCACTTGGTTTTGTGAAATTTTTAATGCCAGACCTTCCACAACTGCGGTTTTACCCACACCAGGCTCACCCGTTAAAATAGGGTTGTTTTGACGACGACGCATCAAGATATCAAGCATTAAACGGATCTCATATTCACGACCAATGACTGGATCAATCCCACCTTTTTGGGCTTTTTCCGTCAAATTAATGGTGAACTGATCTAATGCAGGTGTCTTTTTGCTTGAAGCAGAATGGTCTGTTGGCTGATTCTTAAGTTCAGCTTGTTGTTCTTGAGCGTTTGTTGGAATATTTTCGGCGCTGTTTACACAAATTTCCAAAAATTTATGCTTCATCGTATCGATTGGAAACAGATCAAATAAACTCGATGCTCGAATGGCAATTTGATAAAGATCAGAAGCTGTTAAAAGCGCAATCAATAAATGACCGCTTCGGATCACTGGGTCTGGTTCAGCCGAAGCAAGTAACCAGGCTTGCTCAAGAAGTCTAACAATTGATTTGGAAAAAATAGGTGTACGGGTATTTCCTTTAGGAAGTTGAGAAATACACTCTAATAAATCCGTTAAAAGTGCATCTTTTGAAATTTTGTATTTATTAAGTAGAAGTTCAAGATCATTGGATTGTTGTTCTAATAATTTGACAAAAAAATGTTCGATTTCGATTTCAAAATTTTGATGGTTTACACATAAGTTGGCGGATTGTTCTAAAGATGTACGTGAAGATGCTGATAACTTTTTAATCAAAACTTTTAGATCTGTCATTTTCTGTCTCTCTCAAAAAACTTTATTTCTAGGCAAATAAATTCTAAATTTTCTAGCCTATAAATTTGGCATTAAAATTAGTATATTGAAATCAAATATTTAATAATTTTTTAAAAATCACTGGAAATATTTTACATAAAAAAAAACTTTTGTGAAGATAGGATATTATGTATATTATACAACCAATTAAAAAAGTCATTTTTATCAAATGGTTAAAATATTGATACGAAATTTAACTTGACGAGAGCACGTTTTTTTAGTCTTATTTTTAAGTCTTTAACGAAATTGCTTAATTATACATATTTATAAAACATCAAAAGTAAATCTATTGAATAACTGAATCAAGTAAATATTGAGGTTGGATTTTGAAGAATTTTATTCCATATATTTTAGTTCTTGGAGCATCATTGGCGACTACATTGGTCTACGCGGATGATGAAATCAAACTAAAAAGATCCTGTATAAAAGATTACCCAATGGTCGAGGGAGAAACCAATCCTGAGTTGTTGGCGGTCTATTCACAATTGTGTGATAAGAAAAATAAAGACAATAAAAACAAACTGTTGGTCTCAGCGGCAGAAAAGTTTCAGCAAATTGGAAAAAATGATAAAGCTATCCAAATTGTCAATTATTTAGAAACGCAAAACATACAAAGCAATGAATTAACGGATGTCAAATTCCTTGCAGGAATTGGCTTAGCTTCTGACGCATTGAATAAAATGCGTACGCGTGAAATGAGATATTTGACTGAGGATAAAACCTATCCTGTTGCGAAAAGTTTTACTGACGCAGTTAGACACGCAATGCCAGCAGCAGTTTTGGTTGAAAAAAATCAGGAAAGTGCCCCAGTTGTAGAGCGTGCTCGTCCTCAGAAGGTAAGTCGTCCTCAGAAGAGCCGTACTACACCAACACGCTCAACGCCTGCTGCAAAACCAGCGACAAAGCCTACTGCGACGCCAGCGAAACCGAAGTCTACGTCATCAGCACCAAGACCGAACTTCCCAACATAATTTATTGCCCAAATTAATGGATAACAAAAATGTCAAAACGTGAAAGTGTACAGAAGAAATTACAGCGAATCCGACCACCACGTGTTCAACTGACTTATGATGTTGAAGTCGGTGATGGTAAAGAAATTAAAGAGTTACCTTTTGTTGTAGGTGTTTTAGGTGACTTTTCTGCTGCTTCTGAGTTAGAAAAAACCAAATTAAAAGATAAAAAATTCATCAATGTCGATTTGGAAAATATTGATGAAGTGATGGAGTCGTTGTCTCCACGTGCCGCATATCAAGTTGAAAATACGCTGACTGAAGAGGGTGGGCGTATGTCGGTCGACTTAACCTTTAAATCGATGGAAGATTTCAGACCAGAACAAGTGGTACAACAAGTAGAACCATTGAGAAAATTAGTTGAAGCTCGTGAACGTTTAACGGATTTGAGAAACAAGATTTCAAATAGTGAGCGTTTAGAAGATTTACTTGATGAAGTCTTACAAAATACTGATCAGATTCGTAAATTAAGCGCTGAGGCGGGTCCTGAAAATGAGTAATTTACAAACCAATACTGTGCAAGATGCAGCCGTAGAAGAAGTAAGTTTACTTGATTCTATCGTGGAGCGTAGCCGCATTGCACGTAATGACGAAGAGCATGACCGTGCGAAAAGCTTGATTGGTGAATTAGCCAAAGAAGTGATGGCAGGAACAATCACTGTTTCAGAAAATATGTCTTTATCGATTGATAAGCGTATTGCTGAAATAGATGCGCTGATTTCAAAGCAGCTCAGTAAAATCATGCACAATGAGCAGTTTCAGAAAATTGAATCGACTTGGCGTGGTTTGTATTACTTCTGCCAGGAGTCACCTTCAAACCCATTGATCAAAATTCGTATGTTAAATACAACGAAAAAAGAATTGGTTAAAGATTTCCAAGGCGCGACAGATTTCGATCAAAGTACCTTGTTTAAAAAAGTTTATGAAGAAGAATACGGCTCATTCGGTGGCGCACCTTATGCGACATTGATCGGTGACTTCGAGTTTGACCGTACCCCTTCAGACATGTATCTGTTAGAACAGATTTCACATGTTGCAGCAGCGGCACATGCTCCGTTTATTTCAGCAGCAAGCAGTAATATGTTAGGCCTTGAATCATTTACAGATATTGATCGTCCTCGTGACGTTTCAAAAGTATTTGAAACAGCAGAATATGTACAGTGGCGTTCTTTCCGTGAAAGTGATGACGCGCGTTATGTTGCGTTGACAATGCCACGCGTTTTAGGCCGTTTGCCTTATGATCCAAAAGAAGGTTGGGCGACTGAAGGCTTTAACTTTGTGGAAGAAGTTTCAGGGCAAAACCATGATGAATATTTGTGGATGAATGCTGCGTATGCGTTCGGTACTCGTTTGACCAATGCATTTGACCTCCATGGTTGGTGTGCTGCGATTCGTGGTGTTGAAGGTGGTGGTATGGTCGAAGGCTTACCAGTACACACTTTCAAAACCAATGACGGTGAAGTTGTATTTAAGTGTCCAACTGAAATTGCGATCACTGACCGTCGTGAGAAAGAGTTGAGTGACTTAGGTTTTATTCCACTTGTTCATTGTAAAAATACAGATTACGCAGCATTTTTTGGCGCACAGTCTACGCAAAAACCGAAGAAGTATGACAGTGATACCGCAAATGCGAACTCGTCATTATCTAGCCAGATCCAATACATCATGGCTGTTTCTCGAATTGCACATTACTTAAAAGCAATGATGCGAGATAAAGTCGGAAGCTTTGCTTCAGCAGGTAATGTAGAAGCATTTTTAAATGAATGGCTATCACAATATGTATTGCTTGATGATGGTGCTTCACAAGAAGCAAAAGCGCAGTATCCATTGCGTGAAGCTTCTGTAAAAGTTGTAGAGAATCCTGCAGAGCCAGGGCACTACAAGTCTGTGGTCTTCTTAAGACCGCATTTCCAGCTAGATGAGTTGTCGGTTTCTTTGCGACTTGTCACTGAGTTACCTCAGTCCTCGAATTAAAATAGAGCGTGGCTAAATAATAACTTTAAAAAATAAGGGTAATCCAATGAAAGATATATACGTTCAATTCCAAGGTAAGTACAAGGTTGATGGCGAGTCACGTGATTCTGAGCACAAAAATTGGCTAGAAGTTAATTCTTGGTCTCATAATATTCGTCAGCCGAAATCTGCGACTTCTTCAAGCGTTGGTGGTCATACTGCTGAACGTGTAGAACACTCAGATATGCTTTTTGTTAAAGATTTGGATGCAACTAGTCCAAAACTTTGGGAAGCTTGTTCTGCGGGTTATACATTTGATGAAGTTCAAATTGACTTCTATCGTGCAAATGGTGACAAACGTATTAAGTACCTTCAAATCAAACTTAAGCATGTACTTGTTTCAAGTGTAACGCCTACGGTAAATGAAGAAGGTGTTCCAACTGAAGCATTTGGTCTTAAATATGCTGCGGTTGAGTGGACTTATAATCAACAAGATATTAACGGTTCTGCTAAAGGTGCCGTTACTAAGAAATGGTCTCTTTCTAACAATACTGCATCTTACGCTGCTTAATTGTTTGTTGGAGCAGATAGGGACTCGGGTCCCTATCTGTTTCATATTATTAGAATATACATTATGAATTTAGATCAACTATACCCATATGGATTTCGATCTACACTATTTGATCGTTTAATTGTTGAAGATGATTATATCAAAGGGCTTTCGATTCATGAGCTAAGAGAGTCTGTTGCTCATGATTTAGAAGACTTATTAAATACACGCATTGCCAAGCTAGATTTGGAAATCGATGATTTCCCTTTAGTAAAAAAGTCTATCGTACAATTTGGCATTATTGATTTTGTTGGGCTTTCAACAGCGAATCCAACCGATCGAGATACCATCTGCCAGTCCATAGAACAATCGATTGCTGCACATGAACCACGCTTAAAACAAATTAAAGTAGAAATGCAGTTAGATGACCAAAATGTTGGTTCGTTATGCCTAAGCATTCAAGCTTATTTAAATATCCACCCACTTTATGAACCTGTAATTTTTGATGCCTTACTTAAGCCAACAACACAGCAATATGTGATTTCTGCCAGATCTTAAAATAAAGTAGGTATGTCGTGATAGAAGAACTTTTACCGTATTATGAAAAGCAATTACAAGAATTTGGACAACAGTCGCGTGCCTTTGCAGATAAATACCCAAAAATTGCACAACGATTATCTTTAAATCAAGAACAAATTGATGATCCACATATTGAACGCCTGATACAGGCCTTTTCTTTAATTGCCGCACGTATTGATAAAAAGTTAGCGGATAGTTACGACATTTTTACACGTTCTTTATTTGAGGTGATGTTTCCTCAATATTTACGCCATTTTCCGGCGTGTTCAGTTGTGAGTTTTGAAGACTTAAACAAGCAAAAACAGTTGACAGATGTTCATATTATTCCCAAAGGCACCACTTTAAAATCGAGAAGTTTCAAAGGTGTTCAATGTGAGTTTAATACCAGTGCTGAAGTTAAATTACTGCCGATTCAACTGGAAAGCCTGAGTTTCCAAACCAATCCTAGTGCACATATTCATTTAAACCAAAATGCGACATTAAATTTAAAATTTGAGTTATTAAACCCTGCTAAAAATTGGTTGAAAAATGAAAAGCTGCCCATTTATTTGGATGCGATTTCAAACTTTCCTTTGCAAGTTCTAGATCATATCTTTCATAAAGAGACCAGTTTTAGTCTTCGTATCAATCATAAAGTTGTGGCGATAAAAAATCCGTTTGAAGTGATGGGTTTTGATGAAAATGAAAGTTTATTGCCAGTTGATCAACATACCCATCATGCTTACCGACTATTAATCGAATATTTCTGTTTTCCTGAAAAGTTTAGTTATTTAAATTTGAATTTAGATTTTTTAAAATTATTAAAAGAAGAGAATCTAAGCTTTGAAGTGCAGATCCATTTAAAACTGAATTTAAATGACCAAGCCATTATTCGCAATTATTCAGAATTGAATGTGGCAAATTTTAAGTTATTTACCAGCCCTGTCGTCAATTTGTTTGAGAAACAAGCTGAGCCACAAAAAATCAATCATAAAAACTTAGAATATCCTTTGATGACGGATGCACATCATCCTGAGTTTTATCAAGTGTATTCAATCGTTGAAATGAATTTGATCCGTGAAAAAAGCAACCAAGATCAAGTGGTTTATCCTATTTTACCTTTCTTTGCCATGAGTCATTATCACGGTGATGATATTCAGTTTTTTTATGCATTAAATCCAACCGTTTTACAAAATCAATATGTCGAAACGGGCTATTCGATTATTTCTAAACAATTAGAACCGCACAGTATTAAGTCTGATTTTGTCAGTTGTAAATTGTTATGTTCCAATCGTGAATTACCACACGAAGCTTTGGGTCAGTCAAACAATGTCTTGAATTTGAATGACAGTACCGTTGCTCGTCGTGCATTGGTGTTAAAAAGACCTACTGCGCCGTTCCAATTTGAAAAAAATAAGAATGAACAATGGCGTATTATTTCGCATCTTTCATTAAATACTTTAGCGTTAATGAAGGGTGATGCTGTCAGCCATATTAAAGAATTATTAGAGCTTTATAACTTACCAAAATCTAAAGAAAATCATTTAATTATTGATGCAATAAAAAAAATTGAGTTTGAAATCACCAATAAACTGGTTGAAGCCAAACCCTTTCCAATGTTTGTCCGTGGGGTCAAGGTTTTAATGGATGTGGATGTCCAAGTCTTTAGAGGGCATAGCTTATATATTTTCAGCGAATTGATCAGTCATATCTTTAACTTAAAAGTACAGATGAACAGTTTTGTTGACGTTTTTGTTCGAGATTTAAATACAAAACAGGAGTTATACCAATGCGTACAGAACGTTGGTGGCAAGAAGCTTCTGTAATTGATGAGCTTTTTAAAACCCCTACAGCTTTTGAATTTATCCAAACCACACGATTATTTAGACATGCGCCGAATACTGCTGTTTTAAAGAATTGGTCTGACGATTTTCTTTTTGAAAGTTCATTAAATTTGAACTTCCCAAAACATGAAATTGAATTACTCGAACAACAAGATGAAAAAATTCATCTTACCAATTTGATTGTCGGTTTAACCGGTATGCAAGGCGCAATGCCGTATACCTATACCAATAAAGTGAAACAAGCACCGCGTAAACAGCGTGTTGAAGTTCAAAAGTTTTTAGGCTTATTTAATCATAAGCTTACAGCTCAATTTGTTGAAGCCAGTTTAAGTTATAACCTGCCTGTACGTTATGAAGTTGAAAAAGAAAATAATTACTTAGAAATCCTGCATGCATTAAATGGTTATATTCGGACACAACATCAACAGAGTGATTTAGACGATTATTTTGCTGAATTTTCTGGGCTGATGCAGGGGCAAAACAATACCGCCCATGCACTCAAGACAATGCTGACCTGCGTATTCAATCAACACGTTGAAGTCAAAGAATATATTACCGAAAAGTTTAAACTCGACGATGACCAGAAAACCACTTTGGGAGGCAAGCAACCCTTTTTGTTAGGTGTAAATACTTTTTGTGGAGAAACGATTCGACAAATTGATGGAAAAATTGAGATTCAAATTGGACCATTGAGCCATGCACAGTATTTAGAATTTTTACCCAAGAAAAAATTGAGTAAGAAGTTAAAGAAAATTCTGCAAAGTTGGTGTAGTCCCACCTTACTTGTCGATCTACGTTTAGTCTTGGCAAAAGAGGAAGTCCAGCCTTTACAACTGAGCTCAACAACACAAATCGGTTTGGCACAAGGTGCTTTTGTGATGCCAAAAACTCAAAGTGACAATGATGAAACCTGTTATGCACTGATTGGAGTGTCATAAGTGATCAAAATAATTTTAGGAACTTTAGTCAGCACAATATTACTGGTTTCGGTAATCGTGGTGTTTTATTGGCGTGATATTAAATATGACCCAAATGGGCAAGATTTTCTGATTTTCTTTGGGGTGATTCCAGTAGCGATTACTTTGTTAATCCTAAGCCCGATGTTGATCAAAAAGATTTATCAAAGCCGCCAAGAGAAGAAAGAACAACAAAGAATTGAGGCAGAACAACGTTCAGAACAACAACAAACCACTGAAGCTAAAGTTGAAGAAAAAATTGAATGGGTAGACTTGAAAGTTTATTCAGCGACAAGTTTAAGTGCCTTAGGCGAAAATGAAGCACAGCTTGATCAGCTTCAAGACGTGGCAAGTCCTGAGCTTGATGCGCAATTGGTCAATGGTTATGGCTTACCGATTCTTTCATTTCGTGTTCAAGAGATTGAAGAACCGTTAGAGGATGAGGCATCTAGTCTTTCCAGTCGTCAAAAGCGTATAAGTGCATTAATTCAGCAGCAATTAGAACAGAATACTGAAACGTTATATCAAATTGCAGAGCATCTAAAAAACTCAGCGCTCTTTTATGATGCCAAACTTGCACATGAATATCGTATGCATCCTGCTTGGATTGATCCTCATCGTGACTATGAGGATGAGCCGATAGAACAACAGGTCGCAGAAGCAGTACCGCGACTTAATCGTTTGAATATCCATATTATTTTGCCAGAAAACTTATTCCATAGCTGGGATGAAAGTTCAGCTTCAGAGTTGGTTCATCACTATCTTACTGAGCTGGGCATTCTCGATCAGCAATTTGGCACTGAATATCATTATTGGGGTGAGACAACCGCATATAAAGATTGGATTAAGTTGCTGAAAAGAACCCAACTTCTGGATTCTGAGGCATCACTGTTTATTGCAGTAGATTCAGAAATTGATCAAGAAACCATAGATGATCGGACGTGGATGACTGAAAAATATATTCCATCTGAGTATATCAGTACCTGTTGTATGACAAATACCCAGGTCGAATTGCAAAATTTACAAGCAATAAAGTATATTCGAATTGCTTTAAATTCTGATCAGGCATCTAAAACATTAAAAGAGTTGAATTTAGACCAAGCAGAACAGTTTGATCAAGAACAGCCCTTTGTCTTGGTCTTAGACGACCCAGCAGAGATCAAGCTGTTAAAGAAACTTGAACAAAACTTTGCCGAAACAGCGATTGAAGCGCATCATTATCTTTACAGTAAAAATAGCCTAGGCCATACCCAACCCTTAGCCAAAGTTTTTGGTTTTATGTTGAGTTTGCACTTTAAAGATGAGTTGTACGGTTATGTTTATAGTGCTGAACATCAGCAAACCCAAGTGCTTGTTGGGACTGAGTTTGCATAGAACTTACAGATAAATTTAGAAAGAAATAGAGAAAATGATACAAACAATTTTAAGCTATGCATGGCAGTACATCACAAATCCGAAACTGGTGATTGCGCTTTCGATTCTGGTTGCGCTCGTTTCTTCATATAGTGTAGTGCCGCGTCAGTACTTCTTTATGATGGTTGCAGCTTACATTCTTGGATTGGTGATTTACGGCATCTACTGGTTGATCCAGCGCCGTAAACATGCAGAACAAGGTGAAGCATTGGCTGAAGCGATTCAACAAGACACCACTGCTGAATATGGAAAACAAAAAGATAAAGAAGAATTAAATCTGATCAATCAGCAGATGAAAGATTCGATCCAATTGATTCGTAAGTCTAAATTGGGTGATAAAAGTGGTAACGCAGCACTCTATGAATTGCCTTGGTATATGGTGATTGGTAACCCTGCTGCGGGAAAAAGCTCGGCAATTTACCATTCTGGACTAAAATTTCCCTTTGAAGAGACCCATCAAAAAGTGGTGTCTTCAGGACTTAGTGGTACCCGAAACTGCGATTGGTTTTTCTCAACAGAAGGGGTCTTGCTGGATACAGCTGGTCGATACTCTGTATATTCTGAAGACCATTCAGAATGGTTAGGCTTTTTAAATATTCTGAAAAAGAACCGTTCTAAAGCACCGATCAATGGCTTAATTGTGATTGTTAGTGTGGCTGAGTTGGTTAGTCAAAGCCCTGAAAAATCAATCAAATTGGCGAAAAGTTTAAGAGCACGTATTCAAGATTTAACTGAACGTTTAGAAATTTTTGCACCAGTTTATTTGGTCTTTTCTAAAATGGATTTGATTGCAGGATTCACTGAATTTTTTGAATGTTATGAATCTGCTGAGTTTGATCAAGTGTGGGGCGCGACCTTACCCTATGACTCTGAATCATCACAGAATGCCGTAGAACATTTCGAGAAGCACTACAATATTTTATATGATGGATTAAAAGGGGTCAGTACCACCCATTTAAGTCGCCGTCATGCGCAAAATATTTCGCCAAGTGTGATGACTTTCCCTCTTGAATTTAAGACCTTAAAACCTGTATTAAAAACGTTTATTGGTACTTTATTTGAAGAAAATCCGTATCAATTTAAACCGGTCTTCCGTGGCTTTTACTTTACCAGTGCTTTACAAGAGGGCGTGATAGAAAGCCCAATGACTGAACAGATTGTTGATGATTTTCAGCTGACGAAAATCCCCAATAGTGAACATGGTATTCCACAAAATTCAATTTCTCAGAATCATGGCTATTTCTTAAAAGGGCTATTCTCAGAAGTCATTCTCAAAGATAAAAACTTAGTTAAACAACATATTAACCCGACCACAAAACGTAAACGTTATTTGGCGTTTATTGCATCATTATTGGGTGTTTCCATCATTTTAGGTCTATGGGTATGGTCTTATCGTAATAACCAACAATTGATTGCAGATGTTCAGGCCGATTTAAATAAAGTTGTGCAAATGGAACAAACTTCGGGTCAAGAGCTTTCAACTCAGATCGATGCTTTACTGATTTTGCAACAACGTTTAGAGCAATTGGATGATTTTGATCAGCATCGCCCATTGAAGTTTTCGTTTGGTCTATATCAAGGCAATGACTTAAAAGAAAAATTAAAAGCTGAATATTTAAAAGGTGTGAAACAGATTGTTTTAGCGCCGAGTCAGCAAAACATTGCGCAATATTTACAACGTGTAAAAGGCAATGAGCAGACGCTTAAGCAAAATCATGTCAATGTAGAAATTAAACAAGCGTCTTCGACACAGATTGCATCAGAACCTTCTGATACCAATCCACAAGATGCCTACAATGCGTTAAAAGCCTATTTGATGATGAGCAATCCACAATATATGGATGCGAGTCATTTAAGTGACCAAGTCACTCGCTTCTGGCGTTCGTGGTTAGACACCAATCGTGGGCAAATGCCACGTGGCGAAATGATTCAAAAAGCTGAAAAAATATTGAGCTACTCAATGACTTTAGCCAATGACAAGAAGTTTCCAGTGTTAGAGTCTGATGCACAATTGGTCGATCAAACTCGTCAAGTGTTGCTCTCTGTTGTACGTGGAATGCCTGCTCGAGATCGCGTTTATAATGAAATTAAAATGCGTGCGGCTGTTCGATTCCCTGCGGTGACGGTAGCGCAAATTATCGGTGAAACCAATCGTAATGTTATGCTCGGTGGTTATGCATTGCCTGGTATATTTACCCAAAAAGCATGGGATGAATATGTCGATAAAGCGATTGAAGAAGCTGCGAATAAGCCAACAGATACCAAAGATTGGGTGCTGAATAGTACCCAGTCAGATGATTTAACTTTTAGTGGTAGTCCTGACCAAATTCGTAAACAGTTGACCCAGTTGTATAAGCAAGAATATATTGCTGAATGGAAGAAGTTTATTAATGCTACCCACTATGCAAAAGGCGCTGATTTTGTTCAGCAAGCCAAGGTCATGGATGTGTTGGGTGAGCCACAAAACTCTCCAATCCGTACCTATATTGACCGTGTTGCAAAAGAAACCAGTTGGGATAATCCAGTCGTTCAAGCTGAACTTGCTGCACCACAAACTGGCTTTATTGCTTGGTTTAAGCGTAAAGTTTTAGGTCAAGGTAAAACGGATGATATCCAACGTGCATCTAATCAAGCACAAGGGCAGATTTCTCAACAATTCCAAGTATTCTACCAATTGGTCCGTAAACGTGATGATTTACAGGACAAATCACTGCTGGATGATTATTTACAGAATATGGCGCAAGTCAGAAGTAAGCTGAATGATCTACGCAGTGCAGGTGACTTTGGTCCAAGTGCTTTGGCCTTAGCGAAACTGACCATTAATGATCAAAGTTCAGTTTTCAACACCACTCAAAAAGTCGTCGATGAAAAATTGACAGTTGGTTTGGGTGAGTTAGATCAGCAAATGGTTCAAAAATTGTTGGTGAGTCCATTAACGCAATCTTTCGACAGTTTGTTGACCCCAGCACAGGACGAAATTAATAAACTTTGGACCTTGCAGGCTTTCCAACCATTTAGCCAAACACTTTCGCAAAAAGTTCCATTTAACTCTTCTGGAACGATTCAAGCGACCAGTAGTGAAATTAGCCAAATTTTTGGTGATAACGGCAGCATTTCTAAATTTGTAAAAGAAACCCTTGATCCATTTGTTATTCGTCGTGGTTATACATTGTCCTCGAAGACTTGGAAAAACATGGGTATAGGTTTAAATCCTGAATTCGTGATGAATTTTGAGCAGTATACTACCCCAATTAATGGTGCTTCTGCGGGAGCAACAGGTGGTGCTCCAGTTGCAGCCAATCAGTCAAATTTCCAATTCTATCCAATCCCTAACAATAAATTATTGTCCTATACCATTGATATTGATGGGCAGCGTTTGGTTTATGAAAATGGCATCCAACAATGGGTTAACTTCATGTGGCCAAATCCTGGTGCAATACCGGGAGCACGCATTACTGCAATCGATTTAGATGGTCAAACCCATACTATATTTGATGAGCCGGGTGAATATGGGATCAATAAATTAATTGATAGTGCACAACGCAAGTCATTAAATGGAAGCTTTGAAATGACATGGGCAAGCAAACAAAACAGTGATTTGTTTGTGAAACTTCAATTCCGTTTAATTAGTGGTAATGCTTCAAATCCAATTGGTTCTAATCGTGGCTATGTTGGATTAAAACTGGTTGATCGAGTTACAAGTCCTAAAGCACCATTGGTTGTTGCAGCACAGGCAGCACCTGTTACCGTAAGTGCAAACTCACCAGCGGCTTCACCATTTGGCGGTACGACTGCACCAACAGCAGCTGCACCTAAGCCTCAGACAACCGCACCAGCAAGCCCAACAGCGGCACCTGCTGGCAATGCGGCAAATGCTGCTGGAAAAGGAGTGGCTCAATGATTCAAGGGAACGATTTGACGCGAGGGATTAAAGTATGCAAACGATAAAGTCTACACCGTTGTATTATGGAAAATGTCCCGCACGTGGTGATTTTCTGAAAACAAAAGGGCAATATTCATTGATTCAAGTGATTGATCAATGGATTACGGAAGCTTTAGAGCTTGCAATGCGAGAAGAAAATTTTAATCAAGCTTATGAATCATTAGCACCTTTAGACTTCTTTATCGCAAACCCTAAGGAAAGAATGTTTCTTGCGGCAAATATGGTGACCAGTGAAGACAGTTCTGGTCGTCAATTTCCAATGGTTTTAAGCCAGTTATTAGAAGTTGACCACCCTTTTCAAAACTTACTCTATGCGCCGTTTAAATATAAACCGGTATTGATTGATTTATTTCAAAAAAATAGAAGCATCCGAACCATTCGTGATCCTGAAGTATTGATCAATAAGCTGGGTGAAATTGATCATGAAATACAGGTCTTGCCTGAATTAAAAACGCAGGATTTTTTTGAAAATCATACCATGCATTCATTTGCACAAATGATGAAGATCACACCTTATGAATTGGCGCAGAGTATGCTGGGTTTGGGCTTATTGTTACAGCCTGTGCTTAAACACGGTACCAGTAAGTTATCTAAGGTGCTTATTTTACCGATTAATAATCATAATTATTGCTATGAAATTGCCGCATTCTGGGTCAACTTAATCGGACGCTTTTTAGAAAAAAGTAATACAGAGATCTTGATTGGTATTCTTCACCAAGAGTCTCCAATTTTATTATTTGGATTCCAAGGGGCAGATATCACGGCTTTAAGTAATATTTTCACTCAAAATATGCAAAATGATCATTGGGTATCTTTGGTCAAACCATTATGGATTGATGCCTATTTGGAACAGAATGCAGGTCTAGCAGCACTTGAACAGTCTTTATGCGAACGTCAATTGAGTCTGGTTCAAGGCATGAAAATTTTTAGACAAACATTTATAGATGAATAATGATATGAAAAATAAACAAGTCAAAATATTGAAAAAATTTGCGCTTATTTCTAGCTTATTTTGTTCATTCAATGTGTTTGCTGCACCGATTGTGGTTGAAGGTGCTGTGCCGAATGACATGACCAAACAAGCAATCTTGGCGAAATTAAAAGCGGTTTATGGTGATGATCAAGTTGTTGATAAAATCCAAATTCGAGCCGTATCCGCACCAAATGGCTGGAGTGATTCGGTTACACGTGTGATTACCCCAGATTTAAAGAAGATTAGCCAAGGTAAGCTTTCTGTACGAGGTACGCAAGTTGAGTTGGTTGGGAAAATGGGTGTGCAAACTGATATTCAGCCAACCACCAGTTTATTCCAATCCTTAGTTCAGCCACCTTATCGATTTAATTCTCAAATTTCAGTGAATGCTGCTGAGCAATCTGTGATTGATAATGCCCTAAAAAATCGAATTATTGAGTTTGAATCTGGCAAAGCTGTACTTACCCCAACAGGTACACAAATCTTAGACGAGATGGTGGTTGCATTAAATAAAGTCCAAGGTAAAAATGTTAAAATTGTGGGGCATACTGACAGCCAAGGTAATCCACAAAAGAATCAGGATTTGAGTTTGCAACGTGCTGAAGCGGTGAAGCAGTATTTAACGACGAAAGGCATTGCACCGACTCGTTTAAGCACAGCTGGTCTAGGTTCAACCAAACCGGTTGCTGATAATGCAACTGAAGATGGGCGTAAAAAGAACCGCCGTATTGAGTTCGATGTTTTATAAATTTTTTATTCCATAACAAAACAATAAAAGGTAGGCACTATGGCACTTCCATATATCACGTTAGGGTCACCCACGACAGGTGGTGGAAAAATTATTTCTGCACAGTCTTCTTTTCTGATTGATGGTAAAGCGATTGCGTGTGTAGGCGATAAGGCGACTTGTCCCAAGCATAAATGTGTCGCCAGCATTGTTGCAGGTGATAATCATATGTTGGTGATGGGAAAGCCTGCTGCTCAGCATAATTCACCTTTATCTTGCGGATGCAAATGTATTGGTGATCAGTCATTAACCGTCGGGCAAAATTAAATAGTTCAGCGTATAAAAAAAGCCCCATCATCCTGACGGGGCTTTTTCGTATTGGTTCGCTAGGTAAACTCCTGTTCTACCTCACTTCCTGATGTACAGACCGATTATTATTGTTTTATGTCTGGGAAACTTCCTGTTCCCTATGGCTATAGAATAGGGGATTTGCTTCAACTTCCCTAGCCGTCAATGCATGCAAGTGATGTAAGCTAAAGCGTACAATGTGATTTTAGACATTGGCATATTGGATGAGTTTGTTTACCACAGACTTGACTGCTTTATTATCAAACTCATTTCCCTCAAAGGTTTCACTCTTACCACGTTGCCCAATATCTCGCAGTTCAATGACTGCATTAGAGTCAATCATGCCAATAAAAGCACAGACTTGTTTGATTTGATCAATTGAACGTGAACCGTTGGTACCGCCATAACTGACAAAAGCCGAAGGTTTGCTTTGCCATTCTTTATAAACGAAGTCGATGGCATTTTTCAGTACAGGACTATAGCCGTGATTGTATTCTGGGGTAATGAAAATAAACGCATCTCCAGAAGCAACTTTTTTCGCCCATTCTTGCTGTTTGGGCTGATCATAGATTCCTGAGGCGGGTGAATTTTTCCCGGCAAAGAAAGGCAAATCCCATTCTTTTAAATCTACAATTTCAACATTGAGGGTACTAAAGTCGAGTTTTTGGATTTCTTTAAGCAACCATTCTGCGACTTTAATGGCAACACGACCTTCTCGAATACTGCCCACGATGATTTGGATATTCATTTATTTTCATCTCTATTTTTTCTATTAAAACATTATGCGCAATCAAGGTCATAGGTACAGTAGTGATTTGTATATGATTTTAAAATTTTGAGTTAACAATAAGATTGATCAGGATTTGAATTTCCATTCTAATAAGTAAAATTTTAATTCTGAATCGATATGAAAGACGACATTGCACTGATTATGGCTTTACCCAATGAATCTAAAGGGTTATTTGAACAAGCAGGTATCACTGTCCACTATAGCGGGATTGGCAAGATTAATGCAGCCTATACGGCATTCGATGTTATTCAAAAAACCGGCTGTAAAACCATACTGAATTTAGGTAGTGCAGGAAGTTCTTTCTTTGATGCCCATGAGTTGATTGAGGTAAAAACCTTTGTGCAACGTGATATGGATGTTTCCCCACTCGGTTTTGATGTGGGCGTTACGCCAATGGATGAGCATTTTCCAGGCGAAATTCATTTAGAATCGTATTTTCCACATTTAGCGCAGGGTATTTGTGGTACAGGGGATAGTTTTGAAACAGGACAACCCAAAGTGAGCTGTAACTTGGTCGATATGGAAGGCTATGCACTGGCTAAAGTCTGTAAAAAATTAGATGTGCGTTTAGTTTCGATTAAATACATTACAGATGGTGCAAATGACACCGCACATTTAGATTGGGAAGATAATTTATTATTGGGTGCACAAAAGTTGTTAAAACTATATCAGTCTATTTATTAAAGACTTAGTTTGTTTGAGTATTATATAAAGTTTAAAATTGAGTCTTGGCGACCATAGAACTCTATGGCCGTTTGCCAAAATAACCAATAAGTATATTGGATGATTAATTGCGCGGTAACACACCATATAAAGTCATATGGATTGTATGTTCAATTGCGCGTTGACACATACTTTTATTACGCAAAGTTTTACCAGTCACCATTTCGATTTGAGTACTAAAGTCTGCATAATTTTGAGTCAATGCCCAAATATTAATAATCAGCAATTCAGCATCGATTTGATCTGATATTTTACCTTGCGCCTGCCAGTTTAAAATCACTTTGGCTTTGCGTTTAAAGAGCTTTTTAAGCGGGCCTTTGAGGATCGGTAAAATATGTGGTGCGCCTTGAATCACTTCTAACGCGAAAAGTTTTGAAGCTTTAGGCTGAGTTCTAGAGATTTCAATTTTGGTCATGATGTAATGTGACAAAGCCTCTGTCGGTTCCAATTCTGACTCAAGCGACTGCAACGGTGCTAACCATTTCTGCATAACTGTTGTTAGCACTTCAACATATAAGGCTTCTTTATTTTCATAGTAGTAGAAAATATTGGATTTATGCATATCTGCTAATTGAGCGATTTCATCTAGACTTGCGCCGTTGAAACCATAGACAGAAAATACGTCAAGTGCAGCATTGAGCAGCTGCTGGCGTTTTTGAGCACTCTTTTTTTGTTCCATCGCATCTTTAATCGAAAAACTGATTATTAAATTGTACGGTAAAATGTTTGATTTGTGCACAGAAAGCAGCATTATTTTGGTATATTTCTGATAAATAATGATGAAGTTTTATTATTAAGTCGATCGTAGATCCCTATTATCTAATTTTGCACTAAACTGGAGCAAATCTTATTTTAAAATTCTGTCAGTTATGACTTAATATTTAAATTTTGTGACATTTTTTAGTATAAGGTTAATTTTTGAGTTAATTTAAAAATTAGATAATCTTAAATAACATGATTTAATTTTCATTTAAGAAAACTGACTTGCTTTAAAATACCCAGCTCATTTTTAATCAATAGAAACAGTTGAAAACTTAAACATATTTGTGACAGCGAACATTTTCTATCCGATCAAAACGACAAAATATTCGATTTAATTATTCAAGATCAGCAACATGGTTCCGCAAGGTTGGGGTTTGTTGGCATTTCATAAATGGTTTGCGTTGTAGGTTAAAATTGAGCATGAGACGTATACGTCGTAAAGCATGAATGAGAATAGCGAGACTATTTTCGAGTTTCATAACGAAGACTGAGATAATTTTAGCCACAACCCTGAGCAAGAACAAAGCACTGCTTTGTTTGCAGCGCAAGGCGCAGCGGGGGACTTGTGTGTTTTTTGCCGCTACTTCGTTACCTTGCGAAACGATGTTTCTCATCATTTAGAATGACTAAATTTCGTATTTCGCGCCTAGTATCGACTAAAAAATACACGTAGTCGCAAACATAGACGAATTGTCAGCAAACCCTAATATGTAAAGACAAAAATATTCTGCCCGACAATACCTTGCGTTGCCAACAAAAGGGTCTTTTGTTGCTGTTTATGTCGCAAGCACAGCACTGAGTACCTGTTGTTCAAGTTCTGCAAATGCCACACCTTTTTGACGTGGACGTGGTAAATCGACTTGAAACTGTTGCGCAATATGTCCTTTATCCAAAAGAATAATACGATCTGCGAGTTGAACCGCTTCACTAACATCATGGGTAACCAGAATGGTGGTAAAGCCTTGTTCTAACCATAACTTTTCAATTAAATTCTGCATTTCTAGTCGCGTCAATGCATCTAAAGCACCTAAAGGTTCATCCAGTAATAAGACTCGTGGTGTATGTGACAAAGCACGAGCAAGCGCCGTTCGTTGACGTTGTCCACCAGAAAGCTGTGATGGCCAAAGTCCAGATTTCTCCTTTAATCCGACCTTTTCTAATAATTGCTCAGCTTTAGAAAATTGGTTTTTGGCTAGACCCAATTGCACATTTTTTAGAATACTTTTCCATGGCAATAAGCGTGGATCTTGGAACATCACCCGAATATCATCTGCAATGATCCCTTCACGGAAATTTAATAAAGATTTAAATTTGATTTCACCATAACTGGGTTGTTCTAAATCGGCAATTAAACGCAGTAGGGTACTTTTACCACAACCACTACGTCCCACAATTGCAACGAATTCACCTGCTTCAATGTTTAAATCTAAGTCCTCAAGAACTTTAACTTCGCCATAATATTTATGCAGTTGTTCGATCGAAATTTCGGCACCAATTTTTGCTTGTTGTTCTTCAATAATCTCGGCTGGTGCCACCAAGTCATTGGCATATTGGCTAATGCTTAAATCGGTCATATCAGACTCCTATTTTTGATAACCTGCGTGCCAACGCAATAGGTATTTTTCTAAAAATTGTGCAAAAACATCGGCAAGTTTGCCTAAAAGGGCATACAACAAGATACCCACTAGCACGATATCTGTTTGTAAAAACTCACGCGCATTCATGGTCATATAACCAATTCCAGATTGTGCGGAAATTGTCTCTGCCACAATCAGCAGTACCCAGACCAACCCCAGTGAAAAGCGTAAACCCACTAAAATTGAAGGCATTGCGCCCGGTAAAATAATGTCTTTATACAATTGCCATCTGCTTAACCCATAGCTTTTTCCCATTTCAATCAATTGAGGATCAACTGAACGAATCCCATGATAGGTATTGATATAGATCGGGAAAAACACACCAACAGCCACTAAAAAGAGTTTTGCAGATTCATCAATTCCAAACCATAAAATAACCAATGGAATCAGCGCCAACGCTGGAATATTTCGGATCATTTGTAAGGTGGTATCCAATAAGTTGGATGCAACTTTTGATGAACCATTGAGCAGTCCCAAAAATAGACCGAGCCCACCACCAACTAAGAGGCCAAGTAGCGCACGTCCAGCACTGACTTTGACGTGCTGCCAAAGCTCACCGCTGACTAAAAGTGTCCAAAACGCAGAGACTACCGCTGTCGGTGCAGGCAAAACGCGGTTTTCAAGCAATCCTGTTTTAGACGCAATTTGCCAAATGACAATTAGTAAAATCGGCACAATCCAAGGCAGCAAACGCTGCCCAATTTGTTTCGTTCCACGTGAAACGGCAGTGCTTTTGGCTGGAGCAGCATTGTTAATTAAGGCATTCATGCAGGCTCCTGTAATGGTTTTTTATTTTCTTCAGGGGTGTAGTTATTGGCAACGATTTCGCCAAATGGTCCCGTCAAATTAGGTTGCGTGAGTTTCTTGCGTGTTTCCAACGGCAGTAATGGGAATACTAGTTCAGCAAAGCGAATGGATTCTTCTAAATGCGGGTAACCTGAGAAAATAAAGGTATTGATACCTAAATCAGCATATTCTTGGATACGATCTGCAACAGTTTGTGGATCACCGACCAAAGCCGTACCTGCACCACCACGAACGAGTCCAACTCCTGCCCAAAGATTTGGCGATACTTCAAGCTTACTACGATCACCATTATGTAGTTCAGCCATACGGCGCTGACCGACGGAATCCATTTGTTTAAATTTTTTCTGTGCAGCTGCGATCGTCGCATCATCTACATATTGGATCAGTTCATTGGCGGCTTGCCATGCTTGTTCATTGGTTTCGCGAACAATGACATGTAAACGAATACCATAATTAAGTTGACGACCTTTGGCATCGGCTTTTGCTTTCACTACTGCAATTTTTTCTTTGACCGCAGCAGGTGGTTCACCCCACGTCAAATAGGTATCAACTTGCTCAGCAGCCAATTCAATCGCATCTTCAGAAGAGCCCCCAAACCAGAGTGGTGGGTAAGGTGCTTGAATCGGTGGATAAAGCAACTTGGCATCATCTACACTTAAACGTTCGCCATGGAAGGTAAATGATTCACCGGTATGTGAACGTTTTAAAATTTCACGCCAAATCGTGGTGTATTCAGCTGCTGTTTTATAACGTGAAGCGTGGTCTTCGTATACCCCATCACCTTTCAATTCTTGCTCATCACCACCTGTAACGAGGTTGAGTAAAACCCGCCCATTGGATAGACGATCAAAAGTTGCAGCCATACGTGCTGCAAGCGCTGGTGTTGTTACGCCTGGACGTAACGCAACCAAGAATTTTAAATTTTTAGTCGCATCAATCAGGCTCGCAGCAGTAATCCATGGATCTTCACATGAACGTCCCGTGGGAATGAGTACACCTTCATAGCCCAAATTATCCACAGCTACAGCAATTTGTTTCATATAAGCATGGTCCACTTGGCGAGCACCTTTGCTTGTACCTAAATAACGACTGTCACCGTGAGTAGGAATAAACCAGAAGATTTTCATTTCATTCATCCTTAGAAAAATATTATTTCGCTGTCCAAACGGCTTGTTTGATATCAATGCTATTTGGAATAATTTTGAGTTCGCTAAAACGATTGGCCAGCTGTTGCTGATCTGCAATTACTTTTGCTGAAAGCGGTGCTGCACCCGAAGGTCTTGGGCGTCGCTCAATAAAAGTTTGACTAACTTTCGGTTTTAAACCAGTGCTTTGCCCGATGGCTTGAGCTGTTGCGACACGATTGGCTTGTACCCATTTATCAGCAGTATTAATTTGCTGGATAATGCCTTTAACTGCTTGAGGATATTTCTTTACAAAATCTGGCGATGCCAAATAGAAGGTATAATTCGGACTTAAACCCTGCCCAGAGGCGAGGATACGCGCCTGATCTTCGACTTGGGCAGAAGCAAAGAATGGGTCCCAAATTGCCCAAGCATCGACAGCACCTTTTTGAAATGCTGCACGAGCATCAGCAGGGGTTAACCAAATCGGTTGAATGTCTGACCATTGCAAACCAGCTTTACGGACAGCTTGTACCAATAAATAATGTGCACTTGAGCCTTTCTGTAACGCAATACGTTTACCTTTCAATTCATTCAGTTTGGTGATTTTTGAATCTTTAGGCACTAAAATTGCCGAAGCCAACGGCTTGGCTGCTTCATAGGCAATGTAGTACAGCGGTTTATTCGCAGCTTGAGCATATACTGGCGGGGTATCGCCAGTGACACCAACATCCAACGAACCTACAGCAAGGGCTTCTAAAATTTGAGGGCCCGCAGGGAATTCATTCCAAGTGATTTTGGCATTTGGGAATTCTTTCTCATACAGCTTTTGTTGTTTGGCGATTGCAAAATTAATAGAACTTTTTTGAAAGCCAATACGTAATTCTTTTACCGTTGGATCGATTGCCCACACAGAGGCTGAACCCAGCATTGCGCTACAGATCAACATCGTGGTCATGGCATGAGTCGTTGCATTGAACCATGAGGCTGTGTTTTGTTGTGCGATTTGCTGGGTCATATTGATGTCCTCTTTAACGGCGTTGTTGGCGAAATTAATTCGCTAAAACAGCTGCTTGAATGTTGATTTTATTGGGAATGAGTTTTTGTTGATAAAAAGCATCTGCGACAGCTTGCTGTTTCTTTACCACATCGTTAGAAATTGGAGTCACACCAAAACCCATACGAGAAATTGAGGTATTCAAAATATCAAGCGGTAAGCCTGTCGGTTTTTCTAAGAGTTTTGCCGCATCGGTTTGATGTTGAGACACCCACTGCGTTGTCGTATTCAGTTCATTGACCACAATTTTTAAAACATCGGGATGTTGTTCAGCAAACTTACGATCAGCCAAATAGAATTGGTGGTTATTGACCAAGTTTTGACCTGTCGCAATGACTTTGGCATTGAGTTGTTTTTCAGCAGCAGCAAAGAACGGATCCCAAATGACCCAAGCATCTACAGCACCTTTTTCAAAGGCAGCACGTGCATCAGCTGGTGGTAGGTAGACCACTTGAATATCATCAAGTTTTAAATGATTTGCTTCTAAAACTTTGAGTAAAAGATAATGTACATTTGAACCTTTATTCAAAACTACACGCTTACCTTTTAAATCTTGGACTGATTGAATGGCTGAATCTTTTGGCACAATTAAGGCTTCAGCCAAAGGTGCAGCAGGTTGATTGGCAACATAGACCAGATTTGAGTTTGCAGCTTGGGCGAAAATAGGCGGTGCTTCCCCAGATTCACCAAAGGCGACACTACCGACATTTAAACCTTCTAGCAGTTGAGGACCAGCAGGGAATTCAACCCATTTCACATTTACCCCTTTTTCCTTCAAGGCTTTATCTAAGTCGCCACGTGCTTTGATAATGGGCAAGACCCCATATTTTTGAAAACCGATATTTAAGGTTGTGGTTTCTTGTGGTTTTGAGCATCCAGTAAGCATCATGATGGTGGCAAGGCTAGCACTTATAAGGGTGATTTTTTTCCACGAAGGTTGAAATAAGCTCGCCATGAGTCACGATGCTCCTATAAAGTCAGAAAAAGGCATGAGCATCAGCTTAAAAGGCTTTGTATTTTCAAAAAAATAAGTTTTTAGTGATTGCTAATGAAAAAAACAGATAAATAATTAATTGCTAAGCTTAGCTATAAATGAGAAATATAAAGAGGATATTCTATAAAAATATAATTTTATAAGAATTTGAAAATTATGATGTTATTTGTATTATTCAATTGCCATATATAGATTCCACCCTCAAGAATAAGAAAATATCCTGCTTGATGGAATCTATAGCGATAAGCTTAGCAGCAAATGTGATAATTGATTGAGAATAAAAAAATTCATCAATTTTAAGCAATTGATTTTTTAAACACCATCGAATTACGTTGATAGTTATACAGCGCTTGTCGGGCTTCGGGTAAATCATCAACATTGGCCAGTTCAAATCCATGCTCTAAGAACCAGTGTGCGGTTCGCGTGGTTAATACAAACAGTTGTTGAATACCCAATTGACGTGCATTTTCTTCTAGGAAATGCAAAATCTGGCTACCACGATTAGATTTGCGATAGCTTGGGTGTACGGCTACACAAGCAATTTCGGCCGATTGCACTTCATTGTCTGTTGATGGAATCGGGTAGAGCGCTGCACAGGCGAGAATTGTTCCATCTCGCTCAATGACGGCAAACTTTTCGATTTCATTTTCTAAACGTTCGCGTGAGCGATAGACTAAAATACCTTCATCTTCCAGAGGACGTAATAGATTAATTAAACCGCCAACATCACCAATATTTGCCATACGAACTTCTTCATAATGGGCATCGGTGATCATGGTGCCATGTCCATCACGGGTGAAGAGCTCTTTAATCAATGCACCATCATCGCTATAGGAAAGCAGATGAACGCGATTTACGCCTTTTAATGAGGCTTCTTTTGCATTGTGTAAATGCAATGCAATTTCAAAATTTGAATCTTGGTATTTTTCAATATGTTTATCAAGTTGCTGTGGGGTAATTTCACGTCTCAATTGCCCATATTCATCCATCAAGCCTTGTTGATTGCCTAAAAAAATTAATTTATCGGCTTTGATATGAATGGCCGTTTTTGTCGCAACTTCTTCTGCAAGTAAGTTAAATACTTCACCCGTGGTGGAATACCCAGTAGGACCAAGTAATACAATATTTTGATTGCCTAAATGGCGTTGAATGGCTTCAGTATCAATCGTGCGAACTTCGCCAGTGAGTTGGAAATCGACACCATCACGAATGCCATACGGCTTTGCTGTGACAAAATTACCTGAGACCACATCAATACGTGCGCCAAACATGGGTGAATTGGCTAGCCCCATAGACAATAATGCTTCGATTTGTAGACGAATCGAACCAACGGCACTCATAACACAAGGCAGCGATTCACGTGTGGTGACACGACGGTTGATATGGATTGGGCTTTGAATTTTATTGTGAAGCAAGTTGGCCGTAATTTGCGGGCGGGCGCCGTGGACTAAAATGAGTCGTATGCCCAATGAATGCAGTAGCGCAATATCATGAATAATATGCTGAAAATTTTCATGTTCAACAGCTTCGCCACCAAACATCAATACAAAAGTTTTACCACGATGGGCATTGATATAGGGAGCAGAGTGACGAAACCAATGCACGTATTCTTGCGTTGTGCTTTGTATTGTTTCTAAACTGTCAGTTTGCATGCCTATCTCAGTATTGATGATTGCGATACAGCGATTCTAAACAAAAATAGTGCAAGAATAATAGGGTCTGCTGACAATTCGTCTATGTTTGCGACTACGCGGTTTTTTAGGTGATACGAGGCACGAAATACGAAATTTAGTCATTCTAAATGAGTAGATCGTAACGAAGTAGCGGCAAAAAACACGCTAGTCCTGAAAGGTTGTAGCTAAAATTATCTCAGTCTGCGTTATGAAACTCGAAAATAGTCTCGCTATTCCCTTCGTTTCCTGCCTTGCCTGCTCAATTTTATTCTACAACGCAAGCCATTTATGAAATGTCAACAGACCCTAATCAATAAAAAAAGCACTCGAACGTGGGAGGACGAGTGCAAAAGGGTCATATGAGTGTTGCGATTCAGATTGGATTATTGAGTTAAAAACCAAATATTTTAAGGATTACTGTTCATTGAAATGACATAATCTAATCTTTTCATTTTGAACAATTTACTGAGGATATTTGCCTTTTTAGCTAATTCAATAATTAACCAGTTCAGATTAAATCTAATCGTAAAATATAGAGAAACTATGGAGATATAAATGAAAGTATGTAGTTTATTTATTTGCCCAATCAATTAGATTTTAATCATATTCTCAAAATGTGAAAAAACCCAAGCTGAGTTGGGTTTAAAAGTTAAAATATAGACATTAACCAATCACACGAATAATACGATTATTTCGCTCATTTACCAGCACATAATCACCATTTACTTTATACCATTGCTGATATCTTCCAGGTTTAGGTAACTGGCGGTAGTTTTTATAATTGACATGATAACGCGAAGAATTGAATTGAGTCGGGAAGTATTGCCCAGAGCGCCAGCGCTTACTCGAATTTACTCGGTTGTCATAATGGTTGTTGTTATTCCAACGATTGTCATATTTATGATCCCAATGGTTTTGTTGATAGCGATTGTGATCATTTCGATGATAATCATGTGGCGCAGCCATCGCAGACGTTGCAATCAGCGCACTCATTGATAAAGCCAGTGTCGTTAAGATATTTTTCATTTGATTCACCTGAATTGAACTTTTGTCCTTTGATCTAATCAAATTACTCAATAATTTGAGATAAACGGTGAGCAAGATTTAGGTGAATTGTGAAATGTATGAAGACTTGATGAAGAGACCCATTGGGTTTTTTCTTTTCATAAATAAAAAAGCCCAAAAAAGAATTTGGGCTGTAAATATTGTAGTTTGGATATTATCGAATCACACGGATAATATGGTGATTGCGCTCATTAACCAGTACATAACGACCATCTACTTTATACCAGCGTTCAAATTTAGCTGGTTGATGTAGGTTTTTGTATGCACGATAATCATTTACGTAATAGCGATTGTCATGATAACGATCAGGTAAAATGACACCTTCTCGCCATTCAAATTTTTCATGTGATGCAACAGGGCGATGATTTTGACCATGATCCCAGTCAGCCATTGCTGAACTAGCAACTAAGGCACTGAGTGATAGTGTGATTGCGCTTAGAACTTTTCTCATTTGAATCGACCTTTTCAGACGGATGCTTTATCCGATTATTCAAATTACACTTTAAGTTAAGATAAAAAATGGAGAAATATCATCTAATTGTCAATTTTATGGAGATTTCTGGAGCTTTTTAAAAGCAGATTGTAATGATGAAATTTAGACAAAAAAAAGCTCAAACAAAAAGGTGTTTGAGCCTATGAAACCAAAATATTTAAAAACTACATCCCTCGGATATTCACAATATTATTATTGTCTGAGTCGACCAAGATATAGTCATTGTTAATCTTATACCATTGTTGATTACGTGAAGGCTTTGGAAGATTTTCGTCTTTATAATCAACTTTGTAACTATTACCACGATAATGTTGTGGCATTACATAACCCATTTGCCATTTGTGCTGTTGCAAACGTTTTACACCACGTTCTTCACGTTCACGACGTTGTTCTTGAATGTTATCATCATCATTACCACGATCACGATGATTGCGTCCACGATCTCCACGCTCACTTTTGCCACGATCAAAACCATTGTCATTGTCAAAATGAGGACCTGCACTGCTGATCTGAGCCGTCAACAGCGTTGATAAAGAGATGGCGATGATCGCTAAAATCTTTTTCATAATCGTCCTCGCTTATTCAATATGTTTATTTTGACCTCACTACTGTACTGCTAAATTGCAGAGAAACTGTGAAGAAAGTTCAGTTTTTCATTTAAAATGACAGACATAATAAAAACATATTTATGTAAAAGTGAAAAGGGTTATTGCAAAGCTTTGAGCTGTAATGCATCGCAGCAAATTTTTTTAAGCGGAATAGGTGACTAAAAAATGTAAATATTTATGAAAATAAACTTGCATGCAGGCTTAGAGAGATGACCCCGCTATAAATTGAGCCTGAATGATTAATACCACTGCTGATTCATCTGCTTTAAACAATTGATTGCTTTAATCATCTCTTTAGCTTGATGGGCATCATCTAAGGCCTCAATAAACTGATTTGGAAGTTGTAATTGTTCGATAGAACGAATCATCTCTACTTTATGTTTTAAATCTTTCATTAAAAACGCCTCAAATTGATCTGCTTAACTTGAGTAACACTATAGAGGAATCGTTTTTATTTAAGAAACTGAATAAAATTATCATTTTTATTGGATAAAACGATTTTAATATGAGATTTTATTAAATTTTAATTTTGACTCTATGACCAATATTTTAAATGACAGAATCCCTTATGATTTTCTCCACACTTCGAAAAGCGTGGAGAAAGAGAGATGTCAACAGACCCTAATCTTGTGCGTCGATACTCTCACCATTCAATGCAAGGCTATCATCTCCCATCAGGTAGAGATAAGCAGGCATGATGGCTTCAGGTGATGGTAAAACCTTTGGATCCTCATCAGGATAAGCTTTGGCACGCATAGCGGTACGGGTCCCACCTGGGTTGATACAGTTATAACGGATATTTGGATAAGTATTTTCTTTGGCAAATATTTTACTAACCGCTTCAATCGCAATTTTTGAAACCGAGTAAGCGCCCCATTGCGCACGTGCTTCGCGTCCTACACCAGAGCTGGCAAAAACGACTGATGCATTTTCAGATTTTTCCAGTAAGGGGAGTAATTCTTGGGTGAGCACAAAAGGTGCACGTAAATTCACCGCCATGACATCATCCCAGACTTCTTCTGGATAATGTGCTAACTCAACACGCTCGCCTAAGATTCCGGCATTATGCAAAATACCATCTAAGCGGCCAAATTGTTGCTCTAGAGTATCGACGAGCAGTTCATAGTCACGTGAAGAGGCAGTAGAAAGCTGCAAAGGAAGAATGGCAGGTTGCGGGGCACCAAGTGATTCAATTTCATCATAAATGACTTCAAGTTTATTGAGCGTGCGACCATGTAACACGACTGTTGCGCCGTGTAAGGCGTAGCTGAGCGCAGCTGCACGTCCAATACCGTCTCCCGCACCCGTAATGAGGATAATTTTATCCTTCAATAAATCTGGGCGAGGTTGATATTCTGAATACTTCATGGGAGACCTCCTATAGTTGTTATGATGTCATTTAGGCTTTGAACGCAATGTCGTTACCCGATTAAACAATGTTTCTCATCATTTAGAATGATTAAATTTTATATGTCTTACTTTGCACTGTTGGAAAAGAACTGCTTCTCGTAAAATAAGTCGAAGTGCCAACAGCGCTATCTTCTATATAAAAACATTGAAACATCATATTCAAGATGTTTCAGTGTTATTTATCATGTTGTTGGGTAAATTGAATGATTTTCTTGGACTTTAACTATTCACAAGTTTTCGAATAACTTGATGTAATTCATCGACATTCTCTACGATACAGTCAGCTTGCCAAGCATTTAAATCATCTTTGTACTGTAATGGTAAATAACCATATGCTGCGAGGATTGTATACATTTGCGCATTACGTCCTGCATCAATATCTCGCGGATGATCACCCACATAGATACATTGTTCAGGTGCAATATCAATTTGCTTTGCCGCCAAATACATCGGCTCAGGATCAGGTTTTGTCTGAGCGACATCTTCAGGGCAGACCAGAACAGCGCAACGTTGTGTGAGGTTCAATGCGTTCAATAGTGATTCACTTAACCAACGTGGTTTATTGGTCACAATACCCCAAGGGATCTGTTGGCTTTCTAACTCTGCCAAAAGTGGATACATACCAGC
Organism: Acinetobacter sp. GW821-FHT01C12; assembly: GCF_059422625.1. NCBI lineage: Bacteria > Pseudomonadati > Pseudomonadota > Gammaproteobacteria > Moraxellales > Moraxellaceae > Acinetobacter > Acinetobacter sp. GW821-FHT01C12. The sequence goes on from NZ_JBWKXD010000007.1 coordinate 36,463, forward strand.
AAACAGATCTGTGTCTACAGCAATGTCATCACCATACTGATCTAAAAAGCGTTGGCGATGCGCTAAAAAGACTGGATCATCCACTTCAAGTTCAGGATAAACCAGTTTTACCATTGCACGTGCGCCCTCAGACACCTGAGTACGGATCAAATCCGCATCAACCACAGCGCGCCCTTCTTCTCGACACATATTCTGAATAATACGGATAAAGTCTGCAGCCGTATCAATCAGTGTCCCATCTAAATCAAAAAGAACAGCTTGCATCAAACACCTTCATTCACAGTATAAACCATGTAATTCACATCAACATTGGGCGCAAGCCAGTAATGCTTTGTGAGTGGGTTATAGTGTAAGCCTGTCATATCTTTAAGTTTTAAGCCTGAATTACGAATGTCATCTGCAAGTTCAGACGGTTTAATAAATTTATGATAATCATGGGTACCTTTTTTCAATAAACGTAATACATATTCCGCACCAATAATTGCGAATAAATAAGACTTAGGATTACGGTTAATTGTTGAGAAAAACACATGGCCATTTGGTTTAACTAGCTTTTGACACGCTTGGATGATAGACGCTGGATCAGGAACGTGTTCCAACATTTCCATGCATGTAACAATATCGTATTGTCCTGCTTGTTCTTCTGCGAGTTGTTCCACAGGAACTTGGCGATATTCAATATTTTGAACATTTTCTTGTTCAGCGTGTAAGCGAGCCACATTCAATGGTGCTGCACCCATGTCGATACCTAAAACATCAGCACCACGACGTGCCATACTTTCAGCCAAAATACCGCCACCACAGCCCACATCAAGAATTTTTTTGCCTGTAAGACCGTTGGCATGTTCATCAACCCAGTTTAAACGCAGTGGATTGATTTGATGTAAAGGTCTGAACTCAGAGTGTTGATCCCACCATAAGGCAGCAAGTGCTTCAAATTTAGCAATTTCCTGTGGATCAACATTAAGTTGCGACATGCCGGGCACCTCTAAGTAAATTGTTTTAATCAAAAATTAAGTTCAGTTATGCTAGTGTTTGTTAACACTTCGTCTATTTATGAAATATCAACAGACTCTAGTGTAACCATAAATCCAGAAAAAGCGATGAATCGTGTAAAAAACTTCACAGAAGGAAAACGATTTTCCCATATTTGTTTTATAGTGAATGCATAAGCTATACGAGATGACTACGAGGACAATAAAGTCAATGAAAAAATTTATTTTAGGTGGCATGACTGCCATGGTGATGGCGTTTTCTGTAAATGCCATGGCTGCCGATTTTGTTGCAGGTAAAGATTATACCGTGGTGCAAAACCCAGGAAAAGTTTCAGTTCCGGGTAAAATTGAAGTACGTGAGTTTTTTTGGTATGGATGCCCTCACTGCTTTACATTAGAACCGCATATGCAAGCGTGGTTAAAGAAGATCCCTAAAGATGTTAACTTTATCCGTACACCTGCAGCAATGAATCCATTATGGGAACAAGGTGCTCGTGCATATTATGTGAGTGAAGCATTGGGTGTACGTAAACGTACGCATTTGCCTTTATTCCATACCAATCATGCAGGTAATCAGCAAGTTCTACAAAAAGATGCTTTTGCTAAATTCTTTACTCAGTACGGTGTGCCTGAGGCGAAATTTAACAGTATGTATAGTTCTTTTGCGATCACTGCAAAAATTGCTGAATCAAATCAATTGGCACAACAGTACCAGCTTTCAGGGGTGCCTGCTGTTGTGGTAAATGGTAAATATGTGGTTCAAGGTGAAGATGGTAAAGTGACGCAAGTTGTTGACTATCTGATCAATAAAGAACGTAAAGCCAAATAAGCTTTGCTGTTTTTAAAACCCGCAATTGAATTGCGGGTTTTTTATTGCTAGTGATATAAGGGGAGGAGTTTGTGAGATAAATTAAGCTTTATCTCGATCCCAATTTTCGATGCCTTTAAAAATTAAGCGGATTTGCGTCACCGATTGTTTTTTAAGCACCATTTTTTGTAACTCAAGTTCGATGCCTGAGTATTGTCGAGATAAGTTGATCCATGACATTGCCCAAGTAAAAGATAAATTAATCAAAATATTGGTGATCACTTTTAAATCATTTTCATCATGAAAATTTGCGATAACTTCAAACTTTTTTAACGCGTTGGCAAGATCATCATTTAGGAAGTCAATTTCGCGGGCGATGGCTTTACGTACTACCTCTGAACCACCCCAACGTTCTGCGATCATAAAAATCCATTGTTGCGGACTGCTGTCTACAGCCTCAAAAAACAGCGCCATGCTGGTTTTGGTTTTCGCTTCAGGATGCGCTAGGCCTTTGCCTAATTGATGTAGGACATTCTTTAAATACAGCGCAACTTGATCCACCAGCTCTTTACCCAATTCATCCATATCTTGGAAATGGCGATAAAACGCTGTTGGAACCAAACCGACTTCACGGGCAACTTCTCGCAAACTGATACTCGAAAATGAACGACCCGATGTGCTTAAAGTTAAAGCAGCATCAAGTAAAGCCTGACGGCTTTGTTGTTTTCGTTCATCGCGTATCGACATTCTGGTATCCAAAGATTTTTGTTGTGATGAGTCTATCAAAAATAAAAACAAATTAAACGACGAATGTCAGTGTACAGGTGTTGACTGAATTTAAAAAATGATTATAGTGTACATATGTTCACTAAAAGAACGTTTGTTCACTCAATAAATAGCAAGCACAAAGAGGAACGTCACATGAGTAGCTATATGCATTATCAGCCAGAATGGGTTCGTGAGGATTTTGTCGATTTTATCGCTGAAAAAATCAATCCTGTTTGGGCTTGGAAAAAGGTAAAAGCCACGATTATTAAAACTCGTGCATTAAGCCCTGATTTTTATCAAATTCAATTACGTCCAAATCGTAATTTTAAGCATCAACAGTTTAAAGCAGGACAATCTGTTCTTGTAACTGTTGAAATTGCGGGTGTGCGTCAACAACGTAGTTACTCTGTGGTTAAATTTTTGAATAATGGCGATCTGATCATTGCTGTAAAACAGCAGGGTAAAGTCTCCAATGCACTGAGCCAAATGGCTTTTGGTAGCATTGTTGAGTTGTCACAAGCTCAAGGTGATTTTGTTTTAGCTCAAGATGCATCGCCATTGTTATTGATTGCGTCAGGCAGTGGAATTACCGCAATCCATTCTTTATTGCTTGAAGCACTTAAAGATTCAAATCGTCCAATTGATTTAATTTATTTTAGTCGTGATGAGGCTTTTCATACAGATCTAGAACAGCTTTATCAGCAATATGCATTGTTGAATTATCACTATATTCACACAGCTCAGCAAAAGCAGCATTTAACTGTCGAGTTATTGGAAAGTTTGGTTCCTGATTTCAAGCAGCGTCAAAGCTATGCGTGTGGTGCACGTGCAATGATGCAAAGCATCAATCAAATTTTTCAAGATTTGAATATCACAGATCGTTTGAAACAAGAGTATTTCCAGATTGCGGTAGATGAAAGCCTAGAAGCACAACCGATTGTTTTTTTACGCTCACAACAAGAGTTTGCTGCGAAATCAAACCTACTTGAAAGTGCTGAACAAGCGGGATTAAAGCCAACTCATGGTTGTCGTATGGGGATTTGTAATACCTGTACTTGTACCAAAGTGAGTGGTTCGACCAAAAATATGCTGACAGGTGAAATTGACCATGCTTCAAATACACAGATCAAATTGTGTATCAGCCAAGCGATAAGCCCTGTGGTCATTAATCTGTAAATTAAAACAATCATTTCAATAAATTTAAACAACTTCTCGGTCTGTTGAACCTAGGCGTAGGAAGTTGTACCCAAAATTCAGCTAAGGCTTCTAAAAATGAAGTGCTGAGGAGCAAGACAATGAATATGTCAGTTACTTTTCCAAACAGTAAATCGAAACATTTAAACCCAGAACAAACCGCAGAGTTTGGTCGCCGTGTTGATGAAATCCGTCGTGAAATCATGGACAGTTTAGGTGAACAAGATGCCAAGTATATTTATAAAATCCGTAATTTTGTCCGTTATAGTGAAATTGCTTCACGTGCTATGTTGATGTTTGGCGGATGGATTCCACCTGTTTGGGTGGTGGGTACGGGATTGCTGGGAATTTCCAAAATCGTAGAAAATATGGAGCTGGGTCATAATGTTATGCATGGTCAATTCGATTGGTTAAATGATCCAAGTTTGAATGGTGCAAATTACGACTGGGATACCATGGCAACAGGTGATGATTGGAAATACACACATAATTATGTGCATCACACCTATACCAATATTGTCGGTAAAGATCATGATGTGGGTTATGGTTTACTCCGTGTTAGTGAATCACAAAAATGGGAACCGCGCTTTTTGTTTAATATCCCTTTAGCGATTCAATTGATGGTGTTTTTTGAATGGTATGTTGGCTTACAAAATCTACATTTGGAAGATGCACTGATCTATAAAACAAAAACCTGGAAGCAGGTCTGGGCAGATGCGGCAAAATTTCGTAAAAAAGCCCGTCGTCAAATTCTAAAAGATTATGTGTTTTTTCCTGTGATTGCAGGACCAAATGCTTTACCTGTTTTAGCTGGGAATGCCATTGCCAATGTGATCCGCAGTGTGTGGTCTTCAGCGGTGATTTTTAATGGTCATTTCACTGAAGATGCAGAGACTTTTGAAGCCGATAATGTGGAAAATGAAACTCGTGCTGAATGGTATTTACGTCAGATTCGTGGTTCAAGTAACTTTACTGGAACAGACTGGTTGCATATTTTGAGTGGGAATTTAAGTCATCAGATTGAACATCATTTGTTCCCTGATATGCCAGCTAATCGTTATTCAGAAGCTGCTCCAAAAATTAGAGCTTTATGTGCAGAATATGGCATCAACTATAATGAAGCAGATTTCCTGAAACAGTTTGGCAGTGTATGGGTACGTTTAGCCAAATGCTCTTTGCCAAATAGTTTAACAACCACCATTACTCAGTCTTTACAAAAGTTGAAGGGTATTTTTGCTTAAACAAAGTTTTTGCGATGTGTAAGCATTGGTGTTGCTGAGGTACTTATTTTACTTCATTCAACTTGTGCAATAGCTGTTTAAAATAGATCATCAATTGTTGTTAGAAGAACCTTATTGAGTTAGATAAGGTTCTTCTATTGCTTTTAAAGTGATGTTTAAATTCAGTGATTTTTAATTTTTTGTATAAGCTAAGTTATGTAAGTTTGAGAATATTTTTAAGGTATTTAATAAACATATTTCCTTATACGAAATTTAAGCATCAACAAGTCATTGTCTTTCAAACATCGTTTTATTATACCTTTTCTTTTGCAGAGTTATGCTTAAAATCTATTAGGAAACAATAGGTTTAAGTCGTAATTGCTCGACCCATACATTAGGAACACCATTAAAGTAGTCTCGTAATCTATCCTCTACATGTTCAGGATCCCATACTGCTGCACGTTCGAAATCTTTCACCTCTTCATATGTTGCGGGGAATTCAAAGCAATCTTTATCTTTTTCAAAATACACGGAAATACTTTTATCAAAGGGATCTTGCTTAAAAAAATAAACTTGCTCCTTTAATTCATCACTAACAGCGTAATTATCAATGAAATTCCATTTCTTTGACTTAAATGCATACTTCATTACACAAACTTTAAATAAGATTTTTTGAGAAACAATACGGTTTAGATCTTGTTCTAAGTTTTTTGTTTTTAGTTCATAGAATCCCATCAGTATCGAGTTTAAAACTACACCATAGCCATACAAAGAATCATCTAATTCAATTCCAAATACATCACCTTCTTTTATACGTCTACGCCTTTTTTGATTTACCATCAATATATAGTTCCAAATAGCTAAATAATTTTTGAATGTATTAAATTTATCATCGTTTATTACTTGGTCCAAAAGTAAAGTTCTTTTAGTCGTCGATTTATATTCGAATGATCCCAAAGTTGATAGTTAAATCACCCAATTTCAAAAACCACCATCTTGTAACAAAACCATCGCTCTGTGATCTGTTATAATAAGTCGCAATATTTTTTGAATCCCATAAGGACAAGCTATGCGTATCGACCAACGTGCATTAGATCAATTACGTGAAGTTAAAATTACCCGTAACTACACCCGTTATGCGGAAGGTTCAGTATTGGTTGAATTTGGTCATACAAAAGTGCTGTGTACTGCAAGTATTGACAATTCAGTGCCACGTTTCCTAAAAGGTCAGGGCCAAGGCTGGGTGACTGCGGAATACGGTATGTTGCCACGTTCTACTCATACACGTAGCGACCGTGAAGCTGCTCGCGGTAAGCAATCTGGTCGTACTCAAGAAATTCAACGTTTGATTGGTCGTAGCTTACGTGCAATGGTGGATTTGAAAAAATTGGGTGAAAACACCATTACCATCGACTGCGATGTGATTCAGGCAGATGGTGGTACACGTACTGCTGCAATTACGGGTGCTGCGGTTGCATTAATTGATGCCATGAATGTACTTCTTGAGAAAAAGAAAATTAAGCACGATCCATTAAAAGGCCTTGTTGCTGCAATTTCTGTCGGCATGTATCAAGATGAAGTATTGCTTGATCTTTGTTATGAAGAAGATTCTAACTGTCAAACTGACTTGAATGTGGTGATGACTCAAGCAGGTGAGTTTATTGAAATTCAAGGGACTGCGGAAGAAAAACCATTTACCCGCGCTCAATCCAATGCAATGCTTGAAATGGCTGAAAAAGGTATTCAGGAATTGGTAAAAAAACAACAAGAAGCGCTTGGTTGGTAATTCGAAAATATTGATATATTTTTATAAACAAAACGCATCTTCGGATGCGTTTTTTATTGCATAAAATTTTTTTAAGCTAAGTTGCTTATTTTTAAATTAAAACAAATATTTGATATTCATCATTTTTTAAAAAATATTCATCAAACTGCCATAAAAACTTCACTCTAGCGTCATACCAGTTGTATTGACTATCCCTACCTTTATTTCATGGATAGGACAATGCGAAATTTTTTGCTGATTTTAGTGACCAGTCTGAGTGTCTTACTCAGTGCTTGTAATGATGATAATGAAAGCTCAACGACGAATCCACAGCCACCCGCTGCTTGTAAAGTACATTGTGCACCATAATAAAAAATAAGGAAATAGAGATGAACCGTCGTGATTTTTTAGTCAATTCAACAAAAACAATATTTGGTACAGCCGCTTTAGCCAGCTTTCCAGCCAGCATCCAAAAAGCCTTAGCCATTGACGCCAAAGTCGAAACAGGTACGATTAAAGATGTAAAACATGTCATCATTTTGACGCAAGAAAATCGCTCGTTTGATAATTATTTTGGAACGTTAAAAGGAGTTCGTGGCTTTGGTGATCGTTTTACCATTCCGCTATCTGACAACCGTAAGATTTGGGAACAATATGATAAAGATAAGAACAAAATCTTTCCCTATCATTTAGACAGCACTCGCGGTAATGCACAACGTGTTAGCGGTACGCCACACTCATGGACAGATGGGCAATTTGCTTGGAACCATGGCCGTATGGGCAATTGGGTACAATATAAACAACCCCAATCTATGGGATATTACAAACAAAAAGAAGTTGAATTTCAGTTCTCACTTGCCAACGCCTTTACCCTGTGTGATGCATATCATTGTGCAATGCATACTGGAACCAATTCGAATCGTATGTTCTTATGGACAGGTTCAAATGGTCCTAAAGCTGCCGGTGTTGCCAGTGTCGTCAATGACTTGGACAGTATTGATGCATCAAGCACAGGCTATGATTGGACAACCTATCCTGAGCGCCTACAACAAGCGGGTGTGACGTGGAAAGTTTATCAAAATATGCCAGATAACTTTACCGACAATCCTTTGGCTGGCTTTAAGCAGTATCGCCGTGCCAATGAGTTATCCGGTAAACCTGTAAACAATGACAGCACGTGTCCTGCTTATGATCCTGCCATTGATGCAACACAACCATTGTATAAAGGGATTGCCAATACGATGCCTGATGGTGGATTTCTTGCTTCATTTAAAGATGATATTGCCAAAGGTCAATTACCTCAAGTCAGTTGGATGGTTGCACCTGCGGCCTATAGTGAGCATCCAGGACCATCAAGCCCTGTACAAGGTGCTTGGTATATTCAGGAAGTTTTAAACGCTTTAACGGAAAACCCTGCGATTTGGAGTCAAACGGTTTTATTGGTCAACTTTGATGAAAATGATGGCTTTTTTGACCACGTTCCATCACCAAGTGCACCTTCAAAAGACGCTTCAGGTGTGATGCAAGGTAAAACCACCTTGAGTGATGAACAAATCTCATATGAATACGCTACGCATCCTAAAGCTTCAGCCGGGCAACCTAACTTTACTGATCCTAAAGTCAGTAATGGTGTAGGAGTCTATGGTCCAGGAATACGCGTACCCATGTATGTGATTTCTCCGTGGAGCCGTGGTGGTTGGGTAAATTCACAGGTTTTTGATCATTCGTCTGTTATTCGTTTCTTAGAGCAACGTTTTGGCGTGCAAGAACCGAATATTAGTCCATATCGCCGTGCTGTATGTGGTGATTTAACCACAGCTTTTGACTTTAAAAATCCAAATACCACGGCTATTTCGGACTTGATGGGTAAAAAAACCAAGAATGATGCAGATGCGATTCGTAATGCGCAAGCGCTATTGCCACCAGTTTCCCGTCCTTTAAGTCAGGTCTATCCTGTTCAAGAGTTAGGAACACGATTGTCTCGGGCATTGCCTTATATTTTACATAGTAGTGCGAAAGTTGATGTGGCAACAAAAACAGTAAAGTTAATGTTCTCCAATACAGGAACACATGCCGCAGTTTTCCATGTTTATGACAAATTGAATTTAGACGCAATTCCTCGTCGTTATATGGTTGAAGCAGGCAAGCAATTGGACGATGTATGGAACGCTTCAAATGGACTATATGATTTATGGGTGTTGGGTCCAAATGGCTTCCATCGTGGCTTTGCAGGAGATTTAGTCAAGTCTGCACAAATAGATGCATTGCCAGAAGTGCGTGTATGTGTTGAAGAGTGTGATCCTAAACTCTATTTAAAAGTTCGTAATGACGCTGCGAAAACAGCAAAATTGACAGTGAAAGCCAATGCTTATCTACCCAATAAGACATGGAATATCGAAACGGCTTCTACAGAAAAGGAGTTGAATTGGAATATGTCTGATTTCGGTGGTTGGTATGATTTTACTGTAACAATAGAGGGTGATAGCACCTTTAAACGTCGTTTTGCTGGGCGTATTGAAACGGGTAAAGACTCATTTTCTGACCCTTATATGGGCTTCGTAGAATCTTAATTTTAAATAGCTGAATTTTTATGATTTAAATAAGGTGCGCTTTGCACCTTATTTTTGAGTTGATAAAAGAGCACATAATTTGCGCAAACTTACATGATTAAGATTCCAATCATCTATTTACGTCAATAGATACATAAATCAGCTGAAATCCCTTGTTTCGTATACAGACTCTACAAATCTTTTCATCGACCGATATTTAGAATATTTCAAACTTTAGCAAATGGCAGGCTTATGAAAATACTCATTGTTCTATTCGCCGTGATCACCTTTGTATTGATGGCTGGAGATCCACGCCGTGAAGATTTCGAAAGTAAAGAATTTGACGCAAAAAATAATGAACCGCAACAACAGGCTGAACAACAGCATGATCAAGAAGACTCTGGAGAACCTTCTTAATCATTTGGACAGGACTAGCTTTCAGCTTTAGATTTTAACATCTGATAAGTGAAATTCTTACCATTTAACACATCCATATTCATGTCTTTATACTGTTGTAGAATCTCTGTTTGATCAAATTCACAAGATTTTTGCGTTTGCGTGCCTGTCTGATGCACGGTCGTATAACAAGCGCTCACTTTATTCACAAAAGCATAGTAAGGTGAAAGGGGAATATGCGCAGCTTCTAATACTTTGGGTACTAAGAAATGTGCTGCCACAAAAGGCCCTTTAAATTGCTTTTGATCAATCGGGAAGTTTGCCCAAACTGCAAGCGGTGTTTCAAAGAAGCGCACATCTTTTTTCTCAGCTTTTTCTTGCGCTGATTTAAAGAAGCCATACTCATCGTAAACGCTTTGTAAGTTGGGTAAATGGTCACCAAAGAAAATCACAATTGTTGGGCGATCAAGCTGTTTGACATGCTCAATCAGGGTTTTAAATTTATCGTCAGCACGTTGCATACCCGTTAAATAAGTATTCAGCGCACGTTTACTGTTCTCACTCACACCATCTTTGGTGATTTTAAAATGATCTTTACCAAATCGATCATCACTGTACATTGGATGATTTTCAACACTGATCGCATAGATAAATTGAGGTTTATCCGTATTTTTAAGCTGATTTTCAATGCTGTTATAAATTAAATCATCAGTAGCCCAACCCGCAGCATTAATATATTTAGCACGGTCAGCCATGTTGATCATATTTTCAATTGAAGTAAAACGGTTAAAACCTAGATTTTGATAAACTGCGCTGCGGTTATAAAAGTATTTACCATTATTATGCATTGCTGTTGTTTCATAACCCAATGTATTTAAATACATCGGTAATGAATAAGTTGGACGTTTTAATTTTGAGACATAAGCCAGTTCATTATGATTTAAATAGGTATTTAGACTGGTTAATACTTCAAACTCAACGTTAGCAGTTCCTCCACCAAAGCTTGGAGACAATAAGCTAGAGACCTGATTTTTACTAATCGTTGGGGTGATGTTAGGTGGAATGCTTTTGTCTAATTTTCTGGCATCCCAATGCGACTCGCTCATCACAAAAACGATATTTGGCAATTGTTTTTGTTGTGACGGATCATCTGATGCTAGATTCGATGTAGGTTCTTCATCATGTTCAACCGCCATCGGTTGATAAAAAGCGGCAACTTTTTCTTCAGGGATGACTTGTGTTTGGAAAATTTTATTATTTAAGCCATCAACCGTTTTGGAAAAAAAGAAGGTCGAAAAACCTAAATATTTAATGGTTAAATGATCACCGATCCAATCACCACGGGTATTGGGTAGATATTTTGCATATTGGCAAATTGAATTTTTTGCTGCATTGGCACAAGCTTCACTAAAATTATTTTTAAAATTCGCAGTGATAAAGAAACCAAGGATGGCAAAAGATAAAATGCTGTTTGTCAGGAGAAGAGGCTTCGTCCCTAATTTCTCTTTTTTATACAGAAATACAAATAGTCCAATAAACACCGCAATTGCTGCAAAGACTGCAATTTTGAGCATGATTGGAGAGGCGACAAAGGTTTCTTTAAATAATAAAAAATCACTAGGAACCAAACTTGCAGAAAGATATTGCTCTTTCTTGATATTGATAAAGCTCAGTAAAAAAATAATAAATTGACTGAGTAAAATGGTCGCAAAGGTTTTTCTTAAAATTAAATAAAATAAACTAATAAAGGCGTAGTTTAAGAGAATTGAAAAGCCATATTTATACAGACGTGGTTTTAGATAGATGTCACGTAATTGAAAGAAACGCGTGATATCTTCTTGGTATAAGAAAAAAGCAAATACAGATAAAAAAGCGACAAGTAAAAACAAAACTTGTTGTTTCAAAGTCTTCATTGGCCTAATTACAGGAATGTATTGGAAGCCAAAGATTATAGGCTTATTCAGACGGCTTTTCTATGTAAAAACTGCTTGTTTTGTAAGCAAAATTAAAACATATCAATAAAAAATAGCAAACTAAAGCATCAAAGCTGCCCAAAGAATGTAGATATCCTTTGGGCAATTTTTTTACTGGCTTACACGTTGTATCGCTTCATCATAAGTCGCGCTTGGTTTGTATTGATTGGCCAATTGGTAATGTTGTTTAGCTTGGGCATAATCTTGATTATTTTCATAGATTTTACCCATATTATAGTGAGAATAAGCTTTGGTATTGTTATTGGTCGCTAAAGCAATGGCTTTTTGATTTGCCCATAAAGCTTCTGAGGAACGATTGAGCTTTTGATAAGCAACAGCAAGATTACTATAGGTCTGGCCAACATTTGGATTGTAGTCGATAGACTGTTGATAGAGCATTGCAGCTTGTTCAATCTGGTTGTTTTGATAGGCTTTATCTGCACTTAAATTAAGTGTCTTGGCTCGTTTTTGCGCATCAGCTGAGACAGGAACAATATTTACCCGAGTGGTGTGATTTTGATAATTTGATACTGTTGAACCCACTTGGCTTGCGTTAACCGTGGTTCCTGAAATACGATTGATATCTTGAATTTCACCTTCAGGGCTAATGCGGAATACCGTCCATAAATTACCCGCTTGACCAGTTGGAATATAATAAGAGCGGATCAGTGATTCACCTGCATAGACCATGACTTTGGCTTGGCTATTGGATAAATTGGTCGTAGTTGGTTGAGTCCGATCAGAAAAGTCATGTACTGAATACACATAATATTGACCTTCTAAACGTTTATCAATCGTGACGGTTTCAGGGCCATAAGAGTCGGTGTCATCCACATCCAGATTTGCTGCCAAGCCTTGTTTACTGTCCCAATATACATGCTGATTTTTATAACTTAAGTGTGAATCGAGATCTAAAGGGTTTTGCCCCCAATTCAGTACAATTCGCATACTGTTGAGATCTTTGAGTACAGGACTTAAGGCGTAGGTCATACCATCACATGGACATTTTGCAACCAGTGTTGAATAACCTGATTTTTTGATAATCAGTAAATTATCTGAACTGTCTATAGTATTACTATTGACTGCGGCTCGGCCGCTTGTATTGGTAGAACTTGAGGCAGAGCGCTCACCATTTTTTTGCAAAATTACTTCCGCATTGGCAATATTTTGATCTTTGACTGTTGCACTTAACACATGCACATTAACTGTGTCTGCATGGCTCAGGATCGGAATAGATAATGCGAATAGTGATGAATATAAAATATGTTTTTTCATTGTTTATCTCTTTTGTTGGTGCACGTAATTTGATTGTTATTTAGAAGATCTTTTGCATAAAATTAGCTGATTATTTATTGACTCATCGTTATATTTTGTAATAAAAAAAGCAGTATATAGATACTGCTTTATGGCTCATATGATTGAGTGATTAGGCATTAAAACGCATAGATAAATCAATCGCTTTAACATCTTTGGTCAATACACCCATCGAAATATAGTCAACACCTGTTTGTGCAACTTGACTTAAATTCTCAAGGGTTATATTCCCAGAAGCTTCTAATTTACAGCGTCCTGCTACATGTTTAACCGCATCAATCATTTGTTGTTGGCTAAAATTATCTAGCATGACGATATCTGCTTTGGCTTCAAGCGCTTGATTCAGTTCATCCCATGTTTCAACTTCAACTTCGACAGGCTTACCTGGTGCGATTTGATGCGCTTTGGCAATTGCCTGAGCAATACCACCAGCAGCCATGATGTGATTCTCTTTAATTAAGAACGCATCGAATAAACCAAGGCGGTGGTTTTGACCGCCGCCTACAGCAACTGCGTATTTTTGTGCAATCCTTAAACCCGGCAAAGTTTTACGCGTATCTAATAATTTGGTTGGCGTACCTTCTAGATATTTTACATATTCAGCCGTTTTGGTTGCGACTGCAGATAAAGTTTGCACAAAGTTTAATGCAGGACGCTCAACAGTTAGCAAACTACGCGCAGAACCTGCCAATTTATAAATGGTTTCATTGGCTTTGACCCAGTCACCATCATTTTTAAGCCAAGTAATCTGTACGCTTGGATCATACGCTTTGATCAGCGCATCGACCCAAGGTTGTCCCGCCAAGACCATATCTTCACGCGAAATGATCGTGGCTGTCGCTTGCTCATCTTCTGGTGTGAGTAGGGCAGTAATATCAGCATCGCCAATATCTTCTTGGAGTGCTTGTTGAATATTAATTTGAATAGATTGTTCAAGCAAAGATTCAGGTATGCTCATGGATATCCCTATTTTAGTCACCCTTAAAAACTGAGCGATATATTAGCACTGTCGTTGCAAGTTTGAAGAAGTTTTTATTTTATACAGATAAGGATCTGTTAACATTTCATAAATAGTTTGCGTTGTCGGTCCAAATTAAGCACGAGACGTATACATCGTAAAACATGAATGAGAATAGTGAGACTATTTTTAAGTTTCATAACGCAAACTGAAATGATTTTAGTCGTAACTTGAACAAGAACAAAGCATTACTTTATTCGCAGTGAAAGTCAAAGCTGAGGACTAGAGTATTTTTTGCCGCTACATGTTACCTTGCGAAACGATGTTTCTCATCATTTAGAATGACTAAATTTCGTATTTCGTGCCTTGTATCGCCTAAAAAATACTCGTCGTCGCAAACATAGACGAATTGTCAACAGACCCGAGAGTACACTAAAATATTGAGAATCAGCTTTATTGAAAATAGAAAAATTCTGTAGGAATAAGATATGCAATCTGCACCACAGTTTCAGGTCGTGAATGGTCAATTGATTGGCGCAAGACAGGTCCCATCTCCTAACTATAATCAACGTCCTGAAAATACAGAGATTCAGCTGATTGTGATTCACAATATTAGTTTGCCACCGTCACAATTTGGTGGTGGTTATATTGAACAGTTTTTTCAAAATCAACTGGATTGGTCAGTCCATCCTTATTTCCAAACCATCGAGGGTATGCAGGTTTCTGCACATTTATTGATTCTACGAACTGGTGAAATTATACAATTTGTTAATTTTAATGATCGGGCTTGGCATGCAGGACGTTCAGCTTATCTGGGTAAAGTTGAGTGTAATGACTATTCAATTGGGATTGAACTTGAAGGAAGTGATGATCGCGATTTTGAAGCGATCCAATATCAACAACTGGTTGATGTGGTTGCCGCTTTGCAACGCGCTTATCCAAAAACTGATCATCATTTAACAGGGCATTCTGATATTGCCTCAGGACGAAAAACTGATCCTGGACCACATTTTCAATGGCAGCAGTTTAGAGAAAGTTTGAATCAGAAAAAATTAAGAGTAGAACAACCGAAGTAAATAAGTGTCTGTTTATGATTTAACAACGCAATTTTAAGAATATTTAATT
This sequence comes from Acinetobacter sp. GW821-FHT01C12, assembly GCF_059422625.1. NCBI lineage: Bacteria > Pseudomonadati > Pseudomonadota > Gammaproteobacteria > Moraxellales > Moraxellaceae > Acinetobacter > Acinetobacter sp. GW821-FHT01C12. The sequence continues at coordinate 51,528 of NZ_JBWKXD010000007.1, forward strand.
ACAATAGCGACTTTATTTTAACTAGGTGAATACGATGGCGCTGTGGCGATCCACCTTTATTGTCAGTGCAATGACCATGTTGTCACGAGTCTTGGGTTTAGTCCGAGATATGGTTTTGCTCAATGTGTTTGGGGCAGGTAAGGATTTTGACACCTTTGTGGTTGCTTTTCGTATTCCCAATTTTTTCAGGCGTTTATTCGCAGAAGGGGCTTTTTCGCAAGCCTTTATTCCCGTACTCACCGAATATAAAACTACAAAACTGCATGCAGAAGTACAGATTCTTATTAGTCGTGTGTTTGGCTGTTTGTTAATGGTGATGTCGCTGTTAACCTTGATCAGTATGATCATTGCACCTGTGATCTTGTATGTCTATGCACCCGGTTTTCATAACGATCCTGCAAAATTTGATCTGGCTGTAGATATGTTTCGTTTAACGATTCCATATCTGATGTTTATGTCATTGACTGCATTTGCCAGCAGTATTTTGAATAGTTATGGTTCTTTTGCTTCGCCAGCGTTTTCGCCTGTATTACTCAACGTGGCAATGATTGCTGGTGCTTGGTGGTTAGCCCCGCATATGGCTCAACCGATCATGGCTTTAGGATGGGCTGTGGTTGCAGCAGGGGTTTTGCAACTTGCGATTCAAATCCCTGAATTATGGAATAAAAAATTACTGATTCCACCTAAAGTTGATTTTAAACATGAGGGTGTAGACCGAATTCTAAAACTGATGTTGCCCGCTTTATTTGGTGTATCAGTCACTCAGATTAATTTATTACTAAATACAATTTGGGCGTCATTCATGCAAGATGGTTCAGTGTCATGGTTATATAGTGCCGAACGCATGACTGAGTTACCACTTGGATTGATTGGTGTTGCAATCGGTACAGTGATTCTTCCGTCTCTTTCCGTGAGTAAAGCAGAGCAAGATCAGGCCAAGTTCCGTAGAATGTTGGATTGGGCTGCTCGCGTGATTGTCTTGGTGGGGGTGCCAGCCAGTATTGCTTTGTTCATGTTATCTACACCAATCATTCAAGCACTTTTCCAGCATGGGGCTTTTGATGCACGTGATACGCAAATGACCGCTATGGCGTTGCAATGTATGAGTGGTGGTGTACTGGCATTTATGTTGATTAAAGTCTTTGCACCAGGTTTTTATGCCATTCAGGACACCAAAACCCCTGTACGTGTCGGCTTAATGGCAGTTGCAGCCAATGCGATTTTAAACATTATCTTTATTGGTATTTTTAAATTGATTGATTGGCAAGCCGAGCATATGGCCTTAGCCATTGCTTCTTCAGGCTCAGCCTTGGTCAATGCTGGGATGTTATATTTTTATTTACATAAGAAAAATATTTTCCGTTTTGGTGCGCATTGGAAAAAATTATTTGTTCAATTTGCCATTGCCAATATTGTGATGATTGGCGCGCTATGGTTTGCTTTAACTTGGTATGATGGCACAGCCTCACAATGGCTTCGAATTCTTGAAGTTATAGGATTATGTTTGGTCGGTATTGTGGCTTATGGTATTGCACTGCTTGCTGCAGGATTTAGACCAAGACATTTAAAGCACTAAAATTAAGACCAATCAATAGAATATAAATGAGATAGCTTTTACTTTGAGCATCATTCAATCATAAGTGATGTATCTAGTGCGTGGTGACAAGGATGTCACCATAGCGTTTGGGGAATTTAAATTCTAAATATAGATGCAGTACTGTAAGTTTGACCAAGGGATGAATTTGCATCTATGAAATACGATAAAATTTTTTATTAGAGCATAAAAAACATCGCAATTGAGCGATGCTTTTTATTTTTAAAACTATTTCGCATTGAAACTAAGGTAAAACTTTTAATAGTTCTACATCAAAAATTAAGGTGCTGTTTGGGCCAATCGCATCACCCGCACCAATCTCGCCGTAGGCAAGTTTTGCTGGAATAAAGAAACGATATTTCGCGCCTTCTTTCATCAGTTGCAAACCTTCAGTCCAACCTTGAATCACTTGGCTAACTTGAAATTCTACCGCTTCATTTCGTGCAAAAGAACTGTCAAATATGGTGCCATCCAATAAACGACCTTCATAGTTTACAGAGACTTTAGACTTGGCTGATGGTGATTTTCCAGTACCTTGTTGTAAAACACTATACTGCAAACCACTTGGGCGAGTAATTACGCCTGTTTTCTTCGCATTTTCTACAAGAAAAGCTTCACCTTGTTTGGCATTTACATCTGCAGCTTGTTTAAACTCTAGCATTTGTTTTGCTTCAGTTTGCTGTTTATATTGTGCAAGAGCTTTTGCCATTTCTTCATCAGTTAAGCTTGCTTTCTGACCTGTAGAACCTTCTTTGATCCCTTGGATAAAGGCATTTAAATTAATTTGTTTTAAGGTGTCGGCATTGGTACGTCCCATGACATAACCATAGCTATAACCCAGTTGATCTTGTTGGGAGCTTTTATTGTTAATCGGTGCTGAGAAAGCTGCACTACTCAGCAGACTAAGACTAAGCACAATAAGTGTTTTTTTCATAATTAAAATCCAAAAAAGGAGAGTAAATCTCTCCTTTTCTTAAATGTTATTTAACTTTAACAAGTTCAACATCAAAAATTAAAGTGCTGTTTGGAGGAATCGTACCAGGAACACCTTGTTCACCATAAGCCAATTTTGCAGGGATATATAAGGTGGCTTTACCGCCTTCCTTCATGAGTTGTAAACCTTCAGTCCAACCTGGAATCACTTGATTTAAAGGAAACTCAACTGGTTGACCACGATCATATGAACTGTCGAATACTTTGCCATCTAACAACTGACCTTTGTAATGTACCGTGACTTGTGAAGTCGCAGCAGGCTGTTTACCTGTACCTTCTTTGGTGATTTTATATTGCAATCCTGAAGCTGTTGTTTTAACACCTTCTTTTTTCGCATTTTCAGCTAAGAATGAGTCATTTGATGAAGTTGTTTCTTTGCTTTGTTGTAATTGCTTTTGTTGCATTTCTTTTTGGAAGTCAACATATGCAGCTTGTAATTCTTCATCTGTATAGGCACGTTGTTTTTTAGCATGACCGTCACGAATACCGCTGATAAATGTATTCACATCGACTTCAGGTGGCGTTTGGCTCGCAACTTCATAACCAAGTGCATAACTAATTTTTTCTACAGGTTTAGCATTTTTTGACATTGAATGACTGTTTACATCAGCAGGATGTTGAGATGCATAATAAACAGGTACAAGTGCAGCACCACCTAAGATTACAGCAATTGCGATGGGTAAGGCTTTACTCATAAAAATTTCCAAATTTTAATCTTTTAAGAGGCTAATTTGATCATTAGCATAATCTGCTCAAGCATATAACTTCTTCATCATAAACGATATAGTTATCTGATGATGACAACTAAAAATATACAGTTATATTGATCAAAAAATTGGCACAAAAAAGCCAGATTCAATCTGGCTTTTTTGTTACTCATTCGATATCAATCATCTTTAGCTGCTGTGTAGGCATATGCATAATTATAGCCATAATTACCCCCTACAGTTGCTCGAACATCATTGAGAATAATACCATTTACTTTGCTTCCTGCCTGTTCAAAGCGATTAATGGTTAATTCGAGTTCTTTCATTTGTGTTTTTGCATAACGTGCAACCACAAGATTTACACCCGCAAATTGAGAAATGATGATGCCATCAGTGACAGCCAAGATAGGCGGTGTATCAATAATAATATGATCATATTGCTGCGAAAGCTGTTCTAATAATTCTCTAAAACGATCTGAACTCAGCATTTCAGAGGAATGACTATGATTCTTACCACGAGGAAGAAAATCTAACTGAGTTACAGTGTTCGAATGAACTATACATTGTTCAAGCGTGTTCTGACCTGCCAAATATTCAGTTAAACCTGGTGACGTGTCATGACTAAAATATTTATGTAAATAGCCTCTGCGGATATCTGCATCAATGAGTAGAACTTTCTTATTCCCTTGTGCAAAAATTGCGGCAAGGTTGGTTGAGATAAAGGATTTACCAATTTCTGGAGCAGGACCAGAAACAGCAATAATATTATTTTTAGCTGTGTTTAAAGCAAAGTGAATTGTGGTACGAATGCTACGTAAGCTTTCAATGGCAATATCCTCACTATTTTTAGCAGCAAGAATTGGAATTGATTTCTTTTTTCTCAGCATTTGTACACGACTTTCTTGAATCGGAGAGCGTGGCACAGTGGCATATACAGGGAGATCAAGTTCGTTTTCAATGCGAGTTGAGTCTTTGATTCCTGATGAAAGTAGATTGCGCATTAATGCAATCATAACACCAATAAATCCACCAACAAAAATTGAAAGAAGCAACACAATCAATTTTTTAGGTTTGATAGGATGCACTGGTTCTACAGCATTATCAATAATACGGACATTGCCGATTTCGCCAGCTTTGACAATTTTTAATTGTTGGTAACTATTTAGTAGAGAAGTGTACAGCTCTGTATTGACTTTAACATCACGATATAGTTGTAAATACAAGCGTTGAGTTTCAGGTAAACGTCTAATCGCTTGATTCAGCTCGGTTGATTTTTTATCAATTGCAGCAAGTTGTGCATTGATTTCCGCCATCAATGGGTGATCAGCGGTATATTTTGCAGAATATTCAGCTTGTTTTTGCTTTAACTCGATCCGCATTTTTTCTAATTCAATATTCTGTTTTAACATCAACTCTGATTCTTGAGTGACATCCACGGTATTGTATTGTTCACGGAATTTATTAAATTTAATTTCTGATTCTTCAAGCTGCTGTTTAAGTTCTGGCAGTTGTTGATCCAGAAAATTTAATGTTTGTTTGGATTCTAAGGTTTTACGCTCAATGTTCTGTTCATGATAAACATTTAAAATATTATTGAGAACTTGAGTAATATGCTCTTTATCTGTTCCATTATAATTTAAACCTATGACACCCGTCATTTTACCTTTTTCAGCAACAGTATATTTGTCTTGAAGGACTTTCATTGCTGAAGGAAGAGCAAGTTTAGTAATTGTAAAGTCTTGTTGAAAAGGGTTTAGGCTATCAATTTGAACCGACCACAATCCCTTATTATCTTGAGATTGGTTGAGTTGATTGAGTGTACCTCGAAATACAACTTGGTCTTTATAAGTTAAACTAAACTGCTTTTTATTTATAAATTGTAACGTAAGATTTTTATCATAATAATATTCAGGGACATCTAGTTTTAATATAGAAAAGCTAGATTGATCTTTTTGAAAACTGACTGCTTTGGTAGTATATTTAAGTTGAGATTTTTCTTTGGACACTAATTTATGCAAAAAAGTATCAGCATTATCTTGAATTTGAATGTTTAAATTCAAATTATTGATGACTTTGCCAAGCACGAGCCGCGAATTTAAAATTTCGATTTCAGCATCAGTTGGTGATTTCTGACCAAGCCCACCAGCAACATCTTTGAGTTCACCCATGAGAGCAGCTGAAGCTGCACTTTTACCATCTTCAACCTGAACTATTGCATCAGTAGAGTAGACGGGTGATGTTACACGTAAATAAAGTAAGGCACAGATTAAAGTTAAAATGACACAAAGCGCAATCACTTTCCATTGAGCAATTAAAGAGAAAAACAACTCTTTTAAATCAATCGTATCATCATTAGTTTTTGAATTTTGGTTCATAGGTAAACAACTAATTAAAATTTAGAGATGTGATTGCCAGTCATTGGCATAAACTTGGATATTTTTACATGTTTCATCAAAAAAAGCTTGATCATGTTTGTATGGGTCAGGCACATTTTGGCCTTGCCAGTGTCCTAAACGAAATACCTTTCCTTTGGAAAATGGCCATTTCTGCTCAATATGTTGTGATTGATTTTTGCTCATCACTAGAACAAGATCGGCCTTTTTGATCAACTCCGCATTTATTTGTCGTGCAACATGGGAGCGCATATCAATATTTAAAGCATCCATACAAGCTATGGCTTTATCGTCTGCGGAATGACCAGTCATCGCAGAAAGACCCGCAGACTCTATATTTAAATTTGGATGGTTTTGCTTTAAAAAAAATTCTGCCATTGGGCTACGACAGATATTTCCTACGCACACAACCAATATGTTTTGGAATTGCATTATTGTCCTAAGCGATCAATGTTATATAAGGCATTAGAAAAGGGGATGATTTGGTTAACTACACGTTGCCAACGCGTTAATCCAGTTGCATCTATATAGACGATATCATTTTTTTGCATCGTAAATTGATTAGCAAGTGCAAAGTTACCAAAACTGCTTAAATTAAGTTGATAAACGGAAGATGTTTGGCTATTTATATCTGTACGCATTACATAAATACGAGCTGCACTAGCAGAGTTTGGATTAATGCCTCCACTTTCTCCAAGTACATCGCTTAAGGTCATGCCTTGATCTCGTAAAGAAATTGCCTCAGTACGACTTGATTCACCTAAGACATATAACTTTTGATCCTGCTTAGTATTCACAAAAATTGTATCGTTTGGCTGAATAAGTAGATTATGTAGCGATAAACCTTGTTTTTCTAATGTGATGGTATTGAGATTATAGGTTTGACCGTTTCGAATCAATTGAATATTAGTAGTATCCCCAGTTTTAGTATCTATACCACCTGCTTGACCTAATGCAGTGTAGATACTGATCGGTTGGTCGTTTAAAGTATATTGACCACTTTTGACAACCTGACCATTCACAAAGTACCGTTTTCCTTCATAGGATATAACGCGTACGATCACATCTGGCGTTTTTAAATATCGTGCAAATAGCTTACGCATTTCATTATTGATTTCAGCTAAACTTTTGCCTACTGCACGGTATGAGCCAATTAAAGGTGCTTGTATATAACCATTTTGGTCAATCTGAAAACCATTTGCTAACACAGATGTATTATTGGTCATTTGAGTTACAGGAGGGGTTATTTCAGGGTATGCCCACAATTGTATAGATAAGATGTCACCTGGGCTTAACCGATAAGTTGTATTCTTTTGATGAAATAGTGAAGCAATGTTATTTGAGTTATTATTTTCAGAAAAGCCTATATTTGAAATATTTGCTTGTGTGAGCTGCACAACATTTAGTTTGGCGCCTTGATCTGTTTGATAAGTTCCCTCTTCAGGAACATCATAGGTTTGAAGCCCAGAAGTGATTGCACAACCAGTAAATGAAACAGAAATTGCTAAAATTGTAAAAAGCGAGGTGCATCGATACTTCACATTAAAAACCCTTAATTGTATTGAATTGTAACTTGGAATTACCCCTATATATTAAATTGTATTCTATTACACATAAAATTCCTACTCAGGTTATTTATAGTAAATATAATTAATACATAAAACCTAGAGGGTCTTTCGTCAAAGACATGAGAATTCAGTTAATATGTGACGGTATTTCATTTAGAATACTTTCTTTGTTGTATAACTAACTGGGACAAACTGGGACAACCAGTCTTAGGATTTAATAAGTATGCTTCAGCTTGAAGAACTAAAGATAGCAATAATTGGATTAGGCTATGTAGGATTGCCTTTGGCAGTAGAGTTTGGGAAAAAAACACGAGTTGTAGGATTTGATATTCATCAAAAACGTATTGATGAATTAAAAAGTGGGCGAGATCATACTTTAGAAGTTAGTCCTGAAGAGCTAAAAACAGCACAATACCTATCTTATAGTGCAAATTTAGAAGACTTAAAAAGTGCTAATTTTTATATTGTAACTGTGCCAACGCCAATTGATCATGTAAATCGACCTGATTTAACACCTTTAGAAAAAGCAAGTGAAACTATTGGTAAAGTGATTTCTAAAGGCGATGTTATTGTATATGAATCAACAGTATATCCTGGTGCAACGGAAGAAGTATGTGTTCCTGTTTTAGAGAAATTTTCAGGTTTGAAGTTTAATGAAGATTTCTTCGTTGGTTATAGTCCTGAACGAATCAATCCAGGAGATAAAGTTAATACGCTCACTAAAATTAAAAAAATTACTAGTGGTAGTACACCTGAAGTTGCTGATTTAGTTGATCGAGTTTATTTAAGTATTATTACCGCAGGAACACATAAAGCATCAAGTATTAAAGTTGCTGAGGCTGCTAAGGTTATTGAAAACACCCAACGTGATTTAAATATCGCTTTGGTAAATGAGTTGTCTGTTATTTTTGACCGTATCGGAATTGATACTGTAGATGTATTGGAAGCGGCGGGTAGTAAATGGAATTTTTTGCCTTTCCGTCCAGGTTTGGTTGGTGGACATTGTATTGGCGTAGATCCGTATTATTTAACTCATAAAGCAGAAGAAGTTGGCTATCATCCGCAAGTGATTCTGGCTGGGCGTCGCATTAATGACAATATGGCACGCTATGTTGCTCGTAATACAGTTAAACATATGTTGCAAAATGGTATAGATGTACCGCGTGCGAAAGTGGGTGTGTTGGGCGTAACTTTTAAAGAAAACTGTCCAGATATTCGTAATAGTAAAGTTTATGACTTGGTGAAAGAGTTAGAGTTGTGGGGAACGCAAGTTGTTGTTGCTGACCCATGGGCTGACGCTGAAGAAGTGAAACATGAATATGGCATTGATATTCAGGTTATTGATGAAAATCATCCAGTAGATAGTTTAATTGTTGCAGTTGGGCATAAAGAGTTCCGTACATTGACAGCTAAACAGTTACGCCGTCTAGTGCGTACGGAAAAGCCAGTTTTATCTGATGTGAAAAGTTTGTTTGATCGTAATGAAATGACCGAACAAGGTTTTACTGTTTTCCGCCTTTAATTTTAATGATCGAAAGAAGTATACAGAATGAAAAAGTTTGCCCTCATTGGTGCAGCAGGATATATCGCACCTCGTCATCTTAAAGCAATTAAGGAAACAGGTAATACTTTAGCTGTTGCAATGGATATTAATGATTCTGTTGGAATTATGGACAGCCACTTTCCTGAAGCAGAGTTTTTTACAGAGTTTGAAGAATTCGAAGCTTATGTGGAAGATCAAAAACTAAAAGGTGAAAAACTCGATTATGTTGCAATTTGTTCACCAAACTACCTACATGCACCGCATATGAAATATGCCTTGAAAAATGGTATTGATGTTATTTGCGAAAAACCATTGGTATTGAGCTTAGAAGATTTAAACTTATTGTCTGAATATGAAAAGCAGTATGGTGCAAAAGTAAACTCAATTTTACAGTTGCGTTTACATCCTTCAATTATTGCTTTACGTAATAAAGTACAGTCAGCACCAGAAGGCAAAGTCTTTGACGTTGATTTAACTTACTTAACGTCTCGTGGTAAATGGTATCTAAAATCATGGAAAGGTGTTGATAATAAATCGGGTGGAGTTGCAACAAATATTGGTGTTCATTTTTACGATATGTTGCACTTTATTTTTGGTAAAATTGTTAAAAATGAAGTGCATTATCGTGATGAAAAAACTGCATCAGGTTATCTAGAATATGAGCGTGCTCATGTACGTTGGTTCTTATCAATTGATGCAAATAATTTGCCTGAAAACGCCGTGCAAGGTGAAAAACTAACCTATCGTAGTATTACGATAGAAAATGAAGAACTTGAATTCTCGGGTGGTTTTACCGATCTTCATACACAAAGCTATCAACGTGTTTTAGAGGGTAATGGTTACGGTGTGGAAGAAAATCGTGCTGCAATCGAAACAGTAGAGATAATTCGTGTAGCGCCATTGGTAGAAAATCCTACAAATCCACATCCATTGCTTGCGAAAGTAAAAAAATAATCAGGGATTCTTTTATGAGTTTTTATCAACATGAAAGTGCGATTGTTGATGAAGGTGCGCAGATTGGAAATGATTCTCGAGTTTGGCATTTTGTCCACGTATGTGGTGGTGCCAAAATTGGACAAGGCGTGTCTTTAGGGCAAAACGTATTTGTGGGCAATAAAGTTGTTATTGGTGATCATTGTAAAGTTCAAAACAATGTCTCTGTTTATGACAATGTGACATTGGAAGAGGGCGTTTTTTGTGGGCCAAGTATGGTGTTCACAAATGTATATAACCCCCGTTCGCTCATTGAACGTAAAGACCAATATCGTGATACTTTAGTAAAAAAAGGTGCAACTTTAGGTGCAAATTGCACGATCGTTTGTGGTGTTACAATTGGTGAGTACTCATTTGTGGGTGCTGGTGCAGTGATTAATAAAGATGTACCAGCATATGCCTTAATGGTGGGGGTACCTGCAAAACAAATTGGTTGGATGAGTGAATTTGGTGAGCAATTAGCACTGCCAATCACAGGTCAGGCAGAAGTTGTATGTTCACATACAGGAGCTATTTACCGTTTGGATGGTCAGGTTTTGACCAAGCAGTAGGCATAAAAATGATTGAATTTATTGATTTAAAAGCACAACAAGCTCGCTTAAAAGATAAAATCGAAGCTGGGATTCAAAACGTCTTAACACATGGTCAATATATTCTCGGCCCTGAAGTGAAAGAGCTTGAAGAAAAGTTAGCAGCATATGTGGGTGCAAAGTATTGTATTACCTGCGCAAATGGGACAGATGCATTACAAATTGCTCAAATGGCATTTGGGATTGGTCCTGGTGATGAAGTGATTACACCAGGGTTTACTTATATTGCTACGGCTGAAACAGTTGCAATTTTAGGCGCAATCCCTGTGTATGTTGATGTCAATCCTCAAACATACAACTTAGATGTTGAAAAGTTAGAATCAGCGATTACACCACGCACCAAAGCGATTATTCCTGTCAGTTTGTATGGGCAATGTGCTGATTTTGATGCAATTAATGCTATAGCGAAAAAATATGGTATTCCAGTAATTGAAGATGCTGCACAAAGTTTTGGTGCAATGTATAAAGGTCGTAAGAGTTGTAATTTGAGTACGGTGGCTTGTACGAGCTTTTTTCCAAGTAAACCACTTGGCTGTTATGGTGATGGTGGAGCAATCTTTACTAATGATGCTGATTTAGCAAAAGTAATTCGTCAAATCGCACGCCATGGACAAGATCGCCGTTATCATCATATTCGTGTTGGTATGAACAGTCGTTTAGATACTTTGCAAGCTGCAATTTTATTGCCGAAATTAGAAATTTTGGATGATGAAATGCAAGCACGTCAAAGCGTTGCCGAAATGTATACCAAGCTTTTTAATGAAGCAGGTATTTCAACGACCCCCTTTATTGAAGCGCATAACATGAGCGCTTGGGCACAATATACGATTCAAGTTGAAAACCGTGTTCATGTTCAGGAAGAGTTGAAAGCTCAAGGTATTCCAACAGCTGTACACTACCCAATTCCATTGAATAAGCAACCTGCTGTAGCAAATGACGCTGTTTTGCCTGTTGGTGATGCAATTGCTGAGTGTGTAATGAGTTTGCCGATGCATCCTTATTTGACACTTGAGGCACAGGAAAAAATTGTTGGGGCATTAGTAAAGTGAAAATATTAATAACGGGGGGTGCAGGCTTTATTGGTTCAGCCGTAGTACGAAATATTATTCTGAATACCCAAAATGAAGTTTTGAATATAGACAAGTTGACTTATGCCGGTAATTTGGAATCCCTCGTGGAAGTGGATCAAAATCCGCGGTACCAGTTTAAACAAATCGATATTTGTAATGCAAATGCTCTAACTGAAGCATTTCAAACATTTAAACCTAATCTAGTGATGCATTTGGCTGCAGAGTCACATGTTGATCGCTCTATCGATGGTCCTGCAGAGTTTATTACAACAAATATTGTAGGCACATATACATTGTTGGAAGTAGCGAGAAAATACTGGGCAGCACTAGATGAAAAGTCTAGGGAAAATTTCAAATTTCATCATATCTCAACAGATGAGGTTTATGGAGATTTGGAAGGAACGACAAATTTATTTACAGAAACGACATCATATGCTCCAAGTTCGCCATACTCAGCCAGTAAGGCAAGCTCAGACCATTTGGTCAGAGCTTGGCAACGTACCTATGGTTTGCCAACCATTGTGACAAATTGTTCAAATAATTATGGCCCATATCATTTTCCAGAAAAACTGATTCCTTTGGTTATTTTAAATGCTTTGGATGGAAAGCCATTGCCGATTTATGGACAGGGTAATCAGATTCGTGATTGGTTATACGTTGAGGATCATGCTCGAGCTTTGCTTAAAGTTGTTACTGAAGGTGTGGTGGGGGAAACCTATAATATCGGTGGTCATAATGAAAAGCAAAATATAGAAGTGGTGAAAACCATTTGTAATATTTTGGATGAATTAAAACCACAAGCGAACAATCAGCCATATGAAACACTCATTACTTTTGTAAAAGATCGTCCAGGTCATGATTTACGTTATGCGATTGATGCGACAAAAATTGCTCAGGAACTGGATTGGAAACCCATAGAAACATTTGAAACGGGAATCCAAAAAACAGTTGAATGGTATTTAAATAATTTAGATTGGTGCCGCCGTGTTCAGGATGGTAGCTATCAGCGTGAAAGATTAGGTGTGAAGGTATAGTAATGAATACTAAAGGTATTATTTTAGCTGGTGGTTCAGGTACGCGACTTTATCCAATCACAAAAGGCGTATCGAAACAACTGTTGCCAATTTATGATAAGCCTATGGTTTATTATCCATTGTCTGTTTTAATGCTTGCAGGTATTCGGGAAGTTTTGATTATTAGTACTCCTGAAGATATCGATGGTTTTAAACGGTTACTTGGCGATGGGTCTCAATTGGGTGTGGAATTGAGCTATGCAGTTCAGCCAAGTCCTGATGGATTGGCCCAGGCATTCATTATTGGTGAAGATTTTATTGGTGATAGTAATGTCTGTTTAGTGCTAGGTGATAATATTTTCTATGGTCAAGGCTTTACACCAATGTTACGTCAAGCTGTAACCCGTCAAAAAGGCGCAACAGTTTTTGGTTACCAAGTTAAAGATCCTGAGCGCTTCGGTGTGGTCGAGTTTGATGATCAGAAACGTGCGATCTCTTTAGAAGAAAAGCCAAACCATCCAAAATCAAACTTTGCAGTTACTGGTTTGTATTTTTATGACAATGATGTTATTCAAATTGCCAAAAGCGTAAAGCCTTCAGATCGAGGTGAACTAGAAATTACGACAGTGAATCAAATATATTTGGAGCGTGGCGATTTAAACGTGGAGTTGCTCGGGCGCGGATTTGCTTGGTTGGATACTGGAACACATGCTAGTTTGCTAGAAGCAGCTCAATTTGTTGAAACAATTGAAAAACGTCAGGGTTACAAAGTTGCCTGTCTTGAAGAAATTGCACTGAATAATGGTTGGTTGTCTAAAGAAACAGTCTTGGAAATAGGCAACAGTATGAGTAAAAATGACTATGGGCAGTATTTGATTAGTTTGGTGAAGGAATAATGAGTAAAAATTTACACATTTGTACTCTAGGTCCATTTATTCCTCCATTTTTTAATTTTGTTAGAAGTGAATTTCCTCAGATCTCAAATTCTTTTTATTTATTTGGTGATTTAAAAAAATATCCGATAGAAGTAGATGGAAATGTATTTTTACATAAAAATGGAAAATTAGGATATTTGAAGTTACTATTAAAATTGTATTCTGCTGATAAAATAATTATTCATGGCCTTTTCGATGTTTATTTATTGTTGATTTTAATTGCTAATCCATGGTTGTTAAAAAAGTGTTATTGGGTAATCTGGGGGGCAGATTTATATTCCTTTATGTATCCAAAAGATAACATAAAGTATAAAATTACTGAAAAATTAAAGAAAATTGCTATAAGAAAAATTGGATACTTACTCACATATATTCCAGGAGATGTAAGTATAGCTCGTGAGCAATATGGTGCTAAAGGCGAACATTTAGAAACAATAGTCTATTTAAGTAATGTAGTGACATTACGAGATATTAAGAATAAAAATAAAAATGTAGTTAATATCTTGATTGGCAATTCTGCTGATCCTACAAATGAACATTTAGAAGTATTAGATAAATTAAAGTTTTTAAAAGATCATAATATCAAAATTATAGTTCCATTATCTTACGGTAATAAGGCATATGCACAGAAAGTCATAGATTATGGTTCGTTAATTTTTGGAGATAATTTCTGGGGTATAACAGATTTCATGCCTTACACTGAGTATTTAAGTTTGCTGGAAAATGTAGATATAGCAATCTTTAATCATAAACGCCAACAAGCTATGGGGAATACTATTAATTTAATTGGCTTGGGGAAGACTGTATATTTAAGAAAGAGTACTACTCAGTGGGACTTTTTTAAAAATTTATCTATTGATGTTTTAGATATTGATACTTTTGATTTAAATAATAAAGTAAATTCAAAAGTAAATCGAGCGAATGTATCAGAGTATTTTTCAAAGCAAAATCTAATTAAGCAATGGTCTAATATTCTAAGGGAGTAATCATGGCATATTTAACAGAAAGTGAGTTGCAAAAATTAGGTTTTAAATATTTAGGTAAAAATGTAAAAATTAGTGATAAAGCAGCTATATATAATCATGAACAAATAGAAATTGGTGATCATTCGAGAATTGATGATTTTTGTATTGTTTCTGGAAGGGTTGTAATTGGTCAGTATTGTCATATAACGCCAATGTGTTTAATTGCTGGGGGTAAGCCCGGAATATTTATTGAGGATTTTTCTACTTTTGCCTATGGTGTAAAAGTTTTTTCTCAAAGCGATGACTATACTGGTGAATCTATGACGAACTCATTAATACCCGAGAAATTCAAAAAAGAAGTTTTTAAAAAGATTATCATTCAAAAATATACAATTGTTGGGGCTGGTTCAATTATTATGCCTGGTGTTACTGTTAGGGAAGGTTCTTCTATTGGGGCTATGACTTTGGTTGTAAAAGATACGCAGGCTTGGAGTATAAATATTGGTATTCCATCTAAATTTATGAAACCTAGAAGTAAAAAGCTACTTGAGTTAGCTGAGATTTTTAAGAGAGAAATGTAAATGATTCCTTTTAATAAGCCCCCTTTTACAGGAAAAGAAATAGTCTACTTAGAGAATGCTGTAAAAGGAGGTAAGCTTTCAGGAGATGGTGGATATTCAAAATTATGCCAGCAATGGTTTGAACAGCAATTTTCATGTCTGAAAACATTGTTAGTACCATCTTGTACTCATGGTTTAGAACTCGCTGCGATGCTGATTGATGTTAAAGCAGGTGATGAGGTCATCATGCCGAGTTATACCTTTGTAAGCACAGCAAATGCTTTTGTTCTACGTGGAGCAAAAATTATTTTTGTGGATGTTCGGCTAGATACAATGAATATTGATGAAAATAAGATTGAGGCTGCGATTACTGATAAAACAAAAGTAATTGTGCCAGTCCATTATGCTGGGGTTGCTTGTGAAATGGATACAATTATGGCATTGGCTGATAAATACAAATTATTTGTAATTGAAGATGCTGCTCAGGGAATGATGTCAACTTATAAGGGAAGAGCATTAGGTACAATTGGGCATTTAGCTTCTTATAGTTTTCATGAAACAAAAAATTATACGAGTGGTGGTGAAGGGGGCTTATTATTAATTAATGATGAAAGATTTATTGAACGAGCTGAAATAATACGTGAAAAAGGGACAAATAGAAGTCAGTTTTTTAGAGGAATGGTAGATAAATATACATGGAGTGACATAGGGAGTAGCTATTTACCTAGTGAACTACAAGCTGCTTACTTATATGCGCAATTAGAATGTGCTACTGAAATAAACGAGTATAGGCTAAACATCTGGAATAAGTATCTTCAGTTGCTTAAACCCTTGAGAGAACAAGGGTATATAACGCTTCCTCATATACCTGAAAGTTGTGAACACAATGCACATATGTTTTATCTTAAAGTAAAAGATTTAAATGAAAGAACAAAAATTTTAGCTTATTTAAAAGAATGTGGTATTTCCGCAGCATTCCATTATGTTCCTTTACATTCCTCTCCTTTTGGAGAAAAAATATCTAAGTTTGCTGGCAGAGATATTTACACAACATCGGAAAGTGAAAAATTAATACGTTTACCTCTTTGGTATGGAATAGGAGATGAGGATATTTATAAAGTATGTGAGTCTATTAAGAATTTTTTTAAAATGATTAGTAATGAATTTTAAAAAAATATTACATTATTCAGTCGGTCCGATTGGTTCAGGACTGATTGGGTTGATTACACTACCAATCATTACATGGTTTTATTCGGTTGAGGATGTTGGTCGAATTTCCATGCTTCAGGTTTGTACAAGTTTTTTTGTATTATTATTTTGTCTTGGCTTGGATCAATCATACGTTAGAGAATATCATGAGGCTTCGAATAAGCCACAACTCTTAAAAATCGTCTTTATACCAAGCTTGATTCTCAGTTTAGTGGTCCTTATAACTGTGTGCTGGTATGACAGTCTAATTATTTCAAAATGGTTATATGGTATATCAAGCTATTATCTCAGTATTATAAGTGCAAGCTGTTTTCTTGTTGCGTTGATTTCTCGTTATCTTTCTCTGATTTTAAGAATGCAGGACAGAGCATTGGCTTTTTCCATGAGCCAATTGTTACCAAAAATTCTTTTTTTAGTTTTTGTATTGGGTGTGGTATGGCTCGGTTTTGCTAAAGATAGTTATAGTCTAATTACCGCAAATGCTTTATCTCTGTTCGCTGCATTTGCGCTTTATTTATGGAATACAAAATATGACTGGTGGCCTATTTTTAAAGAAAAATTTGACTGGTCTCAGTTTAAAATAAGTCTAGCATTTGGATTACCCTTGGTGATTGGAGGGTTGGCTTCTTGGGCGCTAAACGTGATGGATCGATTGTTTTTAAGAAGTATGTCCACGTATACAGAATTAGGAGTTTACTCCGTAGCGATGAGTATTGCAGCGGTTGCGACTCTTTTTTCGGGTATTTTTAATACGATTTGGGCTCCGATGGTCTTTAAGTGGGTCAGTGAGGGAAGGGTTGATTTTAAAAAAATCGATGACATTTCTGAGTATGTCTTAGCTGCGATTTATTTTGTAGTTGTTTTATCAGGTTTATTTTCATGGATAATTCCTTACTTTTTACCACAATCTTATGTTGATATTCAGTTTATAATATCTGCCTGTTTATTAGGCCCTCTTTTTTATACATTGTCTGAAGCAACATCCATTGGTATTACAATTGCACGTAAAACCAAGTTATCTATGTTGGCATCAGTTTTGGCAATGTTGATTAATCTTGTTGCAAATTATTTTTTAGTTCCTATGTATGGCGCTGGCGGCGCAGCAATATCAACAGCTATAGCGTTTTGGTGTTTTTATATATTTCGTACTGAATTGTCTAAAATAGTATGGAGAAACTTTGTTACTCAGAAAGCATATGCTGTTACATTGTTATTGATAGTTTTAGGGGGCATTAATGTTTTAATTCCGCTTGAAGCTTCTATACGAATTTTAATGTGGATATGTGCATTGTTATTAGGGCTTTATCTATTTAAAAACATAAAATTAAAAACATTGTTGCAGTTGAAAAAAGTTTAAAGTTCTAGTTTAGGATAAGGTAATGAAAAGTTTAGGTATTCTGTGTGTATCACAACTTAATGTGGAGGTTTTAGCACTATGAAAAAAGTACTAATTGTAGGGTTGCCTTTTTTCCCACATAAATACCAATATTTATTAGATTCCTATAACAATGCAGAAATTAACGTTAAAGTTTTATTAAATGCAGATAAGAATGATAGTAGTGAGATTGTTGATGAGCAATTTTTCTATGCAGGTAAAAATAAGTTAAAAAGAATATACAACTATTTAAAAGCTTTATATGTTTTTCGACCTAAAAATATTGATTGTTATGATTATTCTATATTTTCTATTTTCTATATATTAGTTGCTAGGTCTTTAGGTGTTAATGTTAGATTTTGGCTTATTGGGGGGGAGCTGGTTGGGGATAGACAGGACTCTAATAAAAGTTCATTTTTATCTAACTTCATTATAGATGCTAAAATGCATTTATCAAGAATTTGTTTGAGATTCGCAAATACTATTTATGCAAAAGAACATCATCATATTCAAACAATTAAAGAAATTAATCCAAAGTTATTAAATAAAATTGAAAAAATATATAATTGTGTTCCAGTTTTAGATAGAAATATACAGTCCAATGTGGTGAATAAAGGAGACTTTTTATATGCCAATGCTGTAATTGAAAAAAGAAATGTGATGTCATTAGTTCAATCATTTTCGGATTTAGAGAATAAGGGAGTATCTTTTTCAGCAGCTATTTATGGGTTTAATTCTATTTCAAATGATGTATATGCCCCACGTGGCACTCCTTATTCTGAAAAAACACTGGAGTTATACCATGCATTAAAATTAGATAATTCTGTTGCTGTTTTCGGATTTGTAAAGAACATAAAAGATATAATGAAGAACTATAAGTTTTTTATTCTACCAGCAGATGTAATCTTAGCGAATTATGCTTTGCTTGAAGCAATGTCTTTTGGACTTGTACCTATTGTTTACCCTGGCGATGGTTATGAAGTTATAGTAGAAGATGGCGTGAATGGTATTGTTGCTAAAGATTTTGATCTCACTGAAGCGATGCTACGTGCTTTATCGCTTTCTGAAACTGAGTACATGGAGATGTCTGATGCTGCTTATCGTAAGATAAAAACAGAATTTTCTCTTGATTTATGGAAACAGAAGCTTTCTAAGCATATATATTAGTTATTGAGTTTTAATGTATTATGAAAATTTTATCAGTATTTGGGACTCGTCCTGAAGCCATTAAAATGGCCCCTTTAATTAAAGCATTAGCTTTAGATAATTATTTTGAATCTAGAGTTGCTGTTACTGCTCAGCATCGAGAAATGCTTGATCAGGTTTTAGAGTTGTTTGAAATTCAGCCTGACTACGATTTAAATCTAATGAAAGCAGGACAAGATTTATATGATGTTACATCTGGGGTGTTATTAGGACTTCGAGATGTTTTTCGAGATTTTCAGCCAGATTTGGTATTAGTGCACGGAGATACGACAACTACATTCGCAACATCTCTTGCTGCTTTCTATCAACAAATCCCTGTTGGACATGTTGAGGCTGGTTTACGTACAGGAAATATGTATTCCCCATGGCCAGAAGAGGCAAATAGAGTATTAACTGGACGACTAGCTAACCTTCATTTTGCTCCTACTGAGCGAAATCAAAAAGCCTTATTAAATGAACAAGTGCCTTTGGAAAAAATTAAAATAACAGGTAATACAGTCATAGATGCTTTACAGTGGGTTGTAGAGAAAATAGAAAACTCAGTTGAAATGAAAATTTCTATTCGTTTAGCCCTTAAGCAAGTTGGTTTAGAAGAAACTGTTATAGATAAACGCTATGTTTTAATTACAGGACATCGCCGAGAAAATTTTGGAGAAGGATTCGAGAGTATCTGTAAAGCATTATCTTCACTTGCTACGATGAATCCTGAGACTCATTTTATTTATCCTGTCCATTTGAATCCAAATGTACAAGAGCCTGTGAAACGGTTATTAGGCGGTTTGAATAATGTTCATCTGATTGCTCCTTTAAGTTATGAACCGTTTGTTTATCTTATGCAAAATGCTTATTTGGTTCTCACAGATAGTGGAGGGGTACAGGAAGAAGCTCCAGGATTAGGGAAGCCAGTTTTAGTTATGCGAGATACTACAGAACGTCCAGAAGCCGTTGATGCCGGTACTGTGAAATTAGTAGGTACTCACGATCAAGCGATTACTTTGGCAGTGCAAGAACTATTAGATGATCCTAAAGTGTATCAACAAATGTCTCGTGCTAATAATCCATATGGTGATGGTTTTGCAAGCCAAAGGATCGTTGATTTCATTAAGGAAAGTTTTTGATGGTACCCTATTTCGCGTTATTATTTGCGATTAGTTTTGCGACCTTATTTGATGGCAAAAAAGTTGATAAACTTATCTTCTTTATTTTAGCTATATGGATGCTGATATTTTCTGCATTTAGGGTTGGAGGAACAGGTAGAGGCGATTACGATGCTTATTTAAGGTTATATACAGCAACTGATACTCTAGAAAAAGTAATAAATCCAGAAATACACGCAGAAATTGGTTTTAGATTACTATCCTTTTTTGGGCATTCTTTTGGCTTTGGCGAGCAATATATTATTGTTGCTATGGCTGCTTTAGCGCTGCTACCTGTTACATATATAGTTTATAAATACTCCCCATATAAAATATTATCTTTACTCATCTGGATGCCGTATTTTTTAGCCATGAATATGCAGACTAGCCGTACTTCTGTAGCTGCGGCATTTGGTCTACTTTTCATGGTTCAATATTATCAAAAAAGATGGGTTATCGCACTGTTGTCTTTATGTATCGCTGTATCATTTCACTCATCAGCTTTGATATTAGTTTTGGTATTTTTAGCAAGGGTTAGTTTAAAGAAATTGTTTTATGCCACAATTGTGGCTTTTTCAATGCTTCTTTTTGTGTCTCCATTTGAAATTCTATTAAAATTATTTGAAATTTTACATTTAACACGATTATCAGATTTTTTATTAAGTTACCTAACCTCGGATGATTATGGGTATCCTATGGCGCTCTATGATCCGCGTATTGTTTTAGCTTTGGGTGTGGTTTTTTTAATTTTTAAATGTCAAAATCATATCCCAAAATATTTTGATATGTATTATTGCAAATTATATATCATTGGCGCCTTGTTAATGGTTGTTTTTTCTCATGTTGTTATTATGGCATGGCGTGTTAGTTATTTATTTCTATTGATAAGTGTAATAACTATTCCATGGTTGACTAAAATTTATAATATTTTGATACAGCAAAATATAGGTGCAAAAAGAGTCATGTCCTCTATATTTATTCTGCTATATTTTTTATATACGGCTTCTTTGATTTTTAAAGCCCAACCCTATGTTTTTATTTGGTAGAGCCTCAAGATGAAAAAAGTTTTAATGATAGATACAACTTGGCCAATCAACTCGAGAACGGAGCGATTTAAAAAATCTTTTAATAAGTATTTTGAAGTAATTGTGGTTGCTTGGAATAGAGGTTCAGTTGAGGTTGAAGAGAAAACAGAAAACATTCATGTTTTAAATACAAGTATAGGTTATGGTAATCAGTTAAAAAAGCTATTAAAGCTTCCTTTGTTTTTTGTATATATTTATTCTGTTTGTAAAAAGGAAAAACCTGATACCTTTTTTGCAAGTCATTGGGATTCGCTGATTTGTGCTGTGGTTTTGAAAGTAATTTGGAATTGGAAGGTAAAGATAATCTATGACTGTTTAGATTTACCTACTTTCTCCAATAATTTTGTGAGAAAAATAATTATTTTTATCGAGAAGGTTTGTCTTCAGTTTGTGAATTTAACCATCTTTGCTTCTCGTCATTTTAAACCGCTTTATTCAAAAAAAATAGAATCTTATATTTTTGAAAATTATCCATCTGCGGATTTACTCAATAGCTTTACGGCTGAATCAAATTGGATAAATTGCTATGATGATAAATTACCTAAAGATTCAAAAAATGTATCATGGATTGGAGTTGTTCGATATTTTGATATTCTTGAAAACATATTATTGGCAATAAAAGATACGAATATTTGCTTCTTTATTTTTGGTGATGGTCCAGATCTTGAAAAGTTAATAAAGGCCGTTAATTTTCATAACTTAGAGAGTCAAGTTTTCTTTTTTGGCAGGTATCATCATTCTGATCTTAAAATTATTTATGAAAAGTCTGATTTGGTTTGGGCTGCTTATCCAACAAATGACTTTAATGCTGTATATGCAATTTCTAATAAATATTTCGAGTGTTCTTTTTTTGAAAAAAGAATTGTTCTATCAGGAAGAACAAAAATGGCTGAATATTTAAATGGAAACTCTAGTGTTATTATTGTGGATGAGTACTCACCAGATGATATTAAGAATAAATTATTATCAAATTTTGATTTAAAAATCTCTAATTATAGTAAGTATGAAAATGATGATACTTGGGAGGAGAAAGAGAGTGAAATGATTGATTTTATAAAGAGTAAACTATGAGTGCTATGACTTATTAAGGGCAAAAGTTAAACATGAAATTACCTTATAATTTAATTGCTTGATAGTTGTATCTAAATATTTTTAAATTTCTTAGCGACATCTAACTCAATATTCTTAATCTGAGAAAATGGGTTTGAGAGTAAAGCTGTTTATAGAATTTGGAAATTTTTTATGATGAGTATGATTGTTTAGTTTGTTAGCTG
Source organism: Acinetobacter sp. GW821-FHT01C12 (assembly GCF_059422625.1). Taxonomy (NCBI): domain Bacteria; kingdom Pseudomonadati; phylum Pseudomonadota; class Gammaproteobacteria; order Moraxellales; family Moraxellaceae; genus Acinetobacter; species Acinetobacter sp. GW821-FHT01C12. The sequence continues at coordinate 73,737 of NZ_JBWKXD010000007.1, forward strand.
ATGAATATAAAGATTTAGGATGTTAGCGTTTGGGTTTTTGTATGCATGCCGCACAATATTATCAGGGTTTTAAATAATGAAGTTTTCTGTACTAATTTCCATTTATTTTAAAGAGCAACCAGAACACTTTAATGCATGTATGGAAAGTATTTGGGATAACCAATCAGTTAAACCTTCTGAAATTATTTTGATAGAAGATGGTCCGTTGACTCCTGAATTGGATCAAGTAGTTGAATATTGGGAAGGAAAAATAAATGGTATTTTAAAAATTACAAGACTTCCTGAAAATTTAGGTACTGGAAAGGCAAAAAATATTGGTTTAGAGCAATGTGTTCATGAGATTGTGTGCATTGTTGATACTGATGATATAAGTGTTGCAGATCGTTTTGAGAAGCAGATTCAAATTCTGATTAATGATCCTGAATTAGTGATCTTGGGTGGGCAGATTATAGAATTCATTGATGACCCTTCTTCACCTTCAGGCATGAGAAATGTTCCGTTATCGGATGTAGAGCTTCGTCAATATGCAAAGAAACAAAGTCCTTTTAACAATATGACAATTGCTTATCGAAAATCCCATATACTTGAGGCAGGTGGCTATCAACATCACTTATGGATGGAAGACTATAATCTCTTTTTACGGGTTATTGCCAAAGGGTATAAGGTTCAGAACTTAGCTGATGTGTTGGTATATGCCCGAATTGATAACGGCATGCATGGTCGTCGTAAAGGTTTCCAATATATTAAAAGTGAAAAACAGTTACTAGATTTAAAGAAACAACTTAAGTTACAAAATCCAATTCATGCTAACATCTTATTTCTAATAAGATCAGCACTTAGGTTGGTACCTAGTTCACTGTTAGGAAAATTTTATAATACTTTCCTGCGGAAAAAAGTTACAAAATAGAGTGGTAAATTAAGTAATGAAACGATTGGTAGATATAGTTATATCATTGACGGCATTAATAATTTTGTCGCCTATTTTTTTGTTAGTCGCTTACAAAGTACGTAAAAACTTAGGATCTCCTATTTTTTTCTATCAAGAGCGTCCCGGCAAAAATGGTAAGCTTTTTAAAATGATGAAGTTCCGTTCGATGAAAGACGCCAACGATGCGAATGGTAATCCCTTACCTGATGAGCAACGGATTACGCCTTTTGGGCAGAAATTACGTTCAACGAGTTTGGATGAAATGCCTCAACTGTTTAATGTTCTTAAAGGTGATATGAGTGTGGTTGGTCCACGACCAATGTTAAAAGAATTTGTGGAACTTTATTCACCTGAACAAGCACGCCGTTTAGAAGTTCGTCCAGGTATGACAGGGCTAGCTCAAGTTAGTGGTCGTAATGAACTTGATTATGAAGAACGTTTTAAATGTGATGTTTGGTATGTCGATCATCATAATGTGTTTGTGGACTTTAAAATTATGTTTAAAACGGTTTCTGTGATGACAAATAGGGAAGGTATTAATGCCCCTGGTCATGTAGGTCCTTCCCTATTTAAGGGCAATGATACACAAACTAAAAATGATGAAGTAAAATCTTAAAATATTGAGTTAAAGTTGTAAATCATGATCAAAAAAGCCATTCTTCCTGTTGCTGGGTTAGGTACTCGTTTTCTACCTGCAAGTAAATCAATTCCTAAAGAAATGGTCACAGTGGTTGACCGTCCTGCAATTGAGTATGTTGTCAAAGAAGCTGTGGCTGCTGGAATTGAACAAATCATTTTAGTGACACATTCTTCAAAAGCATCTATAGAAAATTATTTTGATCGTAATTTTGAACTGGAAACAACCTTAGAAAATAAGAAAAAAATTGATCTACTTAAAGAAATTACTGAAATTTTACCTAAACATGTCAGTGTGGTGAGTGTACGTCAACCTCAACCATTGGGTTTGGGCCATGCTGTTTTATGTGCGAAATCAGTGATTGGAGATGATGACTTCGCTGTGTTATTGCCAGATGTTTTGGTCAAAGAAAATAGTACAGAAAATGATTTAGCACGAATGATTCATCGTTTTAATACATCGAAAGCATCGCAAATTATGGTAGAGGCCGTACCTGATCATCTTGTGGATCAGTATGGTATTGTGGATGTTGCATCTTTACCTGTTGAGGGTGAAAGTATTGTGATGAAAGGGATTATCGAAAAGCCTTCTGTAGGTACAGCACCTTCAAATTTATCAGTGGTGGGTCGTTATGTACTGCCTGCTAAGATTATGCAATTATTAGAACAGACACCCAAAGGTGCGGGCAATGAAATCCAATTGACGGATGCCATTGCTGCTTTGCAAAAATTAGAAAATGTCGAAGCTTATCGTATGAAAGGTCAGACCTTTGACTGTGGTAGTAAAATTGGTTATTTAAAAGCAGTATTACACTATGCTGTGGAGCATCCTAAGTTGGGTGAAGAATTCAAACAGCTTATTAAAGAATTGAATTTATAATAATTGGATCTGATATGAATATTTGTGTATTTGGCACAACACTCCAAGCTGGCGTACTTGCTGGCTTGTTTGCTGAATATGGGCACCACGTGTATTGGTGTCCCCAAGTAGGCGCTGATGATCAATCCTCAGTACATTATCAAGATGAAGATTTAAATCAACTCATTCAAAAACAGATTAAGCATAAATCAATTCAATTGGTTGGGTTAAAACAGCTTCAATTGCAAAGTGAAGTGTTTTTATTTAGTTTTAATCCTTCTGAATTTGATCAAGCCAAACACTTGGCTGAAGAATTAAAGCGTTCTCCTATTATTCATCCAAGACTGATGATCAATGGTTCTACATTTGGTTTACAAGGTACTGAAGAACTAAAACAAATTTTAGTGGCTGATCATTGGGCATATTTGCCAGACACCATTCAAGAAGGCAATGCGATTCAAAGTTTTATCGATCTAAAGCAGGTGATTGTTGGTGTAGATCAACCTGCGACACAACAGATTATCAAAGAATTATTAAGACCTTTTTTTCAGTTAAAACATCAATATTTGTTTATGCCATTTTTAGATGCTGAATTTACCAAATTGAGTATTTCAGGCATGTTGGCAACACGCATCAGTTATATGAATGATATGGCGCAAGTCGCTGAAAAATTAAATATTGATATTCATAATGTTAAACAGGGATTAGCATCTGATAGTCGAATTGGCGCATCATATTTATCTGCAGGTGTGGGTTTTGGTGGGGAAAATTTCTCCCATGATATTTTAACCTTAACCGGTACAGTGGCAGGTTCAGGGATCAAAAGCCAATTGCTGGATCAGGTTTGGAATATCAATGAACAACAAAAAGAAATTTTATTTAGAAAACTCTGGAATTACTATCAAGGGCAGTTAACAGGTAAAGTTGTGGCGATTTGGGGTGCTTCTTTTAAAGAAAATACCTCGAGTATTGAGAATTCACCGATTCATGCCATGCTTGAAGCACTTTGGGCACAAGGCGCGATTGTTCAGTTGCATGATCCACAAGCTTTAGAGCGGGTAGCCAATTTCTATGGTGAACGCGCTGATTTGATTTTATGTCATGATCAATACCAAGCAGTAGAAAATGCACATGCATTGTGTTTATTGACGGCTTGGAAGCAATATTGGAGTCCTGATTATTCACAACTTTTACAGAAAATGGCCCATCCTTTGATTCTCGATGGTCGTAATATGTTAGATCCAGATTTCGTCAAAGCACAAGGTTTTGCTTATCAGGGTGTAGGGCGAGTATGACAAATTCTATATTAGACAATGACCAAAGAGAGCAGCATTTAGCACGATTGCAAAATCTTGCTAAAGAACAACAGCAATTGTGTTTAACCGATTTATTTGAGCAAGATCCGCAGCGGTTTGATAAGTTCTCAGTAAATTTTAATCAACTGAGTTTTGATTATAGTAAACATCGTATTGACCAAAATGCATGTGATGCCTTGTTTAAATTTGCAGATTTAAAACAATTAACGCAATGGATCAAACGTTTATTTACTGAAGAATCGATCAATTATACGGAAGACCGAGCAGCAATGCATTGGGCACTGCGCTTACCGAAACATGATCAAGATTACCCTGAACTGGCTGAATTGGTACATCAACAATTAGATCGAATGTATCAGCTTGTCGATAAAGTCCATGCAGGGCAATGTCGTGGTTCTACAGGTGAAGTAATTCAAGATGTGGTCAATATCGGTGTGGGTGGTTCTGACTTGGGACCATTGATGGTGAGTCATGCATTATCAGACTATAAAGTCAGTACTGCTAAACCATTAAAAGTACATTTCGTTTCAACTATGGATGGTAGTCAGCTTTCTGATTTACTACATCAATTACGCCCTGAAACTACCTTATTTATTATTTCGTCCAAGTCTTTTGGAACTATTGATACTCTATCCAATGCTCAAACAGTTCGGCAGTGGTTAGAAAAAGATTTGGGTACGCAAAACAGTGTGATCCAACATCATTTTATTGGGGTTTCAACCAAGCCTGAGAAAATGACAGAATGGGGAATCGCAGCAGAAAACCAGTTCTTACTTTGGGATTGGGTTGGTGGTCGTTACTCGTTGTGGTCATGTATTGGTTTACCGATTGCATTGCAAATTGGTGTTGATGGGTTTAAACAATTGCTTGCAGGCGCTTATGCGATTGATCAGCATTTTCAAAAATCCTCATTTGAGCAAAATATTCCTGTATTGATGGGGTTACTTGGAGTCTGGAATAATAATTTTTTAAATATTCAGACCCATGCGGTATTGCCTTATGATGGTCGCCTAAAATATTTTGCTTCTTATTTACAGCAACTTGAGATGGAATCGAATGGAAAGTCGATTCAAAGAAATAATCAAAAAGTTGATTTAAACACCTGTCCAATCGTCTGGGGCGAAGTGGGTCCAAATGCGCAACATGCTTTTTATCAGCTCTTGCATCAAGGAACCCATGCAGTCAGTTGTGATTTTATTGCGCCGGTGCAGCGTTATAATTCGAATCAATTTACCTATGCAGAAAGTGCAGAATCCTTAATTGAGCAACATCATTTGGCTTTATCCAATTGCTTGGCGCAGTCGCGATTATTGGCTTTTGGTAACACAGCATTAAATGCCAATGAATTATCAGGCCTACCCGTATATAAACAGTATGAAGGTAACCAACCAAGTTCGACATTGTTGTTACAAGAGCTAAGCCCTTATAGTTTAGGGATGCTGATTGCATTGTATGAACATAAAGTGTTTGTACAATCTGTCATTTGGAATATCAATCCATTTGATCAATGGGGGGTGGAAAAAGGCAAAGAAATTGCCAATCAATTGCTCCCTATCCTCAATGGTAAAGAAAAAGACGTGTCTCAACTGGATGCTTCAACACAAGGTTTAATTAAGATCTTGCTAGGTAAAGAGTAGATATACTGGAAAAATTTATGGCAAATATTTTAGTAACAGGTGGTGCAGGTTATATCGGATCGCATACTTGTGTGGAGCTACTTGAGGCTGGGCATGAAGTTGTTGTTCTAGATAATCTATCAAATAGCTCAGAAGAATCATTAAAGCGTGTCCAAGAACTGACTGGGAAAACACTGAAATTTGTTCAAGGTGATATTCGTTATCAAAATGATTTAGATCAAGTTTTTTCAAACCATAAAATCGATGCTGTGATTCATTTTGCTGGTTTAAAAGCAGTGGGTGAAAGTCAACAAATTCCACTAACTTACTTTGATCATAATATTGCGGGATCTGTACAGTTGGCACAAGCGATGCAAAGAGCGGGTGTCTTTAATTTAGTTTTTAGCTCATCTGCAACTGTATATGATGAAGCGAATATTTCACCTTTAGATGAAAATATGCCAACAGGTATGCCTTCAAATAACTATGGTTATACAAAGTTAATCGTTGAGCAATTGTTGGAAAAGCTATCAATTGCGGATGAGCGCTGGTCAATTGCTTTATTACGTTATTTTAATCCTGTTGGTGCGCATAAGAGTGGCCGTATTGGTGAAGACCCCCAAGGTATTCCAAATAATTTAATGCCTTATGTCACTCAAGTTGCTGTTGGGCGTCGTGATAAACTTTCGATTTATGGTGATGATTACGACACTGTAGATGGTACAGGGGTACGTGACTATATCCATGTGGTTGACTTAGCCAATGCACATTTATGTGCTTTAAACAACCGCTTAGCTGCTCAAGGTTGCCGTGCTTGGAACATTGGTACAGGAAATGGTTCATCTGTACTTGAAGTGAAGAACACTTTCGAACAGGTGAATGGGGTTTCTGTTGCATATGAAATTGCATCGCGTCGTTCGGGGGATGTAGCAACCTCATTTGCAAATAATGCACGTGCAATTAAAGAATTAGGCTGGACGCCAAAATATACTTTAGAAGATATGTTGACAGACAGTTGGAATTGGCAAAAACAAAATCCAACAGGCTATCAAGCATAAATTTAACAGTAAAAAATAGGCGCATTAAGCGCCTATTTTTTTTCGCCATTTAAAACTAACCCTGAATCAACTGAGTTAACTCATCTACATAATCTTGCATTGGTTTAGGATTTTTATCTGCACGGCTTTCAATATTTAAGCGTAATAATGGCTCGGTATTTGATGCACGCACATTTAAACGCCATGCACCAAAATCAAGGCTAACACCGTCTGTTTGATCAATTGCAGGGTTTAAATTAGCAAAATGATCGAAGATTTTTTGAATGGTTTTTTGCGTATCTTCGACTTTAAAGTTGATTTCACCACTGCAAGGGAAACGTTCAATCATCCCTTCGACCAGACTGGATAACGATTGCTGAGTTTCTGATACCACTAAAATCGCCAATAACCAAGGGATCATCCCACTGTCACAGTAAGCAAAATCACGGAAATAGTGATGTGCACTCATTTCCCCGCCATAAGCTGCATTGTGTTCACGCATCACATCTTTAATAAAAGCATGTCCAGATTTAGATTGAACAGCAATCCCTTGATACTGCTCAATGATATCCAGTGTATTCCAGACTAAGCGAGGATCATGTACGATTTTTTCACCGGCTTGTTTTAACAAGAAGGCTTGAGCTAATAATCCGACTATATAATAGCCTTCAATAAATTGACCTTTTTCGTCAAATAAGAAACAACGGTCAAAGTCACCATCCCACGCAATTCCCATATCCGCATGATGTATTAAAACTGCATTGCGGGTGCTATCTCGATTTTCCACTAAGATCGGATTAGGAATACCATTTGGGAAAGTACCATCTGGATGATTATGGATTTTAATAAATTCTACTGGGATATTGAGCGCTTTGAATTTTTCTTCGATTGCGTCAACAACATGACCCGCTGCACCATTGCCCGCATTCATCACCAGTTTAAGCGGGCGGATTTTGCTTGGATCAATATAGGTGAGTAGGTGTTCAATAAATTCAGGGAGGATATTATATTTTTGGGTTGAGCCTTTTTTCTCAACTTCAATGAACTGTTCAGATTCAGCCAATGATTGGATCTCTTTTAGTCCCGTATCTGCACTGATTGGTCGAGCATTTTCACGAACCAATTTCATACCATTGTAATCCATCGGATTATGGCTTGCTGTGATTTCAATACCACCCTGAACATCGAGATGAAAAGCACCAAAGTAAACTTCTTCTGTTCCCGTCATGCCAAGATCAAGAACATCTACGCCAGCATCATTTAAACCACGAATGGTTGCTTGTTTTAAGTCTTCGCTGGTTAAACGGACATCACAACCAATGACAACAGTTTTGGGTTGATAGATTTGACCATAAGCACGGCCTACTTTATAAGCGATTTCTTCATTTAGCTCTGTGCCAAGTTTGCCTCGAATATCATAGGCTTTGAAACAAGTCAGTTTATTCATGTTCATCTTTATATTGTTTAAGGTTGGCTGGTAGTGAAACATCATTTTAACCTTAAAGTGTATAAGAAATTATATTGGAAGATGTAAATTTAGTTTGAAGAATAAAATTGAATACGTTTCGATTACACCAAGCTTATTTTTAATAATGTATTGGATCATCCATGATAATTTGCACATTGTGGATTTATAGCTTTTGAGATGATCTATGTATAATTTTATAATTCATGTGATAATAGTCACATTTTTTCACTGTTAGTATTTGAATTTAAAATATTTTATTAAAGAAATTTAACTTTAAAAAGTAAAAATAAGCATTTGATTAGGTTTTATAATGTGTAGAATAGAAATGAGGTAGGGAAATAATTCAAAATAATTCAATACCGATAATTAAAAGCTTTTCTAGGTGCCATTCGCGAATGTTAATAGCAAAAAAGCCCACTATATTGTTAAAAAGTTTGAGTGCTGTGAGTTTATTGGTTCTATTGCAGAACAATGGTTATACACAAGAAACAAGCTACTTAAAAAATATCAAAGAAGGTGTGACAGGGTTTATAAAACCCAAGGATGATCAGTCATTTAGAACCGTCCAACTCAAGGATTTGACCGATTTTAAATATCAACCCGATGCACATATAGGCAATCAGAATCAACTCCCTGTTGTAAAGCCATATACTGGACAAAAGGCTTCGCTCAATAATTTATATTTAGAACAAGCGCAAAAACAAACAACCAATACGTATTCAAACCAGGCAAAAATCTTAAGTCTTGAAGATGCGATTCAAATTGCAGTAAAAAGAAACCCCAATATTGCTCAAACGATTTCGACATTGGCAGGACAAAATGCCAATATTGATGTGGCAAAAGCGCAATATTACCCACAGTTAAAAGCGGGTATGAATACAGGTGATTTTACATCCAATGATAAAGGTCGCCAATTGTATTCAGTTGAAGCCAATCAACTGCTTTATGACTTTGGTAAAGTAAAATCCAGTGTCACCACGCAACAAAATAAATTGGCAGTTGAGCAAGCCAATGTATTAATCAGTATTGATGATATATCGACCCAAACTGCGCGAGATATTTTATCCTTACTGCGCTATCGCAATATTATCAAAATAGCGCAAGATCAATTTAACGGGGTCAGTCGTTTACATGAGATTGCACGCTTAAGAGCAGACGCAGGAATTAGTAGCAATGCCGATCCAGTACAAGCACAAAGCTATGTTGAGTACGCACGTTCCTACTTAATCACACAGCAAAACTTTTTAAAACAACAAGAACAAAAATTACGCACATTATTGGGTTTTGATGTGAGTCAAATGGATTTTAATATTCCTGATGAGTTTGTAAAACAGTCCGGTCTTTATGATGATCCTGAAATGAATACCATTCCTACGATGATTGCAGCAAAAGCAGAAATTGATGTTGCACAGAGTCAGAAGAAACAAACCCAATTGAGTGCTTATCCAACGATTTCATTGGTGGGATCAGTCAGTAAAGCATTGAATGGTCAAAATCCAAATACTGGTTTAGAAAACGATACCGATGGTTCTGTTGGCGTGCAGATGTCGAGTAATTTTTATCAAGGTGGCGCACTGGGATCTCAAGTCAAAGCTGCAAATTTTGCTGAACAAGCTGCACGTGCAAAGTTGAATGCAACTTACCTAGATATTATGGATCAAACACAAATTGCACGAGAAAGTATTGAAAACACGGATAAGCAAATTTGGGTTCTATTGGATCGGGAGCGCTCAACAGCAAAAACCCGTGAGCTGTATGAAGAACAATATAAATTAGGCAAGCGTTCGATCTTAGATTTATTAAGTTCAGAACAGTCCTATCAAAGTTCAAGAATAGAAAGGGAAGCGGCACGCTTTGATATCTATGACACGATCGCGGTGTATATCAAGGTAACCGGTAAAAGTAGAAATGCTTATCATTTAAATAACATTCAAATTCAGGGGTTTGAAGTTCAACCATGAATACAAAAACATTAAATTATCAACCCTGGTTACAAGCGATCATTACGGTTGCGCAGCATTATCGAATGCAACCTGCTGAAGAACAAATTCGTCTGCAACTGGATTGGAATAAGTACACAAATATTGACGACATGTTGTCCATTATTACCCGTCAAGTGGGTTTAAATGTTCGCAAAGCAGACTTTAGCACGGATGTATTGAATCCATGGCGATTGCCCGTTGTTGTTGAATTTAACAATGGTCAAGTTGCGGTTATCGAGAAAGTCGACAATGAGGGCAATGCAAGCTTACAGTTAAGTGGTGATCAAGGTCTTTCACAAACTTTTAATTTGCATGAACTTCAAGCCAATGCCAGTCGCGTTTATATTTTTCGACCAGAAACATCGATTCCGGATGCACGTGTTGATGAATATATCAAACCTTATGAAAAAAGCTGGTTCTGGGACATCGTTTTAAAAGATTGGAAACGTTATACCGACATCATGGTTGCTTCAATGATTGCCAATATTCTGGCATTGGCGACCATTATTTTCTCTATGCAAGTCTATGACCGAGTTGTGCCATCTCAGTCTATTCCAACCTTGTGGGTGCTCGCAGGAGGGGTGTTGATTGCAGCTGTTTTTGAGTTTGTGTTGCGCATCGCACGGGTTTATTTGTCAGACATTATTGGTAAGCGTGCAGATCTCAAGATTTCAGACCGCGTCTTTGGTCATGCTTTGCGTATCCGAAATAAAGATCGCGCCCGTTCAACAGGTTCGTTTATTTCACAGATTCGTGAACTTGAAGGCGTTCGTGAATTGGTGACCTCAACAACGATCAGTGCAATTGCAGACTTACCGTTTTTCTTCCTGTTTTTAGCGATCTTCTGGATTATTGGGGGTAACATCTTTTGGGTGATGTTACTGGTTGTGCCATTGATGATTATTCCTGGCTTCTTGGTGCAGAAAAAATTAGCGCACTTGGCCACTGAAGGGATGCGAGAGTCTGCGATTCGCAACGCGATTTTGGTCGAAGCGGTTCAAGGTATTGAGGATATCAAGTTATTACGTGCTGAAGCCAGATTTCAAAATCAATGGAATCACATGAATGAAGTGTCTGCAGATGTCAGTATGCGGCAACGTAAAATTGTGGGTTGGTTAAATGCTTGGACACAAAAAATTCAAGGACTGACTTATGCAATTGTGGTTTTAGTGGGTTGTTTTGCGGTGATGAAAGGCGATATGACCACAGGAGCTTTAGTGGCGTGTTCAATTTTATCTTCACGTATGCTTGCACCGATTTCACAAGTTACAGGTGTACTCGGTCGTTGGCAGCAAGCCAAAGTGGCTAAAAATGGTTTAGATGAGCTGATGCAAAAGCCAGTAGACCGTCCTGATCGGGCACAATTGATTCAACGTAAAGTCCTTTCAGGTGATTATGATTTTAAAGGTGTGGTATTTAAATATACTGAAGATGATCCACGCCCAACTTTAGTCATTCCGCAGTTAAAAATCCATGCGGGTGAAAAAGTTGCAATTCTTGGGCGTAATGGGGCAGGGAAATCTAGCTTATTACAGCTACTTTCAGGAATGCAATTGCCAGTACAAGGCAAGATCAGTTTGGATGGTGTCGATCAATCTTTGCTTGATCCCGATGATATTCGTCGTGATATGGCATTACTAAATCAAAATGCGCATTTGTTTTTTGGGACGATCCGTGAAAATTTAACTTTGGGTGCACCATTGGCAAGTAATGATCAAATTATCCGTGCATTACAAATCACCAATGCTTTAGAAATCGTGGAACAAAAAAAGGAAGGTCTGGATCATCTTATTCTTGAAGGAGGGGTAGGATTCTCTGGAGGGCAGAAACAAGCATTGTTACTCACACGGTTATTGCTCCGAAATCCAAATATTGTGTTGTTGGATGAACCAACTGCTTCGATTGATGATGTTTCTGAAAAAGTATTGATACAGCATTTAAAAGAATGGCTAGGTCATCGGACCTTAGTGGTGGCGACGCATCGTCCTGCTGTTTTGCAACTTGTTGATCGTATTATCGTTGTGCATGAAGGGAAGATTATCAAAGATGGGCCGCGTGATGCCATTCTAAATCCTGCACAGCAAGCAAATGCAGGAGGGAGTTCAACATGAGCCAAGAAAAAAATGACCAAAATATCACAGTGCAAGAGACTGAACCTGCTCAAGTTGATCATGCATCCAATATTTTACAGCGGCCAACCAATCCCTCTGCGTTAAAGTTTTCAGAACCACCGTTACCCAAATCTACATTTATTATTTGGATTGTTGCCATCGGTCTGCTGGCTTTCTTGATTTGGGCTTGTGTATTCAAGTTGGAAGAAGTTTCTACAGGAACAGGTAAAGTTGTTCCATCATCCAAAGAGCAGACGATTCAATCTTTAGATGGTGGTGTGTTGACCAGCTTAGATGTTAAAGAGGGAGATATTATTCAAAAGGGGCAGACGCTTGCGCAAATAGACCCTACTCGATTCGAGTCACAAGTCGGTGAAAGCCAAATGAAATTACTTGCGACACTGGCTACGGCAGCACGTTTAGAGGCTGAGGTGAATGGTACCGCAATCAAGTTTCCAAAAGAGGTTTTGGCCGTTCCTGCTTTGGTGAGAGAGGAAAGTGCATTATATACTTCGCGTCGCGCAAATTTGGATGAGTCGATTACTGGTTTAAAGCACGCATTGTCTTTGGTCCAAAATGAATTGCAAATGACACAGCCTTTGGTGGCGAAAGGTGCTGCTTCTGAGGTTGAAGTCTTACGTTTAAAACGAGATATCAATAATTTTGAAAATCAAATTAACGACAAGCGGAATGATTATTATGTAAAGTCACGTGAAGAATTGGCACGAGCCAATGCCGATATTCAATCATTACAGCAAGTTGTTGCTGGTCGTAATGATTCGGTGAAACGCTCTACTTTTAAAGCGCCTGTACGTGGTGTGGTAAAAGAAATTGCGGTGACAACCATTGGTGGGGTTATTCCACAAAATGGTAAATTGATGACCATTGTACCGATTGATGAGCAGTTATTGATAGAAGCGCGTATTTCGCCGCGAGATATTGCGTTTATTCATCCGGGTCAACCTGCATTGGTAAAAATCACAGCATATGATTATTCAATTTATGGTGGCTTAGAAGGGAAAGTAACGGTGATTTCTCCTGATACCATCCGCGATGAAGTTAAACAAGATCAGTTTTACTATCGAGTCTATATTCGGACCGATAAAGATAAGCTGACCAATAAGGCCGGGAAATCTTTCTCAATAACACCAGGTATGGTGGCAACGGTAGATATTCGTACCGGTCAAAAAACAATAATTGAATACTTGTTGAAACCGTTTAATAAAGCCAAAGAAGCGTTAAGAGAGCGATAATTGTATCGTGTGGTGATTATTTTAAAAACCAATCTTCGGATTGGTTTTTTTATTGATGTCTGTTGCGCCTTGGTCCGGAATAGAGCTGATCTCGGAAAGTTGAAAGACTTAAAATATCTGGGTTATATTCCTCTTCCCACATTAAGCTGTCCTTGTTGGAAAATTGAATGTGGTCAAAAAGCGCTTTAAACTATTTCACTTCTTTTAAATCAATGCCTTTCAATTCTTTTAGGCTTGCTACGGCAAGTACTGAAATGAATGAAACGATTGCAATATAAATTTCAATAGGCAATGTTGCATCGTAAGTTTTAAACAAATAGGCACAAATAATCGGTGCCATTGAACCTGCTAAGATTAATGCAAATTGATAAGAAAAAGAAACACCTAGATAGCGCTGAATTAGTTTGACTAAATAAGCGCTTGTAATGCTGGGTAAGGCTGTCCAGCAAAACGAAACCTACTATCATAATCATCTTCCATAATCCAGCAGCTATGTTAGCTAACTCTAGCAATTGTTTACGACGAGCCAGGCTAAGGGGTATTGGTGTGATGAGGTGACCAAAATTAGGTCGATAAAAGTGACAGTGAGATTAAGATTATTTGAGTACACCTAAAACAAAAGTTTTGGCAGCAAGAGGACTAGAACTATTAACTCCCACACGGAGAAATATGAAAAAGATTCCAACTCACACAGAAGAAGAAAACAATTGCTGAGCAAAAGAGGCTTGATTGAAACGGTGAATGATCAGTTAAAAAACTTGCATCAGATTGGACATTCACAGAATCGTTCAGTGAACAACTTTATGGTAAATATACCGAACTCAAGTGAATTAGCTTAGCCTACAATCCATCATATTTCACACCTGGAAATACACACAGCATCTCAAATGCCAAATTAGCTGCCAATACTGCCGTTGAACCAAATGGATCATAGGGAGGAGAGACTTCCACTAGATCAGCTCCAACCAACTGGCAACCTTTCAAACCACGAATAATTTCCAATGATTGTGGAACGGTTAATCCAGCAATTTCAACAGTTCCTGTACCTGGGGCATATGCAGGATCAATACCATCTATATCGAAGCTTAAATACAATGGACTATCACCAATTTTGGCACGAATCTTTGCCATTAGTGGGGCTAATGATTTATACCAGCACTGATCAGCTGGAATAACGGTAAAGCCTTGATCAATAGACCACTTGAATTCATCAGCGCTATAGCCAGTGCCACGTAATCCAATCTGAAATACTTTGTCGTTGAGTAACAAGCCTTCTTCCACGGCGCGCCTAAATGGTGTGCCATGTGCAATTTTTTCACCAAACATTTCATCATTCACATCAGCATGTGCATCGATATGTACGACTGCCACTGGCCCATACTTTTTGCTAATAGCACGCAAGATAGGCAACACAATGGTATGATCACCACCCAAGGTAATTGGCTTACAGTCGTATTTTAAAATGTTTTCTTGATAAAATGACTCAATGATATCTATGCTTTTCAGCAGGTTAAAGGTATTGATTGGCACATCACCAATATCTGCCACTTGTAAACTTTCAAAAGGTGCAGCAAAGGTATTAACGTTATAAGGACGCAACATTCGTGACTCATCACGAATTTGTCGTGGTCCCAGACGAGAGCCAGGACGATTAGAGGTGCCTATATCAAGCGGAATACCTACGAAAGCCACATCTAGCCCTTCACCATTCATTTGCATAGGCAAACGCATCATTGTGGCTATCCCACCACAACGCGGCATTTGATTGCCACTTAAAGGCTGGTTAAATGGTTTATTGCTCATTTTCATACTCCAATGATGATTTTTAATGTGGTGGGCAAGGCTCAATACTTTTGTTCTACTTTTATTGATTCTGTTGCATTCATTAGATCATCTGAAATAGCAATCTCTCGACCTGATAATCGGTCTTGCCATGTATTCAGCACCTCAGTAGGCGTAGGCTTGCTTATCAGGCTCACTACAACATAGGTCACCAAACTCGACAGCAGACCAAAATAGATTGGTTCATTAGCCAATACATTGGTAAAGATCATTGTCGCAAGTGTCACTACCGTACCCACAGCCATAGAAGCCAAGGCGCCAATCCCAGTCGCTCTTTGCCATATAAACCCACCAAGAATTGCAACGAGCAAACCACCCACAAGAATATCATAGGCAATGGTCAATGCAGTCACCACATCACTCACCACCATTGAAATAATAGTCGCAATGATTCCAAGTCCAATGATATATAACCGATTGGCACGTATATCATGTTCAGGATTAACCTCGCCAGAATCACTTTTGCGGCCCATCAAATGACCAAAAAATGGCATTACATCGGCTCTGGATACAGTGGCACAGGCAATTAAGGCGCCAGAAGCTGTAGACATCATCGCAGCGAGAGCTGCAGCAAGTACAATTCCCGATAACCCAACAGGCAATACCTTCTCAGCAACAGCTGCAAAAACATCGCTCTTAGCGGAAATATCTGGCAACAAAACAGAAGCTGCAACCCCAATCAAAGCCCCAGCAACCCCATACAGCAAGCAATAAACCCCCGCTACAGTACCACCCCAACGAGCGACTTTAGGTGACTGGGCTGTGAACACACGCTGCCAAATATCCTGACCAATCAACATACCAAACGAATAAATCACAAAATAAGTGATGATTGTGTCGATACCTATGGTACCAATATCAAAATGTGCCGCACCAGTTGTTGGACCTAGCTTTGCCATAATACCATCGTAGCCCCCAGCCTGAGTCCAAGCAAATGGCAACAATAAAACAAATATGCCAATCGTCTTAAGCACGAACTGCACCATGTCAGTTAATGTGATTGACCACATCCCACCAATTGAAGAGTAAAGAATGACAATGACAGCACCGATCATCACAGAAATCCACTGTGGTGTACCGAATAGCACATTAAAGATGGTTGCATATGCGATTGTTGAGGTGACTGTTAGCATTAGTGTGTATAACACCATCACAATACCAGATGCCGCAGTCCCATTAATGCCATAACGTAATTGTAGCATTTGGGCAACCGTAAACACGCGCAATCGTTGGATTGGGCTGGCAAAAAACAGACTGAGCAAAATTATGCCAATAGCAATGGCGACCACAAGCCACATACCAGAAATACCAAACTTGTAACCAAGACCAACTCCACCAACGGTGGATGCACCGCCAAGTACGACCGCCGCCATAGTACCTGTATATAGCCCAAAACCAAGTCGACGACCTGCGACCAAAAAATCACTACTGTTCTTGGTCCTTGCTTTTCCTAGAAAACCAAATATCAGCATGACAACAAGATAAAAAACAACAATCGCAATATCAATACCCATAGAAATTTTCCTTTTCTTTTTTGTTATTCGAATATTTGCTGTAGATTTTCAACAGCAAGCATTACATAAGCCAGTTCAGTTTCCTTACTAAAAAAAGCTGAATGGGGTGTCACCACAATCCTTGGTTCATGCAGTACAGGATCATCTGCTTCAGGAGGCTCTGGATCAACAACATCAAGAAATGCGCCACGCAGTCTTCCAGACTGAACAGCTGCAATGAGTGCTTGTGTATCCACCAATTCACCACGTGCAACGTTGATGATTGATGCACCTTGAGGCATTAACTCAATCGTGCGCGCACTCACAATATGATGATTCTCCAATGTAGCTGGAGCATGTAAGGTCAGCACATCTGCAATCTGAAAAAGATCATCGAGTGAATCAACACGTCCAACCGTTATAGGCCATGCCTCAGTGGATATATATGGATCATAGGCAACAACACGTCCAAATAATGGCAGGGCAAATGTGACCAATGCTCTAGCAATACGGCCCATACCGTAAACAGCAAGCGTGAGTTCACTGATTCGTGGGGGTGCTGGAATTTTTTTAAAATCCCAACACTTTGATGCCTCACGTGCAGCAGGAATTTCTCTCAACAACGTCAGTATGCCTGCCAATGCATGTGTTGCGACCTCCTCACTGGCTGGACTAGGTAATGCAAAAACAGCAATGCCCGCTGCTTTTGCAGCATGCATGTCAATCTGGTCTAGCCCTGTCGTGGTGGTCACAATTACCCTTAATAATGGGGCTGCTGCAATTACACTTGCATCAATACGGCAAAAACTGACAATCAGCCCTTCCAAATCAGCCAAGTGTGTAAGCAAACCCTCTCCTTCATGAAGCAAAACTGTGTCATGTCCAGCCGCATCCAACACAGCAATACCTGGGGCAAAGTCAAGTCCCCCTGTATCGGTTATAGCAATTTTTGCCATGTTCGATTAATCCTTATATGACGGATCTATACGATCTAGTTTACGTAACCACGCCTGCCAAACAATTTGACGCTCATGTTCTACACCTTGAAATTGCTGACTCACACGTTGGCATAAAGCAGGCTCAACCTGTCGCACCTGCCCCAGTATTGCCAATTGACTTGTGGCCAATTGAATTTCACAAGCACGGTTCAGGTAGTACATGATCTGAAAAGCATCAGCAACGGTTGCTCCGACTGATAACAAACCGTGACTACGTAGAATCAAGGCACTATTATTGCCTAGTGATGTCTGGATGCGACTACGCTCATCTAGATTAAAAGCGACTCCTTCATAATCGTGATAACCAACCCGATTGTAATATTCAAGACTGATTTGATTGAATGGCAACAACCCCTGTTCACTGGCAGCCACCGCCATACCTGCTAATGTATGCGTATGGATAACACAATGTGCATCTTCCCTTGCCATATGTACGGCGCTATGAATCGTAAATCCTGCTGGATTATACGGAGAGTGTCCTGATATGACTTTACCCTGTAAATCAACCACAATCAGATCACTGGCACACACCTCGTCAAACATTAGACCAAATGGATTAATCAGAAAGCGTGGTTCCCCTTCATCAGGTAGGCGGGCTGAAAAATGAGTATATAAAGTGTCCTCCCAACCAAACATGGCAGCCAAGCGATAGGCCGCAGCCAAATCACGCCGTAACGTCGTTTCATCATCAATGATTTTAGCTGGGTCTCTGATCATTTTTATTCCTTCTATTTATCTTTATTTTTCGAACACTAGACCGCTTTTGAAAGTAGTTTTGTGGTCATTCAGGCCTTATGCAAAACCTTATAAATCCAAGCTTATCCCTGCCCAAATTTTGACTAACGCAAGAGATCTAATATAAATATCACCTCTAATGTAATAACTACTGTGCTGGTTATATTAAATCCAGCTCGCGCTCTACACGAATTTCCTGTTTCTACTATGTCGCGTAGACTAATGACAAACGAGAGCCAATTACTCCGTTTCTAGGGGAGCCAATTTTTTTCATTATCAAGCACTAAAGCTCAGAACTTAAAGATGGTTGATTGTTTGTTAAGTGATCAGTTGGAAACTTGTATCAGATTGAACATTTATGACATTGTTCAGTGAACAACTTTATTGTAAATACGATGGCTGCTCTCATTGCTTATTGATTGAATCCGAATAAAGCAACTTTTCGTCATATGCTAAAAGCTTAACTATATTTTATTTAACTTAGATTATTTATATAAAATCAAATGTTTAATTAAAAATATGTTTTGTAGATTAAAGCAATTTAGAGAAATAGCCACTTGATATGAGCTGCTTAAATGAAACTATGCCAGTGCTGTCACTTTGGCTTGTATATTGATATGGCTAGTTTTTTTATAGACTAAATTGTGAGCTGTAAATCTCAACAAAGCTTAAATATTTAAAAAAATCATCCACAATACAAAATAACTCGGCAATATGTTGCATGAAAAGCCCTATTTTTTAATATTTTTATTTACAATCAATACTTTATGGATATTTTGGCTTTTTTACTTATTTTTATCTTGAACTATGTTTATGTCATTTATCAAGTTAAGCTCTCTGTTTTTATCAGACATCATTTCACAACCTCAATAGCAAAAGAAATAGCTTCTGCTTCAGTATTGAAGCGGACAGCACTCTACAGACTGATCTAGATTAGCATCACCTAATACAAGAACAGGAGCATTACCGCCTAGCTCTAAGGATAGTTTTTTTATGGTGGATGCACATTGCTACATTAAAATACGTCCCACCTGAGTAGAACCAGTAAAGCTCAATTTGCACACAATATCACTATCACAGAGTGTTTTACCAACTTCATTCGAGTCACCATTGATAGTATCAGCACATCAACAGGCATAACCAATTTCACCACGCGTTTCAGTTAAAGGCTTTCCTTGCTCACCAGTGAGAATCTGTGCGAGATCCGCTTTATAAGCAGACTATGTCGTGGGTACAAATATAATATCTGGATGCTTAAGTAAATACTGCAAACTCTCCTGAATCACATCACTGTCCCTGCTTTTTGATTCGCTGAATGTACATCAGATTGTAGTGAACCCAATGCCTGTTTTATAATCTCCAAGCCTTGACGGAATTGTTCCCAAGGAATAGTCAGTGGGTACAGGAAACGAATGACATTACCTTTTTGACCACAGATTAATAATAATAGACCTTGCTGCATGGCGTATTGTTGCACAGCCTTCGCTTGATCAGAGGTTTCTAACTCAACAGCAACCATTGAACCCAATGCGCGTACATCAATAATGGCAGACGAGGTTTGTTGCTCAATTTTTAGAATGTTAGTAATTTCTTCACCTAGCAAATTAGCTCGGTCACACAATTGTTCCTGTTCAATAACATCTATCACTGCATGTGCTGCGGCAATAGCCAATGGATTCCCAGCATAGGTACCACCCAAACCACCTGGATTTGGTGCATCCATCACATCACTGCGACCAGACACTGCAGAAATCGGCAATCCACCACCCAAGCTTTTTGCCATGGTCATCAAATCTGGTTTAACACTATAATGCTGCATAGCAAACAATTTACCAGTACGAGCAAAGCCTGTTTGTACTTCATCAGCAATTAACAAAATACCATGCTCATCACACAGCGTACGTAAACGCTCCATAAACTCGACAGGTGCAGCATGGAAACCGCCTTCGCCCTGTAACGGTTCTAGAACAATAGCCGCAACGTTATGTGGTGCAAGATCTGCGATAAAAATATCATCAATACTGTTCATGGCATCATCAACACTAATACCGCGTAGCGCCGATGGATAGCGAGCATGAAATACACCTGCCGCCATGACACCAAAATCGTGTTTGTATGGTGCAGTTTTGCCAGTCATAGCCATTGCCATGAATGAGCGACCATGGAAACCACCGCTAAAAGTGATTACACCATGACGACCAGTATAGCTACGCGCAATTTTCACTGCATTTTCTACTGCTTCCGCACCTGTGGTAAAAAATGCAGTTTTGACAGGACCATCGATAGGTACTGCTGCATTAATACGCTCTGCCAGAGAAACATAGCTTTCATATGGGGAAATTTGATATGCTGTATGGGTAAATTTGCCCAGTTGCTCAGTCACTGCTGCAATGATTTTTGGATGACGATGACCTGTATTCAGCACAGCAATACCACCGCCAAAGTCAATGTATTGCTTACCTTCAGCATCCCAAATTGTTGCGTTTTCAGCCTTCTCAGCATACCAAGAACACATAACTCCAACACCACGAGGTGTTGCCTGTTGTTTACGAGCATTTAAAGCAGCATGTTTACCATCCATATGACTTCCCTACCTTTTTAGTTGTACTTTCTATCGCTACCTGATCAGTTTTTCAAGATGTAAAAAATATCAGCCGATGGTATTACTGTCACTGATCATCACTCAATTAACGAGAGCCATTTACACGATGTGAGATAGAGCCAATTGTGAAGTTAAACAGATTGCCTATTACTAATGGATCAATCAATTTGTTCAGTGTGCAATTGAGAACTTAAATCCTAATTAAGCTGTTCAAGATTTAGGAAGGAGTTTAATTTTTTGAATTAACCTTGAATAGAATCAATAAAAAAGCCCCAATCTTTCGATCAGGGCTTTTTAAATTTGGAGCGGGAAAGGAGACTCGAACTCCCGACCCCAACCTTGGCAAGGTTATGCTCTACCAACTGAGCTATTCCCGCGGAGTCTGTCCAATTTTTTAAATAAAAAACTGAATAAAAAAATTTTGGAGCGGGAAAGGAGACTCGAACTCCCGACCCCAACCTTGGCAAGGTTATGCTCTACCAACTGAGCTATTCCCGCGGACG
>NZ_JBWKXD010000007.1:95208-174107 GCF_059422625.1 Acinetobacter sp. GW821-FHT01C12
GCGGAGTCTGTCCAATTTTTTAAATAAAAAACTGAATAAAAAAATTTGAGCGGGAAAGGAGACTCGAACTCCCGACCCCAACCTTGGCAAGGTTATGCTCTACCAACTGAGCTATTCCCGCATGCGGTGTATAATACATCAACAGATGGTAGGGTCAAGATTTTTCTGCAAAGGAAAATACTAATTGCATAAAATAAAGACATTTTTATGAAAAAAACTTCAAAATTTAATTTAAAAAATCAAATCGAACAGCAAAAGCTTTGCTGAACACACAGCGATGCTCAAAGAATCCGCTATACTATGTCATTCACCCATTGATCGATCTCTAAGGAATCTGTATGAGTTTAGAACAACAATTGATTGAAAGTTTAAATCAACTTGAGCCATCACATTTAGAAGTGATCAATGAGTCTGCTGGTCATGGCGGGTATTTTCCTGGAAAAGAGTCGCATTTTAAAGTGATCATTGTCAGTGAACAATTTGCAGGGTTACGGTTGGTACAACGCCACCAAAAAGTGTACGCAGAAGCCAAGGCCTTACTCAGCCCTGGAAAAATTCATGCCTTAGCCATCCATGCTTATCTTCCTAGTGAGTGGCAAGGTCAAGCCCCAGCAAGTCCAGACTGCGCTCATGCACCTAAAGTATAAAGTGCAGAGTAATTAAAATGGATACACATTTACTGATCAAAATCATTCATATGACCAGTGTTGGGTTATTAATCCTGGTCTTTGTTTTACGCGCTTCAACATTATTTATTGGAACACACAACCAGCAGCCGAATCCTAAAGGGCGGGTGGCTTTTGTTGCCTTGCAACATCTTTCCCTCACGGTGGTTATATTTACAGGGCTAACTTTATTGATTATGAATGAGTTTAAAGTGCAGCCTTGGTTCTATGCGAAAATTATTTTGTTTATGGTTTTCCTTTCCTCACAAATAAAAGCCTATAAAAAGGATGATACCGTTCTTTTAACACAACGCAGAGCAGGTTTAGTGATTGGTGGAATTGCTTTGTTTGCAACTTTAGTTTTGGTCGTGCTTAAACCAGTTTTTAGTTGATTGTTAGACATGAATTTCACACTTGTATAGCGTCTAGGTTAAACTAGATACAAGTTTAAAAATAATGATAGCTTAGGGAACTTGTATGCTAACTCGTGTGGTATTTAACCAAAAAGGCGGTGTAGGAAAATCAAGTATTACGGTGAATCTTGCTGCGATTAGTGCGTATCAAGGTTTTAAAACATTGGTGATTGATTTAGATCCTCAAGCAAATTCTAGCCAATATCTTTTGGGTGATGACGCCACCTATTCTGCTGAAAAAACTGCATTAGAGCCGAATATTGAAAACTTTTTTAATGACGTACTTGGAAATCATCAACAAAAAGGATTGATTGGCAATGCCATTGGTAGCCTTTTAAAAACAAAAAATAAAGGTTTTGAGCAATATATTCATCGTTCACCTTTTAAAGATTTGGATGTATTACCCGCCAGCCCGAGCTTAGGCGAGTTAGAACATGCGTTAGAATCAAAACATAAAATTTATAAGTTACGTGATGCGATTCAGACCTTAACCAGTCAATATGAGCGTATTTATATTGATACACCGCCAGCATTTAACTTTTTTACCTTATCGGCACTGATCTCAGCGGATCGTGTTCTGATTCCGTTTGATTGTGATGTATTTTCAAAACGTGCATTACAGACGCTTATTCAAAATGTCATTGAAACTCAAGATGATCATAATGATCGACTTGAAATCGAAGGCATTGTGGTCAATCAATATCAAGCTCAGGCAAAATTACCACGCGAAGTGGTCCAACAGCTTAAAGATGAAGGTTTACCAGTTTTAGAAAATATGTTGCCACCTTCTGTATTAATGAAAGAATCGCATCATAAAAATCTGCCATTAATTCATTTGGCTACAGATCATAAATTGACTCAAGCCTATCAATCATTGTTCAATGAGATTGATAAAAAATAATTTCGAGATCGTGATGAAATCATTGAAAATGACTTCTGTTAAATTATCAGTCGTTGCCTTAACGGCGCTTGTCGTATCTGCTTGTACGACGACGGTTAAACCCACTTATGTGTCGCCTACGCAGTATCAGGCGATGAACTGTTTGCAATTGACGACAGAATTTAATCGTATTCAGCAATACATTAATAATGGTGTACAACCTGCGAAACGTACAGGCGTGGGTGTTGGATTAGGTGTTGGTGGTGGTTGGGGCAGCGGTGGCTGGGGTTGGGGGATTGGTCCAAGTATTTCTGTAAACTTAGGGCAATCTTCAAATACCAAAAATACTGAGCTTTCCCGACTGTATGGTGAGCAAGATGCCTTGTCTCAGGCGGCTCAATTTAAAAATTGTCCTTATGTTCCTAAACGTCAGGAAGTCAAAAAATAACGGGTTTTACCCATAAAAAAGCCGATTTTAGAAATCGGCTTTTTTATCATTTTTAAACATGCTGTTTATTGACTGTTTGGCATTTTATTTTTATTAAAAAATTTATGACGTATATAACCAATCACACCAGGTAACACGCTGAGAATAATGATACCGAAAACCAAATGGGTGAAATTATCTTTCACAATTGGCATATTCCCGAATAAATAACCCAAGGTAATAAACGAGCCAACCCAGCAAATTGCACCGACTGCATTATAGGTTAAGAAATATTTATAATTCATGCTTCCTGCACCTGCAACAAAGGGTGCAAAAGTACGGGCAAAAGGGATAAAACGGGCAAAGATAATGGTTTTTCCACCATGCTTTTCAAAAAACTGTGAGGTTTTCAGCAAGTGTTGTTTGTTGATAAATTTAGAATCAATTTCAAAAACACGCGGTCCGACATATTTCCCGATATGATAATTGAGGGTATCGCCGAGCACTGCTGCAATAAATAGCAGAGTGATTAAAACCACAGGATCCATTGCACCCGTCGAAGCAGCTAAAGCGCCGGCAGCAAAAAGTAAGCTATCCCCAGGCAGGAATGGCATCACCACGAGACCTGTTTCAACAAAAATAATCAGGAATAAAATTCCATATACCCAGATACCATAATTTCTAATAAATTCAAACAGGTGTTCGTCTACGTGCAAAATAAAGTCAATCAGATCCATAAGGCAGAAACTATGCGAATTGGTGCACAAATCCTAGCAGTGTGAGTTATGAAAGTCAGTATTAAAAAGTAATTTTTTAAAACTTATTATTGTTCTTAATTTGCAACGATGAGTTTAGTTTTTAAGTATTTAACTTGAAATGTTTAGTGATTAATATATATACATCTTCAGAACGAAATACAAATTAGGTCACACCATGTTTAATCCAAATGTTGTTGTTAAAAATATTGTGAATCAACCCACCGCCAATGCGAGCATAGCATTGATTGCGCGTATTCTTATGGCATATATCTTTCTTGTTGCTGGTTGGGGCAAAATCACGGCTTACAGCGCAACTGTCGGTTATATGGAATCAATGGGTGTACCAGGTGCCATGTTACCTTTAACCATTCTGGTTGAGTTCGGTGGTGGTCTGGCATTGCTATTTGGTTTTCAGGCACGCTTTGCAGCATTTGGTTTGGGCGTATTTAGTTTGATTACTGCATTCCTATTTCATGGTGGTGAAGCAGATGCAATTAACTTTATGAAAAACTTCGCAATGGCAGGTGGTTTATTTTTCTTGATGTTGCATGGTGCAGGGAAATTGAGTCTTGATCATCTAATAGAAAAATAATTTAAACATAAATAAAGCTTTGAAAAGCCAGATCTGTATCTGGCTTTTTTGTGTGTTCATTTAGCACTATTCGAATGGATCAATTGGTTTATGCTATCTAAAAATATTCAATTCAGTTTTAACAATGAAAAAAGAAATTCTAGACAGAATAAAAGCACTGGGCGGAAATATTGATCAAGTCAAAGGTGTGTCATGGGTTGATGATCTATGCGCTATCTCCTTTAATACTGTTTTATATGAACGGCCTCAGGATACACCTTGGGCGGCAGCCGATGATCAAGAACCGATTTATGGCTTGGGTGACTATATTGATCAACATCAAGCCGAGCTAGACCTAAATCCAGATGGATTTTTTAATCAGTTGATTCAAGAGTATTACCAATTAACAGAAGAAGGGCGTGGGCAAACCTTTTGGCAAGCTGTGCGCTTTACTCCATATCAAGCTGGTACAGCTGATTTTGATGAATGGAACCGTGATTTTTTAGAGGATGATATTGATTTCAAAGCAGTGATCCAACTGACCCAAAATCCAAAACCTGATTTTCTACAGTTGTTTTATCGTTATAGTTTCCCTGATCGGTATTATATCTGCTTGTCTGATCCAGACCCTGAAAATCCAACATTATTTGGCACAGATCATGAGGTGTTTTTTACAGAGGTGATCCATGAAGGCTCCTTAGAAGATTTTTTAAATCGTTGTATGACCCCCAATGAACTGATGAGCATCATTAAAGCCAAAATGAACCTATAAGCTGATTATTTAAAATGATTTTTTACAAAGCTAAGGAACTTGATTGAATGGAGTGCGTACGGCTTATAAAAATGATAGAATATGGCGCTTATATTCGTTTGCCTGCATAGTTGTTGACTCATGACTACCAATACTCAAATTACTGAAGATCGTATCCTTATCTTGGATTTCGGTTCTCAATATAGCCAGCTTATTGCACGCCGTGTACGTGAAGCTGGTGTATATTCTGAAATGTATGCTTTTGATATGTCTGAAGAAGACATTCGCGCGTTTAATCCGAACGGTATCATCTTGTCTGGTGGTCCTGAAAGTGTGCATGAGGAAGGTAGTCCACGTGCGCCAGAAGTTGTGTTCAACTTGGGTGTACCTGTATTGGGGATCTGCTATGGTCTGCAAACCATGTCAGAACAACTTGGCGGTAAAGTAGAGCCAGGTACTGTACATGAATTTGGTTATGCAGCAGTTGACGTTTTAGTACGTGATCAATTGCTTGGTGATTTAAATGATGGTGATGACAAACTCAATGTTTGGATGAGCCACGGTGACAAAGTTTCTGCGATTCCAGCAGGTTTTAAAGTGACTGCAAGCACACCAAGCTGCCCATTTGCTGCCGTGAGTGATGAAACGCGCCGTTTCTACGGGGTGCAATTCCACCCAGAAGTGACACATACTGCCAAAGGCGCAGAGTTACTGTCTAACTTCGTTCACAGCATTTGTGGTTGCCGTAATCTTTGGAATTCTGAAAACATTATTGATTTACGTGTTGAACAATTACGTGAACAAATTGGTGATCAAAAAGTTCTTTTAGGTCTTTCAGGTGGTGTTGACTCATCTGTAGTTGCAGCATTGTTGCATAAAGCAATTGGTGACCAACTGACTTGTGTATTCGTAGACAATGGCTTACTTCGTTTAAACGAAGGTGAGCAAGTGATGGATATGTTTGCGAAAAACATGGGGATCCGTGTGATTCGTGCTGATGCAGAAGAGCGTTTCTTATCTGCACTTGCAGGCGAAGTTGATCCTGAGAAAAAACGTAAAATCATTGGTCGTGAATTTATCGAAGTTTTTGCTGAAGAAGCGCGTAAGCTTGATGGCGTAAACTTCCTTGCGCAAGGTACGATTTACCCTGACGTGATTGAGTCTGCGGCAACAAAAAATGGTAAAGCGCATGTGATTAAATCACACCATAACGTGGGTGGTTTACCTGAAGATTTAGCATTTGAATTGGTTGAGCCAATTCGTGACCTATTTAAAGATGAAGTACGTCGTTTAGGTACAACTTTAGGTTTACCACATGAAATGCTTTATCGTCATCCATTCCCTGGTCCAGGTTTGGGCGTACGTATCTTGGGTGAAGTGAAAAAAGAATATGCTGATATTCTTCGTCTTGCTGATGACATCTTTATGCAAGAGCTTCGTGCAAGTGGTTGGTATGACAAAACTGCTCAAGCATTTGCAGTATTCCAACCAGTAAAATCGGTGGGTGTCGTGGGTGATGGCCGTCGTTATGCATGGGTCATTGCACTTCGTGCCGTGGAAACGGTTGACTTTATGACAGCTCGTTTTGCCCATCTTCCATATGAGTTGGTGGATAAAATCTCAACACGTATCATGAATGAAATTAAAGATGTTTCTCGTGTGGTGTATGACGTTTCTTCTAAACCACCAGCAACAATTGAATGGGAGTAATTCAGGGATTTCAAGAAGCGAAGCTTCTTGCCTGAATTACGCCAAGGGCTATGCCCGCGGTAGAATTCGATACATTACTTTTAAAAAGAGCGCTTAGGCGCTCTTTTTCTTTTATACTTGAATTATTTAAAGCAAAAAATATTAAGAGAAATAGAATGTCTTTGCCTAATCATCAGGAATTAATGCTACCACTATTGAAACTCCTCAATACGCAAGGGCAAGCGATCCAAATTAGTCAAGTTGGTAAATTGTTGGCAGAACAATCAAATTTGACTACAGATGAATTAAATCAAATGATTCCGAGTGGGAAAAGAACAGTTTTTTATGATCGTGTGGGATGGGCCAAAACATATTTGGTTAAAGCAGGCTTAGTTAATCAGCCTGATTGGGGGATGTGTGAATTATCTGAAGAAGCGAAAAAATTAGATTTAAATATATTAGATAAAATAGATAATAATTTTTTAATGCGTTATGAAAGTTTTCGTGAGTTCAAGGTTCCAACAAAAATAAGGCAGAATAAAGAAAAGATTATTTGTATTGAAGAAAATGATGATATTGAAACACCTGAGGAATCATTACAAAGAATTAATGAAATGCTACTTACCAATTTAAAAGATGATTTATTGAATTTGATTCAGACAAAAAATCCATATTTTTTTGAAAGATTAGTTGTCGATTTACTGGTTGCTATGGGCTATGGCGGCTCACATCAAGATGCGGCCCAAGCCATTGGTAAAACAAGTGACGGTGGGATTGATGGAATTATTAGTGAAGATCGTTTAGGTCTAGATAAAATTTATATTCAAGCCAAACGTTGGAAAAACACTGTTGGACGACCAGATATTCAACAATTTAAAGGCGCTTTAGCAGATCAAGTCGCAAAAAAAGGGGTGTTTATTACAACCTCAAATTTTAGTAAGGAGGCTGTTGAATCTGCAAAGAAATCGGGAATTGTTTTAATTGATGGAGATAAATTGACTTCTTTAATGATTGAATTTGGTTTAGGTGTTCAGGTTGAAAGAAGCTTTAATATTTATAAGATAGATCAAGATCGGTTTGATGAAGACAATTTTTAGAAGTGTTTAAAAGAATTTTAATATTCTGACATTTACTACAAATTTAATAAAACGTATTTACTTAATCTTAATGATGTATACAGATATAAAAAAGCCAGTCAACTGACTGGCTTTTGTTGCTCCAAAAGAGCGATTGCTAATTGGATTTAAACTTAGAAACGGTATCCTGCACGAACGCCGTAAGTGTTGTAGTCATCACCAAAACCTACACGACCTTCTAAGCTAACGTTTTGATTAAAGAATTTCTTCGCAGAAATACCCCATTCATCACGATCAGTTAAATCATTGTTGTAGTAGTCAGCACCTACACTTAAGGTCTTATCTAAATACAAGTCACCACGTACTTTGTACTCATCCAAGTCGCCGAATGCACCAAAAGCTTCAAAGTTAGCGTCATATTGACCTACTTTGGTTACATATTTAGCACGAACAGTTGGGTCTGCGCCGTCATCACCATTTTTAACATCATAACCCGTTACACCAAGTGCAAGTAATAAACCAGGAGCTGGTAAATAACCTACTTCAGCGCCATAAGTCGTTACTTTATTGTCGATGTTGGTGTTATCAACTTCAAGTTCATCACGACCTACACGACCACTTACATAGAAGTCTGAGTTAGGTACATAGTATTCAAGACCCGCACCATATTGGCTGTCTTTTACACCATCATTCTTGGCATAATTTACATTGGCTTTTACATTACTTGCGCGATCTAAGAACGCAGCCTCATTAAGCGGTGAATTACGAGTTTGTACTGGTTTGAAATAATAAGTACCATCTACACCAAAGCTATGAGTTGCATCAAAATTATCTGGATCATTATATGTATATGAACCACCAACTTCGGCTTGGTAAGCATGTGCAGTGCCAGTTAAAGCGGCTACGGAAAAGATTGCAGATGCGATTGCTAATTTTTTCATGGAATTCGCCCCTATGAAGAATTGATTGATTTATACATGTTTGGTTACAATTTCGAGTCTAGGGCAAATATAAAAATCGTCAACCACGCTATAGTAACTGGAATGTAATATTAGTGAGTTTATGTAAGAATATTAACTTAAGATATTAAAAATAAACAAATAAAACTTATGTGTTGTTTTATTAAGATTGTGTAGATAGTATGGATATTGGTACACTTTGAGTAAGAGCTGGACATAATTTGTAATAAAAAAGGCATTTCAGAAAGGAAATGCCTCAAAGTTTTTTGGCTTTCTAAGTGCTTAAAAACGGAAAGTTCCATTCACATTATAAAGATTCATACCACTGCTAAAACCTGCTTCGGCACCAATAGCAACATTTTCATTCACAAAGTATTTGCTACGGAACCAGAGGAAATTATTATTGCTTTCATCATCATCTTTTAAACTATATGCACTGCCGATACTGAAAGCATGGGTCAAATAGTAATCTGCAGCAAAGATAACATTATTCTCATCGCCAAACACCCCATTCGCTTCAAGATTTAAATAATGTCCATTTTGACCAATTGGCATTACATATTTAATTTTAGCGGCAAAATCCGTTTCATCATCAAGATATTTATCACCACTGAAACCATCGACACCTGCTGCAATGAGCAAATTGCTGATCGGCATATAGCCCACCAATGCGCGATAAGTGGTGACGTTATAATCATTTTTATAACGAACTGAACCATAATTTGAATCTATGTTGCTTT
Source organism: Acinetobacter sp. GW821-FHT01C12 (assembly GCF_059422625.1). Lineage (NCBI taxonomy): Bacteria > Pseudomonadati > Pseudomonadota > Gammaproteobacteria > Moraxellales > Moraxellaceae > Acinetobacter > Acinetobacter sp. GW821-FHT01C12. The sequence continues at coordinate 104,138 of NZ_JBWKXD010000007.1, forward strand.
TTATTTTGACTATGCCAAGCCCAATCTCACCATTGAGATAGAATTGTTCATGAAAATATTCTAAGCCACCTGTAAAGTAATGAAGATCTTTTTCATCTTTTGCTCGAGCAAGCTCATAAAATGTGCTTGTAGATAAAGGATCATAGGTTAAGTAGTCCTGACTTTCGATAGTACGATAAGCGTAACCACCATAGACATTGCTATTACGGCCTAAAAATGCTGCCTCATTCAATGGGTTGTTTTTGATTTGTACAGGATCAAAATAGTATTTGCCTTTAATATCGGCTTGATAGTCTTGATCAATGTAATTGTTATCATGATCAAAAGATCTAAACCCAGCATCAAATTGCACATTGTAGGCAAAACTAGAACAGCTGATTGCGGTTAAAGCGAAAAATAAAAGAGATTGTTTCATAAGTATCCTAAATTTTTTTGTGGTGTTGTAAGGTTAGAGCTTTGTTACAAAACAACAACACTGTTCACAAAAACTACACTGTAGTCAATTGTGTTGTCTAAAAAATGCCATATCTCAACTTTTTCCACTCTGTGGTAGAATGCGTTCGAATTAAAAGACGTCAAATGTGAGATTAAAACTCGTGGAAATTAATCCTTATCTAGTTCAGCTAAAAGACTTAAATGACCGTGGTCTAACACTACGGGGGTATCTTTGACTACGATCTAAAGAAAGAGCGTTTAGAAGAGGTTCTCCGCGAGTTAGAAGATCCAGCGATCTGGAATGATCAAAGCCGTGCTCAGGCGATGGCAAAAGAAAAAGGCGAGCTTGAAAACGTGATCAACGTTTTAGAAGGCTTGGCGACACAGCTTGATGATGCACAAGCCATGCTTGATCTTGCTGTTGAAGCAGATGATGAAAGCTTATTGGCAGATGTTCAGTCGGAATTGACTGCAGCGGAAGAAGAGTTAGCAAAACTTGAATTCCGTCGTATGTTTAGTAATCCAATGGACCCAAATCCATGTTATGTGGAAATTCAAGCTGGTTCAGGCGGTACAGAAGCACAAGATTGGGCTTCAATGCTGTTACGTATGTATATGCGTTGGATCGAACGTCATGGCTTTAAAGCAGAATTGATGGAAGAATCAGATGGTGATGTTGCTGGGATTAAATCTGCAACAATCCGTGTTGAAGGCGAGTATGCTTATGGTTGGTTACGTACCGAATCTGGGGTACACCGTTTAGTACGTAAGTCACCATTTGACTCAGGTAATCGCCGTCATACCTCATTCTCGGCAGTATTTGTATCGCCTGAAGTGGACGATAATATTGAAATTGATATTAATCCTGCTGACGTGCGTACAGATACATATCGTGCATCTGGTGCAGGCGGTCAGCATATTAACAAAACCGACTCAGCGGTACGTTTGACTCACGCACCCACTGGGATTGTGGTGGCATGCCAGAACCAGCGTTCACAACATGCAAACCGTGATCATGCTTGGAAACAATTACGTGCAAAATTGTACGAATTGGAAATGAGTAAACGTAATGAAGCTGCTCAAGCACTTGAAGATTCAAAATCGGATATCGGCTGGGGCAGTCAGATTCGTTCATATGTACTGGATGACTCTCGTATTAAAGATTTGCGTACTGGTGTTGAGAACTCGAACACGGGTGCAGTATTGGATGGCGATCTAGATAAATTTATTGAAGCCAGCTTAAAACAAGGTCTTTAATTTAAATTTTTAACAAAAGCAAAGCTTTATCCGTATTTTTGCAATATATCTAAAAAAATCGATATTAAAATCGAAAAAATGCGATATATTGGGTGCAAAGATGCTGAATGGAGCTTTGCTCTGAATTGAATGTGTCTAAGATGGATATTGATTTAATTTCTAAAGCATTAGCGAATCCGACTCGCCGACAGATTTTGGAATGGCTCAAAAAGCCACAACAATATTTGTCGGAAGAGCAGTGCGGTGGCTTTGGTCGTGGTGTGTGTGCAGGGAATATCGAGAAGCTCGGTAATGTCTCTCAATCTACGATGTCAAATCATTTGTCTGTTTTGCAACAGTCAGGATTAATTCAGGCCGAGAAGTATGGTCAATGGTCATATTTCTCGCGTAATGAAGCTTTAATTCAGCAATATATTGATTATCTACAAAACTCGCTTTAACGCCTGATTTCAATCAGAAAGCGAGTGATGAGGCAAATATGGCTGAACTTAACTCTCCCCTTGTACTTGGCGATTTACATTTAAAAAATCGTGTCGTAATGGCGCCTTTAACCCGTAGCCGTGCTACCACTGATCGGGTACCCACGGCAATCATGGCTGAGCACTATGCACAGCGTGCCAGTGCGGGTTTAATCATTACTGAAGCAACAGTGATTTCTGAACAAGCCAATGGTTATTTAAATACACCAGGGCTATTTACTGATGCACAAGTTGAAGGTTGGAAGTCTGTAACCCAAGCGGTTCATGATCAAGGTGGCTTGATTGTGGCGCAGTTATGGCATGTGGGACGTGTCTCTCATCCAGATTTACTCGATGGTGAAACACCTGTATCTGCAAGTGCAATACAACAAGCAGGACAAGTCAGCTTATTACGTCCAAAACGTGACTATGTTGTGCCACGCCCTTTGGAAATTTCTGAAATTCACACCATCACTGAACAGTTTAAACAGGCTGCAATTAAAGCCAAGGCGGCTGGTTTTGATGGTGTTGAATTACATGCTGCCAATGGCTATCTGATTGATCAGTTCTTACAAAGCTCAACTAATCATCGTGAAGACGAATATGGTGGTTCTGTTGAAAACCGTGCACGTCTTTTACTTGAAGTCATGGATGCTTTAATTGAAGTATGGGGCGCAGGCCGTGTGGGCATACATTTAGCGCCTCGTGGCGATGAGCATGATATGGGGGATGCTGATCCACGTGAAACCTTTGGTTATGTCTTGGAACAATTAGGTAAACGTAAAATTGCGTTCTTCTTTACACGTGAATATTTAGCCGATGACAGTATCAGTGAATATATGAAACAACGTTCAAATGGTGTGCCTTATATTGCCAATATGCGTTTAAGCCGTGAAGATGCCATCAAACTCTTGGCATCAGGTCAAGCAGATGCGGTGTCTTTTGGTAAGGCTTATATTGCTAATCCTGATTTGTATGAACGTCTAATTCAAGACGCACCTTTAAATGAATTGGTGTTTGAAAATATGATTGGTTCACAAACTGCGGAAGGCTATATTGATTATCCTGCTTTAGGATAAAACAAAGACTGTATTTTCTCTGGATGTGAATGGAATACTCATTCACATCCACAACTCAGATAAATTTAACCATTTTTCTTTTTGTATCGTTGAATCTTACAAGGCATATCTATTATACGATGGCATGGATATCGCCATTGATTAAGGCGTATAACACTACCTCTTAACCAATAAGCGTTTTTCATCCTTGTGAAGCCAAGCTTTGCCAGTACTGTTGTTGCTGGTTGATGGATCAGATTTGCTCTAGCATGAAGTCGACTACCATACTGACAACAAATCGTTAAATATTATTCATTAACAACTGAATATGGCTCTGTTATATTTGCCCATTCATCTATATTGAGACATTCTGTTTGGCTACTCCTTTTTGGTATAACACAGCACTTAAAATCGTTAAGCCTTTGTATCAATGGCGTATCAAAAAACGTGCGAAAGATAGCGCAGAATATCAACAAGAATGTCTTGAGCGGTTTGGTCCCTTTCAAGATGTAAAGAATCAGCATGCCATTTGGTTTCATTGTGTTTCAGTCGGAGAAACCAATGCGGCTCAGCCTTTAATCGAACATTATTTAAAAGCAGGTCATACTGTTTTAGTCACCAATACGACAAAAACAGGGCAAGCGCGAGCCAAATCATTATTCTTAAAAATACCTTATCAAGCATTATTTCAAGCAGTATATTTGCCTGCTGATCAGTGCTATTTAGTTGCTGATTTTTATCAGAAATACCAACCCAAATTATTGATTTTGGTTGAAACTGAACTATGGCCAAATCTTATTGACCAAGCTAAACAGTTTAAAGTGCCTTGTATTTTAGTGAATGCACGGCTTTCGGAAAAATCTGCCAAAGGCTATGCCAAAGTTCCAAGCCTGACCCGTCCAATGCTACAGAAATTAGATCAGTTATTGGCGCAAGATATTGCAACACAGCAGCGCTTTATTGATCTGGGTATGCCGCAAGATAAAACACAAGTACTTGGAAGTATTAAATTTGATATTTCTGCACCTGAACAATTTATTCATAAAGCACAACAGTTGCAGCAGGACTGGAACTTAGAAAATCGAAAAATCATTACTATCGCCAGTACACACGCACCTGAAGAAGAAAAATTATTTCTCGCATTTAAAACCTATTTAGAACAATATCCAGATTGGTTGTTGATCGTTGTCCCGCGCCATCCTGAACGTTTTGATGAGGTTTTTGCTGCTGCACAAAGTTTAAATTTAACAACACAGCGCCGTAGTTTAGAGCAAGCAATCGAGTCGAATACCCAAGTCTATTTGGCAGACAGTATGGGTGAAATGTGGCTGTGGTATGCATTGAGTCAAGCATGTTTTGTTGGCGGGTCGTTAAATGAACCTGGTGGTGGGCATAATATTTTAGAAGCTATGGTTTTAGATGTACCCACTGTGATTGGACCGCATTATTTTAATTTTCAAGCCATTGTGGATGAGTTCTTACAGGCAGATGCATTAAAAGTAGGGCAAACTGTTGATGAGGTGGTTCAGTTGTTGGTGCGCTGTTTGGAAGATCAAGCTTTTGCCCAGCAATTAAGCCAGCATGCGATTGATGTTTTAAAGCGTAATCAGGGTTCTTTAAACAAACATATTGCAGTGATTGATCAGTATTTATAATTTATACATAGCTGATGAATAAACACCATCAGCTAAAAATAAAACGAACCAGAATTTTTTATGAATATCGTCCTTCTTGATCCTCGTCAAACACAAGCTGAAACTTGGACAATCAGTTCAAAAAGGCAAGTTGAACATTTGCACACGCATCTTGCTGCCAAAGTTGGAGATACGCTTAAGGTTGGCGTTCGGGGTGCCAGTCGTTATTTAACTGAAATTGTTGATATTTCAGAACATACGATTTTACTTCGACCGATTCAAGAAGAGCCTGTTCCTGCAAAATTGCCTGTAACTTTAATTGTGGCATTACCACGTCCCAAAGTGTTACGCCGCTTAATTATGGATGCAGTGACACTGGGGGTCGAAAAATTAATTTTGATTCATAGTTATCGAGTCGATAAAAGTTATTGGCAAAGCCCTTTTTTACAGCAAATTGATCATTACATCACCTTGGGATTAGAACAGGCGGGAGATACCATCGCGCCCCAAATTGAGCTATACAAACGCTTTAAGCCTTTTGTTGAAGATGTCTTACCTAGCTTCATTACGCCACAAAATCCTGCTTATGTGGCGCATCCGTATACTGAACAGAAAATGCCATTTGCTATCGATCATTCATGTACTGTGATCATTGGACCTGAAGGGGGTTTTATACCTTATGAGGTAGATTTACTGATAAAAAACGGCTGCCAAGCAGTGAGCTTAGGCAACCGTATTTTACGTACTGAAACCGCGATCCCTTATGTATTGGGGCGCTTATTTAGCACGAGCTGATTCGATGTCATCTGCTGATGGATCACCGCGGTAAACTTTGACTTCCTGAACAGGATAAGGAATCGAAATATTATTATCCGCAAAGGCTTCTAGCACACGTTCTTGAATTTCACTGATCGAAGCCGCTGTAACCACTTGCGTGGTATCTACCCACCAACGAACGGTTAAATTGACAGAGAAATCCGCCAAAGCAGAAACATTCACAGTAAAGCCCGGCTGGCTTAAAATACGTTGATCTTTATCAAGTAATTTAAGAATAATGTCTTTGGCTTTCTGTACATCGTCTTCATAACCAATCCCAACCACAAACTCACAACGACGGCGTTGGTAAGCGGTATTTACCGTCACGGCGCTGGTATACACAGTTGCATTTGGAATCACGATACGTCGTCCATCAGGGGAACGTAAAAAAGTTGCACGAATTTGAATATCTTCGACAGTACCTTCCATATTGTTGACAATGATGTCATCACCAATTTTGAACGGTTCACCCAAAAGAATCAAAATTCCAGAAAGTAGATTTTGGAAAATATCTTTAAATGCAAAACCAATCGCGACCGAACCAATCCCCAAAGCACTCATCAGTTGAGCAGGAGTAAAGCCTGGAATTGCGATAACCATGGCAATTAAAAAACCAAAAAAGATAATTGCGGTACTGCCGACACGATTCAGTACCAGAACTAAATTTTGGCGCGTATAGGTACGGTTTTCGAGTGTTCTACGGACAAAGAATTTAAAAAGCTTAGACAGCAACCAAAAAATAGTGATGACGATCAGCGCAATACATAAATATGGCATACGCTCCCAAAAACCATCGACAAACTTGTCGATGGTTGAGTATGCGTCTTTATATTTTTCAGTATGTTGAATCACTGTTTGTGCAGTTTTTTCACCTGCAGAATGGATCAATTGAGTCGTGTCTTGTGCAACGGTACTCAATGCATTTGCTTCTTCAGCCACAATCATGTCCAATAAAATAATTGGCATATTTTGCCTGAAATTTCAAAGAAGTTAAGCTTTGATTACAGTTTTTCTTATGACGGACAAATAAAAATAATATTTGTGAATCAATATTCAACTCATGTTAAGGCATCATTAAGGATTAATTCTTCTTAAAAATATTTAGTCCCTTTTTCAATGATTGTTGTTGGATTTTCAATTTCTCCAGTCCCCAGCATAAATGACACTACGCTTATAGAGCTAACTAAGCTGATGATAAAGCCTATTAGCATCAGCCAAGCCATTAATTTTTCAATAAAAGTCGATGGGCGTGGGTGACCAAAACGATTGGCGCGATTACAACCACGTGCAAGGAGTAAATACAGCAGCATCAAGAATTGCACAATGGGAATCAGCAATAACAGAATAAACCAACCAGATTTATTACGATCATGCAGCCTGCGAATAATCACAACCATCATTCCATATAAATAAAGACAGCTGAGTGCGAGGTAAGTGAACTGTCCTAATACTGAAATCGAATTTATCGCATGTTGGCTGAATTGTAGTGAATGTAAATTCACAATGCCAAAGACTAGACCGAGGGCAAGCAATGCAATGGTAAAAATGAGATGCAAAAATCCAAACCAAGCAATATAACTCAAACGATTAAAGCGGCCTTGAGTAGAAAGGGGATGATCTACTGGTGATACTTGATGCTTTGAAAAAAAAGTCGACGATTCTTGTATTTGCATGACGATCGCATCCAGTTGAATGAGTTCGGTAAGGAAATGTTTTTTTCTGAAAAAAACCATATGCACTTCTGAATACAAATTATAAGATCAAAAAAACTCCATAGATATTGAAAATTCGAATATTTTGGCAAATGACTTAAGATTTTCCGATGGTTAAAGTGACCTCCGTGTCTACGACCAAAGCACAATTGTTAACCGAAATGCGCTATCGTAATACTGAACACATGCAGCAAATAAAATCAAGAACGTAGGCATACATCTCGTGATGAGGTGACAAATCAAGGAAGCAGAATATGAATGAAATCTATCCAGTTCCAGAACAATTTGTTAAAACAGCAAGGACCAATGAACAAGAATACTTCGATCGTTATCAACAGTCAGTAGAGCATCCAGATGAGTTTTGGGCAGAAGCTGCAAAGAAATTGGACTGGATTAAGCCATTTACTCAAGTAAAAAACACCAGCTACGACAAAGATAATTTTAAAATTGAATGGTTTGCAGATGGGCAACTGAATGTCAGTGCCAACTGTTTAGATCGTCATTTAAAAGAGCACCCACTGAAACCTGCGATTATTTGGGAGGGGGATCATCCATCTCGCCATAAAATCATTTCTTTTGAAGAACTGCATGATGAAGTATGTCGTTTTGCCAATGTCTTAAAGAAAAATGGAATCGGGAAAGGTGATCGAGTCATTTTGTATATGCCGATGATCCCTGAAGCGGCGATTGCCATGCTGGCCTGTACCCGAATAGGGGCGGTGCATTGTGTGGTATTTGGTGGGTTCTCTCCAGACTCATTGGCAAGTCGGATAGACGACAGTCAAGCCAAATTGGTGATTACCGCTGACCAAGGTATGCGTGGTGGTAAAACGATTCCCTTAAAAGAAAATGTAGATGCAGCATTGGCGCTGGATGGAACCACTTCGGTTGAAAAAATGATTGTGGTGCATCGTACAGGCCATCCAATAACAATGCAGGAGGGGCGTGACCTGTGGTATCACATGGAAATTATGACGGTCACAGATATCTGTCCGCCAGAACCGGTGAATGCCGAAGATCCTTTATTTATTTTGTATACGTCTGGGTCAACCGGAAAGCCTAAGGGGGTGTTACATACCACGGGTGGTTATTTAACCTATGTCAATTCAACTTTCCGTGAAGTTTTTGATATTAAACAAGATGATGTGTTCTGGTGTACTGCAGATGTGGGCTGGATTACGGGGCATTCTTATGTGCTTTATGGACCATTATCCAATGGTACAACCACGGTCATGTCGGAAGGCATCCCACAATATCCAACATGGGCACGCACAGGGCATATTGTAGATAAGCATAATATTACCATTCTCTATACTGCACCAACAGCGATCCGCGCCATGATGCGTGAGGGTGATGCTTTTGTGCGTGAAAGTGACCGTAGCAGTTTGCGTCTATTGGGTACCGTGGGTGAGCCGATTAATCCAGAAGCATGGAATTGGTACTATACCGTTGTGGGTGAAAGCCGTTGTCCAATTGTGGATACATGGTGGCAAACTGAAACAGGCGGTATTTTAATTTCTCCACTGCCGGGTGCAACCCCACTTAAACCGGGTTCGGCCACTCGTCCATTGTTTGGCGTACAACCGGCATTGGTTGATGCTGAGGGTCAAGAACTCGAAGGTGAAGCAGAAGGCAATTTGATTATTAAGAATTCTTGGCCGGGGCAAATGCGGACCATTTGGGGCGATCCTGAGCGATTTATTGAAGCGTATTTCTCAACCTATCCGGGCAGTTATTTTACTGGTGATGGTGCGCGTCGTGATAAAGATGGTTATTACTGGATTACAGGCCGTGTAGATGATGTTCTGAATGTTTCGGGTCACCGTTTGGGCACTGCTGAAATTGAAAGTGCATTAGTTGCGCATGCAAAAGTCGCTGAATCTGCAGTTGTTGGTATGCCACATGAGATTAAAGGGCAAGGCATAGCAGCTTATGTGACCTTGCAGGCCGGTGAAGCTGAAACTGAAGAATTACGTAAAGAATTGGTCAGTTGGGTACGTAAAGTGCTGGGACCTGTGGCAACACCTGATGCAATTTATTGGGCACCTGCTTTGCCAAAAACCCGTTCTGGAAAAATCATGCGGCGCATTTTGAGAAAAATTGCTGCCAATGAGCTAGATAGTTTAGGCGATACTTCTACTTTGGCTGATCCAGGTGTGGTAGATCAGTTAATTACGGAGGTTAAGGCCAATTCTTAATGATTGAAGCCTCTTGATTTTGCTAGCCAAAAGTTGAATACCGTTAGAGAAATTCTAGCGGTATTTTTTTGTTATTGATTTTCAAACCACAGAATAAGTAATGCAGGCATTGAGATAAGGAAATCATACTTGATTTGATAAGCTCAAGGCACTGGAAATAAGAGTAAATATGATGAATGCACCTCAACAGGCGGTAAACCTTTCTGCTTTAGCAACGGCAAAGCAATTGGCAGAACAATTTGCGCAGACTGCTGCTGAGCGTGATAAAGCAGGTGGCAATCCAAAGCTGGAACGGGATTTGATTCGTCAAAGCGGCTTATTGGGACTGTCTATTCCACAACAATATGGCGGGCAAGGAGCGAACTGGAAAACAATTTTCCAGACCATTCAAAGTATTGCACAAGTCGATAGCTCCTTGGCACATGTATATGGCTTTCATCATTTATTAATCGCCACCGTACAGTTATTTGCTCAACCTCAACAATATTCGGCATGGTTTGAACACACTGCCCGCAATAACTTGTTTTGGGGCAATACTTTAAATCCTTTAGATCAGCGCACGAAGGTACAACAACTCACTGAGAATGACTTTATTTTTCATGGTGATAAAAGCTTTTGCTCAGGATCAATAGATTCAGACATACTGCTTTGTTCGGGCTTTAATGATGCTGGAAAATTACTGATAGCTGTGATCCCAACACGTCGAGAAGGGGTCAGTTTTTTAGGCGATTGGAATAATATGGGGCAGCGCCAAACAGATAGCGGTACCAGTCATTTTGAACAGGTCAAAATTCACAAAGATGAATTATTGTTAAATCCAGGACCATTAAGTACACCTTACTCCAGTTTACGACCTTTGATTGCGCAATTAATTTTTGTGCATCTGTTTTTAGGCGTTGCTGAAGGTGCCTTTGACCTTGCAAGACAAACAATACAAAGTCAGAAAGCATGGTCAACGTCTTTGGCTGAAAATGCGGTGAATGATCCATTTACCCAGAAGCACTTTGCTGAGTTTTATGTACAGCTTGAAAGTGTACGTTTACTTGCCGATAAAGCCATTGCAGCATTGCAAACGGCTTGGAATATTGGTGAGCAATTAACAGCAGAACAACGTGGTGAAGTCTCAATTGCCATTGCGACTGCAAAAATTGCTGCAACCAATAGCTCACTGTTTATAACGCAAAATATTTTCCAAGTGATGGGTGCCAGAGCGACAACAGCCAAATTGAATTTAGATCGTTTTTGGCGAAATGTCCGTACTCAGACTTTGCATGATCCGATTGATTATAAGTATCAGGAAGTAGGGGAATGGGTATTGACTGGAAAAGTGCCTGATCCAAGTTTTTATTCTTGAACCTAAGCTGAGCGATGACATTTTATAGAAGTTCATTCTTAGCGCTTTAGTAGTTGGTATTGCCTATCTTAGATTGAAAAAAATCTGTGTTGGATAAGGGGTAGGTCTTATACCCCCTACCAACAGCGACAATTATGTTGCCTTGCAATAGATACAACATGAATGATCTAACAATGCACAAAGTTAAAGCCTGGCCCGATCTGACGTGTTTCAGCATCAAGGATTGGATTTTTGCTTTAAGCTATTGAGCACTTCATACGCTGCCTTAATTCGTTCAGCATTGGGAATTTTTTTATTCATTAACATCACTAAACCAAAATTCTCTTGTGGAATATAAATCACATAGGTCCCAAAACCATTGGTAGAGCCAGTTTTATGAAAGACTCTTGAACCAGTCTTCACGAGGGTTTTTTCAACAGGGTTAGATTGCATCACAACCCGATCAGAGTTGCTTTCTAATAGTGTGTTTAATGTGGTTGGGTAGCTGAATGATTCCCAGCCAAGGGCTTGGGTCATACTACCCATTTTAAAATAACCCGTATGTGTCGCTAGAATTGCAGGTTTAATCACTGCTTTGGCTTGATCTGGATTTAAGTTTAAATTTAAAAAATGTAGCATATCAGGTAGGCTAGATTTCACCCCATAGGCCTGCGCATCAAAAGCGCCAGCAGTGACCCGAAGCGGGTGATTATTTTGATCATAACCAAAAGCATAGTTGCTTTGTTGTGCTTTAGGAACTTGGACATAAGTATGTTGGAGTTCTAGTTTGGGGAAGATCACTTGTTCTAATAAAGCACTAAAAGGCATGTTCATGGCTTTAGCGGTCGCTTCACCGAATAGCCCTATGCTTGGATTAGAGTATTGTCGAAATTGACCAATCGGGTTTTTGACTTTCCAATCTTGAAAATATTGCAGTGTTTGCGCATCTGTTTTTATTTGATCAGGAAATTGCAATGGAAGATTGCCACTGGTATAGGTGGCCAATTCTAAGAGTGTGACTTGATTAATGTCTGAGTTTTTTAATGCAGGTATATATTTACCAGGGTGGTCTTGAAGAGAAGTTTTACCTAAATTTTGTGCATAAGTGCCTGCTGTTGCAGTAAATATCTTACTGACTGAGCCTAATTCAAAAAGGGTATTTTTATTTACGGCTTTCGCATTCGCAAGTGATTGCACGCCGTAGTATTTTTCATAACTTTTCCCGTTATACAAAACACCTATTGCCATACCGGGCACTGCATAAGTTTTCATTAATGGCTGAAATGCAGTATTCATCGCAGTTTCAACTTTTATAGACGTTGCAAGTATGTCGTTGGCGTTGACATAGGTCGTCAAGCTCATACTGCCAATGAGGACACAAAATATCGTTTTTGTTTTATTTAAAACTACCATACCCACTTTTTCCATCTATGCTACAAAAAGGGCGTATTTTAAGGTTGAAAGAAATTTTTTCCAAGATTGTGGTTGTTGAGTATATGTATAGAACAAATACACTCAATAAAATAAAAAGCAAAAGTTGGCTAATTTATATAAGGATAATTGTACTGAATTTATACGATTTTATTTTTATAAATGCTTTTTATTTATTCTAAAAAAAATCCCTCAAGCCGAGTCAAGAGGGAAAGCTGCAAAGCTGTTTTAGTTGTTTATTGTTGTTTTCACAGCACCATCGATGAAGAGATAAACCTTAAGCTGATTTTGCAGTAATTTGATCTTTTTGTGCTTCTTCAATTTGACGAACCAAAGGCAAGACCTTTTCACCGAAATATTCAACTTCTTCAATGAAATGTAAAAAGCCAGATAACACCAGATCTACCCCTACATTTTTGAGTTCAACAATACGTTCAGCAATTTGTTGCGGTGTACCAATCAGATTGGTTTTAAAGCCATCGTTATATTGCACCAAGTCTTCAAAGGTTGATTTTGCCCAGTTACCTTCACCTTCTTTAGATGCTGCACCTGCTTCACGGGTTGCATCACCAAAGGCATTGACCGCTTCAACATTAGCTTGGTCAATAATCTCTTGCAACACCGCTTTTGCTTCTTCTTCAGTATCACGAGCAATGATAAATGCATTGACCCCGATTTTGACTGAGTGATTATTTAGCTTGGCTTTTTCACGAATATCATCGATTTGTTTCTTTAGTTCTTCAGGTGTGTTGCCATTGGTGAAATACCAATCTGAAACACGCGAAGCCATGTCACGTGCAGCACGTGAACTACCCCCTTGGAATACTTCAATATGGGGTTTCTGCAAAGGTTTTGGTTTTAAAGTGTAGTCTTTAAACTGATAATATTTACCATCAAAGCTATAGTTATCCGTTGTCCAAATACCTTTTAACGTACGAATAAACTCTTCTGAGCGAACATAGCGTTCATCATGTTCAGGCCATGGCTCACCAATGGCATCAAACTCGCCACGAAACCAACCACTTACGACATTAATCGCAATACGCCCATTTGTCAGGTAATCAATGGTCGCCAACTGTTTTGCGGCTAAAACAGGTTTCCATGGTCCCGGAAGAATTGCTGCAATCACTTTTAATTTTTCAGTCTTGGCTAAAAGTGCATGACTAAAACTCACAGATTCGTGTTGATTTTCAGCGCCATACCCTGCGGTAAAACGAATTTGGGTGAGGGCATATTCAAAACCACTTTTTTCGGCAGCTTGTGCCAAACGGACATTGTAGTCATAGCTCCAGTCTGTCCGTTGTTCAATATTACTGACCACTAAACCGCCACTGACATTGGGAACCCAATAGGCGAATCGAATTGCTTGGTCATTATTCGATGAAAACTGTGACATATCATAACCCTCAATTTTTATGATTTATTCATAACAAGGTTGCGCTTAAGCAACCTGTGATTGTGGTGTTTTGGATTTTGCATGTAGACGAGACTCTGCCGCATCCAAGTCTGGTATCGCCGCGGAAGGAAGCACATCATCTTGCTCAATCTGTTTGTTGATGCCTAAATTTTGATTGGCTTGTTCTGTTTTGGCTTTTACCACTTCTGCTCGCTGACCTTTTGCAGGCGCCCATTCTAAAATTGGCAATGCACGTGCGACAGCTAAAGTGATACGGTCTTGGATGTGTTCACTTTTAATGGTGTACTCAGGTGTAAAGTCACGATCTGTTGCATAAACACCAATAGGCAGCGTTTGCGCTTGAAAGAAGCTAAATAATGGACGTAACTGATGTTCTAGAACTAAAGCATGACGGTCACTACCACCCGATGCAGCAAGCAATACAGGAACATCGACTAGCGCTGTTTGTTCAACAAAATCAAAGAAATGTTTAAATAAACCAGTAAATGATGCACGATAAACAGGTGTTCCCACGATGAGCGCATCTGCTGCTTCTACGGCAGCTAAGTCATCTTGAACACGTTGTGGCAGTTGGTTGCGATAAATTGCGCCCCCTAACAAATGGCCTATTTCACTGAATTTAATAAAGTGAACATGAATCGGTGTTGCCTGACCCAGCTCATCTAAAATCGCTTGAACCAAACTTTCGGTTTTTGATGGGTTATTTAATCCCCCTGAAACAGCAACAATATTTAATGGTTTTTGTTGAGTATAAATAGACATGTTGGCAACCTAATAAATTGAATCTCGGAATGCCATTCATTAATCTATATTTGGCGAAGCGCTGTAAAATAATGAAAAACAGATTGGTTATCTGTTTTTAAGATAAACCGGAAAGATATGGGATAATGCACGATTTCGTCTTTTAAGTATTTGAAGTTAAATAATATTCTTAAAATGAATAAGTAATTCATTTTTAACTGTTTATTTTATATTTAAAAGTGATATTCAAATCTTAATTTCGATAAATGACCTAAAGAATGTAGGGAATTTTAATTAAAGCCGACAAATTATTCAAAAATTCGTTAATATTTACGTATCCTAAATAGCAATAGTGCGGTTAGAATGAAATAACTGCGCTAGAGATCTCTCGCTTCGCTTATGAATATTTTAATCGTTGATGATCATCCACTGTTTCGCCATGCGTTAATTCAGGCGGTTCGTTATAGTTTGCCACAGGCTCAAATTAGTGAAACTGCGGCTGTTAATGAATTTTATGAGCGTTTGGAAAATGGTCCAGAACCAGATCTCGTCTTGTTGGATTTAAATCTGCCAGGCGCATCGGGTTTCTCTGCATTGGTACATGTTCGTGCACAGTATCCTGCGCTTCCTATTATTGTGGTTTCTGCTCACGAAGATGCGTCCATTATTCAACGTGCAATTGCACATGGCGCAATGGGCTATATTCCTAAATCTGCGCATCCAAGCCATATTGGGGAAGCAATTCGCCAAGTGCTGGATGGTGATATTTGGTTACCGCCAAACTTACCCGCAGCGAATATGAATTTTGACCCGCGTGCCGCAGATGAAACCGCTTTAGCTGAACGTATTCAATCGTTAACACCTCAACAGTTCCGGGTATTGATGATGGTTGCAGAAGGTTTATTGAATAAGCAAATTGCTTATGAACTTGATGTTTCGGAAGCGACCATTAAAGCGCATGTGACGGCAATTTTCCGTAAATTAGGTGTACAGAACCGTACTCAAGCAGTACTTGCAATCAATGCACTCAATATTGAAGAACGAAAAGTTTAAGATTCTTGCTAGTTAAATTTAACCTCAATATATTGAAAAATTACGAGAAGAGTGTATTAAAAAATATGCTCTTTTTTATTTTCTTATTTCTGCATTTCCTCATGTAATTTTATTCTAAATCAAATATTTAAAATTTATATCTAACTTGAATCATCAAGGCATTGTCTGCAATAAAATTTTAGCTTTTATCAAGAGTTAAAAATAGGCGTATACTGAATGGACATGAGGAATAATTATGTCTGAAGCACCTGAATCTACAGCTTATATTGAGTATGGCACTCGGCCTTTTATCGCAATTTTACTTTCATTGTTTTTAGCTGGCTTTGCTGTATTTTCATCGTTGTACTGTGTTCAGCCGATGATGCCGTTTTTGGCAAGTTTTTTTCATGTTACACCAACCCATAGTAGTTTCCCGCTTTCATTTTCCACCATCGCCTTAGCCTTAGGGCTTCTTTTTGCAGGACTGATTTCAGATCGTTATGGTCGTAAGCAGATCATGGCCATTTCTTTATTTTCCACGGCAAGCTTGTTATTGCTGAGTTCATTTTTACCGTATTGGGAGATATTTCTTGCAACACGCATGATGATTGGTTTGGCTGTTAGTGGTGTCGCGTCTGTTGCAATGACCTATATCGGTGAAGAAATTGCACAAAAAGATGTTGGCTTTGCCATGGGACTGTATATTTCAGGTACTGCGATAGGGGGAATGGGCGGGCGTTTGATTGCAGGGGTATTGCTGGATTATATCTCTTGGCAAACTGCGACAATGATTATTGGTCTACTCAATTTATTGATCGCGATTACATTTTACATAGCCTTACCTGCCTCTAAACACTTTAAATCTTATCCCATTCAATTCACACGTTTTATCGAATCCTTTAAGAAAAATCTTTCGGACCCAAAGCTCAGATTATTGTTTGTAGAAGGTTTTATTCTGATGGGATGCTTTGTGACCGTGTTTAATTACATGAGTTATCATCTGTTAGAAAAACCTTTTGAATTATCACAAACATGGATTGGTGTAATTTCGATTGCCTATTTATCAGGCATTTATAGTTCACCTCGTGCAGCCAGTTGGAGTCGTCAATTTGGACGAGGTAAGGTATTGATTGTGATGTTCTCAAGCATGATTCTGGGGTTATGGATGATGCTGATTCCATCACTATGGGGGATCTTGATTGGTCTATTGATTTTTACTTTCTCATTTTTTGCTGCCCATTCCACATCAAGCAGTTGGGTATCGGTACAATCCTTACAATATCGTGCAGTCGGTTCTTCGCTTTATCTATTTTGTTATTATCTTGGTTCAAGTTTCTTGGGCAGCAGTAGTGGTTTAGTCTGGGAAAAATATGGATGGTTTGGCCTAACAGTTACGATGACTTGTGTACTTTGTATCGGGCTCTTGGTGGCTTTAAAACTAAATCAAACGCAGCATAAAGATCAGGCAAAAGTATGAGCGGCTGCATCTAAATAGCGTGAAATAACCTTTTCTATTCAATTTCTCTGCGCTTTTAAACAATGCGCCATAATGAGTAAATTTTCTGTTTTAACGTATGACGAATACCTTTAACATCTTAAAAAGCTATCAATAACAGACTAAATAGAAGACCAAGAAGAAATGTTTACTTTTTAATCAAACAACATGAGTAAAATTCATGGTAAAATGATCAACTTTCATTTTAGATCTCTCCCGATCGCCAACTGCCAATCGAGAAACTCACCATGTCGACCGCTTATACTGCTCAGACAGCGCCTACTGCGTTGTTTGATTATGACAAATATTGGGCATCGTGCTTTGAACCAGCACCATTTTTGCCAATGTCACGCGAGGAGATGGATCAACTCGGTTGGGATAGTTGTGACTTTATCCTCGTATGTGGTGACGCTTATATCGATCATCCATCGTTCTGTTCAGGAATTATTGGCCGAACGCTTGAAGCACAGGGTTTCCGTGTCGGCATTATTGCACAACCAGATTGGACTTCTGCCGAAGCATTTAAAGTATTAGGCAAACCGAATATTGCATGGGGTGTGACTGCGGGTAATATGGATTCTATGATCAACCGCTATACGGCTGACCGTAAAATCCGTTCTGATGATGCATATTCACCAGACAATTTACCCAATAAACGTCCTGACCGTGCTGCAACTGTATATTGTCAGCGTTGTCGTGAAGCATTTCCTGATGTACCCGTATTATTGGGCGGTATCGAAGCATCATTACGCCGTATTGCACATTATGATTACTGGTCAGACAAAGTTCGTCGTTCAGTGTTGATGGATTCCAAAGCGGATTTATTGATGTATGGCAATGGTGAACGGTCTGTTGTTGAAGTTATGCATCGTCTTGCCAAAGGCGAAAAAATTCATGAAATCACTGATGTTCGTGGTACTGCATTTATCGTCAATAAAATTAATCGTGTTTCTAAAGCCAAGTTTGTTGAAATTGCATCGAATGATGTCGATGCGATTGGCCGTGTTGATCCAATCATCAATCCTTATGTGATGACTGAAGATTTAGATGGTTGCGAAATTGAGCAAGGCAAAGGAAATTCTTTAACCCAATACCAAAATTTCCAAAAAGAATTGGTGGCAAATCCTGTTGTTCGTGAAGGTGATCAACTGGATGAAAATACCCAGATTGTACGTTTATTGCCGACATCCAAAGCGATTAAACATAAATTACCGCCGCGTGAATTGGCTGTGATTCGTTTGCCTGCTTTTGAAGAAGTGGCAACGGATCCTGTACTTTATGCACATACCAACCGCATCTTGCATCTTGAAACCAATCCCGGGAATGCTCGTGCATTGGTACAAAAGCATGGTGAACGTGATGTATGGTTAAATGCACCACCGATTCCATTGACCACCGAAGAAATGGATTATGTGTTTGACTTGCCTTATGCGCGTCTACCACATCCAGCTTATGGTGAAGCGCGTTTCCCTGCATTTGATATGATCAAATTCTCTGTAAATATCATGCGTGGTTGTTTTGGTGGTTGTACATTCTGTTCGATTACTGAACATGAAGGTCGTATTATTCAAAACCGTTCAGAAGAATCAATTTTACGTGAAGTTGAAAAAATTCGTGATACAGCCCCAGGGTTTACAGGCATCATTTCAGATTTAGGTGGTCCTACTGCAAACATGTATCGCTTGCAGTGTAAAGATCCTGAGATTGAAAAGAACTGTCGTAAACCTTCTTGTGTGTATCCTGGTGTATGTCAAAATTTACATACTGACCATGCGCCACTTACTCAACTTTATCGCAAAGCACGTTCGCTTAAAGGCATCAAAAAAATTCTGATTGGTTCAGGCTTACGTTATGACCTTGCGGTATTGAACCCTGAATATGTCAAAGAACTGGTTCAACACCATGTTGGCGGTTATTTAAAAATTGCACCAGAGCATACCGAGAAAGGTCCATTGTCGAAGATGATGAAACCGGGAATCGGAACCTATGATCGCTTTAAACAGATGTTTGATCGTTTTAGTAAGGAAGCGGGTAAAGAACAGTATTTAATCCCGTACTTTATCGCAGCGCATCCGGGAACAACGGATTATGACATGATGAATCTTGCGATCTGGCTTAAGAAAAATGGTTTCCGTGCTGATCAGGTGCAAACCTTTTATCCATCACCAATGGCGACAGCGACCACGATGTATCACACGGGGAAAAATCCGTTGGCCAAAGTGGCTCGTTATACCGAAAGTGTGGATATTGTAAAAGGTGAAAAGCGTCGTCGTTTACACAAAGCCTTCTTGCGTTATCATGATCCAAACAACTGGCCATTACTACGTGATGCATTACGTGAAATGGGCCGGGTAGATTTGATTGGTAACTCTAAGCACCATCTGATTCCAACTTATCAACCACAAGGAACAGAAGGGCAATACCAATCTGCGCGTAAGAAAAACTCGACTGTTGATGGTGATTCGCAAAAGCGTACTGGAGATAGTCGTAATTCGCAGGCGAAAACGCAATCGCGCCCTTCCAATACTAAAAAGCGTCCTGAACGTGGTCAAATACTGACGCAACATACAGGTTTACCGCCGCGTGAAACAGGTGATAAAAAACCATTTGCTGGAAATAGCAAAGCAAAGTCTAAGTCAAAAAGTAGAGCTTAGGTACTGTTCAAAATAGTAATAAGAAAGGATGCCTAAGCATCCTTTCTTAAATCAGCAATTGAATAATAAAAATACGCAACTGTGGATAACTCTCTGTAAACTGTTGAAAACTTTAGTGTACTAAAAACACACAATTCTCGAATATCCTTGTCCTACAATAGTACTCAAGATTCATTAAATTCAGTTGTATTCGCATTCAATACACGCTATATATGAGGTGCAATTAAATTCATTTGGTTGAAATACCAAGTGAATAAAACAAATAATAGTTCAATAAATAAGTTAAAAATGTGATTTATTTGATTATTTTGAAAAAGCAAATATGAGAATGCGTCTGGCATATTACAAAATTGAACTGATGAAAAATAGTATCTTTGATACACAAGAACTGGTCGTAGACCAAATTATAATAAAGAATTAGGAAATGAAAAATGGACATGATAATCGTTGCGAGTTTGATATTACTTGCTGTCGTGATTGGTGCTGCTTATAAAGGATTGAAAAATAAGCAACAAGCAGATAGTGCTTTACGAAGAAGAGCAGTATTTAACTCACATGAACAAATTACGTTTACGCGTTTAAAAGAAATTTTACCTGAAGCCAATATCTTGGCTCATGTATCTTTTGATGCCTTGTTAACGACAAAATATTTACATACACGTCGTAAGTATCAGCAAATGTTTGCAAATTTTGTTGTGCTGGACAAAGATTATAAAGTTTTAGCTGTGATTGCTTTAGATGATATCAATGCGATCAAGCGTTCGAATCAAAATACCTATGAAGATGCTTTGTTACAGTCGGCAGGTTATCGCGTGATTCGTTATATGGGAATTCCAGAATATCAGGATTTGCGAGAAGATTTTTTAACAGAATTTTCAGAAATGAGCCATTCGCAAATGTTGGAGGAACATGTACTGGGGAAGTTTGATCTGTACTCAAATCGCGCATATAGTTAATCAAAAAAAATGCATGTTTAAACATGCATTTTTTACGCTTTCCAAAAATTAATAACGAGTTTATTCTGGTTTGACCGCAACAACCGTCATTTCAACTAAAACATCAGGTCGATAAAGTTTTGCTTCTACACAAGTTCTCGGCAGAGCTTGCATATCTGAACACCATGCATCCCAGATTTCGTTCATTCCTGCATAATCATTTTCAATATCTTTTAAAAAAATCATCACAGACATAATATGCTTTTTATCTGTGCCCGCATCTGCAAGAAAACGATCAATGATATCTAAGGTTTGTTGAGTTTGCCCTTTGATATCCAAACTTAAATCCGTAGCCAATTGACCCGCCAAGTGAACTAAATTTCCCGAAATTGCGATTTCAGAAAAGCGTTTTTCTACGTGCAAACGTTGTACAGTCATGATCATTCTCAAAGTTTGTTTATGTTTTAAATTTTACGTCATGATTTACAATCTGCAAATCAACTTTGTTGCTTGTTGGTGAATCTATCTATACGAATGAGAATTTTATACTTAAAAATAATCAAACAGTTATATTCTGGGCAAATAATGAAATTGCCTAAATTTAAAAATTGAATTTGCGCACCACGTAACTGATTTAAACAAAATGCAATTGAACATTGCAGAGGACAAAGTTGTTGCAACTGCTTAAAGTGTTGCTGCTCCTGTGGTATGGAAGTATTCATTGAAATACCTATTATTTAGATTCTATTTTTAAGCCAGTGAATCGCTTTGAGCTATTCACTGTGCCGTTATCAAGCTTGCGGAGGCGTATAGGATTTGAGTTTTTGCTCAGGCTTATTGTTGATTTGATACCAGTCGATATGCCGTGTAATAAACATCACCACAGCAAGTAAAACAAATGAAATGATAGAGCCGATCAGAAAGGTTTTACCTGAAGATTGCAACAGCATATACATTACGGCATAAAGTGAACTCAGAATGATGCTGAATAGGCCAGCGGCTTTAAAACCTTTCATCACATAGTATAGGTACCAACTCATGAGCCCGACACAGGCAATTCCAGCGACGAGGTATGCCCATGCAAAGGCATAGTATTCACTGATTGAAAGTAGTAAGACAAAGAACACTACTTGAGCCATCGCCACCAAAGAATATTGAATGGGGTGAATCCGTAAGCTTTTAAGCACTTCAAAGAGAAAGAAACAAGCAAAGGTGATGATGATAATCACAATACCGTATTTAATCGCACGATCTGTTTGTGTATAGACATTGACTGATTCTAGGAATTCTGTTGATAAACCAATACTTTGAGCAGGTTCACCCATATAAGCTGGCTCTTGGGAAAAATAGCCATTACTAAACTGGCGAATACACTCATTGTTGTCACAATCAATCAATTTACTGATGTTTTGATGACCTAGAGCAATATTTTTCCATTGTGCAGTGAATTGTTGTGGTGTACTGGTTTTTGCAAAGGGTAAGTTTTGTCCTGAATATTTGGTATCCGCCCAATTGCCTTTGGCCTGATAAGTGACACTACGACTGGTTGGGATCAGGGTGAATTTCCCCAGACCCGTAATATTGGCGGTTAAATCAAAAGTGAAACCATTTTGAATGGCATTGATTAATTCAGGATATTTTTTTGCAGAAACATACATAAAGTCAAAACCAGAACTATTACTGCCTTGAGCACTCATTTCAAAAGCATAACTTTTATTGAGCATGTTTAAGTTCGGTTGGGTATCTAAGCCGCGAGGATCATGTACAGGGAAGATAATTTCAGCTCGTTCCCATTGGTAATCTTTCTTTTCAAGTGTTGGTTTTTGGAATACGCCTTTGGCCATGAGATTAGCGGTGTAGCTAATTGCTCGATAGATGGTGCGTTTATAAGTGTTGTCAGAAACATTAAAGTTGGATGACCATTGCGTGCTGTCAGCACTGATATATAGCCATTGTTCCTCAGTACACAAATAGGCCACCTTCTTTTCATCGAGGCAGTTTTTTTGCTCATTGTAGGGTACACGGATATACGGTGAAATCACGGTTTGAGGGCTAATATTGTTTTGTGCAATTTCTTTCAGAAATGCCCGTTGATAATCTTGTCGTTCTGAGACTAGACTGGTAATAAAGAGTAAGCCTATCCAAAATAAGGCAACTAAAATTGCGATTGCAATAATTTTGAATGTAATAAAGTTGGAGCGCATCACTGTTTTCCTTCGCCGTTGTTTTTTGTCAGTGTTGAGTGTGCGAAACAGTAATGTGCTTTGTTTGAGGTGTATCGGTTTTTTATATGAATTTTAAGTGAAGTTTGGCCGTGCTAAGGCAATTGAATTTTTACCAATACACCTTTTTGGTGGGGTTGTAAGATGGTGATTTCATTTCCTTGAATATTGCCAATGTGAATCTGTCCATGGTGTTGTTCAATGACCTGTTTAACAATGCTTAGTCCAATACCAGAACTGCGTTGCTGGCTAATCGGACGAGGCAAGGAAAAATAAGTATCAAACACTTGCGTAAGTGCATAATTTGGAATCCATTCGCCCTCATTAAAAACCTGTAATTCTACTTGCTGGTGTGTTTGACGATGAAGCCGAATCAGGATTTTTGCTGAATCTGCAGAAAAATCCAGCGCATTATCTAAAATATTGGCGAGGGTTTGTTGAATCCAAAACCGATCTGCACCAAGCATACAATTGGCTTCAATATCCAGTAAACACTGGATTTTTTTGGCCTGAATTTGACTGGCATGCTGGTCTAAAGTTTGTTGAATCAGTTCAGATAAATTGAAATTTTGCATTTCAATTTGATGTTTAGATTTTTCCAGACGGGTCAATAAGAGCATCCGATCAATCAGGCTACGTAAGCGCTGGCTTTGTTCATGAATATGCGTGGCAAATTGTTGTTGATCATTTAATGGTAAATCTTCTTTGAGTAGTTCTGCACTGGCTTGAATTGCGGTAAGTGGGCTTTTGAGTTCATGGGTCAGTGTATTGACATAGTGTTCCACATAAGCACGATCTTCGAGTTTTTCTCGCATATTTTCAACTGCTTGAGCAACTTGATTGAGTTCTTTTGCCGAGCGAAAATAGGGGGTTTGATTGACAGGGGCAAGTGCTTGTGCGTATTTACGCACACGGTCAATGCTGTGTTTTAGCCAATAGGCCACCAAACTGGCGAGAAACAGACTGAGTAATGTAATCCAAGCGGCTTGACGGATCAGCTGATTTTCAGCACGCTGAATATAAGGCTGTACTGAAATATTGGGCTTTCCAATACTGACAACACCAATCAATTGCTGTTGTTGACCAACTTGATAATAGATTGGTGCTGCTATAAACATGGTGCTGCTATTGCTGTCCTTTTCATAACTGCGTGTAGAGCGAACGCCGTATTTTCCCTTTAAGGTCAGGTAAACATCATTCCATCGTGAGTAATCTTGTCCTGTAGCGATACCTTGTGAGTCATAAATGACGATACCTTTGTTGTCGGTAATATAGATTTGTTGATTGATCTCATTTTTATTATGTTTCCAGATCGTGGCATTGAGTTTTCGATTCAGCGCTTTTTGAATTTTTTCATCAAACTGAATGGTACTGACTTTATTTTCATAGACATCTTCAGCCACTAACATCGCGATAATATTGGCATTTTCTGCAAGAGTATCTTCTACAACCTGTCGTACATTGGGTTTTACTTGTTGATTGAAGGTATAAGACATAAACCATAACCCCAGCAAGATGATCAATCCAAAGAAGAACCAAATGCGAATAAAAATAGACATGGTTTATCCTTGCCTTTTTAAACTATAGCCAAAGCCTCGATGGGTTTCGATTGGGTCTTGCTCAGGAGAGATCTGCTTGAGTTTATTGCGAATACTTTTGATATGAGTATCGACTGTTCTTTCTAAACTATGTTCAGGGTGTTCCCATACATGATCCATCAATTGTTGACGGCTAAACACCTGTTCAGGGCGTTGAATCAATAATTTAAGTAAGCGATATTCATAGCGAGTCAGCTGCAGTATTGTACCTAAGTAATGGATTTGCAAAGCCTCATCATTGCATTGCCAAACTTTAGCTGGCATTGCAGATAGCTGTGTGTTTGGCTGTGAGGTGTGTTGTAACTGATTCTGTATCTCCATTCTGCGCCAAATGGCTTTAATCCGAGACACAATTTCACGCGAACTAAATGGCTTGGTACAGTAGTCATCTGCGCCAATTTCTAAACCCACAATACGATCTATTTCGTCATCTCGTGCGGTTAAAAATAGCAAGGGTGTGTGATTAAAGAGACGAATTTTTTTACAGACATCAAAACCATTTAAATCTGGTAATCCGACATCTAAAATAATAAAATCAAAGGGTTGCTGTTGAATAAAATCAATGGCTTGCAGACCTGAATTGGCCCAAGTCACTTGCCAGTCTTCTCGTTCAAGTGCGTAACGTAACGGCATAAGAATAGCAGCATCATCTTCTACACATAAAATCTGTTTTTTATTATTCATTGCATTTAAAAACTCATAATCTCAATAGGAGTGTACTCAAATTGAAATACTTAGGCGAATGAATTTTCAGTGAAGTTTAGATGAACTGTTTTATTGTTTGAAATTGGCTGAATGCCTATTGGTGTGGGCTTTTACCCATGTGAATTTCTGAGCGCCCTGTAATCTTCGGATTTGATCGTCACGCCAATCACAGGACAGCAAATCAAAAGTATTGGTGACTTTTGATATCTCGGCAACGACATGGGTAATGTATTGCGGAAAATAGATTACTCTAATTTTGATCAATTTGGGTAAATTTTTATCGAATTATATTTCTTTTGAGTAAAAATTATTCAATTTTCCCACATATCTAAGCAAGGTTAAAAACGATTTTGAAGAATAAAACAGGATGCCAAAGCATCCTGTTTTAACGATTGATTGATCAGGCCATGCCTGAATGGATCAGCGTTTAACTACAATAGAGTCAATACCACTATGTTGTAAGGTTTGTTGGGCAATTACTGCTGCATTTTGTGATTCATAAGGGCCTGAAATCACACGATACCAAGTTTTTCCAGCTTCTGTACTTTGAACCACATCGGCAGATAAACCATTTAAGATAATTTCAGCACGACGTGCATCGGCAGCATCAGGATCATCATAACTACGAACTTGTAAAATATATTCGGGTTGAACAGGTGTTGTACGTTCAGCATTTACACCGACATCAACATTTTCAGATTGAGAAGGCGCTTCAACAATTACTGGTTGTTGTTGATTTCTACTTTCAGGAACAGCTTGTTCAGGAATAGGGGTAACCTGTTGTTGAGGTAACAGATCATAAAAACGATAGTCTTTGTTGGTATCTTCTTGATAATGCTCAGACGTGATTTCGTTTTTGGGTTGGACGGGCGCCCACGGTTTCCAGAGCATCAGTGCGACACCAAAACTTAACACGATTAAAATGACGACAAGCATCCCTAACCATTTAGGAATCAATGGTTGTTTAGGTTTGGTTGGCCTTTCTGAAACACCGCGTTGCGTTTTTCCAAACACGTGGAACCCTCTTATTATGTATTGCTTAGATCGTGTTCAAGCATAGTTTTGCTTGAACACGATGTAAAGTAATGATTTATTACACACTTCAATGCTTACTTTGAGCCAGACCTTGGTCTTGGGAACATGTAAAGCAATTCTTGACTTACATACTTTCAGGTGCAGATACACCCAATAATTCAAGACCATTATGTAAGACTTGTTTGATATTTGCTGAAAGCAATAAACGGGCTTGAGTCAATTCGGCATCATCACCCAATACTTTATTCTCGTTGTACCAACCATGGAATAAAGCAGCAAGTTCTTTCAAATAATTACCAACTTGATGTGGTTCATAATTATTTGCAGCGCGAATAAGGACTTCAGGATAAGCCGCGAGTTTCGCTAAAATTTCAGTTTCAGCATCAAGTTCTAATTTTGCAGCAAATTGACGTGCATTTTCAGTATCAAATTGAATATTTGTTGTTGCTGCTTTTTCTAACATACGGCAAATACGAGCATGTGCATATTGAATATAATACACGGCATTGTCTTTGCTTTGAGATACCGCTAAATCTAAATCGAAATCAATGTGCTGTTCAGATTTACGCATCACATAATAAAAACGTGCTGCATCATTGCCGACTTCTTTACGAAGATCGCGCAATGTCACGAATTGACCTGAACGAGATGACATTTGTACCATCTCACCACCACGCCATAAGCTGACGAACTGTACTAAAAGTACCGTCAATTTAGATGAGTCATAGCCCATCGCATCAATTGCAGCTTTAACACGTGCAATATAGCCATGGTGGTCTGAACCCCAGATATCAACAAGGTCAGTAAAGCCACGTTGTAATTTATTTAAATGATAGGCAATGTCAGAGGCAAAGTACGTGGTTTGTCCATTACGACGTTTGACTACACGGTCTTTTTCATCACCAAATTCAGTTGATTTAAACCAAATGTTGCCATCTTTTTCATAAAGAAAACCACGTTGGTCTAATGTTTGTAAGGCTTCATCAATTTTTTCAGCCAAAGATGCTTCACTAAACCAGTGATTAAACGTTACGCCAAACTCACCAAGGTCATCTTTAATGTCATCTAAAATGGCATGTAAAGCTGCTTGATGGAATACACGATAACCTTCACCCACTAAAGCTTGTGAGTTGTGAATTAAGCCATCAATGTGCTTTTCTTTATCGCCTGAAATAACCACTTTATTGCCATCGGCATCAAGCTCTTCAGCATATTGCACATCTTCTGGAACATCTTTGTAAACATCAGCCACACTACGTACATAAGCATCAGCATGTTTGTCGATGATACCTTGGGCGATTTCTTTAACGTAATCACCTTGATAAGCATTTTTAGGGAAAACTAAAGTTTGGCCGCTTAATTCTAAATAACGTAAATAAGTTGATGTGGCGAGGATGTCCATTTGACGGCCAGCATCATTGACATAATATTCACGTTCAACTTTGGCACCTGTTGCTTCAAGTAAGTTTGCAACAGTCATACCATATGCAGCACCACGACCATGACCTACATGCAGGCTAGAGGTTGGGTTTGCAGAAACGAATTCAACCTGAATTTTCTTGGCTGCATTTGCTTGGGTTTTACCAAATTGTTCTTTTTGTGCTTGGATCTGATCCAACACAGTAAAGCGTTGATCGGCATTTAAAAAGAAGTTGATAAAACCAGGACCCGCAATTTCAGCTTTGGCAATATCAACCACTTCGGGTAAATTTGCCAAAATTTTCTCTGCAAGATCACGTGGTTTCATACCAGCAACTTTAGCGCCCATCATGGCAATGTTTGATGCGAAATCACCGTGGCTTCGGTCTTTAGTTCGCGTTAAAACACTTGTGTTTTTCCAGTCAGATGGAAGAGTCCCTTCAGCTTGTAGGGATTGCACTGCATGATCAAGAGCTGCTTGTATGGCCGTATTCATAATCTATAGAGAAATAAATGTCGCAGAAAAACGCTAAATATAGCAAATTTTGCGCCTTTTAGGTGAATGCATTTGTATAGAATAAAACTTATTCGATAAGAAAAATGGCAGTATGCTCAATTTCACTGTGTATTGGCGTTTAGATTTCAAATGGATTTGACGGATTACACTGCTTTAATCACTGGATAAAAATATGTTTGTGAGTTTTTTAGATCAAATTGATCATGAGAATATAGAAAAAGAACAAGTTATACAGTTATTTGCGAAGATTCAGCCCACAGACTTGGAATATTCAAATTCAGGTTATCTTGCGCTAGATATGCCAAAACAAGGTCAGATCATTTTATTGTTTTGGTGGATAGATACGACTCACTTGATTTTGCGTTACGATAAAAATATCCCTACTGCCCAACAAGGCGAGTCGTGGCTGTCTTGCAATGAAGATCTGAACTTAGCGTTATTTGATGTTGGTGATGACACCTGGCTCCCTTTAAATTCAATTATTTCACTCGATGATGCAATCAATGTGATATCTGAGCTCTATGATCAGCCTTTAAATTTGTCCAATCAAATCAAATGGCAAAATGTGGCCGATGTTATGTGGAAGGATTAATTGTTTCAGGTCTATTAAAAGAATAAAATGTGTCCTGTTGGTAAATTTAGAGCGATATATGTCAAATACTCCTCCCACAATTATTGGCAATATCCCAAAACTCCCTGCAAAATTTGCAGCATGGATTATGCCGTTGTTCTTATCTTGTTTAATGAGTGGCATGGTGTCATTGATTAATATGTTGATCAATGTGGGTTTGATTAACGGATTTTGGGTCAAATGGCTTGCTGCATGGATGGTATCATGGGCTGTGGCATATCCTGTGGTTCTGATTGTTTTACCCTTAGTACGACGTTTAACCGCCGTATTTGTGGATATGCCTAAATAATGGATCTACTCTTTACATGTGACAGGCTTGCTAAGCAATTCAGCATGGCCATTTGTAAAGGTATAAAGTTTGGAATTGTTAAAGATTTTAATCACTTTGGCTTTGCTCAGTGCTGTTTTAAATGTCGGCATTTTTTTCGCATTGACTAAGTCAAATGGATTGCCATAGTTGTTATTGTCGATTAAGAATTGAACTTGACCGGTTTGCGCATCATGTGCTTTAAGCAGCTCTTTGCCATCTTTATCTTCAATCGTAAAACCAGACTTCTGCGAAGGAATCTTACAATTCAAACGCAAATATAGGACGTTTCCATCACTGGATTTGTTCTGTAAGGTGTAAATACCTTGAAGATCATTTTCAATATAGACCCATTGTCCAGTGGGCATATTGATCTTCATTTGTTCTAGTTTTTCGAGGGTGGCTTTACTGACATCAACCACACCTTGTTGATCAACTTCTGGAACTTTGGCTTCGCCTAAGCCCACCATACTTTTGACTTTTTCAGTGGTTTTAGAAACACCAGAAGAGACTTTTTTTGCAGTTTGGCAACCAGTACATGCAATGACTGTGCTAAGAAGGAGTAGAGAGATCTTTGTGTTCATTGTTATTGGTTTAGCTTCATCGTATTTTAAACAAAATAAATCTAAACCGAAAAAAAATCAATGATTGGTCAAAATTGCGTACAAATATGCATTTTAATGGCGGGATCATGACTCATTATTTTATGGAAAAATATTAAATTGCTTAAAAAAGAGAATTTGATCCGCAAAACTGAGAATAATTTATCATTCTGTAAAATACTTTGAATATCATTATCACGTATCTAAATACCCATTTAGTCAAAAATAGGCTTAAGCTTGTATCAGACCAAAGTCGTAGCTTAGCAAAAGATAGAAGCAGGCAGTCTGCTTCAATGAGAATGGAAATGCCAACGGAAACCCTGAAAAAATATCCTCTATATATTCATTATGCAGGTAATGCCTTATTAGAGCTGCCTTTATTAAATAAAGGTTCAGCCTTCACAGAAGAAGAACGAACTCAATTTAACTTACACGGTTTAATTCCTCATGTGATCGAAAGTATCGAGGAACAAAGTCAACGTTCATACCAACAGTTCTGTTCTTTCAGTGAAGCGATCAATAAGCATATTTATTTACGAAATATTCAAGACACCAATGAAACGCTGTTTTACCACCTGATTGAAAATCACTTAAGTGAGATGATGCCGATTATCTATACACCGACAGTGGGTGAAGCATGTCAACGTTTCTCCGATATTTATCGCCGTCATCGTGGAGTATTTCTTTCCTATCCTGACCGTAAATACATTGATGAAATCATTCACAACGTAAACCGTAAAAATGTCAAAGTGATTGTGATCACAGACGGTGAGCGTATTCTTGGTTTAGGCGACCAAGGTATTGGCGGTATGGGAATTCCAATTGGAAAACTGTCTCTTTACACCGCATGTGGTGGTATTAGTCCAGCCTATACATTGCCGATTACCATTGATGTGGGAACCAATAATCAACAATTATTGAATGACCCGATTTATATGGGATGGTCGCAACCTCGTGTCAGTGGGGATGAATACTATGAATTTGTCGATGAAGTGATTGCAGCGGTTAAACGTCGTTGGCCAAAAGCATTGATTCAATTCGAAGATTTTGCGCAAAAAAATGCCATGCCTTTACTTGAAAAATACCGTGATAAGATTTGTTGTTTTAATGACGATATTCAAGGAACAGCGGCAGTTTGTGTCGGTACTTTAATTGCTGCGAGTAGAGCCGCAGGTAAACAGCTCAAAGACCAGAAAATTACCTTCTTAGGGGCTGGTTCAGCAGGTTGCGGTATTGCAGAACAAATTATTGCACAGATGGTTGCTGAAGGGCTGACGGATGCTGAAGCGCGTGCCAAAGTATTTATGGTGGATCGTTTTGGCTTAATCACTGAAAATCAGCCAAACTTATTGGATTTCCAACGTAAACTTGCGCAGAAACCTGAAGATGTTGCACATTGGGGCAATGCTGAGGAAATCATTTCACTGCTTGATGTTGTGAAAAATGCCAAACCAACCGTATTGATTGGGGTATCCGGTCAACCAGGTTTATTTACAGAAGAGATCATTAAAACGATGGCTGAAAACTGTGAATATCCGATTGTATTGCCTTTATCTAACCCAACTTCACGAGTTGAAGCCGTGCCAGCTGATATTATTCAATGGACAGAAGGTAAAGCATTGATTGCGACAGGCAGCCCATTTACCCCAGTGAATTATCATGGTGAAACCTATCAGATTTCACAGTGCAATAACTCTTATATCTTCCCTGGTATTGGTTTGGGTGTGGTTGCAGTTCAAGCAACCCGTGTTACAGACAATATGTTGATGGCTTCAAGTTCAGCTTTGGCCGATTGTTCACCGAAGTTGCAAGATATCCACGCAGATTTATTGCCTGATTTAAATGAATTGCAGCAAGTATCTAAAATTATCGCGTTTAAAGTTGCTAAAGCCGCTATTCAAGATGGTGTAGCACCGATGATCAGTGATGAGCAATTGCTAGAAAGTATTGAACAGAACTTCTGGAAACCAGAATATCGTGATTATAAACGTGTTCCGTTCTAACTTTTATTGATAGGTAATGAAGTTAAAAAGGGAAATTACTAGATAATTTCCCTTTTTTAAAAGAGATATTGATTAAAAAATATAACAATTTATCGGTGTCTTTTTTTGAATTTTTAATTAAAATAAGGACACTTGTAATTAAATATCAATAACTAAAATGCTGAAAAATATT
The DNA here is from genome assembly GCF_059422625.1 of Acinetobacter sp. GW821-FHT01C12. Lineage (NCBI taxonomy): Bacteria > Pseudomonadati > Pseudomonadota > Gammaproteobacteria > Moraxellales > Moraxellaceae > Acinetobacter > Acinetobacter sp. GW821-FHT01C12. The sequence continues at coordinate 135,955 of NZ_JBWKXD010000007.1, forward strand.
ACGACCTTACTTGAAAGCTTTGGCTTGGGACTACAAACACGAGCGATCCACGTTCAATTCTCAAATCAAGCCTTAAACAGCAGTGTATTCTTGCAATGCATTCAGGGGCAACAACAGATAAATCAAGGCTTAAAGGCAGAATTACTCTGCCTTTCAACCAGTGCGCATATTGCTTTAAAACAATTTATCGGGTGTCAGGTTGCAGTTGATCAAGTCACCGATTTTGGTGAATTGTACCGAACCACTGGAATTGTAACAGGAGCAAGCCAAGGGCAGAGTGATGGGGCGTTAAGCGTTTATAAATTAACGCTTGAAGATGCAACCAGTCTTTGGCATAAGCGTCGTAATAGCCGTGTTTTTATGAACAAAAGTGTTCTGGAAATATCAGAAATCTTATTTAAAGAGTGGCAAGCGAAAAGTGCCTTATTTTCTGCCAGTTTAAGTCTGGACAGTAGTGGTTTAAAAAAACAATACGATATCCGTCCTTTTGTAATGCAAGCCAATGAAACGGATTATGAGTTTTTAACTCGCTTGTGGCGCAGTGAAGGTATTAACTGGTTAGTTGATGAATCTGTACGAATTGTGCCTATTTCGGCAACGCAGATTCAGGCACAAAAATTACGTCTCATTGATGACAATACGCAATATGAGGCAATGCCTAGACGAAGTATTCGTTTCCATCGCAGTCATGCAACAGAACGCTTTGACACGATCACCAGCCTCATTGCCCAGCGCTCAATTCAATCAACAGCAATACAAGTACAACGTTGGCAAGCGGATAGCCTTTTACAAGATCAGGGCGATAGCCAGTTAAGTAATCACCAACATAGTGATCAACAAGACAATGAAACTTTAAGCTTAGAGCAGGCTTGGACAATTAGCCCAGCTTGGACCAGTGATCTCAATGGCGAAGACCAAACCACAGTTTCCAGTTCAGCTCAAGTTGATAAATTAAATACCCAACTAACACAATACCAAGAATTACAGTCCAAATATTTTACTGCAACCAGTTCAGTGCGTGATGCGCAAGTTGGCTATTGGTTTGAATTAAGAGAACACCCTGAAATTGATCAACATGATGGTTCGGATCGTGAGTTCTTAATCTTAGGTAAGACTTTTTACAATCAAAATAACTTACCTAAAGAGTTACAAGATCAGTTATCCAAGCTGCTTAATTTAAATTATTGGAACCATTTAATTAAAGACCAGCGTCAAGCCAATGAGTTGTCCTTGGTACGCCGTAGAATCCCGATCGTTCCTGAGTATAACCCTTTAGCACATAGACCTTCTGCATTTCCACAACGTGCCAAAGTGGTTGGCCCGCAAGGCGAAACGATTTATGTCGATCAATGGGGGCGGATCAAAGTTCGTTTCCTCTTCACCCGTACCGATGACAATAGTCATGATGGTGGTGCAGGCTCGAATGACAATGATACAGACTCAGCTTGGGTTGATGTATTGACCTCTTGGGCGGGAGAAGGTTATGGCACAAGATTCCACCCACGAATTGGTGAAATCGTAGTGATTGATTTCTTTGATGGCAATGTCGACCGTCCATTTGTGATGGGACGTTTACATGAAGCAGAACGTCATCAAACCATGTTTGATATCAAAGGCCAGTTGCCTGATACCAAAAAATTAAGCGGTATTCGCTCATCGGAAGTGGGTGGATCAGGTTTTAACCAGCTACGATTTGATGACACCACAGGCCAAATCAGTACGCAGCTACAAAGTAGTCATGCAGCAACACAACTTAACCTTGGGAACTTAAGCCATCCGAAAGATAAGGAAACCAGCAATGGGCGTGGTGAAGGTTTTGAGTTAAGAACCGATGCTTATGGTGCCATGCGTGCAGGTAAAGGCATGCTTATCACGACGTATGCCCAAGAAAATGCGATTGCAGACCACTTAGAAGCAGCACAAGCGCAGTCCTTGTTAAATCAAGGTGCAGAAAGTATGAAAGTACTGAGTGAAATAGCAGTCAAACAACAAACGGATGCCTTGAATGTTGTCAATCGTTTGCCGAAACTGATTAATTCTTTAGAACTAAAAGGTGCAAATCAGGCTTTACAGGCAACCGTAGGTTTATTTAAAAATGCTGTGGGTAGCGATCCAATTTCAGCACTGAAAAACAGTGGTGATTTTATTGAGGACATCCAGAAATTTGGTAAAGACACCAAGAATATTGTAGATGAATTTAAAGACTTTTTTAATGATTCCAAAGAGTCGATTGAGAATTTAAAGAGTTTTATCGAAAATATTGAAGAACATGGTTCGGATGTTTTAAAAGGTAAATTAACCAGTTTAAAAGACAAATTTGATTCAGAACCGTTAAGTGCTTTAAAAGACGTGGGTAAGGTAATTGCCAATGTTGAAATTAAGGATTTTGATTTAACCAGTGTTTGTGGAACTTTTAATAAAGGCAGTAAATTGGATGTGAATCCGATGCAGGCTTTAGGCTCCTTACAGGGCTTTATGGAAAGTTATACAAAAGACTTAGAAAATAGTGCTGATAGTGCCAAACAAGAGCAAGGTAAGATCTTTCGGCAGGCATTGATGTTACTGGCTTCACCTAATGGGATTGCGCTGACAACTCCAGAAGATATCGTGTTACAAGCTTCACAAGATATTGCTGAAAGTGCGCAAGGCTCAATTAATTTGAGTGCACAGAAGAATATTGTCGGTCATGCACAGGATAAGATCAGTTTGTTTGCAGCACAGAAAGGTTTAAGTGCATTTGCTGCAAAGGGTCCGATCAAAGTTCAGGCGCAGGATGACTTGATTGAAATCATTGCGAAGAAAGTGATTAAACTGATTGCGACTGAAGATAAGATTGAGCTAACCAGCTCTAAAGAGATTGATCTAAAAGCGGGTGGTACTCAGTTGGTGGTTAATGGTAGTGGTGTTTTTATCAAGACGGGCGGGAAATTTGAAGTGAAGTCAGGACAACATTTGTTTACCAGTGGGGCAACAGTTAATGCGCAGTTACCGAAAATGCCTGAGAGTGGAATTTTTAGTAAACGTATCGATTTTAAAAATTTAATACCAGAAAATCTTTTAAATACTGAGTTGGCTTATAAGTTTATTAATCGTACAAAAAATCTTGAGTATGTGAGTGAACTTGATGAAGAGTTTAGAACAAACCGTTTATTTTCAGATGAGTCAGATCAAATAGAATTTAAATTTCTGGATGCTCAAAAAAATGATCAAGGGACATTATTCATTAGCCTATGTGAACCTGATGATGATTTATTTGCAAGTTTAGATGAAAGTGAACATGAGCATGTAGGTTGTGATTGTTTTGATGAGGATGAGAATGATGAAATCGTATAAATTTTTGTTATTTCCATTCTTAATTCTACCTATGTACACATTTGCAGCAAATGATGAACAGCGTAATTTATGTCAATTTAAGCAAAAATTTGATGACTCAATTCCAGCAGATAAATCATTTATTCAGTTTGGAAATGATAAAAAATTTAATGAATTTTTTATTAATAAATTATTTCATGAAACGATTATTCATGATTGTTTATATAGTAATAACAAATTCTATGTGTTGTCTCAGACAACCACTACATCGGTTGAATCTTTAGCACAGTCACTTATTTATGTAACTACCTTTGATCAAAAGGGAACTAAACTGAAAGATCAAATTTATAATAAAGATTGGAGTTGTGCTATTAATCAAAAATTTTTGATTAATAATCATCAAAAATATATAGATATGTCATGCACAGAAAAAAATAATCTTGATAATGGTCTAATTATTGATCAGAAAAAATTGAAAAAATATCAAGTCGAGGTTAAATAAAATGGCCTATACCTATGAGGATCAACTGAACTTTGCTGCCAAACTGTATTGCCCAGTTCGAAAAATTGCGTTTCGATATGGTGTACATTGGAAAACGATAATGGCTCAGCTTATTGAAGAAACAGGTTGGGGAAAAAAAGTACTCCCAGGTACAAATAATTTATTCAATATTAAAAAAGCTGGGGGGGGATGGGAAGGTAAGCCCGTCAAACGTTTCACAGTACCTGAAGTTGACGCTAAAACAGGTCAAGTTTATATGGAAGAGGCGGACTTTCGTGTATATGTGGATTATGTAGAATCCTTAGAAGACCGTTTTGTCTGGCTGCTCAATCAATCATTCTATAAAGAATATTTTAGTGATGGTGTTAGAGGAAATCATGAAAAAGAAGTATATGCGTTAGCAAAAAAATTCGCCACTAACCCCAAATATGCTGATAATTTATTGGAAATTCCTCGTGGTCGTACGTTCCGTAGAGCGATAGCACTTGCCGAGTCAGAAGGATATTGCAACATCGTTAATGCAGCAATTTTAGAAGAAAATGGTGATAAATATCGTGATAAAGAAGTGGAAATTTCAGTAGATGGAGAGACTTATTTAAAAAAGAAAACGACTCAAGAAGGGTTGATTGTTGGAATGGTGGTTAAACCACAAGGCAATATTAGCTTCAAAAAAAATAATATTATCGTGCCTGCTCGTATTCCTGTGGTTAAAGGCACAATTAATATTAAAGTACAGCAAAGTGCCACTGTTATTGCAGATCAACTTGAAGAACATCAAGGAAATCCTTCAGTAAATAACGTTAAACAGCAAGAGGTGAATGTTGCTAGTAGTCCGTCACCTGCTCCAACAACTACAGCGACAGCTCAAAGTAATGATGTAAGCTTTAAAATTAAAATTATTGAAGGAGATTCTTCTAAGGCAGTGCCTGATTTAAAATATGCAATTCGTTATAAAAATAATCTAAAAGAACATACGCTTAATGGTCAGGGAGAAGAAAAAATTACAGCAGAGAGGGGGCAGAAGCTTGAAGTTTTTGTAAGTAGTGCTAAGGGGGACTTCTCTCAAAAAGTTACTGAATTTGTAGTCAATAGTGAACAGACTCAAGTGGTGAAATTACCTTTAGTCAAAATTCGAATCAAACTGTTTAATCACGATAAATCTAAAGTTATGTCTAATTATCGTGTGATTTCGCACTATCGTGGGCAACAAAAGCCTAAAGTTACAGATGTGAATGGCTTAATTTCATTGACAGGTCTGGCTGGCTTAAAAATCAAATTAACTCTCCCTCAAGGGAATGTAGTGGTGCCTGATAAGGTGCTTGATTCACAAATACTTGAATATACCTATCTCATAAGAGAAAAATATGAGCGTCAAGATGTGCTTACAGCTTCTACAGCTACGAAAAAACCATCACCTACAACGGAAGAGCAACCTAAAGCCGAACCTAGAACTCAAAAGGTGAGTGAAGATAAAACAGCACCTATTAGTCAAGCTGACATTCGTGGGGGCAATGGTCATCCAATTAAAATGATCAATCGTGATGGTGAGTTTGAAATACATACGATCAATAAAAAGACCAATCAATTGGAGAGTGGTATCTCTTATGTGTTGGAATATGACGGGAAAAAAAGAAATCATACTTCTGGTCAAGATGGTAATGGGATTAAAAAACATAAAGGTCTAATTGGTAAAGAGGTTAATGTCTATAGTCTTGTTTCTGGCACGCAGACGAAGCAAGGTAGTATAGTGATTAGTGAGTCAAAACAGACTCTTGTTTTAAAAATTGATAAACCTTTGCTTGAAGTCAGTGGTGGACATTGGCATGGTCGTTTTTTAAGTAGTACCAGTTTAGATGATTTAGTTGATCCGTTTAAAAGCAATGCTAAGAAGTTTATACAAGCATTAAAAGACGCAGGTATTGGTGTAAGTTTAAGCACAACCTTTCGCCCAGTGGAACGTAGTTATTTAATGTATTACAGCGCGGCTATTATGCGTAAAGAAATTAACCCTGATAAAGTTCCTCCTTGGCCTGGAGTAAATATTGATTGGACGCACGGTGGTAATTATCAGGCTGCTATTGCTGGAGCAACTGAAATGCATCGGCGTTATAAGATTGGCCGTAATCCAGTAGGAAGACCAGAGCGATCAAATCATAATAACCGTATGGCAGTTGATATGACTTTAAGTGGGATTTCAAATAAAACAGTGGTTATTGATGGTGTAAGTACGAAAGTATCGTCAATATCAGATTTGGCTAAATTAGGTAAAAAAATTGGTGTAATATGGTTTGGGAGAGGGGATGTACCTCATTGGTCTCACACAGGTCGTTAAATATGAAAAAACAACTCTCTATTTTCTATACATGTATTTTGCTTATGGGATGTAGTCCTAAAGATATTAAAGTGGAGAAAGAGCCAAAACAAGCAACTAATTCTGTATCGCAAAGTCAAGTTGAACCTGTGGGTAATTTAACGGAAAAAAAAGTTGATTTAAAAGAACAATTAGTGAATGAAATTTATTACCTAGCTACGGAAAGTGGTAGTTGTTTGATCAGTTCTAGTCCTATTCATAATAAAGTTCTGATTGTTTATAAAAATGATTCAGATTCTGAATTTAAGTTTAGCTATATAAAACCTAAGATTTTAGAGTCAAAAAATAGTTGTATAGATGAACTTTCTAGTACTGCCCGTGATTTTAAGTATTTTTATCATGTGGATGAAAATAAAGGTGATTTTTCAACAGGATATGGTTTTGAACTTGAACCAAAGCAAATTATTTATCAAGGTGCCCAAATTAAAGGTATAGATTTACTGGCAAACCAACAACCAAATCAATTAACAGAGTGTTTTTCACGAGAAGGATCTCATTTTAATATTTGGCAAAAACAGGGAAGTGACAGAAAGAAGTTATTACATCGTTATAGTTATTTAGACATGGATATTGAAGCAAACTGTAACCCTAAGGAATATGAATTGGGAATGTTTAATACGGTTTCGTGAACAGATCTATTGTGGTATTGAATTGCTAATGTTAAGGAATAGCCGGATTTGGCTATTCCTTAAATATTTCACCCTTCCAAAATATCTTCCAACACTTCTTCATTTGGTGCAAAGAAATAAGCACCATCCATAGGTGTTACAAAGTGCAGCAAACGGTCATGAATCCCATCGCCTTGAGTACCAAACATATTGACTAGCATACGATCAATACGGGTTAAGTCTTTGGTATAGGCAATAAAAAATAAGCCTTGCTCGCCTTGACCATCGCCATAAGGAAGAGAGTGGCGTAGGATTTCTAATTCTTCGCCTTCATTATCTTCAATGACAACACGAGCAATATGGGCATTTTCAGGTTTGTGTTCATCGTCCATCTCTATACTTTCTAATTTAGAACGACCAATCACATTTTCCTGTGCATCAACTTTTAAACGTTTCCACTTTTCAAGTTCATGTACATAACGTTGTGCAAAAATAAAAGATCCATCTTCAAAAATACCTGAATCTTCACCTAATAACGCAGTCTCAGCACGATCATCAGGGAATTGAGGATTTTCAGTACCATCAATAAAACCAGTCAGGTCACGACCGTCGAGGTAACGGAAGCACACCCGTTCATCCAGAACCTCAACTTGATTTTGGATACCATCAAAAAAGGATTGGCTAAGCGCAAAGCAAATATCTGTACGTGCAGACGCAATATGAATGAGTACATCAGCAGGAACCACTGGCATCTTAAATGCACCTTGAATCGGTTCTAACTGCTTAAACCCTTCAGGAGTTGTATGATAAAGTTTTGTCCAAAGTTCAGGACCAAAAGCGATTGAGGTTTTAATTTCGGCTTCAGGATGTTGAGTGATTAGGCGATCACGTGTACTTAACAACGCATTGAGTTGTTCTTTTAAGCCATCAATAGACAGATTTTTTAAATTTAAAATAATGAAACGAGCATGATTAGAAGGTAAAGGTAGAATTACAGATTGGGCTGTCATATGGTGATGGCTCCTCAATTTTTATTTATCAATCCCCTTATTGTGCATGATCAAGCAACAGCTGAATAGTAAAGTCTTATATTTTTTACCAATTAAATTAATCGAAATGTATGGTTTTAAAACCGCTATAATAGCGTGTTAAAAGTTTTCTATCCTTTTGTTATGTCGTATCAAGTCTGGTTTGCCTATATGTTGGCGTGCTGGGTGATCAGTATTTCACCTGGTGCGGGTGCGATCGCGTCTATGTCGAGCGGTCTAAATTATGGTTTTCGCCGTGGTTATTGGAATGCAATCGGTTTACAACTGGCCTTGTTGGTTCAAATTGCGATTGTCGCAGCAGGGGTTGGGGTATTGTTTGCAACCACACCGCTGGCATTTTTCGTGGTGAAATGGTTTGGGGTTTTATATTTACTGTATTTAGCCTACATACAATGGACGACGAAAACACAGTCGATAGATATCCCAACTGAGCAACCGACAAAATCTATTCCCAAGCTGATCTTATATGGCTTTATTGTCAATATCAGTAATCCAAAAGCTATCGTCTTTTTACTTGCTGTTTTGCCACAATTTCTAGACTTGTCTAAACCACAATGGATTCAATATGTGATTATGGCAGTGACCATGATCACGATTGACTTGATAGTCATGGCTGGTTATACGGGATTGGCAGCCAAAGTGTTAAGACTATTAAAATCACCAAAACAACAAAAATATATGAACCGTACCTTTGCTGTATTGTTTAGTTGTGCCGCTGGCTTATTAAGTCTGGTTCATCAATAAAAACTTAGGCGATTAAGTGCGTTATTCGTTAGAGATTTGACCATATAAATAAGCCATTGTTTCGAGGTTACTTTGAATTATTTAGAATTTTATTTGTATGCCATTAGTGTGATTATCATGATTGCAACGCCTGGTCCAGTCATGATCTTGGTTGCAAGTGCAGGTTTAAAAGGCGGCTACCGACAGTCTTTACTGACTATTGTTGGGACAAATTTGGCTTCTTTGGTACTTATCACAGCCTCTATTTTAATTTTAAAAGGCATGTTTAGTGTCAATGAAACACTTTTCTTGATCATTAAAGTTTTAGGATGTCTTTATATTGCCTATCTAGGTTATGGAATTCTAAAAGAAGTATTATCGCAGCAGGAGCATCAACTCAATACGATGTTGTCGCCTGTGGATGGTGGTCTCAGCAAAGGCTTTTTAGTGGGTATCTCAAATCCTAAAGATATCATTTTCTTTTCATCATTTTTTCCGCAGTTTATACATATTCATGCTGATATAAATACCAGTCTGGTTATCTTAGTTGTGACATGGATTATTTTAGATTTTCTCACGCTATCTTTGGTCTATCTGTCGTTTAATAAGCTTTCTAAAAGTCAAATTTATCCAAAAATATTAGGGCTTTGCGGATTAATTTTGATTGTCATTGCTGTATATGGGTTATATGTTTCGTTAAAAAGCATAGTTTAAATATTGAGTGCGGCTAAAGATGGAATTGATCCATCAAGCCATCTTTTTTACTTTCATTACACAGAAAATCACAGCAAACAGCAAAGACATGGTTAATACGATGCTTAGCCCTGTAGAGATGTTCAGGGCTGCACTTGACCATAACCCCACAGTCACACCAATTTGAGCAATTACAAACGCCCCCATCACCATTTGTTTCGGTGAGTGCGAAATAAGACGCGAAGCCAGTGCTGGAATAACCAATAACGCACCCATCAATAACGAACCAACGGCACGTAAAGCGAGTACGGTGAATAAAGCCAATAACAACATAAAAATTAAGCGCTGCCATTTGGCGTTTACGCCTTCACTTACCGCAATATCTGGATCAATCGCAATTTGAATTTGTGCTTGCCAGTAACGGTAGAGGACAGCTAAAGCAACAATAATCACAGTTGCAAAAATCGGTAGGTCTGACCACTCAATTGTTAATAAATCACCAAATAAATAACTTAATAATTCAGGACGTAAAGCGGGTAAATGTTGAAGTAACAATAGACCAGAACAAAGTAAGGTCGCAGCACATAATGCAAGTAAGGCGTCGTTGGGTAAACGCGGGTCATGTAAAACCCAAAGTACAGCCACCAAGAGGATCGCAGTAAAGGTAACACCGACCCAAAGCGGTAAACTCAAAACAGCAGCTAAAGCGACACCCAGCAAGGTACCATGTGCCATCGTGTCAGCAAAGAACGACATTCTGCGCCATAGCATCAAACAACCTAGCGGAGCTGTTAGAAACACTAAAAGTGTTCCCATAATCCATGCAGGTAACAGTAATTCTAACCATTCCATCATGGTTTAAGCTTCCGGTTCTGGGTGAATGTGTGGATGTGGGCCATGTTCACAAGTTTTGGCGGAGTCACCATGTGCACAATGGTCATGATGGTGTTGGTAAAAAGCGTGGTATTTTCCAAAAGTATCACCAAACAAAGCTTGATACTCTGGATGCTGCTGAATACTGTCAGGTAAACCACTACAGCAAATGTGCTTATTTAAACAGACAACTCGTTGAGTGCCTTGCATTACCCATTGTAAATCATGAGACACAATTAAAATGGCGCAACCATAACGTTGTGGCAGGCTACGCACATATTCATACAGTTCAGCTTCAGATTGGATATCTAAACCTTGCATAGGTTCATCTAAAACTAAAATATCGGGTTGGCGTAATAAAGCACGCGCCAATAAAACCCGCTGACGTTCACCACCTGAAAGTTGTTGTACTTTGGCGTACTCTAATTTGGCAATGCCTGTATCTCGAATGATTTCAGCTTTAATAGCCTTATCACATTTCTCAAGATCCAGTAGATCTTTTACTCTTAAAGGCAGACTATGAGAGGGATTAAATTTTTGTGGTACATACGCCAGTTTAATTTTTTTTGAGCTGATAATTTTGCCCGCATTGGGTTTTAAAATACCCAATAATACTTTGATCAGGGTTGATTTGCCTGCGCCATTGGGACCAATAAGCGTGACAATTTCTTTTTCTTGTAATGAAAAATCTATATTTTTTAGAATGTCACGATCATCAATTCGGACATTAATTTGTTGCAGTTGAACGAGAGGGGAGTTTACGCTTTGTTCGAGCACTGCTGACATATTCCTGAAATCTCAATAATACTGTGATGTGCATTGAAGTGATCTGACGCGGCTAAGTGGTTTAATTCTTGAATCAAACCTTTTGCTGAAGCTTCTTTCACTGTATGACATTCAGTGCAAATTAAAAATGCGGCTTGATGTCCTTCACGTGGGTGACAACAAGGGATATAAGCATTAATAGAGGTTAAACGATGAATAAAACCTTTTTCTAAGAGAAAATCTAAGGTTCTATACACAGTAGGTGGTGCAGCTGGACGTTCTGCAGCACCTTTCATCTTGGCTAAAAGATCATAAGCACCTACAGGACCTGAGGCATTCAAAATTAATTCAAGTACTTCTTTACGCAAAGGGGTAAGACGGGCACCTGAGGTTGCACAAAGGCTTTCTGCTTCTGATAAACGAGCTTCTACATTGAGATGATCGTGTACACCATGCAAAGTATCATGCTGCTCGTGTGAACATAAGCTCATATCAGACCTCAAAACTTGTTATTTGAATGGAAGAGAATCGCAAATATTAACATGAAGCTCTATCAACTTACGAATGGCGTAGGTATTTTTTAACTTCTGTTATACTATAACATAAATTTTTTTTGGTAATACACTCCCATGAATCGCATTATCGCCTTTTGCTTATGTGCATTATTTATTAGTGTCACTTGGGCTCAAGCGCCTTTAGTGGTGTCAACTCATCCTATTTATTTGATTGCAAAAGAAATAACAGAAGGCATAGAAGAGCCTGTTTTACTTTTGGGAAATCAAACGGGGCATGATGTGCAACTTACACCAGATAATCGCAAAACGATTATGGACGCTTCATTGGTGATTTGGCTGGGAAAAGAACATGAAGCGCCTTTGGAAAAGGTTTTAGGTGACAATCCAAAGGCGATTTCAATACTCAATTCAGGCATTATCCAAGCACTTCCTTTAAGAAGTCCAAAAGGTGTTGCACTGAAAGATACGATTGATACACATGTGTGGTTAGATCCAAATAATGCTGTACGTATCGGTTTCTTTATTGCAGCCTTACGTTCACAACAACATCCAGAAAATAAAGCAGCATATTGGAATAATGCGAAGAAGTTTGCCAGTGAAATGCTGCGCGTTTCACAGAAAAGTATCAGTGCAGGTAGCGCACGTCCATACTGGGCTTATCATGATGCTTACCAATATTTAGAGCGTTCATTAAACTTAAAATTTGCAGGTGCGATGACAGATGATCCGCATGTTGCGCCGACTGTGACTCAAATCAAGTTTTTAAATGACACGAGACCTTACAAAAAAATGTGCTTGCTGGCAGAAGGTAGCGCAAGCCCAAGTCAGTACCGAAAATTGGGTGAAATTTCATTTCAAGCGGTAGACGAAACTTTGGCTAAACAACAAGATTTTGTGGTTGCATGGCAGACTTTGGCTCAACAAACACAAGCTTGCGTACTTAATGCACGGAAATGATGCAAAAATTAATCAACAATTGTTCATATGCAAAGCAACCTGTATATCGAAAAAAACACGACTAAGGTCGGGAAAAGATTGCATGTTCAGGGGTGTAACTCTATAATGCCTGCGATTAAAAACGATCATCAGCTAAACTTGTCAAGCATTTATGCTGTGAGTGGATAAAAAATGAGCCAAACTAGTCGCTTGATTGACCGACGATTAGCAAAAGCTTTGGTCTATTTGCAAGCGTTTATGATTCCTGTTTCAGCCTTGGTAGCGTGGGTCTTGAAAGACTCGACTGCGGCTCTGAGTGCAGCGTTAGGTGCACTGATATGTTGGCTTGCCAGTTGTTATTTTTCTTGGCAGTCGTTTCGAGCAGCAGGGGCGCGTGCTTCAAAACAGGTTCTTTCGAACATGTATAGAGGCTTAATGGGCAAATTTGCAATTGTGATCGTTGGTTTCATTTTAATTTTATGCAATGTCAAACCGTTATCTCCGGTGGCATTGTTTTGTGGTTTTATTCTCGTTCAAGCGATGTCGTGGATTGCACCTTTTTGGGTAGCACGACAACAAAAACGAGTATAAGCGCAGCAGAAATTGAAAATTTTTTTGGGGATTAACGAGATATCATGCAGCACGCGATATTCGTTAACTCTATTTATTATTTGACATTGACCAGGTGTGATTTATGGCTGCTGAAGAACATGCCCTGACTTCGACCGAGTATATCAAGCATCACTTGACCAATATGACCTATGGCAAAATGCCAGATGGTACTTGGAAATTGGCTGAAAGTGGTGCAGAAGCTCAACAGATGGGGTTCACTGCTATCCACTTGGATTCAATGGGTTGGTCAATTGGCCTTGGTGTGATTTTCTGTTTGATATTCTGGTGCGTAGCGAAAGCTGCAAACTCTGGTGTTCCTACCAAGTTCCAGTCTGCAATCGAAATGATTATCGAGTTTGTTGACTCAAGTGTTCGTGATACGTTTCATGGTAAATCACGTTTAATTGCGCCTTTAGCCTTGACCATTTTCGTGTGGATTTTCCTCATGAATGCGATGGACTTAATTCCTGTTGACTGGATTCCGTATACAGCTCAATTGATTGGTGCAAACGTATTTGGTATGGACCCTCACCACGTTTACTTCAAGGTTGTTCCATCTACAGACCCTAACATTACCCTTGGTATGTCTTTGTCTGTATTTGCGTTGATCTTGTTCTATAGTATTCGTGAAAAAGGCATCGGCGGTTTCGTTGGTGAATTGGCACTTAACCCATTTAATCCAAGTAACCCAGTTGCAAAAGCGTTATTGATTCCAGTGAACTTAATTCTAGAATTAGTAACATTCCTTGCACGTCCAATTTCATTGGCACTCCGATTATTCGGTAACATGTATGCGGGTGAGTTAATCTTCATTCTTATCGCGTTGTTACCTTTCTGGATCCAGTGGGCGTTGTCTGTGCCTTGGGCTATCTTCCACATTCTTGTTATTACATTGCAAGCCTTCATTTTCATGATGCTAACAATCGTATACTTGAGCATGGCAAGCGAAAAACATTAATGGTATTGCCTAACTGTCATCCGGTGGTTAGGTATAATTTTTTTACTTTAATTTGGTATAAACCTAACCTCTGAGGAATTATCATGGAACTCACTTTAGGTCTAGTTGCAATTGCATCTGCTATCTTGATCGCTTTTGGTGCTTTAGGTACTGCGATTGGTTTTGGTCTTTTAGGCGGCCGTTTCCTTGAAGCTGTTGCTCGTCAACCAGAATTGGCTCCACAACTTCAAACTCGTATGTTCTTAATCGCAGGTCTTCTTGATGCTGTGCCTATGATCGGTGTTGGTATTGGCTTGTTCTTCATCTTCGCTAATCCATTTGTAGGTTAATCAGCTTAATTCCGAAATTCACTATTTGAGGAATTTGCAATGAATATCAACCTCACATTGTTTGGCCAAGCGATTGCATTTGCGATATTTGTCGCATTCTGCATGAAGTTTGTATGGCCACCACTAATCAATGCGATTAGTGAGCGTCAGCGTAAAATCGCTGATGGCTTAAATGCTGCAGAGAAAGCGAAAGCTGATCTTGCTGATGCACAAGCACAAGTTAAGCAAGAAATTGATGCGGCGAAAGCACAAGCGGCTCAATTGATCGAACAAGCGAACCGTCGTGCGGCACAATTGGTCGAAGAAGCGCGTACTCAAGCATCTGCTGAAGGTGAGCGTATTCGTCAACAAGCGAAAGATGCTGTTGACCAAGACATCAATTCTGCTCGTGAAGAATTACGTCAACAAGTTGCTGCTCTTGCAGTTGCTGGTGCAGAGAAAATTCTGAACCAACAAGTTGACGCAGAAGCTCATAATGCCATGCTGAATCAGCTGGCTGCTAAACTTTAAGAGAGGCGAATATGGCTGAATTCTTGACGTTGGCACGCCCATACGCTAAAGCAGCATTTGCTTATGCATCTGAGCAAAATGCAACTGACGCTTGGTCAAATGCATTACAACTGCTCAGTGCTGCGGTGCAAGATGAAGCATTCTCCGCTTATTTAAATCGCCCTGAGTTGACACCTGCAGAGCAGGTTGATCTTTTTGCGAAAGTTTTAGGTAATGAACAAACTGCGGCTGTGTCAAACTTTTTGACACTTCTTGCAGACAATGGCCGTTTAGCATTGTTACCTGAAATTGACACAGAATTTGAGCAACTCAAATCGCAAAATAACAACACTGTAGATGTTGTGATTGAATCCGCTTTTCCATTGGATTCAGTACAAGAACAGAAGTTGGCTCATGCGTTAGAAAAACGCTTGAACAGCGCTGTGAAAGTTACAGTTGAAGTAAATCCAGCATTGATTGCTGGTGTTGTTATTCGTGCAGGCGACCAAGTGATAGATGATTCTGCGCTTAGCAAGCTTGAAAAAATGCGGACTCGTCTTCTAGCGTAATTGTTAAAAATAACTACGTCTAAAGAAGACTGAACTTTAAAAAGATTGAGGTATAGCGCAATGCAACAACTGAATCCATCCGAGATCAGTGCGCTCATTAAACAGCGTATCGGCGATCTGGACACCAGCGCGACCGCTAAGAACGAAGGGACCATTGTTATGGTTTCCGACGGTATTGTGCGTATTCACGGCCTTGCTGATGCAATGTACGGTGAAATGATCGAATTCGACGGCGGCTTATTTGGTATGGCACTGAACCTAGAACAGGATTCAGTGGGTGCCGTTGTCTTAGGTAACTACTTAAGCCTTCAAGAAGGTCAAAAAGCTCGTTGCACAGGTCGTGTATTAGAAGTTCCGGTTGGTCCAGAACTTTTAGGCCGTGTAGTAGATGCTTTGGGTAACCCGATTGATGGTAAAGGCCCTATTGATGCAAAACTTACTGATGCTGTTGAAAAAGTAGCACCAGGTGTAATTTGGCGTCAATCAGTGGATCAACCTGTACAAACTGGTTATAAATCAGTAGATACAATGATCCCTGTTGGTCGTGGTCAGCGTGAGTTGATCATCGGTGACCGTCAAACTGGTAAAACAGCAATGGCGATCGATGCGATCATTGCTCAAAAACAATCAGGCATTAAGTGTGTATACGTTGCGATTGGTCAAAAACAATCAACAATTGCAAACGTAGTACGTAAGCTTGAAGAAACTGGCGCTATGGCGTACACAACTGTTGTAGCAGCTGCTGCAGCTGATCCTGCAGCAATGCAGTATCTTGCTCCATATGCTGGTTGTACAATGGGCGAGTACTTCCGTGACCGCGGTGAAGACGCACTTATCATTTATGATGACTTGTCTAAACAAGCTGTTGCTTACCGTCAAATTTCATTGCTTCTTCGTCGTCCACCAGGTCGTGAAGCTTACCCAGGTGACGTGTTCTATCTTCATTCACGTCTACTTGAACGTGCTTCTCGTGTATCTGCTGACTATGTTGAGAAATTCACTAATGGTGAAGTTAAAGGCCAAACTGGTTCATTAACTGCATTGCCAATTATTGAAACTCAAGCGGGTGACGTATCTGCATTCGTACCGACAAACGTAATTTCGATTACTGATGGTCAGATCTTCTTAGAAACATCATTATTCAACGCAGGTATTCGTCCTGCTGTGAACGCGGGTATTTCTGTATCGCGTGTTGGTGGTTCTGCTCAAACGAAGATCATCAAAAAATTGTCTGGTGGTATCCGTACTGCTTTGGCGCAATACCGTGAATTGGCAGCATTTGCTCAGTTCGCTTCTGACCTTGATGAAGCAACTCGTAAGCAACTTGAACATGGTCAACGTGTAACTGAATTAATGAAGCAAAAACAATATGCTCCATATTCAATTGCTGACCAAGCTGTTTCAATTTATGCATCTAACGAAGGCTACATGGCTGACGTTGAAGTGAAGAAAATCGTAGACTTTGATACTGCGTTAATTTCTTACTTCCGTTCAGAACATGCTGCGTTAATGCAAAACATCGATGAAACTGGTAACTACGACAAAGACATCGAAGCTGCAATCAAAGCAGGTATTGAAAGCTTTAAAGCGACTCAAACTTACTAATTTCAATGTATGTTGTTGTTAGTTATGGTTTGGTTCACGGATCAACCTTCGGAAGCTCGAAAGGGCTTTCGAATACTAGGTTAAGCGTATGGCAAATTTAAAAGAAATTCGCGCCAAAGTAGCTAGTATCAAAAGCACGCAAAAGATTACTCGCGCGATGCAAATGGTAGCAGCTTCTAAGATGCGTCGTGCGCAAGAGCGCATGGCTCAGGGCCGTCCGTATGCCGAAAATATGCACCGTGTAATTGCTCATTTGGTCCAAGCGAATCCTGAATACAAACATCGCTATATGGTTGAACGCCCTGTAAAACGCGTTGGCTATATCATTGTTTCTTCAGATCGTGGTCTTGCTGGTGGTTTGAACATTAACTTGTTCAAAAAAGTGGTAAAACACGTACAACAGCAACAAGAGCAGTCAATTGAAGTTCAATTTGCTTTAATTGGTCAAAAAGCGGTTTCGTTTTTTAAAAACTACGGCGGTAAAGTACTTGGCGCAACTACGCAAGTAGGTGATGCTCCAAGTCTTGAACAGTTAACTGGTTCTGTACAGGTGATGTTAGATGCATTTGATAAAGGCGAGTTAGATCGTATTTATCTTGTGTCAAACGGCTTTGTCAATGCCATGACTCAAAACCAAAAAATCGAACAACTTGTTCCATTAGCTGCGGCTGATACGGACGAGGATCTTAACCGCCAATATGGTTGGGATTATCTATATGAACCAGAAGCTGAAGAGCTTTTAAATGGTTTATTGGTTCGTTACATTGAGTCTATGGTTTATCAAGGTGTGATTGAAAACATCGCATGTGAGCAGTCTGCTCGTATGGTTGCAATGAAAGCTGCAACTGACAACGCAGGTGATCTTATCAAGAGCCTACAACTCATTTATAACAAGCTGCGTCAAGCCGCGATTACTCAGGAAATTTCTGAGATCGTTGGTGGTGCCGCTGCCGTTTAACATTATTTTGAATTGAGGAGACAGCAATGAGTAGCGGTCGTATCATTCAGATCATCGGCGCGGTTATCGACGTCGAGTTTGAACGCAATAGCGTTCCTAAGATCTATGACGCTCTCCAAGTTGACGGTACTGAAACTACTTTAGAAGTTCAGCAACAACTTGGTGATGGTGTAGTTCGTACCATCGCAATGGGATCTACAGAAGGTCTTAAACGTGGTCTAAACGTATCTAATACTGGTGCACCTATTTCTGTACCTGTAGGTACTGCATGTTTAGGTCGTATCATGGACGTTCTTGGTCGCCCAATCGACGAAGCTGGTCCAGTTGCGACTGAAGCGCGTTTGCCGATTCACCGTCAAGCACCTTCTTATGCTGAACAAGCTGCTTCTACTGACCTTTTAGAAACTGGTATTAAAGTCATTGACTTACTTTGCCCGTTTGCTAAAGGTGGTAAAGTTGGTTTATTCGGTGGTGCCGGTGTTGGTAAAACTGTAAACATGATGGAATTGATCAACAACATCGCGAAAGCTCACTCAGGTTTATCTGTGTTTGCTGGTGTTGGTGAGCGTACTCGTGAAGGTAATGACTTCTACCACGAGATGAAAGATTCTAACGTTCTTGACAAAGTAGCAATGGTCTACGGTCAGATGAATGAGCCACCGGGTAACCGTTTACGCGTAGCGTTAACTGGTTTGACCATGGCTGAATACTTCCGTGATGAGAAAGATGAAAACGGTAAAGGCCGTGACGTATTGTTGTTCGTTGACAACATTTACCGTTACACATTGGCTGGTACTGAAGTATCTGCTCTTTTAGGTCGTATGCCATCTGCAGTAGGTTACCAACCGACGCTTGCAGAAGAGATGGGTGTTCTTCAAGAACGTATTACATCGACTAAGTCTGGTTCGATTACATCTATCCAAGCGGTATATGTACCTGCCGATGACTTAACAGATCCATCGCCTGCAACTACATTTGCTCACTTAGATGCAACTGTAGTATTGAGCCGTGACATCGCATCTTCTGGTATTTACCCAGCGATCGATCCACTTGACTCTACTTCACGTCAGTTAGATCCACTTGTTGTTGGTGCTGAGCATTATGAAATTGCACGTTCTGTACAGAACGTATTGCAACGTTATAAAGAGCTTAAAGACATCATCGCAATCTTGGGTATGGACGAGTTAGCAGAAGAAGATAAGTTGATTGTTTACCGTGCGCGTAAAATCCAACGTTTCTTCTCTCAACCGTTCCACGTAGCTGAAGTGTTTACTGGTGCTCCTGGTAAACTTGTACCACTTAAAGAAACAATTCGTGGCTTTAAAGGTCTTCTAGCTGGTGAATACGATCACATCCCAGAACAAGCGTTCTATATGGTTGGTGGTATTGACGAAGTGATCGCTAAAGCCGAGAAGCTTTAATTAGCAACTCTAATTTAGGAGATTCACATGTCGACTATGCAATGTGATGTTGTAAGTGTTAAAGAGTCTTTGTACTCAGGCACTGTGACAATGCTTATCGCAAAAGGTGCTGGCGGTGAATTGGGTATCATGCCTGGTCACGCTCCGTTAGTCACTTTGCTCAAGCCGGGCGCAATTCGCGTTCTGCTTGAAAACGGTACAGAAGAGTTAATCTATGTATCTGGTGGTGTTCTAGAAGTTCAACCGCATGTTGTTACTGTGCTTGCAGATACTGCTGTTCGTGCTGACAACTTAGATGAAGCTGCAATTCTTGAAGCACGTAAAAATGCTG
The DNA here is from genome assembly GCF_059422625.1 of Acinetobacter sp. GW821-FHT01C12. Taxonomy (NCBI): domain Bacteria; kingdom Pseudomonadati; phylum Pseudomonadota; class Gammaproteobacteria; order Moraxellales; family Moraxellaceae; genus Acinetobacter; species Acinetobacter sp. GW821-FHT01C12. The sequence goes on from NZ_JBWKXD010000007.1 coordinate 155,574, forward strand.
AACAATTGCTCGCAAATCAAAAAAGCGATTTGGACTCTGCTGCTGCTTTGGCTGCTCTTGCAGAAACTGCTGCTCAGTTGGAAACCATCCGCAAAATCAAAAACCGCGCGCTATAAGACGCAGTTTGAGATTGAAAAACCACCCGCGAGGGTGGTTTTTTTATGCAATTAATTTATGGATGGTTCAAATTTATATTGGTTCAACATGCTAGAAACTTATGCTTGGGGAGTGTCCAATAAAAATTGTGTTTGTATAAATTGACTATAATCATCCCCCAAAGGTAATTCATAGTCTTTAAAAATGTGTCGACGAGTTGATACTGTCGACTGTTTAGTTTTTGGATTAAAACCAATTTTTTCAATATCTTTCCAATATAAACCTGTGCCACGCTTTTGCCATGATGGCAATTCATTGAAGTTAATGTCACGGCTAAAGAGTAAATCATGCTTCTCTTGGCGAGATAATCCTTTTATTTGGTTGGTTGCATTTTTTACATTTTCTCCTTCCTTGCGCAACATCCAATAGCAATGTGCATTGAGTGCGTTGCGATGAGCATCTTCATGACGCCAACGAAAATAATCTTCAACAGTTTTTGCATTGGGCAGTATACAAATTCGAGCATCAAAAGTTGCCATCTCACCATGTAACACACTGAACTTTGCACTGGCTTCTGCGGCTAAAATAGAAATGATTTTTCGTGTTTTACGATTAAAGCTGTCATCTTTTAAATGAAACAGTAAGGAGATTTCATCGCTTTGTGTATAGCCATAAATAATATTAAAGCCACATTGCATTAAGTGAGTTGTTGTTTCGACCATCAAGTCCCTAAAACGCAGATCAAAGGGCGCTTCAAATTTCCAAATATCTTTGGTGAGTTTGGTAAAGCCACGTCCATCCAAACGCACAACGATATATTGTTCTGGTGGTACACAGAAATCATAAGCTGTTTCATAAACACGTAATCGTGTATCTAGATCATCAAATCTCATGGTTAAACTTCTTCGTTATTCTCATGCTAAAGTTATATTTCATCACTGACTAGTTTTAGCATAATCTAAACAATAAAAAAGGAGATATATAAGACAATGCACCTCATCGAACAGCAAGCGCACTTTTGGGAACTTTATCAAACGCAAGATGACTACTATCTTAGTATAGCCGTAGATATGAGTTCTGTTGTTTCATGTTGGGATATTTATTTAACCGAAGTAGAAATTCAGGCGTATCACAACAAAGGTCGAATTGCGATCGAAGATTTGGCAAGTTCAATTGTGGCTGAAACCTATCGTGGAGATTTTTCCAATTTAGCAGCTCGTAAAGTACCTAGAGAAATACAACAACAGATGCAAACCGCATTTAAAACATGGCGGTTGGCTCAAGATTAAATTTTTTATTCAGTTATGACCGTAATTGAAAAGTCATTATTTTCTATCATGTTTACTTTAAACAGCGAATCAAAACCTTCTGAACGATTCGGGACTTCTAATTTATAAAAGGTGGCTTTAACGCCTTTTTCAGCAATATTGGCTTTACCCTCACGTTGTGCATTACGCTGTAAAGTGCTGTCTAGATCCGTTTCAAAATAATATGAAATGATCTCGAAGCCAGCAGTTTTGGCAAGTTGAATATAACGGGCTCGATCGGCTTTGCTCATGTTTGTGTTATCTATCACGATTTTGGTTTTAGAGGCTATAGCTGCTTCAAACAGTATCTTTTCACGATGGCGTGTTTTTAGCATATCGAGATTGATACGTAGATGTGTATGGTAAAAATACTGTTGATAAAAAGTAGATTTACCCGAAGCTTGTACGCCTGTGAATAAAATCAGTTGCATGAAACACTACAAAAATACGCTTAATCTGCTATTAAATCATGTTCATGAACTTTGCTACAATCTATTCATTGTTGTAGAAAACCAATAAACTTAAAATGAAAAAATTAGTGCAATGTCGGTATTTATTTTCAATACTTCTACTGAGTGCTGTTTCAGCATGTCAAAGTCAATTTGTCACTACACCAAATGCACCCACTGAAGCAAGTTTGGTGGCAAATTCAGTGGGAAATGGTTTAGAAACAGAATTAGATATCGATTATGTTGTCGCATTTAAAAATTTGAAAATGGCCTATGGGCAATGTGTTGCGTTTACTGGCGAAAAAGATTTTGTCTTTACCGACAATCGACTAGAACGAGATTTAGAAATGGGAACCTTGTTTACCCGTACAGAGGGTGGGGCGTATTTATCAAAAACCTTGGTGGAATCCATTGGAAAGAATAAAACCCGTTTAACGCTATTTTTACCCGCAAGTTATAAGTCTGCTCAAGCTCGTTTTAAGTTAGATGCTAAACGCGCGCTAGGACAAGATCCATCATGTAATGTCGCAAAGCCAAGCTAAGGCTGATCTGTTCAAATCTAATTAACTCTGTTCAGTGGCTTGCTCTGTATTTGATCCAGGAATCATCATGCCTGCCAGTTTAAGCATATCTAGTTGGATGGTATTCATTTGTTGTTCGATTTTCTTAAAATCAACTTTTGAAATGTCTAAATCACCATTTAACAGTGCTGAGTTAAGCACTTGCTTATTGGCTTGTAGCACTTGTTGGCGGATACCATCAATCTCTTGGCTTTTTAAATCTAATGAAATCAATGCTGTGTTAAAGCCTTGTAGTTCACGAGTCAATGTTTTAACAGATTGTTGTAGCTCAGCTTGATTTTGTGATTGTATCGCTTGTTGTAAATTAGATTGGCTTTGCTGTAATTTTTCAACATAGTCACCAGTTTTCAGCTGTACGTTGGCAACATCACGTGCGATATAAAACATATTGCCTTGTTTTAAATCTTCAGTACTTTTTGCTGTTGATTGATTATTATTATTTGAGTCGGATGTATTCTCACTCATTTGTGCAGTTTCAATCGCTTGAGCGTCATCTTGTTGACGTGATTGTTCAGCGGCTTGATTACAGCCTAGCAGTAACATGCCAGAAATAAAAATAACAAAAGGCAAAACCGCACCTTGTAAAAGCTTTTTCATCGTTGTCCAAAAGTAATTTAATCGGTTATGGATTGACTATAATTTGCAAAAGTGTAGAGATTGAGGATTGTTGCAAAGGACATACAGTCTGTAACTTTAGAGATTCATTTCTACTCAAACAAAAGCAAAAAAGAATGTATTTTTAGCACGCTATTGACGGTTGTCGAAATTTTAAATTGTGAATAAAGCTAGAGGCAGTTTTGATCGAAAATATAAAATTTTCGATCAAAACTGCAAAATATAAAAATTTATTTAAAGCATAGAGCTTTTAATGCTCGATTTATTTTGCTAATTCAGCTTCAATCGCAGATGTAATTCGTGGATCATCAGCAGTGATATCTGGTGCAAAACGTGCCACGATTTCGCCATTTTTACCGATTAAGAATTTTTCAAAGTTCCAAAGGACTTCAGGTTTTGGGTTTGGTGTTAAGCCATAATCGACTAAGTCTTTCCACCAAGGACCTTCACCAATACGTTCAGGGATTGCATGAATTAAGCTGTCATAAAGTGGATGCTTATCATCACCTGCAACTGAAATTTTAGCAAAAAGTGGGAAGTCGACATTGTAAGTTAAAGAACAAAATTGCTCGATTTCATCATTTGTTCCAGGCTCTTGCGCTAGAAAGTTATTTGCAGGAAAGCCGAGGATTTCTAAACCTTGGTCTTTCTTTTCAGTATATAGTTTTTCTAAACCTTCATATTGTGGAGTAAGGCCACATTTAGATGCAACGTTAACGATTAAAAGAACTTTACCTTGATATTGATTCAAGGTTGTCGCTTCACCTTTGATGGTATTGACTGGAATGTCATAAACGGAATTGCTCATAGGGGGTATCCTTAAAAATCAAAAGACAGTGATTAGAAATATGTCTAATGTTTTAGCGATATTCCAAGATTTCAGCAAGTTACATTTGTATATAAGTGTAATAAAAAAAGCAGATCATAGGATCTGCTTTTAAAAACTGCATCAAATTTAATCGATTATGGTGCAGCGTTTGCTTTGGCTTGAAGTGCTTGCATTTCAGTTAACAGGCTTTGTTGTAACTCAGTACCTTTCTTTTGTAGTTCCATGATTTTTTGTGGATCTGGTGAAGTCGCTAAACCAGCTTCAGACATTTCAACGCCTAGGTTATTTGACTCTTTCATTTTGTCACGTACAGATGCAACTTCAGTACTTTTAAGCGCTAAACCATCAAGATCTTTGTTGAAACCGTCCACATAAGTTTTCATTTTATCGACAACACCTTTCAGTGCATCTTTATCACCCTTTTGTGCAGCTTGCATCACTTCTGTTTGGAAGTTCAATGCTTCTTTAGCTTTCGCTGTAGACATTGTTTGAAGTACAGTTAAATCGCTTTTGATATCAGCAGTATTGTTGGTACTTAAAGAAACCGCAGCTGCAGCAGGTTTGCTCTCAGTTCCTGAAGCTGAATCAGCTGGTTTTTTATCACATGCAGTTAAAGCAAACGCTGAAGCACATAGTGTAGCTAGTAGTAATTTTTTCATTTATTCGAACCCTTCATTATTTAAAATTCTTATGAATTTGACGGTAATATATACAAATTCAAAAAGTTATATGCTTAATCTAGAGCATAAGATGCAAAATGCACAATTTTAAGGCAATTTTCTATAGTATTTTTGTATATAAACTTATCAATAAAGTGGAAATAGATTGTTTGAAAAATGTCCTAATCTTAAAGATTTCGCATTTGTGCTGGGGTTTGATGGGTGTAACGTTTAAAAAACTCAATGAAGCTGGACGTGTGTTGATAGCCGAGATCTAAGCTAATTTTTTTAATTGAGATGCCTTGTTGGATCAATGAAATTGCATAAATAATCTTGGCGCGATTACGCCATTCAGACAGCGAAAGTTTAAGGTGCTCTTGGCTCAGTCTAAGAGCGTGCCGTTCAGTAATTTGGAAAGTATCGAGTATTTCTTGAAGACTTTGGGGAAAGCGTGTTGTATCCGACAAATGCTCAAGAATAGGCTTGAGTATGGGATGGTTGGTTTGCGGTAAATAATGCTCATAGCACACACTATTTTGGATTTGATCGACCAACAGTTCTAATAAGTGTTGATAATAGGGAGATGATGGAATCCCTTGTTTCTGCTGCTCTAAAACTTCTTCAATGGTATGACGTAAAAAAGGGCGAATACTTAAAGTCTTTGTGCTTTGGGATAAGCTTTGACAAAGCTGAGGATGAATACGGATACAGATGTAATGCGTCAGTTGATCATCCACAGCTGTACAACAATGTTCGGTTTGCGGCGGAATCCACAAACCATAACTTGGTGGAGACAGATAGGTTTGTTCTGCTACATTGAGTTCTAAAGTCCCATTTAAACTCAAATTAAAATCACCCCATAAATTTGAATGGGGTGTCACTACATCATGCTTTTGGTAGAAAAATTCTTCTACAGAAATCAGCGCTGAATACATAGTTGAAAAGACTTAACTCTCACATTGAATGGCAGTATTTTCAGCTTTGGGGTTATTTAATCCACGACTCAGCGTGAAGATTGAAATAAAGGCCAAAAGGATAAAACTCAGTACACTATACAATAAAATGTTGGCATTAAAATGGTCAACAACATAGCCACCGATTAATGCACCTGTTGCAATCATCACTTGGAAGAAACCAACAAATAACGGCATGCCTTTTTCTACAGCTTGAGGGGCGTGTAAAAACATCCAAATATTGGCAGTGGTTGGAAATGCGCCAAATGAAAAGCCCCAAAGCGCTGTAAGAATAAAGGCGCCTGATGGATGAATGGCAAATAGAGGAAAGCCAAAAAATACAACCGCAAAACAGATGGCAACGAATGCAAAGGTATAACGCACATTCAAATTACCGCTATAACCAGCAAAAGCATTACCAAAGATACCAGCGATACCAAATAATAGCAGTAGCGAACTGATGGTAGCACTGTCAAAGCCTGCTGAATTTTTAAAGAAAGGTGTTAGATAGCTATATGATGAAAAATGAGCTAAACCAATCAACAAAATAATAATCAAACCTTGTCTGGCTTTACTGATTCTTAGCAATGCAGGTAAGTCTTTAAAATGAATGGCAGATTCTGGTTTTAAACTTGGGATAAATTTAATCCCCAACAGTAAAACAACGAAGCCGATGGCGGAGGTAATTCCAAATGATGTTCGCCAGCCATATGCATCACTTAGCCATGTCCCAATCGGTACACCAAGAACAGTGGCTAAAGTTACCCCAGCCATGACAGTTGCTGTTGCTTTCGCAATAGGTAAATGGCTTGGTGCTAAACGGCCACTTAAGGCAATCGCAGTCGCCCAGAATCCACCAATTGCAAATCCAAGAATAAAACGGCTCAGCAATAAAATTTCAAAAGTTGATGCAATTGCAGTGATGGCATTGGCAAACACCATCGTTGCAGACAGGGCTAGGAGTAAGTAACGTCGATCTAAATTTTTGACTAGAACGGGAAGGAGTGGTGCTGCTATGGCGGCCATGATCCCTGGGAGAGTGATCATCAAACCCGCTGTACCAACAGATACATGCAAATCACTGGAAATGTCGTTGAGGACACCAATTGGGAGAAACTCACTGGTGACCAAAGCAAAAGCAGTAATTGCAACGGTTAATAGCGCCAACCAGCTCCCTTGGCTACTGGGGGGAATCTCAGAGGACTGTGGTTCTGAAACTTCTGATTGCATCATATTCATGAAGATATATTCCTGCTGTAAAGCGAAAGCATATGGAGGTATTTTTTAATTCATTAACGATCGTTATAAAAATAAAATATTTGATTAATTTTGTGTTGTCAATTAATTTAATAATGTTCGTTATAAAAATATATGTGAAAGTTATGGCTGATTCTGAAAAACATGCTTTAGTCGCTGAAAAACAAGCACCTAAGCGTGGGCGTGGTCGTCCTAAATGTTTTGATGAACAACAAGCGCTACAAAAAGCCATGTTGTTGTTCTGGGAATATGGCTATGAATCCACATCGATGAGCGATTTGACCAAAGCCTTAAATCTTACTGCACCCAGTATCTACAGTAGTTTTGGTGATAAATCACAGTTGTTTCATGCCTGTTTGGAATACTACCTAAAGCATGAAGCATGTCCTTTGGGAGTTATTTTTCAACAAGCCAAAACAGCAAAAATCGCCATTGAAATTTATTTGTATGAAAACCTCAAAAAACTGGTTCAACAGAATAAACCGACAGGTTGTATGTTGGTGACCGCAACCATGAATTGTTCACAAGAACATGCACCGATTCAGTATGATCTCTTGCTGAAAAGACAACAAGTCAAAGAAAATATCTACCAACGTTTGCAACAGGGTGTCAAAGAAGGTGACTTAAACCCACACGCCAATATTCAAGCGATGACAGATTATTATTCAACGGTGATCCAAGGTTTAACCATGCAAGCCCGTGATGGGGTTAGTGCTGAACAGTTACAAAGTGTGGTGACTTTGGCAATCAAAACTTGGGAATTATTCTAAGTTTAAAAACGCATAAAATAGCATTTGTCTGAAAAGCCCTATAGATGTCTGAAATGCCATATTTAAATTTATTCCGACTTCATCGATAATCATTTCCAGATCCTATTCGACAGTCAATCTTATGTATAGCAATTCAAAACCCATGTGGTGGGCAATCAGTTTACCGATCATTGCAGTATTGATTTGGTCAATGAATATTGCAGTTACACGTTATGTTTCGGATTATATTTCACCTGTCAGTATTAGCTTTTATCGCTGGTTAGTGGCATTTATTATTTTGACTCCATTTATGTTGCCCCAAGTGTGGAAGCAACGTCATTTGGTTAAACAACATTTTATGCAATTTGTGGTGCTGAGTGCTTTTGGTATGTTCTTGTATCAAGGCTTGGCCTATAGCGCAGCGCATTACACCACAGCAACCAATATGGGCATTATCAACGCCTTTATCCCAGTATTCACCATTTTTGTTTCGATTCTTATTTTACGTGAAATTCCCAATCGCTTCGCTGTTGTTGGTAGTATCTTATCTTTTCTTGGTTTACTGTATGTGATTGGCCGAGGGGATTTTAGCAACTTGACTCAATTGGCAGGGCACTCTGGTGATTTGATCATGGTCTTGGCCGTGTTCTTTTATGCTTTTTATGGGGTCTTTCTAAAAAAATGGCAATTGAAAGTTCCATTACTGCTGAGTCTCTATGTGCAAATTGCACTGACCTTGGTCTACCATTTACCATTTGTGCTTTATTATGGCATTGATGCGATTAACCAAGGCAATGTCGCCAGCGTTTTATATGCGGGTATATTACCTTCTCTTGTTGCGCCTTTATTGTGGATGATGGCTGTACAATATCTAGGTCCAAATCGAACCAGCATTTTTATGAATTTAATGCCAGTATTTACTGCAATCATTGCCTACTTCTGGCTGCATGAGGCTTGGACGATGTCGCATACGATTGGTGGTATTGTCATTTTAGTGGGAATTGCATTGGCACAAAAAAAGTCACTTAGTGTCAAAAAAAGTACATTATTGAGTTAAAATTCAAAGTATTTTGGGTGAAAAATGTTCATTTAAAAACTTATTTTTTACCCTTTTAAAGTATTAAATCTGAGCAAAATTTGTTTTTGAATTAGTGATTTACCTGTTAAAAATGCAAATAGTAAAACAAATTTAAACACTTAGTTTTATTATTGAAATTCCAGTTATTTGCAATTCAGTCAAATGAACAGATCTTGCTCAGAAGAATATATTTGTATTCAAAAAAAATTTATAGGATAATATTTTCATCGTAGCGAATTAAGAATTTCTTAATTAAATTGTTCTACACTGAATTTTTCATACCCTCTGGATGTGTTTAACGCATCCTTTTTTATACTCAGCCAACCCTATATGTGGCTGAGTTTTTTTTTGCCTTTTTATTGGTAACATTGAGGGTCTGTTGGCAATTTGTCTACTGCGCTGCAAACAAAGCAATGCTTTGTTCTTGCTCGGGGTTGTGGCTAAAATTATCTCAGCCTACGTTATGAAACTCGAAAATAGTCTCGCTATTCTCTTCGTTTCCTGCTTTACGACGTATAGGTCTCATGCTCAATTTTAACCTACAACGCAAGCCATTTATGAAATTCCAACAGGCCCTGAACTTATGATTGAGTGAATATTTTAATGTGTTTAAGCCCGAATCACTTGTGCTGTAGATGCGTCAATGATTTTGCTTGGTTCGCGACTTAAACCAAGATCACCATTTAAATAATTCAATTCAGAACCAAAATATTGACTGGCTTGTTGTAAAGATCTTGCTGGTTCTAAACCTGCCGAATTTGCACTGGTCGACACAATAAAACCATTAAAGGCATTACATAAGGCAATGCACAAAGGGTGGTTGGTTACACGAACCGCGACCTGAGCATGCTGGCCTTTAATCCATTGTGGAATTTTATCATCAGCTGGAAGTAGCCAAGTTGTTGCCCGTTCTGTTCTAGAGCGTTGCGTCCATGATTGAATGATTTGTTCACGAATAATAGGGTCAATTTCAGTTAATAGATGCTCAACTTGTGAGAGCTGTCCTGCCAATAAAATCACGCCTTTCTCTATAGGGCGTTGTTTAAGCCTTAAAATTTCTAAAAAAGCTTGTTCATTGAACGGATCGCAGCCTAAACCCCATACTGCCTCTGTTGGATAAGCCAAGACTTTACCTTGTTGAAGAATTTGTGCAGCTTCAGCAACTGAGGTTGTAATCATCTATGTTTACCTTGCCATTTCGTGGAATAAGCCACTATTGTGAACCTTAATAACTGACTCGGCAACGTAAGTACAGCCCAGATTGTTGAATACAGTGACCCAAAAGTTCTAATTCCATAAGATCGCTTGTGAGTTGTGCAATGTCTAAATTTGCGCTTTGAGCAAGCGTATCTAAGTCTTGCCCAATCCAATCCAGCAACTGATACAGCTTAAATAAATGTTCGGGAATTTCTGGCATTGGGGAGAGTAATTCAGACTGTTGTGCGCAATGCCATTGGGTGGGAAGTGCTAAATCTTCAACAATCTGTTCTGGATGATCAACCAGAATGGCCCCTTCACGAATGAGCTGATGACATCCTTGATGATGCTCTCCATAAATATGCCCTGGAATTGCAAAAATCACTTTACCTTGTTCTGCGGCAGCTTGCGCCGTAATCAGTGAACCACTACCCAGTTGTGCTTCTGCGACAACAACACCTAAGCTCAAACCACTGACTATTCGATTTCGATAGGGAAAATTGCGCTGAATAGGTTGGGTTTCTGGCAGGTATTCAGTCAGAATCGTTCCTGAATGCTGCAAAATTTGTTCTTGTAACTGTCTATTTTGACTAGGATAAACCAGATCTAAGCCTGTACCGATCACCGCAATGGTTCGATGGTGTTTTAGTCCACCCATATGTGCAGCGGCATCAATTCCCAGTGCTAGGCCACTGGTAATAAAAAAGCCCTTTTCACTCAAATAGTAAGCAAAATCATAAGCCACTTGTTTGCCATGCGGACTTGGCTTTCGGCTACCCACAATAGCGATTTGTGGTTGACTTAGATTCTGAAATGCACCTTTACCAAATAGAATTGGCGGATGATCAGGATAAGGTAGCAGTTGTTGAGGATAATGAGGGTCGGTATCTAAAAGAATAAAATCTGTATGCTGTTGAATTTTATCGAAGCAACCTTGAAATTTGGATTGCCCAAGCGCAGTGAAAAATTCACTGGCTCTTTCAAGATGGTTTTTATGAATTTTGGCTTCAGACCAGCGGTTTAAATTTTCAGCTTGCAGCGCTTTTGCGATAGAACCAAAGTGTGTTTCTAATTTACGAAAAGCGCTGAGCGAATGTTGAACCAAATACCAAAGTCTGATGGCATCATATTGGTCATTGGATATCTGCTTCAACATATTTAAATCACATCATGAAAAACTTAGTTATCTGCAATTGCAGGTGGTTTAATTTCAGCACCCATTTTAATTGGTAAATTACTTTCCAAAATATAGGCATAGCTGAGGTGATCAAAACTCTTAAAGATCATCAGCGTACCAATTTTTTGACTTGGTAATTTCACAGACTCTTTAGTTTTTGGGTCACGGACTGTTTCACCTTGTTGGTAAATACTAAAGACTTGCCCAGGTTTAGCACCTTGTAAGCTACCACGGTCAATGGTGACTACACTATATTGCGCTGCTGTACCAATTGAACCTTGTACACGAACCACTTTACCGCCATTGCTGACTTCATTGGTGGTGGTTGGATAGAACAAACTCGGCAATTCAGCATCATAGCTTGGCAGGACATAGTCGCCCTTACGCACTTCAGCATTATAACTTTTGGTTAACTCAAGGGTGGTGACATCATTTTCACCAGCCGCCGCAGTTGCAGAAGCAACCTCAGTTAACTCCATGCCCGCATTAAACTTTTTGCCTTCAGCATTGAGGAAAGTATAAGGTTTGCCTTCACGATAAATCCCATAACGTTGACCCACGACTAAGCCATTTCCACGGGCATAGACGGTTTGTCCTGCACCTGTAATCACACGATTATCAGCAGCACCGATGGTATAAGGGATGTTCTGTAAAGATTCAGGATTGACCACAATACTGTGTTCTAACCACGGTTGAATATCTGATAATGGAATCACTGAAATCGCATTATTTAAGGATTCAACGCGTATTTGAGGGCGTAAAGATGTCCCACCTTGATGACGACGGATAATTCCATCACAACCATCACCTTCATCTACACCAATCAATGGGCGACCATCTAAAGTACACAACAATAATTTATCGCCTGGATAAATCCAATGTGGATTTTTAACATGCTTATTGCTTGCCCAGATTTCAGGCCAGCGCCAAGGCTTGCTTAAAAATTTCCCCGCAATATCCCATAAAGTATCACCACGTTTCACCACATAGACATTGGGTGCACTGGATTTCAGTGCAGGTGGATTGGTGTTTGGACTTGCGTGTGTCATTTCCATGTAAGTGAATCCTGCACTTAAACATAGTGTCACAGCAAGTAATTGTTTCTTGAACCCCTTGGCATGAAAGTTCGTTATGCCAGTTAAAACCTTTTTCATTATCATAATTCCTAAAATTATGTCTCTATATGCGTTATAATACGCATATTACACACATTTTTTTAATGAAGCATATTCTTCATTTAGTTTTAAGATCAATGGCATAGCAACAGAGGGTACAGTATGGCCTTATTACCTATTTTAAGTTTTCCTGATCCCCGTTTACGCACCATTGCAAAACCTGTCGATGTGGTAACTGATGAAATTCGCCAGTTAGCAGCAGACATGTTTGAAACCATGTATGAAGCGCCAGGTATTGGTCTGGCTGCTACACAGGTCGATCAGCATATTCAGCTTATCGTAATGGATCTGTCTGAAGACAAAGACCAACCTATGGTGTTCATTAACCCCAAAATAACACCGCTTACAGAAGAAACCTTATCTTATGAGGAAGGCTGTCTTTCTGTTCCTCAAATATACGATAAAGTTGAGCGTCCGTCACGAGTTAAAATCGAAGCAATTAACCTTGAAGGTCAAGCTTTTGAAGTCGAAGCGGATGATCTATTGGCGGTATGTATTCAACATGAAATGGATCACTTAAACGGTAAATTATTTGTGGATTACTTATCCCCTTTAAAGCGTCAACGTGCGCGTGAAAAAGTGGAAAAAGTGGTTCGTCAGCGTGAAAAGCAAAAAGTTCCAGCAAAACGTTGATCTGAGTCAGTTGAATTTTAAAAACTTTTAAAATTTTCCTGCAATACAAAGCCCAATTTTGTTTGGGCTTTGTTATACTCTGGCTCGAAAAATGTTGAGACGAACGTTTTGTTGAGAATAGGTTTACTGCTCGGTTTTACCGCAGTTTTTTTACAGATTGCTGTATTTTTACAGCCTTTGCTACCGAAGCAATATCAAATTGCGCCGGTCTGTGAAACTATTACTCAAGCTTTAGTACAAAGTCATTTCTACGAAAAGCATCAACATAGCACTCATCATCAACATCAATCTGTATCTTCTGCACATGAAGCTGCCAGTCATGGCCATCTGTTGGCCCATGCTGAGCATGCAGCGCCAGAGCAACCAAGTTCACATCACCATGATGCGGGTCACCAGTGCCAATACTGTACAGTCTATGGCAATCTGGTTTTACCTCCTGAACTTGAAGTCAAAGAAATATTAGATCGTATTCAAGTGCGACTGGTTGCATTTCAAAAAGCATTTCGACATGTCTATTTTGTATTGCAACGTTTGTTTTTACTTCCCCAAGGTCGAGCCCCGCCACTTTTCGCATAAATCAAAAACTTAATTTTTAGGGTCTTCATTGACTCCAGCCTTGTTTAATTTATGATTTAAGAGAAAGAAAATGGCTCAACCTCAATTCTTTTTACAGCCTTTAGCGGCTGCGGTTTTTGTTGCTTGTTATTCTACAGCGACGTTTGCACACGATCAGGAACATGCAGCTCAACTTGCTCCAATCGTGGTTACAGCACAGTTAAATAATGATGCCAATGGTTTGATTATTCATGCTGATCCAAAACAGCCGATTCAACCTGTACCTGCCACAGATGGTGCTGATTATTTGCAAAGTATTGCAGGCTTTAATTCGATTAAAAGCGGTGGAACCAATGGAGATGTCACATTCCGCGGCATGTTTGGTTCACGGATTAAAATTTTAACAGATGGTACCGAAAATTTAGGTGCATGCCCAGCACGCATGGATGCACCTACGTCGTATATTCAACCTGAAAGTTTTGACCGTATTTCGGTGGTAAAAGGACCTCAGACAGTCCAATATGCCAATACAGGTTCAGCAGCCACGGTGATTTTTGAACGTCAGAAACCAACCTTAACAGATGATAAAAATTATCAAGGTCAAGCCAGTGTTTTAGTCGGTTCTTTTGGACGTTTGGATCACAACATTGAAGCTGCTGTCGGTGACAGTAAAAAATACATGCGTATCAATGCCAATCGTTCTGAGTCAAACAGCTATGAGGATGGTGATGGTAATAAAGTGCCTTCTTCTTGGGAACGCTGGAATACCGATTTAGCCTTAGGCTGGACACCCGATGAAGATACATGGGTTGAACTGACGGGTGGTAAAGCCGATGGTGAGGCTGAATACGCAGGCCGAACCATGGATGGTTCTCAATTTGCACGTGAAAGCCTAGGCTTACGTGTTGAAAAGAAGAATTTAAGCCCTGTGATTAAAAAGCTCGAAGGGCAAGTGAACTATAGTTATAACGACCATATTATGGATAACTTTAGTTTACGTACTCCACCAATGACACATGATATGAATACACATCAAATGGTGTCGAATCCAATGGCAATGCAAGTGACACGCCGTACTTTAAATAGTCGTTTAGCTATGACCAGTGAATGGGATAAGCTCAGTTTAATTACTGGGGTGGATTCTCAGCTGAACAAACATGGCGGCAGTATGTCATCACCGACCATGCCATCCATGAATGTTGCATTTAGAGAGGATATGCGCTTCCAATCTTATGGTGCTTTCGGAGAAATGAACTATCAATTTAATGATGCTTATAAATTGGTGACAGGTGCACGAATTGATCAAGTTAAAATTGATGCATTAAAACTGAATGATCAACGTAAAGAAACTTTGCCAAGTGCATTTATTCGTTTAGAAAATCAATATCCTGAGCATAATGCCAAATCTTATATTGGTTTAGGTTATGTGGAACGGGTTCCAGATTATTGGGAGCTATTCAGTACTGCACATGGTAATACTGGTATGTCTAAACCGACTTTTAATGATTTAAACACTGAAAAAACTTTACAGTTGGATCTCGGTTATCAATACCAACATGATGCATTGAGTGTATGGACATCAGCATATGCAGGGCTGATTAATGACTTTATTTTATTGAGTTATCATAATCATCCAAAAGCTGGAATGGGTGGGCATGATCACGGTTCTTCATTCAGTGCTGGGGCAAAAAATGTCGATGCAACTATCGCGGGTGCTGAAGCGGGGATCGGTTATCAATTTACCGATGCGATCCAAGCGGATTTAAGTGCAATGTATGCATGGGGCGAAAATACCGATACGCATAAACCATTGCCGCAAATTGCACCTTTAGAAGGTCGTTTGAATTTACGTTATGTTCAAGATAAATATTCTTTAGGCTTATTATGGCGTGCTGTGGCGAAACAAGATCGTATTAGCTTAAATCAAGGTAATATTGTCGGTTATGACACTGGTGAAAGTAAAAGCTTTACCACCTTGGCATTGAATGCGTCATATAACATTCAAAAAGATCTAAATCTTGCTGTTGGTGTCGACAATGTCTTAGATAAAACCTATACCGAGCATTTAAACAAATTGGGTGTAGGTGCGGATGGTCAAGTCGGTACTCAACAATTTAATAATACAGGGCGTAATTATTGGGCTCGTATTAGCATGAAATTTTAATTGATTTAAAACTGAATTTTTACAGAAATATGAGGATGTTCTATGAGTAATGACAGTAATAAGTTGTCACCTGAAAAATCGTTTTGGGGATGGAAGTTGCTGATTATCGCAATTATTTTAAGCTGTATTTTTATGGGAATCTTCTATTTGGCGATTACCAACGAGCCTGACTATATGCCAAGCCAAAAACAGAATGCAGCTCAGCAACATGATATGTCTAATATGAGTCATGAAAGTATGCAAAACATGGATCATTCGGCTTCTGAAGCAACGCATTCTCATTGATCAATGGGTAATGTGACGCGAAGTCATGTAATGTGAAACAAGGGGAGGCCAATTGGCTTCCCCTTATTTTTTCGAGTGTTTCTATTTGATGAAGAAGTGCGTTTGCTGGGTAGATCTTACTGATGCATACTCGCTAATTGTTTCCCTGCATTTTGATAAAGTTTGAGTGCATATTCTTGTTCTGCACGACCATTCTGTTGTAAATATTGATCCAGTTTGTCGATATGCTTAGCACTACGGTAGAGCAGGGTATTTTTTGCAATTAAATAAAGCGGATACCAAGCCAAAGTACGTGGCTTGAGTCCTAGGTTTTTCATTTTACGTTGCCCAATAAAAAACTGAGTAATATCCAAATGATTTTGATAGGCTTTTTTTTGCAAAAAGGAATTGAAATGTTTGTAGTGTCGTTCAAAAGGCTCTTTGGATAAGCTGATGGCTAAAGCTTTGCTACTTTCATCGGCCTTGGGGTGGGCATAATTCATCCATTGCAGTAGTTTCCATGCGTCAGACTCTTTATTGACTAGCCATTTTTCATCTACTCCCATTAACCAGCCCGTATATTTCCAAAAATGCATGATGGCTTCTGATTCGGTTTTGCTTGGAAAAATACCAATGGCTCTGACACCGAGAAGTAAGACCGCACTAAATGCGATATTGGTCATGGCTTGATCATATTGATTGATCGGCGCTCCCCAAATATCGTTATCCCAGTCTTTGGATTTATTGAGTTGGTGCCGTACCAACGAATGAATAAAACGCACATAAATGGTTGAAGTAAAACCATTGTTAAAACGAGAGAAACTATCTTGTTGATTGACATCAAGCCACCATTTATGGGTTTCAGCTAAGCGTTTTCCAGCATATTTATGTAAAGCACCCGTCATAATTAACGGTTGATTAAAACCAGGGTATTGATAACCCGTCATTAAAGCCACATCGCGTAAAATAAAAGTGCCATTTGTCCCTAAACGATGGGTAAATTTGATCGCCGTTTCAATTTTAGCTGGATCAAGCCAAGTAGGCGCTTGTTCAACCATTTTAAAAAAATCAGTTAATTCAGGAATTTCATTGGGAAGTTTATCCAAACCTTGATACAAGGCTGTTTCAAAAAGTTTTCTATTTTGTCTCGGATTGGTCATCACCCAATCCATAACTTTGTCCATCGCGATATCACCAGTCTGTAAGGCACGATTGAGTGAAAGATATTCGTCATAACTGGGTTGTAGCTGCTGGTCTGTAAAATAATAAAAAAGTTTAGACTTCATATTTGTTTGTGCCATGGTCTCAAATGAGGCAAGGCGTTGTGGCTTAATTAATGTTTGCATTTTGAGCACGACCTGATTATTGTTTAGTCAAACTCTAATATGAATAATTATTCGCATTCAATTCGCATTTTGGAGTGAACCGCAAGATGAGAAAACAACCACAACAACAACGTGCTCGGAATGTCGTAGATAGTATCTTAGAAGCAACTCAATTATGTGTTGCTGAATATGGCTTAATCAACGTCACTACACCCAAAATTTCAGAAAAATCAGGTGTCAGTGTCGGTTCTATCTATCAGTATTTTGGCAATAAAGAAGAAATTATTCAGGAGCTTTTAAGTCGTAAAAGTGAGCAACTGGGGCTTGCGCTGAAAAACATTGCAATTAGCCAAGAAGAATTGAGCTTAGAAGAAATCATTCCACTTAGTCTTCAATTCGGTTTTGACATGATGAAAGCCGATGGTGGCTTTTTTATTGAAGTGCTTAAACATTGGCATGGCTATAACAACTCAGAAGCGGCAAAAGTACTAGAAAAGCATTTCTATGAAGTGGGATTGTATGTGTTTAGTCGTTTTTTTAATCATTGGAGTTTTGAAGTACTTAAAAATAAATCCTTTGTGATTATCAATAGTACGCTTTTTACCATGATGCGTTATGTCAGTCATAATAATTTTCTAATTTCAGAACAGCAGCTAAAAAAAGAATTAACTTTGATGATCTTGGCTTATCTAGAGCAAGGCGCCAGCCCTAATCCGCTTTAAGATCGTCTTTAATGGTGGTAGGGATCCATAGATTGTACTCGACTTATATAGACATACATCCAAATACAAATAGAGCTTGGTTTTATAGAACCCGATTTTATAAAGTGAGTTTTATAGCGTTGGTTTTAGCGAGTCTAATTGTTTGAGTTGGGATAGAACATTGATCTCTTTATCGGGAAGAGTTCGATGCTTCTACTCAATAGTAAGCTGACCCATCTCCTTTTATGGATTTTACTCGCCGTATCCCTATTAAATTGCATTTATAACAATGCTAAAGGTATACAAGAGGCCGTTTTAGTTGTTTTAGCAAATGTATGATGGGGGTATTGGTTTTTTTATTGCTGTGTTTTTATGCAAAAAAGCAGATTTTTAAAGAAAAAGTGCTGTTTTAGAAGAATAAATAAGCAAGTGATAGATAAAATGAAAAATAATTAAAAAAAGGGGTTGTGTTGGATTGTGAATGCTGTAGAATGCACATCCATCGGCGGTGATGTTAAATAAAACTTCTGATAAATCAGGCACTTGATTAAGTTGTTAAGATTTCGAATTGAGATTTTAAGATGAGATTGGAGTTGGGTTTGTTAGAAAAAATAATTAACATTATTGATTGACTTTTTAGAGATAGAGAGTAGTATAGCCGACCTAGCTTGATGCTGACGAAGCATTGAGAAGATCATTAAGAGAATATGAAGAACAACTTGTGTGGATTTTTACTGATTGATTGATCGAAATATTATCATTGATTGATT